>CAKZGB010000001.1 GCA_936911875.1 uncultured Lysobacteraceae bacterium
ATAACCGCTGAAAGCATCTAAGCGGGAAGCGCGCCTCAAGATGAGATCTCCCGGGAGCTTGACTCCCCTTAAGGAACCATCAAGACCAGGTGGTTGATAGGTCAGGTGTGTAAGTGCAGCAATGTATTGAGCTAACTGATACTAATGATCCGTGTGGCTTGACCATATAACCTCAAGTGGCCTTGGCTCGCGACGCGTGCGCAGCAAGGTCCAAAACGAACGCTACATTCCAACCCCTTTTGACGGGACGCAACAAGGCACCGTGGGTGCGCACGAGCGCAACCGGCTGCTCGCGTCCGTCAATCAAGCTTTGTCCAGTGACAATAGCAGAGTGGAACCACCCGATCCCATCCCGAACTCGGAAGTGAAACGCTCTTGCGCCGATGGTAGTGTGGCTTTGCCATGTGAGAGTAGGTCATCGCTGGACATTTACACCAAAAACCCCGTACAGATCTGTGCGGGGTTTTTTCTTTGCGTGCGTTTTGTCACACGACTGCAACTGCACACGTATCAGCAGACTATTTCGCAGTTTTCGTCGTTATTCAGAGCTTGTTTACGTTATGCTTTTTGGCATGCAATTGAACCACTCGGACAGCAGCAGCGCAGTGAATGGTGACAGCCTCAGTACAGCCATCGTTCTCGCGACCTATAACGGCTCGCGATTTCTGCGTGCGCAGCTCGATAGCCTGCTAAATCAGACTCGTTTGCCGGATCAGCTGCTGGTGCGTGATGATGCCTCGACCGATGATGAGGCCACCTGGCGGATTCTCGAGCTGTACGAGTTGCGCTTTACTGAGCGCGGTGTGCAGGTCGATATGGAGCGCGGTTTCGATAACGTCGGTTACCGCTCCAACTTTGAGCGTCTGCTGCGTAAAGTAAAGACGGATGTCGTCTTCCTGTGTGATCAGGATGACGTGTGGCAACCGCATAAGATCGAACGCATGATGCAGGAGTTTGCCGCGCGTCCGCGTCTGGGTCTGCTGTTTACCAATGCACGACTCGTTGATGCCAATGGCACCGAGTTGGGTTTCACATTATTTGATGGCGTGCAGGTCTCTGCTCAGGAGCTCACACGAATTCATCGTGGAGAAGCCGCCGATCTGCTGCTGCAAAGAACATTGGTAACCGGGGCCACCATTGCGGTCCGACAGGAGGCGTTGGCCGATGCCTTGCCGATTCCTACAGGTTGGGTGCACGACGAGTGGCTTGCGTTTGTTATGGCTCTGGGCAATCGCTTTGAGATCGATGCCTTAGACGAGAAACTGATTGATTACCGCCAGCATGGCGAGAATGCCATCGGTATGACGGCACCTACGGCCGGTAATTTCTGGACGGCGAACGGATTGCGTCGGGATTCGCAACGCAGCTTAGCACTGCGCCTGCAGCGTCTGCTGCATAACAGTGAACTGTTGCGCGGCGTGGAGCCGCGTTGGCGCCATGAGCTGGAACAACGCCGCATCCATGCACATCACCGCGGGCATCTTTCACGTAATCCGATCAAGCGGGTTAGCGCGGTGGCGCGTGAGGCCCTGTCCGGCCGCTATTCGCGTTACGCGCTGGGTCTGCGCTCGATCGTATCCGACATTGCGCTACTCAAGTAAGTAGCGCAACTCAGCTAATGACTTACTTGCCGACGATCAGAATATCGGCAGGACGCAACGCAAACAGACCCACAGTGACGACACCCGGAATCTGGTTGAGCTTGGTTTCCAGCGCGGCCGGATCGGCAATGCGCAGACCATGCAAATCCAGGATGTGATTGCCGTTGTCGGTCACCACCGCAGTGGCCTCATCCTTCATGCGCCACACGGGCTGGCCGCCGGTAAGACGGACCAGTTCGCGAGCCACTAGCGATCTGGCCATGGGGATCACTTCGACAGGTAAGGGGAATGCGCCCAGGTGCTCGACCTGTTTCGAAGGATCGACAATGCAGACAAACTTTTCGCTGGCTTGCGCGATGATTTTTTCACGCGTCAGTGCCGCGCCGCCGCCCTTGATCAGGTTGCGTTGCGGATCGCACTCGTCGGCGCCATCGACATACAGCGAGAGTTGACCGACGCTGTTTAAATCAAAGACTTCAATGCCGTGGGCCAGCATTTTTTCAGTGCTCTCCTCCGATGAGGACACCGCGCCCTTGATGCGATCTTTGATGCGGGCCAGGCCGTCGATGAAGTATGCGACAGTAGAACCCGTACCGACGCCAACGATCATTCCATCTTCGACATACTGCAGCGCGGATTCGGCGGCGAGACGTTTTGCTTCGGACATGATCAGTTACCTTTTGGATTTGGCGAGTTGGACGGCGGTGCGGAAATCTTCCGCGCTTACGGGAGCCACCGACAGACGGCTGCCTTTGCGCACGGGCACAAAATCAGCAGAAAACAGATGCGCATTCGCTTTGATTTCCGCAAGGCTCAAGATCTTTGAGAACTTGCTGACGAACTTCACATCGACCATAAACCAGCGCGGCGTTTCGCGAGTGGCTTTAGGGTCGTAATAATGCGACTCCGGATCGAACTGCGTCTCATCGGGATACGCGGCACTAGCCACTTTGGCCAAGCCCGCAATACCGGCCGGTTTCGCGTTCGAGTGATAGAACAGGACCTCATCGCCAACCCGCATATCGTCGCGCATTGAATTGCGCGCCTGATAATTACGCACGCCGCTCCACGGTTCCTGCGGTACGGCAGCAAGGTCATCAATGGAGAATGCATCCGGCTCGGATTTCATGAGCCAATAATGTTTCGGCATGGCAGCGGTAGGTCAGTTGATAAGAGGAGTTGCAGCGGCAGGGAACAGCAGTTGGCGCTTGGGAGTGCAGATGGCGTCCGGGCGCACATCCCACGGTTCAATTTTTAAAGTGCCCGCCGAGACGGCCTGCACATCATAGCCGACACCGACTAACCACGGCGGTGGCAGTGCATTGTCGGGCGCGGTTCGAAACGCAAAGGTACGATCGTAGAATCCGCCACCCATGCCGAGGCGATTGCCTTCGTCATCAAAACCGACCAGCGGCATCACGACCATTTGCATGTCATGCGCGGTGAGCAACGACGACTCGCTGTACACAGGCTCGGGGATGCCAAAGCGGTTGTGCTGCAACGGATCGCCCGCGAAATACGGCGCAAATCGCAGCGTCTTGCCGGGCGCCAACACGGGCAAACAGGGGATCACGTTCGAAGGCAGCCCCAACAGCCAGGCATGCAGGGCCAGCTCACCATCAGTGGACCAGTAGCCCGCGACGTAACCGCTCTGCGGCGCAAACGGCAGGGACAGTAAAGTCGCCGCGACATCATTGGCGGCACGGATGCGCTCGGTGGGGGATAGCGAACGGCGGCGTTCCCGTAACTCGGCTCGTAGTTCCTGTCGCATGCGTGAAATCGGGACGTATGCCTTGGCTCAGGGCCGGAGCCGGTGAGAAAAAAGAGTCCACCGCCACAGGCGATGTGAATGAAACGACCTTGAACCCAGGGTCCAAGTGGAAGCGCGCGGTGATCGTTGGGCTTCCCGCTCGAAGGCAGGCATGCACGCCGGATCACGTTGACATTTCCGGTGTCGTTTTTAAGGGACAAGGCATTTGTTTACATGCACTGTCGCTTAGGGCAGAGGACCTGTAGAGATTATACCGCCGGATCGCTCTGCAGCGTATCCAGTTTGTCGGTCAGCGTACGCACGACATCGGACAGTTCAGCTTCACGACGCGTTTGTGCCTGTTGCAGTGCGTGGAACTCCGACACAAAATTCAGCGCCGCCAGCAACATCACACGATCCATGGCAGCCATCCGATTGACGCCGCGGATTGCGCGCATCTTGCCGTCCAGCGCTTCGGCAGCTTCTAACAGTGCGGCTTTCTCGCCGGGCTCGCAGCCGACGGTGAATTCCTTGTCGAGAATGCGGATCTTGACAGGGATTGGGGCAGATTCTGCAGCCGCGGTCACGTATTTTGCTCCAGGGATTTCAGGCGGACGATCATCGCTTCGACACGTTGGCGGGCTTGTTCGTTCTTGGCCATCAGTGCCGAACGCTCGGCATGCAGCTGTTCCTGCTGCTGTCGAAGGCTGCGGTTCTCGTCGGTCAGGCGGCGCACGCGGTCATGCAGGCTATCGACGCGGGTCAATAGCGCCTGCAGCTGGTCGTAAACGTTGTCGGTGCTCATAGGACTAATGATAGAGACTTACGGCGTCGGGGGAAATTGTTAAACACAATTAATTCCCTCCGTCCCCTTTTATAATAATGGGGACGGAGGGAATTAATGGGAAAGTTGCCGGAAGAGTTTCAGGTCGCAGCCGAGGTCGCCGAGATGGGTGCCGAGGTCAGCGCGTCTGAGTTGCACGGATTGCTGACAGGATGGCTGGCGGCCGGCGGAGCGCTGAGCGCCGATTGGCCCGCGCAACTGCTGGTGGATCCGGATCTGCCCAAGCCCGCCGAGGATTCGGAGCTGCACAAACTGGCGCAAACCACCGCGCAGCAGCTCAAGGACTCGGAGTTCGGGTTCCAGCTCCTGCTTCCCGATGATGACGATGACGCGACCGACATTGAGTTGCGATCGGCCCGTCTGCTCGAGTGGTGTAGCGGCTTTATAGGCGGTTTCGGGTTGGGTGGCGCTAAGGCCGACAGCCTGTCCGAGGACGCCCAGGAGGCGCTGCAGGATCTGGTGGCGATCGCGCGTTCGGATCTCGAGGCCGATGCCGAGTCCGATGAGGATGCCCTGATCGAGATCGAAGAGTTCGTCAAAGTTGCAGCCCTGCTGTTGCATGGCGAAGTGGCCATGGCGCGTGATTACCGCCGGCAATTCAACTGACCATGAAACCGATTGCAAAGATCGGCAAGGCACGCTTTCAATCGCGTCGTAAGCGTCTGCTTGAGTCCGTTGGCGAAGGCGGGATCGTCATCGTCGCCGCTGCCACGGAGAAAGTGCGCAGTCGCGATACGTATTACGCATTTCGGCAGGATTCGGATCTTCTGTATCTGACAGGTTTTGAAGAACCCGAAGCCATTCTCGTGCTGGTGCCCGGCCGCAAACATGGCGAGAGCATTCTGTTCTGCCGTGATCGCGACCCGCATCGTGAGGCTTGGGATGGCGCGCGACTCGGACCCGATGGCGCACCCGATGCACTCGGTATTGATGACGCGTATCCGATTACGGACATTGATGACATCCTGCCGGGCCTGATCGAAGGCAGGGGCCGCATCTTTGCGCATTTCGGCCGTGACAGTGAGTTCGATGCACGACTGATGTCCTGGCTCAACCGCACACGCGCCATGATGCACATGGGCAATCCGCCGCCGCGCGAACTGCTCGACTTGAGCGTGCTGATCAACGAACAGCGACTGATCAAAGACAAAGACGAGCTGTTGCTGATGCGTCGTGCCGCGGACATTGCGGTGCTCGGTCATCAGGCCGCGATGCGCGCCGTGCAACCGGGCATGTACGAATACCAGCTGCAGGCCGAACTCGAACGCGTATTCAAATGGCACGATGCCACTCCGGCCTATACCAGCATCGTCGGTGCGGGCAGCAACGGTTGCGTGCTGCATTACGTGACCAATCGCGATCGCATCGGCAAGAACGATGTGGTCCTGATCGATGCGGGTGCGGAGTATCGAGGATACGCATCGGACATTACGCGTACGTTCCCTGCGAGTGGCCGCTTCAGCAAAGCGCAACGTCAACTGCACGATGTGGTGGTCAAAGCCAATCGCGCAGCACTGGCACAAGTGGAGCCGGGCGCTGCGTATGAGCAACAGCACTTGGCCGCGGTGACCACATTGACCGAAGGCCTTCTCGAGCTCGGACTGCTTAAGGGCAAGCTCGAAACACTGGTGCGTAATTCCGCCTACAAGCGGTTTTACCCGCATAAAACAGGGCATTGGCTGGGAATGGATACCCACGATGTCGGTGATTACCGCATTGATGGCGAGTCGCGGATTCTGGAGCCGGGCATGGTGTTTACGATCGAGCCGGGTCTGTATATTCCGCACGATGCGACCGAGGTTGATGCCAAGTGGCGCGGAATCGGTATTCGTATCGAAGACGATGTCCTGGTCACCGAGACCGGCTACGAAGTGCTGACCGATGCACTGGTCCGTGATGCGGACTCGATCGAGCAGTTCATGGCCTCCGAAAGCATCGCAAATAGCGGCGCAAACTGAACCGCTGATTACTTGCTTAGTCAACCTTTTACGGGTTGTGGCGTTTCTATGACGGATTGCACATGCCGCCCGGCAAGGCGGCCTGTACGCTTTGCCACTACTGTTTAGGAAACCCCTCGAATGTCTGCTATTTCCGCGCCTGTACGCGCCCAACTGACGCTAGCTATTGCCATGGCCTTGGTCTCGCCGACCGCCATTGCTCAGGCGCAAACGCAAACGCAAACGCAAACTGCGACGACCGCTGACCCGACGCCCGCCACTGCAACGACGACCACGACTGACGCCGATAAGGCCGCGGCGGAAAAGACCACCAAGGTCGGCACCGTCAAAGTGCAAGGCAGCAGCGATACCGACGAGCGTCGCAACGACTCCGTCTCCAAGATCATCTACAAGCGCGAAGACCTGCTCAAGCAAGGCGACACCAGCATCTTTGATGTGCTCAAGCGTCTGCCGGGTGTGAGCCAAGGCGGCCGTGGTGGCGGTCCGCGTATGCGCGGCCTGGGTGGCGGTTACACGCAGATCCTGGTCGATGGCCAAGCGCAGGGTAGTGGCTTTAACCTCTCGCAGATCGCGCCGGAAATGATTGAGCGCATCGAAGTGATCCCCAGCGCGACGGCTGAAAACAGCACCCGTGCTGTGGCCGGCACTATCAACGTCGTGCTGCGCAAGAACCTGTCGCGTTCGCAACGCAAGTTGAGCGCGTTCGGCGGTACCGGCGGCGGTCGCAATATGGGCGGCGCCAACATCACGTTCTCCAATTCCACGCCGACGTTCGGTTACAACGTCATGCTCGGTACGATGGCAATGGATTTTGAAAATCAGTCCAACAGCGAAGAACGTCGCTACGATGACAACGGCAACCTGATTGCTCAACGCATCAATCAGAGCGACGTGGACATGAGCAATCCCGGCCTGATGAACATGACGCGTTTGAACTGGACATTCCCGAGCGGCGATTCGATGGCGTTCCAGATGATGGCCAACGCCAACAAGTCCCAAAACACATCGGATCTTTCGTACATCTCGCCGGTGGGTGCGCAAGCGGCGATTCCGTATTCGCGGACCGAGACCGAATCCAAGTCGTGGGGCGCTCGTCCCTCGCTTGAATATACGCATCCTTATGGCGATGCCGGTACGTTCACCACGCGCGTCGGCATGGAGTTTGACAAGAGCAAGTCGACCTCGCCGCTGACCGGCTACGACGTCAACCGCAACCACATCATTGATCGCTATTGGGTTTCCGAGAATAGCTCGCGCGGACTCAAGAGCAACGGTAAGTTCGAAAACACCGTCGCCAAGACGCACAAGATCAGCAGCGGCTGGGATTTCAGCACCGATGACACCGTGCAGGTGCGCAATCAGTGGGATACGCCGGTGGGCGGATCGACTTCGTATTTCACCGACAAGGTCGACGTCAAAATCAACCGCGCCGCCGTCTTTGCGCAAGATGAGTTCCCCGTCAGCAAAGATGTATCGGCCTACCTCGGTCTGCGTTGGGAGGGCTCCAAGACTTACGTCAATGGCCTGCAGTTCGGTTCGTTTACCAACAGCACCAGCGTGCTGAGCCCGATTGCGAACTTGCTGTGGCGCCTGCCGGGCATGGAGCGCGATCAGATTCGCATTGGTTTGGCACGCACGTATAACCAACCGGGTTCGAGCCAGCTGATTCCGCGGGCCACGCCTTCGATCGATGGCGAGAACTCCGTCAACTCGCCGCTCAGCACGGGCAATCCGCAACTGCGCCCCGAACTGTCGATGGGACTGGACGTCGCGTACGAACATTACTTCGGTAAGACCGGTTTTATGGGTCTGAGCGCCTACTACCGTGATATTGACGATGCGATCACCAACATCATCCAGTTTGATCAGGATATGAACCTGTGGATCAGCCGTCCGGAAAATGCCGGTACGGCCAAGGCCTGGGGTGCAACGGCCGAAGCCAAGTTCCCGCTGCGCGCGCTGCTGCCGACCGGTCCCGACATGGACATCCGTTCCAACATTTCGTGGAACCGTTCGCGTGTGAGCTACTGGTCCGCACCGTACAACGCGCTGGCTTCGCAAACGCCGCTGACCGGCAACTTCGGTTTTGACTGGCGCCCGAACAACAAGATGACGTTAGGTTCGGACTTGAGTTACAACCAGGGCCGCACGTCACGCACTTCGGACAACTCGATTGCCCGCACGTGGTCGACATGGAATCTGGATGCCTTCGCCACGTACAAGTTCACGCCCAAGCTGCTGATGCGCGCCTCGGCCAACAATCTGCTGCCTAAGGATGAGCACAACTACGCCTACTCGGATCTGCCGGTGGGTTACAGCGAGCGCGATTCGTGGTCCAATAACTACCGGTCCTATCGCCTGATGCTTGAGTACAAGTTCTAATGTCCGATTTGCTCGAGACCCACGTCGTTACCACCGGACCCGCGCCGCGCTATGTCGTCATTTGGCTGCATGGTTTAGGGGCCGATGGCTTTGATTTTGCGCCGCTGGTTCCCGAGCTGGCTCAGCCCGATTGGCCCGATCTGAAATTCGTGTTCCCGCACGCACCCGTGCGACCGATCACGATCAATAACGGCTATCCGATGCGGGCTTGGTACGACATCCGCGAAATGGATCTTGAGCAACGCTCAGATCTCGAAGGCGTTTACGGCTCCGTAGCGCAGATCGATGCACTGATCGATGCGGAAATCGCCGCCGGATTTGCACCCGAGAACGTGATCCTCGCCGGCTTCTCGCAAGGTGGTGCCATCGCATTGACGATGGCCCTGCAGTCGCGCCACCGGCTGCCGCACGTGATTGCACTGTCGACTTACTTGCCGGCACCAATGGCAACGACAGAGCAATACCGTAACAGCGGTCGCAAGCCGATGTCCAAGATCTTTATGGCGCACGGCATGATCGATCCGGTCGTGCCGATGCACGCAGGTATGCAGTCGTATCAGCTGCTCGAATCGGTCGGGTTCCACGTGCAGTGGCATGCGTACGCAGGCCTGCAGCACCAGTTGGCGCCGCAAGAGGTAACCGATCTTCAGCGCTGGTTAGGCACGATTCTGACGGCCGGCTAATCCGATCGCCGATAGGCGCGCCCGCCCGGCGGGAGCAACTTGGATTCCTCATCCATGACCAAAGGGGAATCCAAAATGAAAGTCCTGATTATCGAGTCCGATTTGCGGCTGTGCCGTCACTTGGTGTCGCGTCTGCGTTCGGAGCGGGTGGATGCCGAGATTCATCAGACCTCGGATCTGCGTGGCGCCTTTGGTGCCTTCCAGCAATTAAAGCCCGAGGTGGTGCTGCTCGATCTGCAGATCGGTCACGGGCGCGGCCTCGAGCTGTGCCGGCGCATTGCCGACTGGAGCGAGCGCACGGCAGTGGTGGCGATTGGCAGCAAAGTGTCCGAGGCCTGCGCTGCATTGGATGCCGGCGCCGGTGATTTTCTGGTGCGCCCGCTGGAGTACGAGCGACTGGAGCAGGCCATCGACAAGGCCGCGTATCTGTCGGCCGGTTTGAGCACAACCAAGCTGCAAGTTGCTGAGTCCGAGGGCACGTTCGAGTTCGTGGCTTCGCGTCTGCACGGCGAGCTCAAGATCATTCCGATCCGCGAGATCCGCTGTTTCCGCGCCGAGGACAAATACGTCACGGCCGTCCATCGCCATGGTGAAGATCTGATCGACGAACCCCTGTGGCGGCTCGAGGAGCGCTTCGGGGCGCATCATTTCGTGCGGGTGCACCGCAACGGACTGGTCGCGCGGCAGGCCATTCGTTCGCTACGCAGTACAGGAAGGCACCGCCACACCGTCACTTTGCACGACGGCCAGGAGATGCAGGTCAGCCGTCGGCATGTGGCCCCGCTGCGCCGCCTTCTGCTGGAACGCCTAAATGGCGGATAATAAATGCATGACTGTGCTGAAAATCGCTACCCGTAAGAGCCCGTTGGCGCTCTGGCAAACCGAATACGTGGCCGCCCAACTCAAGGCGGCCCACCCGGGCGTCGAAATCGAGCTGGTGCCGCTGAGCACCCGTGGCGATGAGGTTCTGGACCGCTCACTCGCTGCAATCGGCGGCAAGGGCCTGTTCCTGAAAGAACTGGAACTGTCGATGGAACGCGGTGAGGCCAATCTGGCCGTGCATTCGCTAAAAGACGTGCCGATGGAACTGGAACCGGGCTTTTCGTTGGCCGCCGTGCTGCCGCGTGAGGACGAGTCCGATGCCTTCGTCAGTAATTTGGCGGCGGATTTGGAGTCGCTGCCCACGGGTGCGATTGTCGGAACCTCGTCGTTGCGTCGTCAGGCACAGTTGCGCGCATTGCGTCCCGATCTGGAGATCCGCGATCTGCGTGGCAATGTCAATACGCGTCTGGCCAAGCTGGATGCCGGTGAGTATCACGCCATCATTCTGGCGTCGGCCGGTCTGAAGCGTTTGGGTTTTGACTCGCGCATCCGCACGCGCCTGCTGGCACCGCACTGGTTGCCCGCACCCGCGCAGGGTGCCATCGCCATTGAATGTTTCACGGCCGATACCGAGAGCCTGCGACTGTGCAGCGCCTTGAACGATGCCGCCACGTGGACGCGTGTGAGCGCCGAGCGTGCCATGAACCGCGCACTGCATGGCAGCTGCCACGTGCCGGTCTCGGCGTTGGCCACATTGAATGGCGAGCGTCTGCATCTGCAAGGTGGGGTGGGCGATGTCACCACCGGCCGTCTGGTGCGCGCCGAGGCGGAAATGCTGATGACCGACGATCACTCGCCCGAGGACTTGGGTCAATTTGTGGCCAATCAGTTGCTCGAAGGCGGTGCGGCCGAGTTGCTTGGCGCCGCTTTGCTAGACTAAAGACAGCGGCCTGTTCACGGCCGAGCGGAGGCCGATTTGGACAAGACAGAACGCGTCATCAAACTGCACAAGATCCTGGCGGGTCGGCGTACGCCTATTGGCGTGCAGGATCTGATGGATCGACTGGAAACCTCTCGCGCTACTGTCTATCGCGACATCAACTATCTGCGCGATTACCTGCAAGCCCCGATCGAAACGAGTGAGGAGGGCGTCTGGTATGACCACGACCAGGATGACCGTTTTGAATTGCCGGGCATGTGGCTAACACCGGACGAGCTCAATGCACTGCTCGCCGTGCAAGCGATGGCCGCACGCACGCAGGGCGGTCTGCGTGATCTGCTGGCGCCCTTAGAAAAGCGTGTCAACGCCATGTTCGAGAAGACGGCCGGCGGCAAACGTCGTCCCGCGCTTGATCGCTTGCGCATGTTGCCGCATCAGATCCGCAATATCCCTGACGAAGTGTTTCGCGTGATTGCCACGGCCGTGCTGCAGCGGACGCGTCTGGAGTTTGACTATCGCGCGCGCACCACCGGCGAGCGGACGCATCGCGTGGTGTCGCCGCAACTGCTGACCTATTACCGGGACACCTGGTATCTCGATGCCATTGATGAAACCAAGCGCCAGTTCCGTCGCTTCTCGCTCGATTGCATCAGCAAGCCGACCCTGATCGACGAACGCGCCGCCGACATGGATGCCGAGGAACTGGCCCGCGAGACCGACGGCGGTTACGGTATTTTCAGTGGCGATGGCCGCAACATTGCCACCATCGTGTTTTCGCAGAAGATGGCCCGCTGGGTAGCCGATCAGGTCTGGCATCAGGACCAGCAGGCGCGCTATCTGCCCGATGGCCGTTTCGAACTGCGCGTTCCTTACAGCAACAGCAGTGAGTTGCTGATGGACGTCCTGCAGTTTGGCGAAGGCGCCGAAGTCATTGCGCCGATCAAGCTGCGCGAACAGGCCCGTGCCACCTTGCTGCTGGCCTTAAACAAATACGAATCCTGACCGCAGCACGCGGTCCCAATACCATTGAATAGAGAGAAGCTACTGAATGAATGTATCGCGCTGGCAGACTGTGGGCATGTTGGCCCTCGCATCGTCGTTGTTAACGGCAACGGCCTTGGCGGCAACACCCAAATCGACTGCAAACGCTGCGGCCTCTTCGGGTAAATCCATGAACAGCAACGCACCTGCCGATCCGTATCTGTGGCTCGAAGATGTCGAGGGCGAACGCCAACTGGCGTGGGTCCGCGAGCGCAACAAGTCGGTCGAGCCGCTGACATCCACCGCCGAGTTCAAGCAACTCGAAGCCGGCATCCGCGCGCAACTCGATTCCAAGGCCAAGATTCCGGGTGTCGAGAAAATCGGCGAGTACTACTACAACCTGTGGAAGGACGAGTCGAATCCGCGCGGCCTGTGGCGCCGGACAACGCTCGAAGAGTTCCGCAAGGCCGAATCGAAATGGGAGCCGGTGCTGGATCTCGATGCTTTGGGTAAGGCAGAAAACACGAATTGGGTATACAAGGGTTCCGACTGTCCGCCGCCCTATAACCGTTGCCTGGTGCAACTCTCGCGCGGTGGTGCCGATGCCGTCGAGATCCGCGAATTCGATCTGAACACTCTCACCTTTTTCAAAGACGGTTTCCGGTTGCCCGAGGCCAAGGGCAGCATGAGCTATATCGATGCCGACACGGCCTTCGTCAGTACGGATTTCGGTCCGGGTTCGATGACGCCATCGGGCTATCCGCGCATCGTCAAGATCTGGAAGCGGGGCACTCCGCTGAGCGCTGCCAAGACCGTGTTTGAGGCCGGTGTCAAAGACATGACCGCCGGTGCGACGCATGATTTCACGCCCGGTTATGAGCGCAGCTTTGTTTATCGCATGCCGGATTTTTACAGCAGCGAACTGTTTGAGCTCAACAAGGCCGGCAAGCCGGTCAAGATCGGGGCGCCCGATAGTGCTGAAAAATCAGTGATTCGCGACTGGTTGCTGATCAAGCCGCGCGAGGATTACAAAGTCGGCAAGACGGTGTATCCGGCCGGCTCTCTCATCGCTACCAACTACGATCAGTTCATGGCCGGCAAGCGCGAGTTCAAGGTACTGTTCACGCCCGACGCGCATACAGCGCTGCAAGGCTTCTCGGCAACGCGCAACTATCTGGTCCTGAGCACGCTTAAGGATGTCAAATCGCGCCTGACTGTCCTCAAGATTCCGCAGGCCGGTGCTAGCGATTGGGAACAAGTCGAGCAGCCGGGCATTCCGGCATTCGGTGATGTGTCGGTTAGTGCAGTGGATGCCTTGGATTCCGATGCCCTATGGATGACCAGCACGGACTTCCTGAGCCCGACCACGCTGTCATGGTTGGATGTGGGCAGTGTCCCGGTTCCGCTCAAATCCAACCCGCTGTTCTGGGACAGTAGCAATTACGAGGTCAAGCAGGAATTTGCCACCAGCAAGGACGGCACCAGGATTCCTTACTTCATTGTGATGCGTAAGGGCACTAAGCTCGACGGCAAAAATCCGACGCTATTGAATGGCTACGGCGGATTTGAGGTGCCGATGCTGCCGGCGTATTCCGGCACGCGTGGCATCGCCTGGCTGGATAAGGGTGGGGTGTTCGTACTTGCCAATATTCGCGGCGGTGGCGAATACGGTCCGAACTGGCACCAGTCGGTCATCAAGCAAAATCGTCATAAGGTGTACGAGGATTTCTCATCGGTAGCTAAGCACCTGATCCTGACCGGTGTCACGTCGCCGGAGCATCTGGGGGCAATCGGCGGTTCCAATGGCGGTTTGCTGACCGGCAACATGCTGACGCAATATCCGGAGCTGTTCGGTGCCATCGTAATTCAGGTGCCGCTGCTGGATATGTACCGTTACAGCCAACTGCTGGCAGGCAACAGCTGGATGGCCGAGTATGGCGATCCGCAAACCAAGGACTGGGAATTCATTAAGACCTTCTCGCCGTATCACCTGTTTGATGCCAAGCGCCAATACCCGCCGACCTTGTTCACTACCTCGACGCGTGACGACCGCGTGCATCCGGCACACGCGCGCAAGATGATGGCCAAGATGCTTGAGGCCGGCAAGACCGCGTACTACTACGAGAACATCGAAGGCGGCCACGGCGGCGCGGCCAATAACGCACAAGCCGCACACATGTGGGCGCTGTCGTATACCTTCCTGTGGAACGAGCTATCGAAGTAACGCGAATCTACTGACCGATCAGTACGAAGGGTGCCCAGGCGGCCGGATTGGAGCCGCCGGGTACCGACTGGTCGGCAATCAGTTTCAATTGCGACTCGCGTAAGGCGTGCGCACGATCCGTACCGCGACGCGCACCTTGTACGGTCTGCAGGCTTAAGCGCGATGCGATGTCATCGCGCACCGGCCATTGCGACAGCAGCAGACTGCGCGCACCCGCATAAATAAAGGCACGCGCCAGGCCCGAATACATCGGTGCCCCGGTGGATTCACCAGCAGCGGTATTACAAGCCGACAGAATGACCCAATCGGCATTGAGCCGCAGGGTGGCAACATCCGATGCCGTCAATACACCGCTGTCGACCTGACTGCTGACCGGCGTCATGACTAGGCCCGGTTCCGTCAAACCGCGCAATTCACCGCTGACCAGTCCGTGGGTGGCGAACGCCAGCACATCGTACGGGCGCAAATCCGTTTGCAGTATGCGTGCGCGCGTAGCATCGCCTCCCATCAAAAGCATGGAACGGTCGCGACCGAAGGCTGCAGATAAATTCTCCAGTTCCTGGCGCGCGCCCGGCAACGGCGGCAGATCGACAATTTCTGTGTCGGTCACGCCGGTCTTGCGAAAACCGCGCAGCGCCACGGCATACGCGGTTTTGCCTTGCAGTGCAGGCGCGCCGATGCCGGCAAAGCGCAGCGAGTCGCGAGTGGCTTGCTTCTTACCGATTAGAGCCAGAGATGCCGGCGTGAGCACGGACTGTCGCTTAATCAACCAGGGTGCCTGACGTAACGCACTGCCACTCAATGAATCGGCGGACGGTTTGCGTGTCAGCAGGGCCGCAAAAGGAATCGATGCCAACGAGCCGCCGGCCTGGACATGCAAGGCGCCTGCACGCGCTGCGACCTTGTCGAGTTGCGACGGCAAGATGGCCTGATACAGACCGTATGCGGCAGCGGCATCAAACGGAGCGGCAAAGTCATCGCGATCCAATGCGGACTGAATGCTGCCACGCATGCGTGTGACCCACTGATCCAAGGTGCTGCGCGGTACAGCACCGATAGCATGATCGACGCGCTGCTTGCCGATCAGCATCGAGATATTGGCAGCAGCACCGGCGTGCACGATCAATAAGGACTCATCGCGACCCAAGCGGGCCTGCAGGTCACTCAACCCCATCGGTGCCGGACGAATCAGCTGTCGGTACTGCGGAAATTCGGTATTGATCGAGTCACTGGCGCGCGCAATCTCCTGCTCCATCTGCTCGGCTTTGGCATCGAGCGCCGCCACTTCTGAAAGCTTGGAAGCAGCGAGCAGGGCAGAGCGCTCACTGCGCAGTTTGCCCAAGGACGCATTCTGATCCTGTAGGGACCGCAGGCGCGCAGACAAGGTTTCGTTGCCGGCAGTCAGGCGCGCCATCAAAGCCGCACCCGCGTTATCCAGATCGCTCAACTGGGCGAGCTGCAAGGCTTCGAAGGCATCGCCATCGTGCCCGGTTTGCAACGCGAGTTTTGCAAAGTCCGTAAAGGCGCCGGCAAACTGCGCCGCGTTGCGCAGCGTTTGAGTCGGTGTTGTCAGATCCTCAAGCACGGCGTCACGCGCGGTCTGCGCTGCCGCTTTGGCCACTGCGTAGCCACCGGCATCGCCGGTCTGTACACGTGCAGCGCCTTCAAGCACCTGCGTCTGTACACGCAGTTTGGCCCGCGGTTTGAGCACCTTTTCGTTGATCGCGACTGCGGTCTGCAACAGCGGCAGCGCGGCCTTCGCATCACCGGCGGCCAGTAACGAGGCACCGAGATCACTGCTGGCGCGCGCATAGGTAGCGTGCTGATCACCAAGCGAAGTCCGCGTCGACTCGAGAACTTCGCGGCGCAAGGCAAGCGCATCGGTATGGCGGCCCATGGCGGCGTAGGCCATCGCCAGATTTAAAGCGACCTCGCCGTACAACTGCGGAGCGGCCGTGTACGGGTAACTCTTCACGTGCCGGACCGCCATTTCATAGTACGGAATGGCGGCTGCCGGACCTTGGCTGCCCAAGGCCGCGGCACCAAGACTGTTCAAGGCAAAGGTCAGCGTAGGACTCTTTTCACCCTCGGTCTTGCGCGTGATCTCTAAAGTGCGCTGCAGAATGCCCTGCGCCTCGGTAAAGCGTCCGGCATTATTAAGCTCGGTGGCCAAGTTGCGCAGCGAGCCGACCGTATACGGATGTTCGGGACCGAGCTTTTCCTCGGAGTAGCGCGAGGCGGCCTGGAGTTCGCGAATGCCTTCGGCAGTGCGACCGCTACCGGTCAGCAACGTAGCCCAATTGATCCACAGTCGGGTCACGACGTTATCGGCCAACTTGTGGCTACGTGCCAGTGCAACCGCCTCCGCAGCCGCCTGCTCAGCCGCAACCGGATCACCGGTGGCATTCAGAAGTGACGCGACTTCGCCGGTGGAGGTGATGTATTCCTCGCTCTGCTTGCCCTTGTGCTCGGCAAACCAAACACGGTTGGCCTGCAGCTCACTCAACGCCTCGGTGGTGCGGCCCATCTGGCCGAGCAGGGCGGCGCGGTTGGCACGCATCTCCTGCATCAGCGCCGAATCCCGCTCCGGCGTCTTGCTCAGGTCGCTGATGATCGCATCCATCAGTTCCAGCGCTTTGCCGGGATTACCCGAGTAGAACCAGGTACTCGCCTCAATGCGACGAATCGTATACAGATCGGCCAGCGGCAGCGAGCGGTCTTTCCGGGCGAGCGCCATCAATGCGTTGGTCTTGGCCAGTACCTGATCCTTGGGCATGGCGCGCAAGTCGATGCCCTCGAGCGCCTTGATCTGCTGCTGCAATGACGAAGACCCTGCGGTCGCCGACCCGGCAACGAGTAATGCGGCAACGGCACAATTGATGGCAACACGCTTCATCCACGACTCCCCAAGTCCGATTGATGGCGCGCAGATGACATGTATTGTCATGACCACCCGGTCAGTCTGCACCCGATAATGGGTAGGATAATCTCATTGACCCCGTGTGTGCCAATGGACGAGCTGAACATACTGCATGTGGATGATGATCCGCAGACATTGACGGCGATCCGTGAAATTCTGAACGGGCGCGGCATGCGTGTGACTTCTGTTGATAGCAGCGCAAAGGGCTTGGCGAGCGCTGCTGCCGAGCAGTTTGACGCCATCGTGCTCGATCGCACCATGCCCGAAATGGATGGCATCACGGTCATTCAGCGCCTGCGCGAGGCCGGCATCACCACGCCCGTGCTGATGCTGTCGGCCTTGGGGCTGAGTTCCAACCGCACCCAAGGGCTCGATGCCGGTGCCGATGATTACCTGGCCAAGCCCTTCGAGCCCGAAGAACTCGTGGCGCGCATCAACGCCTTGCATCGTCGCAGTCGCGCGGCAGGGCATTCGCCCACGCTGATTGCAGGCGCGCTCGAATGTCATCTCAAGGCCCGTACCGCATGGCGTCGCGGCAAACACATCGCGCTGAGTCCGCGCGAGTTTGATCTGTTCCGCTATTTCATGGAGAACGCGGGGGCCATCGTCACGCGTGAAATGCTGCTGCGTAATGTCTGGAAGCTCAATTTCGATCCGCAAACCAACGTGATTGATGTGAGTGTGGCGCGCTTGCGCCGCAAGCTCGAGGATGACTTTCCTACGCCGGTTCTGGAGACCGTGCGCGGTGCGGGTTATCGCCTGTTGAGCGACGAGTAGCCGGCAGACCCATGGGAACATCGTCACAACGCACCGTTCCGTTCTTTCGCTCCATCGCCTGGCGCTTAGCGCTGGCCGCGATGGCGCTGGTGATACTCTCCACGCTGTCGTTATATGCTGTGACCGCATCGCGCATGCGTTCACAGGCGATGCAATCGGTCGAGGCCAACGTCAATACCGACATGGCAGGCTTGGCGGATCTGTATGCGGCGGGTGGCAAGGACGAGCTGATTCGGCGCATTGCCGAACGGCTGCAATATGCCAATCCCAACGATCGCGCGGTATACCGGCTCGATGACAACGGGCGCCAGTTGGTTGGCAATCTGGCGCAATGGCCACAACTGGATGCAAGGCGTTCGGAGTTCGGCACGTTGACCGACAGTCAGGGGCAGGAAATCAGCGGCCGTGTCACGCAACTGAGTCCCGAACTGCGTCTGTTTGTTGGACGCCAGATGCACGATCTGCAATCCACGCTCAGCGCCTTGCGTCAGACGTTTTTGCTGGCCGGCTTTGGTGTCTCACTGATGGCATTGCTGCTCGGGTACTGGCGCAGTCGCCGTTTGGCTAACCGTCTCGACCGCATTGACGAGCTGCACCATCGCGCCGCACGCGGCGAACCTGCGGTTGCGGACTCCATGCCCGAAAACGGCGATGAGTTGGATGTGCTCGGCCGCCGCACGCAGGTCATGCTGCAGCGACAGGTCGATCTGGTCAATCGCTATCGCGAATCCTCGGAACATGCAGCGCATGAGATCCGGTCACCACTTCTGCATCTGGATACCAAGTTGCATCGAGTGCTTGAACAGACTGCGGATCCGCGAGTGCAGGAGACACTGGCCCAGGGTCGCGCAGACATCCGCTCGGTGGTGCGCCTGCTCGAATCGCTGCTCGACATTTCATCGGCGCAGGCCCATTTGGGTGACATCAGCGATTTTGAAACGGTCGATCTGTCCGCCTTAGTTTTGCGCATGGTGGAGATCTACTCGGATTCCGCCGAGGATCAGGGCTACTCGCTGCAGGCACAAATATCGCCGGGTGTCGTTATGCAAGGCAATACACTGCAGCTGGAACGCATTGTGTCCAACTTGCTCGATAACGCCCTGAAATTCAGTCCCGCCGGCAGTCGCATCGAGATCAAACTGAGCCAAGGTCCGCGTCTGCTCATCAGCGATGACGGTCCGGGTGTTCCTAAAGAAATGCGGCGACGGATATTTGAGCGCTTCGGTCGGTCCGATGGTGTCGCCGCGAAAGGACACGGTCTCGGCTTGCCGTTGGCTCAAGCGTTTGCCGCGCGCCACGGTCTGCAAATTCGCCTGCTCGACACCGAGCGTGGCGCCAGTTTTGAAATGGCCCCCGTAACGGAGGTGGCATGATGTGCAACAAGAGTCTCTTCGGTAGTGCAGTGGTGCTGCTGTCGGCAGTCAGTTCGGCCTGTGCGCAGGCCCCGGCGACGATAGAAAGCGCGCAGTGGCCGGCCGGTCCCGAGGCCAAGATTGCTGCGGCCTTGCTGCAGGGCGAACAGGCCAGTCAGGGTCATGGCAAACAGGATGCCGAAGCGCTGGCCGCGGCCGCACGTACGCTGGCCCGAATGGGGGCGCATCCGACCGACGGCCAAGAGGACCTTGTCACCGCATGGTCACGTCAGGCCATTGCGATGGGCGCTAGTCCCGGTGACGCTCCTGCGTTCCGCGGTCGAGTGCTGGGTCCCGCTTACCGTCGCGTGCAACTCTCGCCCGCGCAAAAGGATGTCAGCAGTGCCAGCTTTCTTGCCGGCCAGCAGGCTTCAGTGACCGTGACACCGGTCGGCAAAGGTCAGGTTAATCTGCATGTGCAAGGTGCCAATGATTCCATCGCCTGTACGGTGCAACGCCGCCGCGATGGCCATCGTTGTGAATGGCTGCCTCTGTACACAGAGCGCTACACCATCACGGTGAGTGCAGGCGCGGGCGCACCCGTCACCGCCTTCGTCGTACTCAATTAATAAAAAAATCGACCGGCGATAAAAAACCCACGACCCGAAAGTCGTGGGTTTCCCCCTGGCACGCAGGGTAACCGCGCAGTGCGCGGCCCCTTAGCGATTGAAGCGAATATCCAATCCGACGGAATCCAACATGCGGCGTTCGGCACGTGTTGCCGCTGCAGTGGCTTGCGAGTTTTGATCTACGAACTCCGCGCCCGGCATTGCATTGGCACCGTTAGGCACCGGGACCTGTACCGGAGACGAACCGGGGGTCGGCGTAGGTGCAACAGGACCCGTCCAGCGTCCCCAGTCGGCACCTTGTGGCGAAGGCATGGCCGCCGCCGATGGCGCCGTCGCTTTCTCAAAAACCACGATGCCGCCAAAGTTATTTCTCACATCGGTGTGATTGGACGCGACATATGAGACGGCCAATTGATCCGCATTGGTACCACCCAAGAGCACAGATCCGCTGGCCAGGCACTGCGTACCCGTACACAGCCCACCGGCGTTGTCCGCGGCTCGCATGGCATAGGTGGCGGTATAGCCCTGATTGTCGCCCACATATATCTTCTGCAATGTCACCCCTGGCTTGGCGGTGCCGCCGCTGGTGGCAAATGCATAGTTGGTGGAGTTCATGGCCAGATTGAGCTCCATACCAAACAGGGCGCTGAACGAGTTAACAAACGAAACCGCGGCCGTGGCCGAGGTCACACTGCCGGTGACGACGTTGCCATCTCGGTCTGTGCGGGTTGGAGCCAGACCGGCGCCCGGTAGCAGGTTGTAGTTCACGGTGGTTCCTACCGCAGGAATCCGCGACGGGTCTATCGAACGCAACACTGCGAAGGAGGAGAAGTCGCCGGCTCCCCAGATGCCGTCGCGCCAGGTGATCCATGCGGCCTTGTCGCCATCGTGGCCGGCATTCGTTTCGGTTGATGTACCTTGTACCCAGCCCGACAGCAAGCCGCTATGGGTCACCTCAAGCAATTTTGCGTTGCTGTCAAATTTTGCCCAGTAGCCGGTCGAATTCACAGATGACGTGAAGCTGGTGCTGTCCTTAACCAGTTGCAGGCCAACCAGGCCCTCGACCTTATTGCCTGCGAAGTTGGTCAACGGCACCGGCGGCGGTGGCGGCACGTAAATGCCATCTTGTGCAAAGATGGCTGCACCGACAATGCCATCGCCCGTTGCGCTGCTGCGTGAGCGATACGACGTGGCCAAAAAGTTGGCTGTAGAACCGCCCAACTGCCACCAGAAATCTATAGCGCAAGTTTCGTTGGCCGGACAGCTGCGACCGGTGCCTTTCATGTCGGCCGAGAACATCCCATTGCCCGTACCTACATTGTTTGCAGCAGTGGCCGGTGCCGTCGTTTCTACACCGGCAAGACCACCCGGAGTTGCAAAGGTGTAGGTGGCATCATTCGGCATCACCAGTTTGCCTTCCATCGCGATGCGGTAATTGGTCTGGTTGAAGGCAATGGCGGCCTCGGCACTAAAGGTGCCGGCAGAATTGGTACCACTATTGGTCGTCGGTTTGGTTGCACCCATTAACTCGTACTTGAGAATCAACGGCTGCGGGAACGAGGTGAGCTCGGGCACGTAAGCGTAATGCAGACCTTGCTTGGCGGTATACGCGTAGTCCTTGCCGTCAAATGAGAAGCGGCCCCCGGAGTCGCCGCTAAACAGTCGGCCGTAACCCACGCCGGTGGTAAATTCACCGTGCTCCAGCAACTTGGCGTCGGTCGGGATCTTGATAACGCCTGCTGCGCTTTCGTTAGGAATTTCACCGACGAGTGCCTTGCTTGTTGAATTGGCGGTCAAGGTGGTCGTTGATGCGGAACTGCCCGCCATGCCATTGAAGGCACCCGGCATGTTGCCCGCACTTACGACCTTAACTGCTGCGATGCTGATAGTACCGGCGCCCGGTGTCGGGGTCTGCGGCAGCTTGGGATAATTGTTGGCGACGCCGCCTCCGGCCAGATACGCGTAGAAGTCCGTCATGAAGACGGCCGGGTCGCCAAAGGAGTTGAGCAGGCCTGCAGCGGACAGCATCTGCATCATGTTGTACAAAGACTCCTGGCTTGCTGCCGTGTATTCAGACGGTTTGCCACCCTTGATCAGGTAGGTGTAATAGGCCTTTAGGGAATCGACGGATTGCGCATACATCGGCAAGCTCGGGAACAGGTCCGCATGCTTGTCTGTTTGCGTGAGGAAGGTCAGGTACGAGCGCCAGAATTCGCCCTTTGCTGCCTCCATTGTGTTCAGGCGGCCATTGCTTTCGAGCGCGGCGAGGTACTCTTCCATCTGGGCTAGACTCAGTTCGCCGTAAGCACTCGGTGCGTGTCCCGCAGCAATCCACGCATACAGGCCATCGAGCGCTGTCTGATAACGGTCGAGCTTTTGGGTGAGGGATTCGGGCAAGCCGGGGAACGCATCGGGATTGTTACCGGCATTGATCCAGCTCAGGTATTGCCCCCAGAACGCGCTATTGGCATTAAAGAAGCTCGAGAACGATCCCGTCTGCTGCAGCATGGCCAGCATCGACTTGATCTGGTCTGCAGTCAGAGCGCCGTACTGGCTGGGCACGCCGCCGTTCATCAGATACTGACGCAGTGCATCGAGTGCCGCGGTGTAGTTCTGATACAGCGGTAATTCGGGATAGGAATCAGTGCTCTTGCCGCTCGCAAAATACGAGGCCAGTTGTTTCAGGAAGTTGTCCAGGGCAACCGGAATGCCGCTGGCGCCGGTGCGGCTTGCCCAGTCACTATATGCGGCAAGAATCGCCTTGATATCGCCGCCGGTCCACGCAGAAGGGAGGCCGCCCTTGGCCACAAAGGCCTGGAATTGCAGGAGCTTCTCGACTGCGGTCGCATCCATGGCCTGTCCGAGTGCACCCGTACTGGCGGTCATCAGATACAACGCCAGCCAGTTCGAATGATCGACGGAGGACGGCACCGCCACACCGGAATTGCCCAGCGTCTTGGCAGGTGTGCCGCCGGCCAGCCCACTCCAGAATTCACCGCTCTTAACCGTCAGTGAGCCTTTGTTGCCGCTGATGGTGACCTGACCGTTCAAGGCGCCGCCGGTGACGCCAACGCCATTGACGGTGACATTGCCGGAATTGCCGCCCGCGCCCAGCTGCATGCTGCCACCCAGCGGCAAATGAATTTGCGTGGGGAAACTGCCGGCCACAGCCGTCACCGATCCGGTGATGAGTTCGAACGAGCCATCGGCGCGTATTTGGAAGGCGGCAGGGCCGACCACCGATACTGTCGAACCGTCTGCGAGTCGGAGTTGGGTTACGCCCGTTTTCTGAGTGTGAACCTGACCCGGAGTGACGGCTTTGACGCCACCGGTCGAAGAAAACACGACGAGAGACTGCGCACTGGCACCCGAAGCCAAGCATGCCGCAATACCGAGCGTGAGAACACGCAGTCGAAGAGTCTTTGAAGGTTGCATGTCGATAGCTCCTTAAAATTCGTAACGGATGCCGGCGCTGATCATCGTGCGGCGGAAGTCATAGAGGTCGATGTTGCTGCTGTTGCGAGTCCAGCTCGCACGAGCCGTGAGTAACCAACGCGGCGTGAACTGATGCTTGTAGCCGATACCCAAATCCACGCGTGAGTCTTTGCGTTCTTTAAGGAACATGAAGTTGTCGTCCAGATGGCGACGGTTCTCCCATACCGCGTCGGCATACAGCAGATCGCGCGGACCCAGTGGCACCTGCCAACCGGCGTTCAGGCCGTAAAACGTAAACGAATCGGCATCGGCGGAGCGATCTTTGGTGCGCTCGCGACCCAGTTGTCCGCCCAGATTCCATGTCGCGGTGCTGATGCCGCTGGCCAGTGCGTAACGCCTTGCATCGGGCACACCGGTGGCGATGTAGTTCAGATCCATGTACTGCAGCGAAGTACTCCAGACCGACGTCGCCGACAGCACTTGCGTGAACTGACCGATCGCGCCAATCGCATTACGGACACTGTGTCCGCCCAAGCCGAAATTCTGTCCCTGCAGCGAAATCGAAACGACATTGCGACTGGGTAGGGTATGGGCATAGCCACCGGTCAGCGTCAGGCTTTGCTGATCGAAGGCACGACTGTCGCGGTTATCGCGCCAGCTAGCCAATGCACTGCCATAGATGCGATTGCCGCGTGAAATGCCGTGCGATCCGCTAATGCCGGCAGTGAGATCGATGGTGGTGTCGCTGATGGCACGCGACTGCGGACCCAGTTGGCCGGGGCCAAGCCAAGCGAACAGCGGAATCGTGATGCTGTTCAGAGCCGTAGCCGAGTTGATGTTGCTGTCATGGCCAAGTTGCAGATCGACATAGCCGTTAACGGAATCGCCACCGCCGGTAGTGGCACTGTCATACGCCTTGATCAGATTGTTAAAGCGTTGCCTTACCGGATCCGGAATCGTCGGATCCCCGACGACCGTTTCGAACTGCTGCTTGGCCGTGTCCAGATCGCCGGTCATGGCGTACGCGCGTGCCAGCTCCGCACGTGCCGGAGCGTTATTGGGTTGCAGTGCGAGGACGCGTTGCAGCGCGATGATGGCCTCGGCCGGCTTGCCCGCATCCAACGCGGCTGTGGCGTAAGCAAAGTCGAATTCCGGATCGCCGAGACGGCTATCGAGCTGCGCCTTCATCTCCTCGAATTTCGAGAGATCGGCGGCGGGTGGTGCGGCCAATGCCGGTGCTGAAAACGCCATCAGGCACAACAGTGCCAACGGACGGCGAAGCAAATTAGTGTGCATGTCCCATCTCCGAGTTGTCGTGAAATCGCGACAGCCCATGTCCCCCGGCTTGTCGTTGATTCAATCTACTTCAGCGTTACAGCGTTCGGAGATGCATGACAGTGATCGTCATGATGACAATTATTGTCATCATGTGCCCTCGCATATTGGCGTATAAATTCCCTAGGTGGTTTAACTCAATGGGGATTTCAACATGCGTCGTTCTTCGCAATTGGCTGCATTAGCTCTCGCACTTTCTGCAGTAGTCAGCACTCCTGCTCATGCGGGTCTGTTTGGCTCGTCAGGCCCGGCCACGATCAATGTACAAGCCGGCACGCCGCAAAGTGCGTTGGCTACGGCGTGGAAGGTCGCGGGTTCGCGCGCCACAGTCGCACCGGCCAGCCGCGTGGTAGTCAGCGGTTACCGTGTGGTGGTCATCAACGAGGCCTCGGGGCGCGGCAGCTCGCGACCGGGTCTTGGTAATCAGAATCAGAGCACCGCAGCGGTCAATGCGTATTACACACTGCATGGACTCGACAATGATGCCTTGTCGGCGATGGCTGAGCAGGCGCTGACACAACTCGAGAGCGAACTGCGCGCACGTGGCTATCAGGTGCTGGACCGTAATCAGTTGCGTAGTGCCGGTGACATCTCGCGATTGACCGATCCCGGCATTGCCAATGTCCAACTGCTGACTGTGCAAAACGGCGATTCGGCGGGCTACATGTTCACGCCGCGCGACATGCTGATCAAACTTCCAATGGGCGGTAAAGGCAAAGATCCCAACGGCAAAGACATCGCAGGCGCCATTGCCACCGGCGGACAGGTCACGCAGGTCGCCGCAATGACCGGCAAGTTGGGTCGTTTCGGTGGTGCCTTGGGTCGCATTGGCGGCCTGGCGGGGCAGGCTAGCGGTTTGGCAAAAATGGCAAGCGGTATCACCGGCACCATGGATGCCGCCGGTGATGCGCAAGCGCAGACCGCGCTGGCTAAGGCGCTCGACGCCACCTTGCTCGATGTGACCTTCACGCTGACCTTTGCCGAGATCGAAGGCAATGGCGGCGGCTTCCTGAATAAGATCGCCGGTAGCGATACCGCCAAGGTGTCCGCTACGTTTGCGCCGGTCTTTGTGCCGACC
Source organism: uncultured Lysobacteraceae bacterium (assembly GCA_936911875.1). Taxonomy (GTDB): domain Bacteria; phylum Pseudomonadota; class Gammaproteobacteria; order Xanthomonadales; family Xanthomonadaceae; genus Aquilutibacter. Next base: position 25,712 of record CAKZGB010000001.1, read on the forward strand.
GATACCCGCATTGAGGTACGGCGCCCCGATTCCGGCAACGCCATTTTGCTCAATAATCCGGTTGAGGCACAGGGCCCGGCCATTGCCGGTGTCCGCAACGTCACAACAGGTGGCGATATTGCAGCCAACGTCACCGGCGCCGTGGTCAGCGGCCTGATCGCATTGGGTACCGGCGGTGGCATGCACACCAGCATGACGGTACGGCGTGCGGTCGATGCCGCGCCGCAGTATCCCCAGGTGGTGGGCGATGCGATTTCGGTCATGAACAAGTCCGTTGTGGACCAAATAGCACGCTAAAGAGCTGACGGGCTGGCGTCCTGCCGCGTGGCGACCGGTGGGGCGCCGCATGCTTGTATCATGGAGACTCCCTGATTAAGCGGAGTTCTGCGTGAAACGATATGCATTCATTGCCATCGGAATGGCGAGCGTGTTGACGGCGTTTGGTGCACGAGCTGCGCAACCGGACTCAATGCCACCCATGAATACCGCAAAGCCGCCTGTAGTCGCATCCAAACCTTATATCGTCAAGGCGCCGTTTGGCGCTGAACGCAAGGATGAGTTCTACTGGCTGCGCGATGACACGCGCAAGAATCCCGAGATGCTGGCGTATCTGCAGGCTGAGAATGCCTACGCCGATCAGGTGCTGGAGCCGCTCAAGCCGCTGCAGGACAAGCTGTATAAAGAGATCGTCGATCGCATTAAGCAGGACGACTCCAGCGTGCCGTATCGTGAGCGCGGTTACTGGTACTACACGCGCTACGCCCAAGGTCAGGACTATCCGATTCATGCCCGCCGCGCCGGCACTATGGACGCGCCCGAGGAAATCCTGCTTGACGTCAACGTGCTGGCCAAAGACAAAGGTTATTACAACGTCGGCGATCTGCAAGTCTCACCGAACAATGAGATTTTGGCCTATGCCGATGACGAGGTCGGCCGCCGCCAGTACATCATTCGTTTTAAAAATCTCAAGACCGGTGAGATTTATCCCGATGTGATCAAGGGCGTTTCACCGAACCTGGTGTGGGCCGATGACAATAAGACGCTGGTCTATGTCGAGAACGATCCCAAGACGTTGCTGACCACGCGCATTCGCAAGCATGTGCTCGGCACCGATCCTGCAACAGATCCGGTGCTGTACACCGAACAGGACGACAGCTTCTACATGGGTGTGCAGCGCACGCGCGATGACCGCTTCATCTGCATCCAGCTGGAGAGCACGGTGTCGAGCGAGTTCCGCTGTGCGTCTGCTAATGATCCGACCACGTTCACGGTACTGGCGGGGCGCGAGCGCGATGTCGAATACGATGCCGACCATTTGGACGGTCGTTGGGTCATTCGCACCAATGCGCCCGATGCGAACGGCAAGAAGGCCACGAACTTTAAGATCGTGACGGCGCCTTCGAACGCGAGCTCACGCAAAGACTGGAAGGACCTGGTGCCCGAACGCGAAGATGTGTTCATTGAGGGCTTTGAACTGTTTAAGGATTCGGTGGCGATTGCCGAACGCAGCAAAGGTCTGGAACGTCTGCGCCTGCTGTTCAACGACGGCCGCGAGCAATACGTGCAAGCCGATGAAGATGCGTACAGCATGGGTCTGGCCGTCAATTCGGAGCCGGAGAGTGAGTGGCTGCGTTACAGCTACACCTCGCTGACGACGCCGGCAACAACGTATGAGCTCAACCGTCGTACCGGTGAGCGCAAGTTGCTCAAGCAGCAACCCGTGATCGGCTATGACAGCAGCAAGTACGAGACGCGTCGACTGTGGGCCACCGCGCGCGATGGCGTCAAAGTGCCGGTGACGGTGGTGTATCGCAAGGGCTTTAAGCCCGATGGCACTGCCGCGCTGTTGCAGTATGCCTACGGTTCGTACGGTTCCTCGACCGATCCGGCGTTTAACCTGACGGCCGTGAGCCTGATGGATCGCGGCATGGTCTATGCGCTGGCGCACATTCGCGGTGGCGAAGAAATGGGCCGCAAGTGGTACGAAGACGGCAAGCTGCTCAAGAAAAAGAACACCTTCACGGATTTCATTGATGTCACCGACATGCTGGTCAACGAAGGCTATGCCGCCAAAGATCGCGTAGCGGCTTACGGTGGCAGCGCCGGCGGCTTGCTGATGGGCGCGGTGGCCAACATGGCGCCGGAAAAATACAACGTGATTCTGTCGCAGGTGCCGTTTGTCGATGTGGTCACCACCATGCTCGATCCGACCATTCCGCTGACCACCAACGAGTACGACGAGTGGGGCAATCCGGAGCAGAAGAAGTATTACGACTACATGCTCAGCTATTCGCCGTACGACAATCTGAAAAAGCAGGCCTATCCTTCGATGTTTGTGGGTACCGGCCTGTGGGATTCGCAGGTGCAGTACTGGGAGCCTGCCAAATATGTGGCGCGCCTGCGCGGCGTGAATACCTCGGGCAAGCCGGTCGTGTTCCGCACCAATATGGAAGCCGGTCACGGCGGTAAATCCGGCCGGTTCCGTCGCTATCGCGAGCAGGCGGAGATGTACAGCTTCATGCTGAATCAACTGGGCATTTCGCAATGAGTTTGGACGCGGATCACGGGCACGATGGCGCCAAGGCGGTTACACTTTGGCGCATGACTCGCAAAACGCCATCTCTGATCGTGATCGCTGCCGTGCTGCTGACAGCCGGTCTGTCGGCCTGCGGCAACAAGGGCCCGCTGTTCCTGCCGGATCATCCGCCGGTATCGCAATTGCCGCCGGGTCCGCCCGAGGCTACCGGTGACGAGCCGGTGGTGACGCCGCCTACACCGGCCGATGCCCCGACCGAGACCAACGACACGCCGCCGGCCGAGGCCACTGCGCCCAAGCCACCAGCGGCGCGCTAAGGTTTATCGCCGTGGGTCTGCGCTTTGACAAGATGCATGGCGCGGGCAATGACTTTGTCATGCTCGATCTGCGTGGCGGCGCTGAGCCACCATCGCGTGCCGTCACACAAAAGTTAGGCGACCGCCATTTCGGTGTCGGCTGCGATCAGATCATCAGCATCGAGGATCCGGTCGAGCCGGGCACCATCGCGTCGTACCGCATCTGGAATAGCGATGGCAGCGTGGCCGGTCAATGCGGCAATGGCGCACGTTGTGTCGCCGCTTGGGTCGAACGCGAGATGCCGCCGCCCGCCGGTGAACCCTTCGTACTGTCCAGCCCTGCCGGCCTGCATCAGGTCGTGCCGCTGGGTGATGGCCATTATCAGGTGGCGATGGGTGTGCCTTCGTTTGATCCGCGCAAGGTGCCGTTGAGTGCCGAGATCGAGCACGAGGCTGTCACGTATCCGTTCAAGGATTTTGAATTTTCCGCCGTGTCGATGGGCAATCCGCACGCCGTGATTGTCGTGCGCGAAGTGTTTATGGCCGACGTGACGGAAGTGGGGGACATGCTGCAGATGTCGTCGCTGTTTCCCGAATCGGTCAATGTCGGTTTTGCCCAGGTGGTGAGCCGCAATGAACTGTATCTGCGCGTGTATGAGCGCGGTGCCGGTGAGACGCTGGCTTGCGGTAGTGGTGCCTGCGCTGCCGTGGCGGCGCTGGTGCGACGTGGCATGCTGGATCGTAAGGTCACCGTTACATTGCCCGGTGGTCCTCTGCAGATCGAATGGCCTGCCGATGATCAGCCCGTACTGATGAGCGGCCCGACCGCATTTGTTTTTCAAGGTGAATTGACCGTATGAGCGACACGCAGGAATTGGCCGGCCACGATGTGGCGGCATGGATCCGACAACATCCCGAGTTTCTGCAGCAGTATCCCGATCTGATGCAGTTGATTGTGATTCCGCGCAGCACGGGCACCGCCTCGTCACTGGCCAGCTATCAGTTGGAAATTTTGCGCGAGAAAAACCGTGACATGTCGCGTCGTCTACAGGAACTGTATGGCGTCGCGCAGCAGAACGAACAGCTCACGCGCATCATGCATCGCCTGACTTTGGCGCTGGTGCGTGCCGATTCGGCCGCCGATGTGTGGCGTACACTCGCCGCGTCGCTGACCGAGGATTTCAATGCATCGGTGGTGCGCACGATTTCGTTCGAAGCGGTTCCGGGCCTCGAGCAGGAATCCTGGCATCGTCATATCGCACGCGATTCCGCCGCGCTGAATTCGTTCCGCGATCTGATTGCAGGTGGTGAACCCATCTGCGGTCGCTTGAATCCGGATAAGCAGGAACTGCTGTACGGAACCGAGCTGGCACCGCAAGTGCAATCGTCGGCCTTGCTGTCATTGGGCTCGGCCGGCTTGCTGGCCATTGGTAGCTTTGATGCCAATCGCTTCTATCCGGGTATGGGCACCTTGTTCCTGGATCTGTTGGCCGAAGCGGTTCCGGCCATTCTGTCGCGGCATGACACTTGATCCGACCGTTGCCCGTTTTTTAGAGTTCCTGCGCGTGGAGCGGCAGCTCTCTGCCCACACGCTCGATGCCTACCGCCGCGATCTGCTAACCCTGACGCGTTTTGTCGCCGGTGATGATGCCGGTGACGATGCAGCTGAAACATCTGCGGTCACTTCGGTCGATTGGCAGCAAGTCGATGCAGCCGTGGTGCGCGCGTATTTAGCGCACGAGAATCGCCGCGGCTTATCGGCCAAGAGCATTCAACGCCATCTGAGTGCCAGCCGCAGTTTCTTTGACTGGTTACTGCGTCGCGGTGAGTTAAAGATCAATCCGGCGGCCGCGGTTCGCGCACCCAAAGCGGCGCGCAAGTTGCCGCAAGTGCTCGATCCCGATGAGGCCAAAGCATTAGTCGAGGTCCCCGTCGAAGGCACGCTCGGCGTTCGTGATCGCGCGTTGCTCGAGTTGCTGTATTCCTCGGGCTTGCGCGTAAGTGAGCTGTGCAATTTAACGTGGCCGCAATTAGATCTCGAAGACCGTCTGGTCTCCGTCACGGGTAAAGGATCCAAGCAGCGTGTGGTGCCTTTGGGTTCGCATGCCACTGCAGCTTTATTAGCCTGGCGCAGTGAATTGCTCGCCACGCGCGGTGCGGACACGCAAGCTGCGACCGGGGCAGGGTACGTGTTTCCGGGACGCGATCTCACGCGACCGATTACCTCGCGTGCTGTGCAGATTCGCCTGGCACAACTGGCACGACAGCAAGGTCTGTTCAAGCGTGTGCATCCGCATTTACTTCGCCACAGTTTTGCCAGCCACATTCTGGAATCATCAGGCGATCTGCGCGGCGTGCAGGAATTGCTCGGCCACGCCGACATCGCCACCACGCAAATCTATACGCATCTGGATTTCCAGCATCTCGCCAAGGTCTATGACGAGGCCCATCCGCGTGCGCGCCGCAAGGGCGATAAGTCATAACAGGAGCGATGTGATGGGGGCGCGGGTTAACGCTTCCGCAACGAACTCTTTACCAAATTCATTTAAGCGTGACGCCGTTGCAGGTTCCGTTGCCCTGAGCGCTTGATTTGTTCTTGGGCGAGCCCCAGTACTAGGGTTCAATCAATGCGAAAGTCATAGCGCCGTTATGGACCCTACTGTTTTTCACGCCACCACTATCGTCAGCGTCCGTCGCAACGGACAAGTTGCTATTGCCGGTGACGGCCAGGTCACGCTTGGTCACACCGTCATGAAGGGCAATGCCCGCAAAATTCGTCGCCTCGGCCGAGATGGCCAAGTGCTGGCCGGATTTGCCGGTGCCGCCGCCGATGCGTTTACTTTGTTCGAACTGTTCGAGGCCAAACTCGAAAAACACGGACAACTGACCCGCGCTGCAGTGGAGATGGCCAAAGATTGGCGCACCGAGCGACGCTTCGGCAAGTTAGAGGCGCTGCTGGCCGTGGCCGATCGCGAGACCTCGCTGGTGATCAGCGGCAATGGCGATGTGATCGAACCCGAGGACGGCATCATCGCCATCGGTTCGGGTGGCATGTACGCCTTGAGCGCCGCTCGTGCCCTGATGAAGCACACCGATCTCGATGCCCGCACCATGGCCGAAGAATCGATTCGCATTGCCGGCGAAGTCTGCATTTACACCAATACCAACGTTGTGATCGAAAGCCTGTGAACTCTTTAAGCCAAACCAATGCCATCATGACTCCGCGCGAAATCGTCGAGGAGCTCGACCGTCACATCATTGGTCAGAAGTCGGCCAAACGTGCTGTGGCCATTGCGCTGCGTAACCGCTGGCGTCGTGCCCAGCTGGCTGACGATCTGCGCAACGAAGTGATGCCCAAGAACATTCTGATGATCGGCCCGACCGGTGTCGGTAAGACGGAGATTGCCCGTCGTTTGGCGACGCTGGCCAATGCGCCGTTCGTCAAGGTCGAAGCCACGCGGTTTACCGAAGTGGGTTACGTCGGCAAGGACGTCGAGCAGATCGTACGCGATCTGGTGGACACCGCCGTCAAGCTGTATCGCGATCAGGCCAAGGTCCATGTGCGCACCAAGGCCGAAGACCGCGCAGAAGACCGCATCCTGGACGCGCTGCTACCGCAACCCAAATACGTGCAACCGAGTGCGTTCGATGCGAATGCCGTCGACGTCGCGCAAGATGCCGACACCAACCCCGACAGCACGCGCAATAAGCTGCGTCGCCAACTGCGTAGTGGTGCACTCGATGAGCGCGAGATCGAAATCGAAACTGCAATCGGTACCGGGGGCATGGACATTCTGACGCCGCCCGGCATGGAAGAAATGGGCCAACAGCTGCGTCAGATGTTCAGCCAAATGGGCCAGAACCAGCAACGCAAACGCAAGATGACGATCAAGGCCGCACGCGCACAACTGATTGAAGACGAAGCCGGCCGCCTAGTCAACGAGGACGACATTCGCGCTGCCGCGATTGAAGCCACGGAACAGCATGGCATCGTGTTTATCGACGAGATCGACAAGGTCGCCAAGCGCGGCGAAAACGTGGGCGGCGGTGATGTCTCCCGCGAGGGCGTGCAACGCGATCTGCTGCCACTGGTCGAAGGCTCGACCGTCTCGACCAAATATGGCCCGGTCAAAACCGACCATATCCTGTTCATTGCCAGCGGTGCCTTCCACTTGGCCAAGCCCAGCGATCTGATTCCGGAACTGCAAGGCCGATTCCCGATTCGTGTCGAACTGGGTGCCTTGAGCAAGGATGACTTTGTGCGCATCCTGACCGAGCCCAAGGCCGCGCTGACCACACAATATCAGGCATTGCTGCAAACCGAGGGCGTGACGCTGACGTTTACGACCGATGCCGTGGATCGCATTGCCGAGATTGCAGCGCTGGTGAACGAGCGTCAGGAGAATATCGGTGCGCGCCGTTTGCACACGGTGCTGGAGCGTCTGCTCGATACCTTGAGCTTTGAGGCCTCGGATCGCGGCGGCTCGCAAGTCGAGATCGACCGCGCCTACGTGGACCGCTATCTGGGCGAGCTGGTGCAGGATCCGGACCTGTCGCGCTACATTCTGTGATCACGATGAGCAGACCGACCGCCGGTTTATGCGGCATAATTCACGCATGAGCGAGAATCCGTACGAAAAAGGCACGACCCACTTTGGCTTCAAAGATGTCGATGCCAAGGAAAAGCAAAAGCTGGTCGCCGGCGTGTTTTCCAGCGTTGCAGGCAACTATGACCTGATGAATGACCTGATGTCCCTGGGCATTCATCGCGTCTGGAAGCGGTATTTCACTGCCACTGCGCAAGTGAAGCCGGGCGACAACGTACTGGATCTGGCTGGCGGTACCGGCGATATCGCCTTGCTGCTGCGCGATCGCGTCGGCGACACCGGCACCATCGTGCTGGGCGATATCAACGGCGACATGCTCAAGGTCGGTCGTGATCGCATGATCAACAAGGGCAAGGTCGCGGGTTTTGAGTACACGCAAGTCAATGCCGAGCATCTGCCGTTCCCGGACAACAGCTTTGAGCTGGTGACCATTGCCTTCGGTCTGCGTAATGTGACGGATAAGGATCAGGCGCTGCGCGAAATGTTCCGCGTGCTCAAGCCCGGCGGTCAGGCTCGCGTGCTTGAATTCTCCGAGGTCACGCAGGAATGGTTCAAGCCCATTTACGATTTCCATTCGTTCCAGGTGCTGCCGCGCCTCGGTGAATTGTTCGCTAAAGATTCGGAGAGCTATCGTTATCTCGCCGAATCCATCCGCAAGCATCCGCCGCAAAAGGAACTGATGCAGATGATGGAGCAGGCGGGCTTTGAGCGCTGCCATTACAAGAATCTGTCGGCCGGCATCGTCGCCATCCACTCGGGCTACAAGCTCTAAATCGGATTAACGGCAGACCAAAACCTGCCCCCCTTGCAGTGCAACAAAACGGTTAAACTGGAAAAATCTGTTTTTCCGGATCTGCCGTAAATGAATCGCACCAATAAACGTCTTCTGATTGCATCGGCTGTGGTTGCCACCGCCTTGTTCACCGTGGCCTGCAAGCCGCAGCCCGCCACCAATGGCGATGCGCAAACCGCTGCTTCTGCCGACAAGGCGCAAGCCGGTCAGCAAGTGGTCGATGAACATTCGTACTCGCAACCCAATGTGGTGCGCACCAAGCACATCGATCTGGATCTGGCGGTAAAGCCCGACGAAAAGGTCATTAGCGGCACCGCCACGCTGACGCTGGAATGGCTCAAGCCAGATGCAACGCAACTGCTGCTCGATACGCGCGGCATCAAGGTTGAAAAGATCGAAGGCGAAAATGCCCACGGTGCATGGACCCCGCTGAAATACGAACTCGCCGCCGAGGACAAGATCCTCGGTAGCAAGCTGACGATTGAAACGCCCGAACGTTCTTCGAAAGTGCGCATTACGTACAGCACGGTGCCGGAAGCCAGCGGTCTGCAATGGCTGACCAAGGAAATGACCGAGGGCAAGAAGTCGCCCTTTATGTTCTCGCAATCGCAGCAGATTCACGCCCGTTCGTGGGTGCCGCTGCAGGATACGCCGAGCGTTCGCTTCACGTATAACGCACACGTGACCGCGCCGAAGGATCTGATGGTGCTGATGAGCGCCGACAACGACCCGAAGGCCGCGCGTGATGGCGATTACAGCTTCAAGATGGAGCAGGCGATTCCTTCGTACCTGTTGGCGATTGCGGCGGGTGACCTGGTATTCCAGACCACCGGTAACCGTAGCGGCGTGTGGGCCGAGCCGACCATGGTGGCTAAGGCGGCCAAGGAATTTGAAGATACCGAAAAGATGATGGAAACCGCAGAGCGTCTGTACGGCCCGTATCGTTGGGATCGTTATGACATTCTGGTGCTGCCGCCATCGTTCCCGTACGGCGGCATGGAAAATCCGCGTCTGACCTTTGCCACGCCGACCGTGATCACGGGCGACAAGTCGCTGGTCTCGCTGGTTGCGCACGAACTGGCTCACAGCTGGTCCGGCAATCTGGTGACCTTCTCGTCGCCTAAAGATGCATGGTTGAATGAGGGCTTCACCACTTACGTGCAGTCGCGCATCACCGAAGATCTGTACGGCAAAGAGATGAAGGACATGGAAAACCTCATCGACCGTCAGGAACTGGCCACCGAGTTCAAGGCCATCTCGCCGGGTCTGCAACGGCTGGCACTCAAGCCGCAGGATCTGCCCGATCCTGATGGTTCGTCTAGCGCCACCGTGTACTCCAAGGGTGCATGGTTCCTGCAGTTCCTGGAGAACCGTTACGGCCGCGAAACCTTTGATGCTTATTTGAAGGGTTATTTCGATCATTTCGCGTTCCAGTCGATTTCGACGGCGCAAATGGTGGATTACCTCAAGGCCAACCTGATCGATAAGTATCCGGGCAAGGTCTCCATGGCAGAGGTCAACGAGTGGATCTATGAGCCGGGTGTGCCGAAGGATGCGCCGACCACCGATTCGCCGCGTTTTGCTGCAGTCGACAAGGCCCGTACCGATTTCATCAGCAACGGCACCATGCCGGCGGCCGATGTGACCAAGACCTGGATCACGCAGGAATGGACGCACTTCCTGTCCGGCATGCCGCAAAAGCTGTCGGTCGAACAAATGACCAAGCTTGATCAGGCCTTCCATTTCACCGGTACCACCAATGGCGAAGTGGCACGCATCTGGTATCCGCTGGCTGTGCGTTCGGGCTACACCGCCGCCAATACCGAACTGCAGAAGTTCATTGAACGCGTGGGTCGTCGCAAGCTGATCATGCCGATCTACTCGGAACTGGTGAAAACGCCCGAGGGTCTGGCACTGGCCAAGCAAGCCTACGAAAAGTCCAAGTCCAGCATGCACCCGATCACCGCAGGTTCGGTGGCTGAGACGATTGAAGGGGCTGCTGGGCGCTGACAGCCTTTGAAAAAATAAACACAAAAAAATAAAAAATAAACAGGGCGGCTGCTCCGAATGCATTTCGGGCAGCCGCCTTTTATTTTTTCCTTTTTATTTTTTCCTTTTTATTTTTTCCTTTTTATTTTTTCCTTTTTATTTTTT
>CAKZGB010000002.1 GCA_936911875.1 uncultured Lysobacteraceae bacterium
ATACGTTCGTCGGTGCTTTGGGGCAACTCAAAAATAAACAAAATAATGAAATACAGCTTAAGTGTTTCTTACCGATGTCAGATGAGCGAGATCGTGTTTCCGTACATAATTACCGAAAGATCATTTCAAAAGACCATCAAAAATATTTTTACGGTATTAAAGAAGGTTTGCTCGATGGTAATTTTGAAATCATCGTAGTTGAAAACGAATTTGCTATAGTAATTTTACATGTATTAGATTCAGAAGCAGATTTCTTGACCTCATTCCCAATAGGCTCAATGAGCTATAATAAGACATTGGTCAGCAACTTAGTCAATTTATTTGATGCTTGGCAGCGTCCTAAAGAAGAAAATGGCATTAGTTATGGTCCAATTTTCAAGAAAAATGTCTAATAAATAAAGAAAAATTACATCGCTCTTTTACTTATTAGGGCATGTACTTTTCGAAAAGGGCTAGTATTACTAGCTCTTGTTTTATTGTATTTATAGGGAAATTTTGGAGAAAAAAACGTAAAAATCAAATCTAAAGAGACTGTAAATTAAATTGTGTAATTGCCTGAATTTGCTATGTTCATATTCACAACGGAGTCAGGCAACATTTAGCCCCCGTAAAAAACGGACAGTTAACTCGCTAATTTTAGCTATATTAGTTCGGACTTGATCGTACATTCTTCTTGAAAAATAGAAAGTTACCCGTTTTGATAAATGTGTCGAAATCTTAATCAAACAAAGGGAACTGGGCTGCCATCACTCTCTAGACAATTTTTATTTAATCTCTTTGCAAATACCTATACACAGCCTGTCGGCTGATGCCAAATGCATTTGCTAATGCAACTTTCGATTTGTATTTTCCTTCTTCCCAAGCTTGTCGTAAGGCTTTGGCCTGATCGGGATTCAATTTATGGACTCGTCCTTTATATTTCCCTTGAGCTGCTGCGAGCTTAATCCCTTCTTTCTGACGTTCTAAGATAATTTCCCGTTCGAATTGAGCAAAAGCGCCCATGAGCTGCAACATCAGGTTATCCATCGGAGTGGCCTGAGCTGTGAAGGTAATATTCTCTTTGACAAACTGAATAGCAATTCCCCTCTTTACGAGTTGATCAACTTCAGTGACTAAATCCTTCAGACTCCGAGCGAAACGATCCATAGAGTGAACAACAATGGCACTGTTGCAAATAGGCTGACATGATAAGCTAAATATCTTATTTATTTCGAGATACAGCAGATGAATCCCTTCCATGGTCGGCACTTTCAAGGTGAAATCATTCTTTGGGCTGTTCGTTGGTATTGTAAATATGGCATCAGCTATCGTGAACTTCAGGAAATGCTCGCTGAACGTGGAGTGAATGTTGATCACACCACAATTTATCGCTGGGTTCAGCGTTATGCTCCAGAAATGGAAAAACGTTTACGTTGGTATTGGCGTAATCCTACAGATCGACATTTATGGCATCTGGATGAAACTTACGTAAAAGTGAATGGCAAATGGGCATATCTATACCGTGCAGTTGACCAACGTGGCCATACTCTTGATTTCTATCTTTCTGCTAGACGAAATACCCATTCAGCTTATTGTTTTCTTGGTAAGATTTTGAATCATGTCAAAAAATGGCAGATTCCACGAGTCATAAACACTGATAAGGCTCATACCTATGGCCGTGCTTTGTCGCGACTAAAACAGGAAGGAAAGTGTCCTGAAGACCTGGACCATCGACAGATTAAATACAAGAATAACGTGATTGAATGTGATCATGGCAAGCTCAAACGGATCATCAAGGCTACGTTGGGATTCAAGTCTATGAAAACGGCTTATGCCACAATTAAAGGAATTGAGGTTATGCGTGCTCTACGCAAAGGACAAGCTTCATTATTTTATAACGGTAATATTCTAGGAGAAGTTTGGCTAGTAAATAGAGTTTTCGGTCTCTAAGCTTTTTTGAAGGGAAAATCATTGACTCAGATCCCTATTTGCAACAGTGCCGTCAAAACTGCAAGTATGCAGTCTTGACCAGGCATCTAGGGGTCGTCTCAGAATTCGGAAAATAAAGCACGCTAAGGCGTAGTCACCCCGTGACTCCCCCGCGCCGATGCAGCGAGCTTCGTTCCGTCTTGCAGTGACGCAATCAGCGGGCAGGAAACGTTCCCTTTCCGCGCATGGCAGGCGCACACCAGTTCAGACAGCACGGCCTCCATGCGTGCCAAGTCGGCCATCTTCTCGCGCACATCCTTGAGCTTGTGCTCGGCCAGGCCGCTGGCTTCCTCGCAATGGGTGCCATCCTCCAGCCGCAGTAGCTCGGCGATTTCGTCCAGGCTAAAGCCCAGCCGCTGGGCCGATTTCACGAACCGCACTCGTGTTACATCCGCCTCGCCATAGCGGCGAATGCTGCCATAGGGCTTGTCTGGCTCCGGCAGCAGGCCCTTGCGCTGGTAGAACCGGATGGTCTCCACATTGACCCCGGCCGCCTTGGCAAAAACGCCAATGGTCAGATTCTCAAAATTAATTTGCATATCGCTTGACTCCGTACATAACTACGGAAGTAAGCTTAAGCTATCCAAACCAAATTTGAAAGGACAAGCGTATGTCTGAACCACAAAACGGGCGCGGCGCGCTCTTCGCCGGTGGGCTGGCCGCCATTCTTGCGTCGGCCTGCTGCCTGGGGCCGCTGGTTTTGATCGCCTTGGGGTTCAGCGGGGCATGGATCGGCAACCTGACGGTATTGGAGCCGTATCGGCCGATCTTCATCGGCGCGGCGCTGGTTGCACTGTTCTTTGCCTGGCGGCGCATCGTCCGACCGACCGCAGCCTGCAAGCCGGGCGAGGTGTGCGCGATTCCGCAAGTGCGCACCACCTACAAGCTCATTTTCTGGTTCGTCGCCGTGTTGGTCTTGGTCGCGCTTGGTTTTCCCTACGTCATGCCATTTTTCTACTAATCAGGAGTTCATCATGAAAAAGCTGTTTGCCTCCCTCGCTCTCGCCGCTTTCGTTGCCCCCGTGTTCGCCGCCACTCAGACCGTCACGCTGTCCGTGCCTGGCATGACCTGCGCCTCTTGCCCGATCACTGTCAAGCACGCGCTTTCCAAGGTTGAGGGCGTGAGCAAGACCGACGTAAGTTTCGACAAGCGCCAGGCCGTCGTCACCTTCGACGATGCCAAGACCAACGTCCAGAAGTTGACCAAGGCGACCGAGGACGCGGGCTATCCGTCCAGCCTCAAACGCTGATCCGTTAACCGAACTCGGGAGCGACACATGGGACTCATCACGCGCATCGCTGGCAAAACCGGCGCGCTCGGCAGCGTCGTTTCCGCGATGGGCTGCGCCGCCTGTTTTCCTGCCATCGCCAGCTTTGGCGCGGCCATCGGACTGGGCTTCTTGAGCCAGTACGAGGGGCTATTCATTGGCATCCTGCTGCCGATGTTCGCCGGCATCACGTTACTCGCCAATGCTATCGCTTGGCTCAATCATCGACAGTGGCGACGCACGGCGCTCGGCACGATAGGCCCGATCTTGGTGCTGGCAGCGGTGTTTTTAATGCGGGCTTACGGCTGGCAGAGCGGTGGACTGCTCTATGTCGGCCTGGCCTTGATGGTTGGGGTGTCGGTCTGGGATTTCATCTCGCCAGCACATCGCCGCTGCGGGCCGGACAGCTGTGAATTGCCAGAACAACGTGGCTGACGGCAACAGCCGTAGCCACCACAGAAAAGGAAAAATACATGACCACCCTGAAAATCACCGGGATGACCTGCGACTCGTGCGCGGCTCACGTCAAGGAAGCCTTGGAGAAAGTGCCCGGCGTGCAATCGGCGCTGGTGTCCTATCCGAAGGGCACAGCGCAACTCGCCATTGAGGCGGGCACGTCATCGGATGCGCTGACTACCGCCGTGGCCGGACTGGGCTACGAGGCAACGCTTGCCGATGCGCCACCGACGGACAACCGCGCCGGCCTGCTCGACAAGATGCGCGGCTGGATAGGGGCCGCTGATAAGCCCAGTGGCAACGAACGCCCGTTGCAGGTCGTCGTCATTGGTAGCGGTGGCGCGGCAATGGCGGCAGCACTGAAGGCCGTCGAGCAAGGCGCGCACGTCTCGCTGATCGAGCGCGGCACCATCGGCGGCACCTGCGTCAACGTCGGCTGCGTGCCGTCCAAGATCATGATTCGCGCCGCCCACATCGCCCATTTACGTCGGGAAAGTCCGTTCGACGGCGGTATCGCGGCGACTGTGCCTGCGATTGACCGCAGCAAACTACTGGCCCAGCAGCAGGCGCGCGTCGATGAGCTGCGCCACGCCAAGTACGAAGG
>CAKZGB010000003.1 GCA_936911875.1 uncultured Lysobacteraceae bacterium
ATCCAAAACAAAAGGCCACCCGCAAGGGTGGCTTTTTGTTTTGGACGCGGAGGGGTGGATGACGAACTCCCGATGAGGGGGTTCGACGCCCGCACATGGATGTGCGGGCGGGACAACCGCAGGTTGCGCGAGCAGCTTTGCGCGAGCGTGCGGTGCACGATGCACCGCATCCAATCCCCTTCCTCGAATAGCAAAAAGCCCGCCATCAAGGCGGGCTTTCGTTTAGATAACTTTTTGTATCAGTTCGCGGGAGCAGTATCCGCTGCCGGCGCTTCAATCTTGACGTCGACCTTTTCCGGCATGTCTTTACCGGAGTCGGTTTTCTGCATTGCCATAAAGAGAGCCAATGCAGCGACGACCGCTACAATGATGATGACAATCCACTTGCCGGTGCCTGAAGATTCAGCCATTTCTGTTGACCTCTGATGGAGTTCCAATGGAACTCCGAACATAACAAAGTCAACGTGAAGACCTCATCACCGCCGCCCCAAAACCGATCCGAGATACTCCGAATGCAAACCATTGCTGAAATCAAATCCCTGCTCCTTTCGCGCCTCGACATACTGGATCGCATTGTCGATGTCGGTGCCGCTCATTTTGCCGACAACGAACAGGCCCTGCTCTCCGCCAAACTCGCCGACGACATGTGGGATTTCGGTAGCCAAATCACCGCCGCTTGCACACCGGCTCAGGGCTTTGCGCAATGGTGCGCCGGCGAGCCCATCGTCACCTGGCCGCGTGGCGTCGAATCCGTAGCGCAAGCCAAAGAGATCATCAGCGCCACAAAGTCATTGGTCGAAGGCATTACGGCGAGCGACGAAATCCTGACGACTGACAAGCGCATCGGCATGGGTCCGACGCGTCATGCGATTCTGCCCGGTGCCGAATACGTTCGCGACTATGTGATTCCCAACGTGTATTTCCACATGGCGGCCGCGTACATGATTCTGCGCAATCAGGGCATCAACATCGGTAAGAACGATTGGCTCGCTTATCTGGCCCCATATGTCCGCACGGTAACTGAATAAGGACGGCCCATGAATTTCGATAATGCCATTCAACTTACGGTTCCTGCGGTCTGGTTCGTGTTCGGTGCCTACTGGTGGATCCAATCACGCAATCAGAAATCGGCCCGTGTTGCCGAACCCTGGCTCACTCGATTCCTGCGTCATTGGCTTCCTCTAGTTGTTGCTGTCCTGCTGATCGCCGGGCCCGGCGACTGGTATGGCCATTCGCTGTTGCGCGAACAGTTTCTGCCGCACACAACGTTGATATTTGCGACTGGCATTCTGATTATGTTGGCCGGGCTGATCTTGGCAATTTGGGCGCGCCGCACCTTAGGACGCAACTGGAGCGCCAACGTACAAATCAAACAGGATCATGAACTCGTGACCGATGGCCCCTATGCCACCGTCCTGCATCCGATCTATACCGCGCTGATTCTGATGTTTATCGGCAATGCGATTGTCGTGGGTGACCTGCGCGGCGTTGTGGGCGTGCTCATTGTCTGGGCATCGTTCTTTCTGAAATCCCGCCGCGAAGAGCAATTCATGCTGTCGGAATTCGGCGAGCCCTACGCACACTACCGCCAGCGGACCGGCGGCATCTGGCCGCGTCTGTTTCGCTGACGCGGCCGGACTCTGAAACCGTTACGAATTTAACAGCAACAGCCAACCTCGCGGATCGTGCATCCGTGCAATGCCGTAAGCGAGCAGGTACGCCAACATGGTGATCATCCCAAAGGCCAATGCCTGACCTCGTGATCGCTTAGCGCTCAAACCGGCATAGCCAACGCCGAAGTAAGTCACGACTAAAACCAACTTGACCCACAGCCAGCCATTAGCAAACAGCGCGGTCGGCAACATGGTGAACAACATCGCCGCAAACGTCAGCAGCACACCGTCAATGGTCCAGGCGATGCCGCGGGCGGCGAGGTGCCGTGGCCAGCGCATGCCGGCCACGGTACCCAGGTAACGCAATGCCATCCAAGTTCCGGTGGCTTGCACAAGGCCGATATGGCCCATGCGAATCTGCGGATACAGCTCCATCATTGCCATCAGATCAGAGTTCCTTGAGATCGTCAGGTTGTTCGCGACGCGGCCACAACCACTGACCGACCACGAAGATGGCCAACAGAATGGAGCCTGCGGCAAAGATCAGATCGCCCGGCATACGCATCCACACCAGGACGTCAAAGATCGGCTTGTTGGTGAACTCGGCCGAACGCGCAAACCAGTAGCCGTGGTCCAATGCGGCTTGCAGTTGCAGCACGCCCATGGGCAGCAGCGTCAGCAGAGCCATCAGCATCAGGCCGATATTGAAGCACCAGAAGGCACTGCGCATCAGACCGTTGTTCCATGCATTGCCCTCACGCAGGCCACGCATACAGAACAGCATCAGACCGATTCCGAGCATGCCGTACACGCCGAACAAAGCAGTGTGACCGTGCAGCGGCGTCAGGTTCAGACCTTGCATGTAGTACAGCGCGATAGGCGTATTGATGAGGAAACCGAACAGACCGGCACCCACCAGATTCCAGAACGACACGGCCAGGAAGAACATGATCGGCCACTTGTAACGTTGCATCCACGGCGTGGCACGCGAGTGACGCCAGTTTTCGACGGCTTCCATACCGATCAGTGCAAGCGGAACTACCTCGAGTGCAGAGAAGGTGGCACCTAATGCAACGCCCGCCATTGTGGTGCCCACAAAGTACAAGTGGTGGAACATGCCCAACACGCCGCCGGCCAGATACACGATGGTGGCGAACAGCACATTGATGGTGGCCGTCCTGCCGCGCACCAGACCGAGCTGCACGAACAGGAAGGAGATCACGGCAATGGCGAAGACTTCGAACACGCCTTCGACCCACAAGTGCACGACCCACCAGCGCCAGTATTCGACGACGGAGATGTGCGACTCGCTGCCCCACATCAGACCGGCACCGTAGAACAGACCGATCGCGATGGTCGACAGGAACATCAGACCGACGATCGAGGCACTTTCATCTTTGCGGCGCACTGCGGGCCACAATGCGCGGCCGACCAGGAACAGCCACAACAGCAGACCGATAAACAGGAAGGCCTGCCAGAAGCGACCAATGTCGACGTACTCCCAACCCTGATGGCCAAACCAGAAGTTCTGGGCGTAGCCCATCTTCTGCATGACGGCAAACCATTGACCGGCAAACGCACCGACCACAATGACCAGCAAACAAAGAAACAGGAAGTTGACGCCGGCACGTTGGAACTTAGGTTCATATCCGCCGACTGCGGGTGCGATATACAAACCGGTGGCCAGCCATGCCGTCGCAATCCAGAGCACTGCTAGCTGCGTATGCCAGGAACGGGTCAGGCTGTACGGCAGGATGTCAGACAGCGGAATCCCGTAGAGATCCTGACCCTCGACCTGATAGTGAGCGGTGGTGGCGCCAAGGAGAATCTGCACCAGCATCAATGCGATCACGACCCAGAAATACTTGGCCGTTGCCTTCATCGAAGGCGTCTTGGTCAGTCCTTGCAACGGGTCCTTTGCAGGAAGCTCAGCCGGTTCCTCGTGACGCTGCCAGCCGGCGTAATGCCAAGTCAGCAGACCGATGCCACCGATCAGGAACAGAATGGAGAACATCGACCACATGAAAGTGCCGGCGGTCGGACGGTTATTGACCAGCGGCTCATAGGGCCAGTTGTTGGTGTAGCTGACGTTATCGCCGGGGCGATTTGTGGTCGTAGCCCAAGCCGTCCAGAAGAAGAATGCCGACATTTCATGACGACGTTTTGCATCCGGAATCGTATTGTTCTTCAGTGCGTAATCCTCACGCAGCTGTGCACCGGCGGGGTCATTGCTGAACACTTGGTCGTAATGCTTCTCGACGGTTGCGATGGCTGCAGCGCGTGCATCACTAATCACCAGCGTGTCGCTTTGGGCATCGTACGTATTGCCGCGGAAGCTGCTGACCTGCTCGGCTTGAATGGCGGCCTGACGACCCGTCGGCAACGACGCGTAATCCTTGGCACCCTCGGCGACGGCTAAAGCATCGAGCTCAGCGGTCTTTTCACGGTGCAGCCAATCGGCGGACCAGTCCGGCGCCACGA
The DNA here is from genome assembly GCA_936911875.1 of uncultured Lysobacteraceae bacterium. GTDB lineage: Bacteria > Pseudomonadota > Gammaproteobacteria > Xanthomonadales > Xanthomonadaceae > Aquilutibacter. Next base: position 4,095 of record CAKZGB010000003.1, read on the forward strand.
GTGCGCCGTGACCCCAAATCGAACCGACTTGCATGCCACCCATGCTTTGCCAGACCTTTTGCCCGGTCACGATGTCCTGCCGGGTGTATACCGTCTTACCGCTGGTGGTGACTACCCGCTCGGGAATCGGAGGCTTGGTGTGCATAAGATCTGCACCTAGCCACAGCATGACCGCAAAACTGGCCGCAATTAATACGCCCAGACCTAACCACAAACGCTTTGTTGTCGACATCGGGAAATGCCTCGTTCTCGTTAGAGGTGCCGGCAGGGAAAGACCGACCGACGGGCCTGTTCAGCCCCGAGTTAATCTTGTAACTGTAATACTTGTTTTGTCAACTAATATTTGGCGGTAAAACTTCCCCTACCGTATCGAACCGAAATTCAATGCAATTAACCCGCTTCACCGACTACGCTACCCGCATCCTGCTGTTCCTTGCGGTCCGCCGAGAGGACACCGTGTCGGTGAACTTTATGGCGGACCATTACGGCATTTCGCGCAACCATCTGGCCAAAGTGGCACAGGAGCTGGTCGCACGCGGATACCTCACTCCGGTGCGAGGACGTCATGGCGGCATGCGTCTGGCTAAACCACCCGAGGACATCAATCTCGGCGCACTCGTGATTGAGCTCGAACCCAATATGGAACTGGTCGATTGCGTGGGCTGCCTGATCTCGCCCGTGTGCGGCATCCCGAAACCGTTGGCCGAAGCGACCACTGCCTTCGTCAATGCACTGTCAAAGTATTCGTTTGCGGATCTGGTGCGTCTGAGTCCGGGTGTCGATCAACTCTTCGCGGTCTGAATTTTCTTTCAAGTACGACAGGTCGAGTCTTGCGGCATGCAATGCCTTCGCCGATACTCGTGGACATGATTGAAATTGGCCACCTAGCCCATCCCGGCACGCAGCACGGCAGCAACTTGTGCACCTACCATTGCGACAACGCACTAGGCGCCTGGATGATTCTTGATGGCATCGGTGGCGAAGGCAGTGCCGAATATGCTGCCGTCGCCGCACGCGATGAATTGAGCCGCAGCTTGCGCCAGGGGCTGGATGCCGAGCAGGCCATTCGCGCCGCAGATAAGGCCGTGCATGCACTTCCTAAGCGCGGCACCGGCCATGCCACCGGCACGGGTTGTCTGGTTGCACTGAATCAGGGACCGGATCTGGTCTTGCATTGGGTCGGTGCGGCGCAAGCGTTTTGCATCGAGAAACGTACCGACGCATTGAGTGACCTCACCGCCGAGCGGGGTCACTTGGCGGCAGGCAGCCGCACCAAGGCCCTGGGCGTGACCGAATCGACGCGCTTGCCGATCGCAGAGCGCACGGTTCCGTTGAACGACTACTCGCGCGTGCTGTTGGCCAGCGAACCGGTTCACACCTTGGTCGGCGCCGAGCGGATTTGCGAGATCCTGACAGACAAAGAGATCTCGGCCCAGGAAATGGCCGATACGCTGATTTTCGAAACACTCGAAGCCGGCACCGAAGATGCGGTGGCCGTGATCGTACTTAAGCTTTAAATCAAGGCAAAAACGCGCTTACGCGAGCCGATCCCAGACGGCGTCGCCACCGGTTGCCTTGCGCACACGGTCGAGCACCACATCGTGCGCAGCCTGGTCTGCGGCCGATGCACTGAACAACGGACGCGGCTTCTGATCGGCATTGATATACGCCGACTGCGTGCGTGAGTTCGATGCACCCACATCAAAACCCAAATCCGACTGACCGCTGGTCAGCGCAAGATAGACTTCAGTCAGCAGCTGCGCATCGAGCAAAGCGCCGTGGCCCATGCGCTCGCGCTCATCGGTACTGATACCGAAACGCTTACACAACGCATCGAGGCTGACACGACCTTGCACGGTCTGCTTGGCCAGTCGCACGGTGTCGGTTATTTTGCACAGCTCCGAGATGGAGCCGTAGCGATCCCGATCGCCGAGCAGTCCGAGTTCGTAGTCAATAAAGCCAACGTCGAATTTGGCGTTATGGATCAGCAGTTCTGCACCTTCGACAAAGTCCAGAAAGCCATCGACAATGTCGGCAAACACGGGTTTGTCCGCGAGAAAATCCAGACTTAAACCGGTGACCTGTTGCGCGCCCTCTTCGAAGTCGCGATCCGGACGCACGTACTGATGATAGGTGCGCCCCGTCGGTTTGCGGTTGATCAGTTCCACACAGCCGATTTCGACAATGCGATTGCCGTTGCGCCATTCCAGGCCGGTGGTTTCAGTATCGAGTACGACTTGACGTGCCATCTGCTTACCTTATGCCGTTGCGCGCATTTGCGCGATGGCATCGCGGGCCAGTGCATCGCATCGCTCGTTCTCGGGATGATTGGAATGCCCTTTCACCCAATGCCAGCGAACGTGGTGGATTGCTGCGGCCGCCGACAGGCGTTGCCACAGATCCTGATTCTTGACGGGCTGCCCTGCAGCGGTGCGCCAGTTCTTGCGGATCCAGTTCGGCATCCACTCGGTGATGCCTTGGCGCACGTATTGCGAGTCGGTCGTCAGATCCACGTCGCACGGTTCTTTGAGCGATTCGAGCGCGGCAATGGCCGCCATCAGTTCCATGCGATTGTTGGTGGTACCGGGCTCGGCGCCCTGCAGCTCACGCTCATGCGGACCGAACCGCAGAATCGCACCCCAACCGCCGGGACCCGGATTGCCGGAACATGCGCCATCGGTAAAAATCTCAACTGTCTTGCGCGGCGCGCCGGTATCCGAACTCATGTCGACAGTTTAGCAGGCCTCCAAACGACTGCCGAGCGAACCGGCGTGCCCGGAATGCGTGCCACCGTGCGTTTGCATGCAGTCACTGCCAGCACCGCGCGGAAACGATCCAGCGCTTCGGGTTGCGCGTCGGCCTGCAACTCCTCCAACCGGACATCTGTCGCAAGCGAACTCAATCGCCAATGCGGACCCAACCAACGCGTCGACACATCGCCACGACCAAAGCCTGCCACCACCAGAGCTTGTCGCCACCGTGCAGCTCGCATCGAATGCACACCATAAGTTCGCGCACGAAGGCGAAACGGACTCATCGGATTCAACATGCTGACCCACAACACGCCGCCGGGTCGTAACACACGATGCGCCTCGCGGAAAAGATGCGACCATTGAATGCCGAGATCGGTGACGTGCTGAATCACCACCGCGTTGAGACTGTCAGAGGCCAAGGGCAACGGCAATGCGCATCGAAAGGCGCCGTCAAACTGCAGCAGTTGGCCGAGTTCGGTAGACTCCGACACGGCCTTCGAATTCAGCGGAAATTCAGGTAAATCGGGACCCATGCCGTTTTCCGGCGCGGCGGCGATATTCAGGAAACCGCCCGTACCGTACAGCTCAATACCGTATGGATCGGCCGGCGGCTCGATCGCCGGCAATCCCACCCACAGCCACGGACCCGCCGGTTGTGCGCTCAGAACGGAGTCGAGCACCCGCGACTCGCTCGCCAACAGCTGTTGACCGACCTCGGCCCCAAACCATTCGGTCGGCGCTTTCGTCGTATGTCCGTTCAGCTTTGACTTGACGGGCATTCGCCGCCTCTCCAGAGTGTCCGAATGCATTTTACTGCCGTTCGGGCGCTGGCCGACAATTATGTCTGGCTGGCGCGATGCGGTGCCGCGGGTCCGACCTTCATTGTGGACCCCGGTGTGGCCGAGCCGGTGCTGGCCGAGTTGGCGCCTGCCGAGGCGCCCGCCGCAATCTTACTCACTCACCACCATCCTGACCATATTGGCGGGGTGGCGGAACTGCGCGCCCACTTTCCGGGCCTACGTGTCATCGGTCCGCACGACCCACGCATTCCGGCAACGGAGCGTGTCGGCCCCGGCGATCACATCGAAATCGGTGATTGCCGGTTTGAAGTCGTCGATCTGTCGGCGCATACCCGCAGCCACATCGGCTATTTCGGTCACGGTGCCCTGCTCTGTGGCGATGCCCTGTTTTCGCTCGGTTGCGGTCGCCTCTTCGAAGGCAACCCCGACGATCTGCACCGTGTCATGCAGACCATCCGTCAGCTGCCGCCGGAAACGCAGATCTATTGTGCCCACGAATACACGCAGGCCAATGCGCGCTTCGCACTGCATGTGGATCCCGACAACACCGACTTGCGCGCCTATGTCGAACACGTAGCGCAACTGCGGGCACAAGAGCAACCCACGATTCCAACGACATTGCAGCGCGAACTGAACTGCAATCCTTTCCTGCGAGCGGACGAACCCGCAGTGGCTGCGGCCATTGACGCCCATCACGGCTCGCCCTCCACCAACGCCGTTGAACGCCTCGGGCGTCTGCGTGGCTGGAAAGATCACTATGTCTAAATTCAGAACCGCTTTATTGAGTGTGCTGGCCCTTGGTGCCATCCTGCCCAACTCCGTCAACGTCTCACCGGTGCGCGCCGAATCCGTTACCGGTGTCCAAGTGCTGCACGCATACCATGCGAAGGCAGTCCAGCAAGGTTGCACCGGATCCATCACCGGCCGTTGGGTCGCGCACTTCTCCAACGCGCCCAAGCAACTGGCTGATCCGAACGATCCGACCTTGTCGCTGTTCAACTATGTGCTCGAACAAGTGCACGAAGCCGGATTGCCCAGCGAATACGCGATGATTCCGTTTGTTGAAAGTGCGTATCATCCGGAACTGCGCAGTCGTCTTGGGCCGACCGGTCTGTGGCAATTGGTGGGCGTGACCGCCCGCAACTTTAAAGTGCCAATGCGTGGCGGCTACGATGGCCGTCTCTCGCCGATCGATTCCACGCGCGGCGTCGTCAAGTATCTGCAGTATCTCAACCGCATGTTCAAGGGCAACGAAGACCGCGTCATCATGGCCTACAACGCGGGCGAAGGTGCGATGCAGGGCTTTCTGAAAGGCCGCACCAAACTGTCGCAGATCACGCATTCGTATCCGAAGAAGATCAACGCCCTCACCTGCCTGATCGATCGGCAGATGGACAAGCCTTCGTTCCGCAATGCCATGTCTCGCAAAGTGCCCAAGCTTCACGTCGTGCGTGCCGAAGCGGGTGCGGGCAATCTGAATTCCTGGGCCAAGCAGCAGGGCTTTGATCCCAACTGGATCCGCAAGCTCAACCCGGCGCTGGTCGGTCGTTCGGTGGGCGGTCTCGAAGTGCTGGTCCACGACCCGAAGTAAGCTGCTCCACCATACGGTCTGGTCCTTTGCCTGACTTGTTGGCACACTAAGGGACTTACTGAACGGATCTAGGAGTTTCCATGGGCTTCCTGCAAGGCAAGCGCGCGCTGATCACCGGCATCGCCAGTGACCGCTCCATCGCCTCCGGCATCGCTGCCGCCATGCACCGTGAGGGCGCTGAACTGGCCTTCACTTATCTGACTGACAAGCTCAAGTCGCGCGTTGAAAAGGCCGCCGCTGAGTTCGGGTCGGATATCGTCCTGCCGTTAGACGTGAGCTCCGACGATCAGATCCGCGAATGCTTTGAGCAGCTCGGCCAACGCTGGACCGATGGCTTTGACATTCTGGTTCACGCCATTGCTTACGCACCGCGCGAGGCGATCGAGGGCGAATTCCTCGATGGCCTGACTCGCGAGAGCTGGGGCATTGCGCACGACATCTCGGCCTACTCGCTGGCCGCTCTGGCCAAAGAGGCCCGTCCGCTGATGCAGGGTCGTCAAGGCGCTGTGCTGACGCTGTCGTACCTGGGCGCCGAACGCGCGCTGCAAAACTACAACGTCATGGGTGTCGCCAAGGCCTCGCTCGAGGCAACGGTGCGTTATCTCGCACTGGACCTGGGTAAGGAAGGCACGCGCGTCAACGCGATTTCCGCCGGCCCGATTCGCACGCTGGCCGCTTCGGGTATCGCGAACTTCCGCAAGATGCTGGGCCACTTTGAAAAGTACGCGCCGCTGCATCGCGCCGTCACCATCGAAGAAGTCGGCAACACCGCTGCGTTCCTGTGCTCTGACTTGGCATCGGGTATCACCGGCGAAGTTACCTACGTCGACTCGGGTTACAACATTCTGGGCATGACCGGCATCGGCGACGACGACTGATTTTCAGATCCGCATGTTGCACACAAAAAGCCGGCTATCGCCGGCTTTTTGCTGTCTGCGATACGGACGCCGTTAAGGCATCGGGCCGCCTTCGGCAATGTGGGCCCACGTACGATCCAGACCGCGATACAACTCCGGCAGCAGTGGACGCCAACGCTGGCGATACGCCGGGAAGCCCAGGAACGCATCGAAGTGCTGCGCCTTGTCCTCGGCAATGAAGCTCACCGCGTTGTGGCCGCCTTCGCGCAGCATGGTCACATACGGAATGCTGCTGTAGTGAATCGGCACCAGGCCATCGTCCTTGCCATGCAGGATCAGGATCGGCGTGTCCTTATTCGCAGGCATCGATGCAGTGGTCGCCGCAATCGATTCTGCAACCACCGGATCCTTGCGCAATTCGGTCAGGCATTGCAGTTGCGCATAGAGATCGGGATTGTCGTGCATGAGGCTGATGGCATTTCCCGGCGGAATGCCACTGGAGTCGCTCCACCATGCCGCACGTTCTGCAGCGGTTGCCGCACGCGCTTGCTTGTCCGCAGCTTCCGCCTGATAGCGATAGCCGCATGGATGCGCACCCACCGGTGCACGCGCATACGCCGATGCATAGGCGACCAGCACCGAACGCCACAAATCAAATCCGGTCGATGCGTAGCCCGCTGCCAACGATCCGTCGCTCCAGCCGGCAGCGCGCATGATCCCGTGTGCCTGCTTGGCCATCGCCGGCACATCAGCACCGTCCAAACGGCCGGCCATCTTTAGGCGTTGGCACCACAGACCCATCAACGGTTTGGCGGCAGTCAGTGCGGGCGGCTCGGGCAATGCGCCTTCAGGCAAGGCCAATTGCGCACAGGGCATATAGGTCAGCGCTTCGAGGCTGTAGTCGTACAGTGCTTTGCTACCGAAGCCATCGACATGAATTTGCGGCTCGCCCGCAACGATCGCGGCAAACTGCGCACCCTGTTCTTCGGCCGCGCGCAACACCGCACCACCGCCGTTCGAGATCCCCACCGCGATAACACGCGTATTTTCCCAGTTAAATTGCCCATTCCCCGGGAACGCCTGCGACAGCGCATCCAAACCGAATTGCGCGGCCTGCACGACGTGACGGCCCCAGTCGGCCTCGGGGTTGACTTGCGAATGCGCATGCTTGAAGGCAATCTCGTGCGCCTGCGGCGCCTTCTGCGCAGAGACTTGGGGAATGAAGACTCGTGCGTCACCCGTGGCGCGTTGGCCGTTGAGATCGGTGCCCTCGCCTGTATCCACATCGGCAAAATCGGTGCCGGTGCCCTTATCGGTGTAGACCACGGCGCAACCCTTGGGCAGGCCCCAGGCGCCGGCCACGCTAATTGCGCCATAGACGCCACGCGAACCCGACGAAGGCGCTACGAGCAGGCAACGTTTCTTGCCATCGAACTGATCCGGAATCTGGGCCACCACGCGATGCGAGGATACGCTGCCGGGCAACGTCGCAACGGCACTGAACTCGCGTCCGGGCACAGACGCCGTGCTGCCATATTTCTCGCCGTAACCGCCGCCGGGCGCCAAGTCGGCAATGCCGCGCCAGTTGGCCCAGATCGCACGACGGCGCAATTCTGCCGCGGTGGGCTGCTCCGCGTTGGCGAATGCAGGCGCTACGGGCGATTGCAATCCCTTGAGACCAAGACCCGCGGTCAGCAGATCGTCATCGCCGCGGTGATCTGTAACCTGCGGTGGCTGATTGGTCATGGGGTTCGTCATTTGGGCCGTACCGGCGCAGCCGGCGGTGACCGTGGCAAGCACGGCAGCGGTGAGCAATGTCTTCATGGATCCTAGCCTACCGTATGTGCCGTCTGCAGGCAGTGGCCAAAAGTCCATAGGTGGTGCGAAGGCCACTTGTTACACTCAGAGCCATGCACCAGATTCTAATTGCCGACGATCATCCGCTGTTTCGCGCCGCCTTGCGCGCCGCGGCCACGGAGGCAATTCCGGGCGTCGGCATTCATGAGGCTGATTCACTTGAATCCGTACTGCAAACGCTCGATGCGCAACCCGACATCGAATTGCTGCTGCTCGATCTGCACATGCCGGGCAACCATGGCCTGGCGGGACTGGCTTCGATTCGTGCACAGCACCCGGTGGTGGCCGTGATGGTGGTCTCTGCCAATGACGATCCGCTGATCGTACGACGTGCACTGGATTTCGGCGCCGCCGGGTTTTTGCCCAAGAGTTCCGGACTCGACGATCTGAATGCCGCGATCTCGACCATTCTGAATTGCGGCCAATGGCTACCCGAGTCGATTCGCGCCACCGTTCTGCGCACGCGCAGTAGCAATTCCGACGCGGACATGGCCTCCAAGCTGTCATCCTTATCGCCGCAGCAGTTCCGCGTATTGCGCATGGTGGCCGACGGTCTGCTCAACAAGCAAATTGCCGATCGTCTGAATGTGCAGGAGCGCACGGTCAAGGCGCATGTGTCGGCGATCTTTGAGCGCCTCGGCGTCCGCAACCGGACGCAGGCGGGCATCGTGCTGCGCGAACTCGAGCTCACCGATCCGGGTCGCGTCCCGATGATGCAAGGCCAAGCCTAAGGTACTCGCCGTCTTTTAGGCGTTACGCACGCGCTGCATTCGAAGCCGACAGCAACCGCATCAGCACACTACGCAGTGCCAATGCGCGAATCGGTTTACGTACCAAGGTCAAATCCAGTTCCTGACAAAGTGCTCGTACCTGGTCGCTGATATCGGCCGTCAGAACCAAGGTCGGCCGATCCGGCATTTGCTTGAGCAGATCACGATACACGTCGATACCGGTCCGGCCATCATCAAGATGGAAATCAAGCAGCCACACCGAGGCATGCATCGCCGCCTGTGCAATGGGCTCCATTTGCGCCCCGTCGAAGGCACTCACTTCATGCCCCCACTCGCGCAGCATAGAGCTGAGTTGTTCGCGCGTCGGCTGATCGTTGTCGACCAGCAGAATGCGCGCGCCTTCGGCAACGGCGATCGAGGGAACGGACTGCTGCGCTTGATCGGACACGTTTACGCGCACGGCAAAGGTAGAGCCGCGATTGGTTTCGGTGTGCAGCAGCAATTCGTGTTCGAGCAGATCGGACAGCCCCTTGGCAATCGACAGGCCCAAACCCAAACCGCTGGCGGTCACGCCTTCGCCACGACGGAACTCGTCAAAGATGAGGGTGCGATCCTGCTCGGGAATGCCCGGCCCCTGATCGTGTACGGCCAGTTGCAGCGTACCGTCCGACTCCGTTGTCGCGAGCAGACTCACCGTGCCCTGACCGGCATAGCGCGTCGCGTTGGCCAGGAAATTCTGCAGCACACGTCGCAGCAACGTCGGATCGGTTCGAATCCATTCCTCACTGGGACGGTAGACAAACTCAAGGCCGTTGGCCTTGGCGATCGCAGAGAACTCGGCGGCCAACGGATCGGTCACATCGCGCGAAGGCAAAGTCCGCAACGCGGGCGTCAGTCCACCGGATTTCAGCTTGGCGATATCGAGCAAGCTCTGCAGCAGTTCGGTCGTTGAATCCAACGCTCCTCGCACTTCGCGCACACGACGTAAAGGATCGGCTTGCTCACGGTCATTCCGGCGCAGCATCGACTCGAGGCCGTCGGTAAACAGTTGCGCCGCATGCAGTGGCTGCATCAGGTCATGACCGACGGCTGTCAGGAAACGCGTCTTGGCCTCATTGGCCAGCTCGGCTTCGCGTTTGGCCTGCTGCAGCATCTCGGTCCGCTCAGCAACGCGCGTTTCCAAGGTTTCATTGGCCAGCGCCAGCTGACGTTGCGCCTGCCGGAATTGCGTCACATCGGTATACGTGGCGACAAACCCACCGCCGGGCATCGGTGTGCCGCGGATCTCAATGATGCTGCCATCCGGGAATACCCGTTCGGTCAAGTGCAAAGTGCCCGCACGCATGTACGCCAAGCGACGTTCCACGGCAGCGTCTAACGCCGAACCCGTCAGTCCGTGCGAAGCCTGCAAGGCTTGACGGGTCAGATCTTCGATCGGGCGCCCTACGCGCAATAGCGCATCCGAGAATCCGAACAGCTCGGCATAACGCGGATTCCATGCCACCAGCCGCAGATCCCGATCGACAACGCTGATGCCCTGACTCATATTGCTCAGGGCGGCTTCGAGCAGCTGCTGATTAAAGCGCAAACCGACGCGCGACTCATCGACGATGCGCGCCACCTGTTCGACGCCCAACCCTTGGCGATTGTGCGCAGCTTCGAGCAGGATATTGGCCGAAGCGCTGCCCAGCACCTGACTCAATTCGGCTTCAACCGATTCACCCACCACGGCCGGTACGGCATCACTGCCGTTGAGCCCTTCGAATACAGCTTGCACACGCGCAGGCGGCAGGAAGCGTGAAGCCAGCTCGCGCAAGGTACGCACTTGCAGACCACCGGCACCACGGCGTTGCAACGCATCGAAACGACCGGACAATCCGACCGTCAAGCCGTAGCTCACCAGCAAGGACGTCGCGAGTCCGCGCCCCAGAGGCGACCAGGCATTCAAGCCGAACCACTCGTTCGGATGCAGCCATCGGACGGCGCTTGGGAACGCGGGCACCTGCATGACGTTGGGCAGCAGCACCAGCCATGCCCAGACCAGCAGACCGGCACCAATGCCCAGGCAGGCCGCCTGTGGCGCCACCTGCGGCCGCCACAGTGCCAACAGCAGCACCGGCACCACCGGCACCATCGCAGAGAAGCTCAGCGCACCCACGTCTGCCAGTACGGCGTTGTTGTCGATCGCGCGAGCGAATGCCCACGACAGGGCCATGACCACCAGCACCGCGACACGTCGTGCCAGAACGACATCGCGACGCAAGTCGCCGTCCGGCCGTCTCCACCACGAACCGCGCAGCACCGACGGCGAGACCCAATGGTTGATGATCATCAGACTCAAGCTCAGCACGCTCACTACGACCATACCGGTCGCCGCACCAAGCCCGCCCAGGAACGCAAGCAAGGCCACGCCATCGTGACCGGCATGCAAGGGCAAGGCCAATACAAACAGATCGGGTGCAACGCTGGATGCCAAGGGACCGGACAAACCGATCAGTGCAATCGGCAGAATCGGCAACGCAATCAGCGCCAGATAGGCGGGCAACACCCAACGTGACTTGACCGGATCGCGCTCATCGCGAGCCTCCACCACAGCCATATGGAACTGGTGCGGCTGTACGAACATCGCCATCGCACCCAAAATAATTAACGGGCCAAATCCTAGAGTGCTGCGCTCCGGCAAGGTCTGTGCGGCATCCGGAATGCTACCGGCACCACCGATCACCACAATGCCTACCAGCAGCATGGCCAAAAGCTTAAACAGGGATTCGAAGGCAATGGCCACCACCATGCCGCGATTGTGCGCACTGGCATTGGCCTCACGTGTACCGAAGGCCATCACAAATACTGCCATTGCCAAGGCGCCATAGAGTGAGATGTCCGCATACCATGCCGAAGAACGTGCGGCCACGCTTCCGCTCATCAGCACCGAGAAGCTACCGCTCACTGCCCGCAGCTGCAAAGCAATGTACGGCACCATGCCGATCACCATCACCAACGTGACCACTGCGGCCAATGGTGCGCTCTTGCCAAGACGCGTGGCAATCAGATCGGCGACCGAAGTGGCATGGGTACGACGGCCCATCTCCACCAGTCGTCGCATCAGCGGCAGGCCAAGTGTGTACAGCAAGATCGCGCCGATAAACGTGGGCGGTATCCACCAGCCCGAGCGCGCCGCTTGCGTCACCGTGCCGTAGAACGTCCACGACGTACAGTGAATGGCCAGCGACAAGCCGTAGATCAGCCACCAATGACGTGCAAACGCCGGCGGATACCGCTGCGCCCACCGTGCCAGCGCAAACAGGCTGAGCAGCCAGAGCACACAGGCCATGGCAACGGTTAGCGGATTCAGCATCGAGGCGGGAATGGCGGCAATCTCATCACTACAGGATACAAAAAGCCCCGGCACAAAGGCCGGGGCCGTTTCACTTAACCGTCAACGATCAGAAATCGTAGCGAACCGTCAGCGAGTACTGGCGCGGCGCACCGTAGAAGCCGGTCAGCACACCGTAGGCGGCAATGTTGTAGCCGGTCGTACGGTACTCTTCGTCGGTCAGGTTGGAGCCTTGCAGTGCGACCGTCCAAGGCTTCTTGCGCCAGATCAGACCTGCATTCACCAGACCGTAGCCTTCCTGGTAGATCGCAGGGCTCAGATCGGTGGTCGGCCATACGGACGACTGATAGGTATAGCCTGCACGTGCGGTCAGCTCACCACCGGCGATCATCGGCAAGCGATGTTCGATATTGAATGCACCCGAGAACTTAGGCGCATTGGTGAAGTGCTGCGTATCTGCAATATTGACGTTGCTGCTCATGAATTCCGTGTACTTGGAATCCAACCAGGCCAAGTTGCCGCTGATCATCCAACGGCTCGAAGGCAGCCACTGATATTCCACTTCAAAGCCGTCGATCGTACCGGCACCGGCGTTGGTGAAGTCACCGAAGAAGCTCTTGGAGCCGTTCGGCAAAGTGTACTCGGTGAACACGGACAGTTGGATGTCCTCGTACTTGTTGTGGAAGTACGCAAAGTTCAGGAACAGGCTCTGATTCAGCAGACCCATTTTTGTACCGACTTCGAGGCTGTCGACCTGTTCGTCACGGAAGGGCTCACCCGAACGCGGAACTGAGGTGGTGTTGGCGCGGATGTTGTAGCCACCGGACTTAAAGCCGCGAGTTGCCGACACATAGCCCATGATGTCCTGCGTGAAATCGTAGTTGACAGCCAACTTCGGCGACAGGTTCTTGAAGCGGATGGTCTTGTCGAAGTTTGCCGCGGTGCCCCACGACGTGGTGTAAGTCGGCGTGGTGTAGAACTTGTTCAGCGCGATGGCGTGTTTCTTTTCATCGGTCCAACGGGCACCGACATCCAGGCCGAGACGTTCGCTCAGATCGATCGACCAGTCGGTATAGATCGCGATGCTGTCAGTAATGACCTTGCCCTGCGTATCGCCGAACAGCGGGTTGGTGATTGTGGTTGCACCCAGCGGGTTGTGGAAGTAGTTCAGCACTTGGCCACCGGCTTCACCGCTGAACATGTAGGCACCCATGACGCCACGAGCGCGGCCACCGCCATCGTAATTGAGCTGCAGTTCGTTGCTCAACTGCTCGTCGTTGTAGAAGGCATGCACGTCGACGTATTTGCCCGGCAGTTCGTCGAAATCGATGTCCGTCGAGGTGTCGGACATGCGCTTGGCAATAACGTACTTGGCCGTCCAGCTCGGATCCATGCGCCAGGTGGCCGTGGCACTGACGCCCTTCATCGTGGTGTCGTTGACGTTGCCCATGCCGCTGCGGATGTCGTAACGGCTATCGAGCGGCTTATAAGTGGAATTCAGCGGATTGACGGCAAGCATCTTGGCGCCGCGGACGCCGGATTGGTCGTCCATCCAGTCAAAGGCCAGCTTGATATCAAAGTCATCGCTGACGAACGCACCCAGTTCACCGCGCAGTGCCAGGATTTCCTTGTCGCTGACCGGCTGACCGTTGGTCAGGTTGGTACCAAAGCCATCGCGATGCAGGCTGGCAACACTCAAGCGGGCACGCAGTGCATCAGTACCCAGGATCGGACCGCCGATGGCGCCCTTCACATCCATTTGGCCATAGTTGCCGATCGTAACTGAGCCGAAGCCGTTGGTCTTCTTCGGCAATTCCTTGGAGATGTACTTGATCGCACCGCCAATGGTGTTTTTGCCGTACAGCGTGCCTTGCGGGCCGCGCAGCACTTCGATGCGTTCGACGTCGAACACGTCAAGCAAGGCACCTTGCGGACGGGCAATATACACATCGTCCAGATAGATGCCGACGCCGGGATCGACGCCCCACAACGGATCAGACTGACCGATACCGCGAATATAAGCCGTGACCGTGCTGCTGGAACCGCGAGCGGCGTAGACAGTCAGGTTCGGGACTTGGGCATCGAGATCACCCAGATCCTGCACGTTCAAAGTTTCCAGACGCTCCGGCGTAAATGCCGTGACGGCGACCGGCACTTCCTGCAGGGTTTCGTCGCGCTTGCGGGCGGACACGGTGACTTTGCCGAGCGACTTGACGTCGGAGCTGTCACTTGCGACCGTTTCCTTTTCGGTGGATTCGGTTTGCGGATCTTGGGCGTATACCGGCGTGGCCAAGACGCCTAGAACGGCCAGACACAAGGCATGGCGGGCGGGATTGCGACGAAACATTGGAACTACCTCGTATCGTTGACGATTGAATTTCCGCCAAAGCCGGCGGGTACGCTCACAACTTAACGAAATTTGCAGGTTTCGACAGTTGTCCTTTTGTCCAATGTGCGGACCGGGACCCGGGCTCGAAACTGGGGGTCGCCCTTTGTCTCGGACGCCTGTATGTCCTTCCTGATTGTTTTAGCCGCCCTGTGTTTTCTGATGTGGATCGCGTACCGCGGGTACAGTGTGATCTTGTTTGCGCCACTGGTTGCTCTCGGCGCTGTCGCCCTTACAGATCCCTCCCTGGTCGCCCCTATGTTCAGCGGCCTGTTTATGGACAAGATGGTCGGCTTCCTCAAAAACTATTTCCCCGTATTCCTGCTGGGTGCTGTGTTCGGCAAAGTCATTGAACTTTCCGGGTTCTCGCGCTCCATCGTGGCGGGCTCAATTCGACTGCTGGGCGAGTCACGCGCCATTTTGTCCATCGTCACGGTGTGTGCCCTACTCACTTACGGCGGCGTGTCGCTGTTCGTGGTCGTGTTTGCGGTCTATCCGTTTGCGGCCGAGCTGTTCCGCCAAAGCGGCATCCCTAAGCGTCTGATTCCCGGCACCATCGCACTGGGTGCCTTTACGTTCACCATGGATGCCCTGCCCGGTACGCCGCAAATCCAGAACATCATTCCCACTACGTTCTTCGGCACTGATGGCTGGGCGGCTCCGGTCCTTGGTATCGCCGGCTCCATCTTTATTCTGATTGTCGGCCTGACCTATCTCGAATGGCGTCGGCGCCAAGCCAAGAACGCGGGCGAAGGCTATGGCGATCCTGCGACCTTGGTCAATGAACCTGAGACGCCGTCAGATACCTCGCTCAGCCATCCGCTGATTGCATTGCTGCCGCTGATTGTCGTCGGTGTGGTCAACAAACTGCTCACGCAATGGATCCCCGAATACTACGGCAAGGAAACATCCTTTATTCCTGCAGTCATGGGCCAGTCCACACCGGTAGTCCAGGAGACGTCTAAGCTCGCTGCGATCTGGGCCGTCGAGGGCGCACTGATTGTCGGCATCCTGCTAGTGTTCGCATTTGCCGGCAAGCGCGTGTTGTCGCAGTTTGCAGCCGGCAGTAAAGCGGCTATCGCCGGCGCCCTGCTCGCGGCAATGAACACTGCATCCGAATACGGATTCGGCGCCGTAATTGCAGCACTGCCGGGCTTTCTGGTGGTGGCCAACGCGCTCAATTCCATTCCCAACCCGCTCGTCAACGAAGCCATCACTGTGACCGCACTGGCCGGTATCACGGGTTCTGCATCCGGCGGTCTGTCGATTGCTCTGGCTGCCATGTCGGAATCGTTCATTGCCAACGCGAACGCTGCCGGCATTCCGATGGAAGTCCTGCACCGCATTGCATCCATGGCGTCGGGCGGTATGGACACATTGCCGCACAATGGCGCCGTGATTACCTTGCTGGCCGTGACGGGTCTGACCCATCGTCAGGCCTACAAAGATGTCTTTGCCATCACAATCATCAAGACGATGGCCGTGTTTGTTGTGATTGGCCTCTACTACCTGCTGTAAATCCGCTCCGACGGAAGTAAAAAAGGCGACCCTCGGGTCGCCTTTTTTATTGCAGCCTTTTACTAATCTCAGAGATTGCGGTCGAACACGGTCACCTTGACGTGACTGCGCTTGGCACGAATGTAGCTGCGTACCTCTTCGATACCGCGACCCATACCGAATTGCTGCAGCAGCTGGTTACGGATGGCCGGTGTGTATTGCGAGGTATCACCGGGTGTTACTTTGCGCAGCTCCACCAGCATCGGCTGGCCGTTGGTCAGCGTAAACACCTTGACCGCTGCGGCACCCTTAGCATTGGCGGGGATCGCAAAGATGGCCTCAGACATCTTGGAATCCAGACCTTGTGCCTGACGCGGCACACCCGGCAGAACGCGAACCGGCAAACCGGCCGTTGCATCGGCAACCGACGTTCCGGCCTTGATCTTCGCCAGCACTGCATTGGCCTTCGCCAGCGCCACCTTGTTGGCACGCTCAAAACGCACTTGCGCAATGATGTCGTCACGCACCTTGGCCAGCGGCATTGTGGCTGCAGGTTGATGCGCTGTGACGCGCAGCAGCATCTTCTGCGTCGGCGACAGATCAATCGGATCGCCTACCGCCTTGTCCTTGATCAGTGATTCCTTAAAGGCTTCGCGCTTGACCGCAGGCGTTGCAAACACGCCCTCGTTAGACGAGCGCAGCAGCGGACCTGCGGTGACTACCGTCAGACCATTGGCCGTTGCCGGCGTCTTCAGGTCCTGCGGATTGCTGTACACCGCATCCAGTACCTTGCCGGTGACGGTGTTGAGGTTACGCGCAGCGTTGGCTTTGTTGAGTTCAGCCGCGATTTCAGCCTTCACCTGATCAAACGAGCGTGCGTTGGAAGCGTTGATTTTGCGCAGTTGAATGATGTGCCAACCGAAGTCCGTCCTGACCGGCTTGGAGATACCCGCAGCGGTCATCGCAAACAACGCCGAATCAAATGCAGCCGGCATCGTGCCCTTGGCTACTGCACCCAGACTGCCGCCTTGCGCCCTGGAACCTGTGTCCTCGGACTTAGCTTTTGCCACTGCTTCAAAGTCAGCACCCGCAGCGGTGACCTCAGCGTAGATCGCATCGATCTTGCGCTTGGCTTCGTCCTGTTGGGCCTTGGTGGCATTGGCAGGCAGGTTTACCAGAATGTGCGAAGCTTCGCGCGTCTCGGTGCCGGTGTACTTGGCAATGTCCTTGTCGTACTGCGCGCGGATTTGCGCATCGGTCGCCGGTGCCGGCGCCGGCAGCTTGGCTGCATCAATGATCACGTATTCCAGGTTGACGCTTTCAGGTGCCTGCAGTTGGCCCTTGTGCGCGTCATACCAGGTTTTGATTTCGGCATCGGTAACCGCTGCCGTATCGGCAACGGTCGGCACCGCGATCACAGCCGCATCGCGCGTTTCACCGCTGAGCTTCAGCAGGTTGTCGAGTTCCTTAGGCGTCACAAACGAACTGGTCGCCAGTTGTTCGGTCAGCAGGCGCTCCTGCAGATTGTCACGGATCACCTGTTCGAACTGACGAGGTGTTTGCGGCGGGCTCAACGAACGCAGGCCCATGATGTACGCATTGGAATCGAACCTGCCGTCGGCACCAAGGAATGCCGGGACCGTCATGATTTCCTTTTGCACTTGGCCATCACTGATGCCCATGCCGGCAGCCGCTGCACTCAGGGCGCCGATCTTTTCATCGATCATGCGCTCCAGGATTTCACGCTTGCTCTCTGCACTATCAAAGGCGATGGCATCAAAGGCTTCACCCTCGGCCTCACGACGGGCCTGACGCTCGCGCTCCAGTCGCGAACGGAATTCGTCCTGACTGATCTCGGCGTGATCATAGAGCATGCTCACCGGCCAGAACTTGGGTGCGCTCGGCCAGTAGGATGGCGGCGTATCAATACGGGCTACGGCAGTGGAGCCACCGCCAACGTTGTACTGGTCGATACCGAAGATGGCAAACGGAACGATTAGCAGACCGAGGATGACGGTCGCAAACCAACCCGTGGATTTATCTCGCAAAAATTGCAGCATGTGGAAATGCACAGTCCGATGAACGAATCGGTCATTTTAGCGCACCTTGGCCCCGGACCCGGCCACAAAAAAACAAGCCCCGCTACGAAGAGCGGGGCTTGCAGAATAAATGGCGGAGTGGACGGGACTCGAACCCGCGACCTCCGGCGTGACAGGCCAGCATTCTAACCAACTGAACTACCACTCCGCGCGCCTGACAATGTTGCCATCAGGTAAGGTTGACTATTCTGCCAAAGGATCTGGCATTTGTAAAGCCCTTAGGAAAACTTTTTTTGCAGTAACCCCAAGTTTTTAAATGGTGCGGGCTGAGGGGATCGAACCCCCGACCCTCTCCGTGTAAAGGAGACGCTCTACCGCTGAGCTAAGCCCGCATGTCCGGTATCAGAACAAACGCGCCGGCCCCCTTTCGGATGCCGGCGCGCTGTGGAATTGATGCTCCGGGCAGGCGCTTAGTTTACAGCGTCCTTGAGTGCCTTGCCAGCCTTGAATGCCGGATTGTTCGAAGCCGGGATTTGGATTTCGGCCTTGGTTTGCGGATTGCGGCCAACGCGGGCTGCACGTTCACGCACCTGGAAAGTACCGAAGCCAACCAGCGTCACCGCCTCTTTCTTTTGCAGGGTTTTGGTGATCACGTCGATCATGGCGTCAACGGCCTTGGCGGCATCGGTCTTGGAAATCTCGGCGGCGTCGGCGACAGCTGCGACGAAATCAGTCTTATTCATTGTGAAGGGCTCCTGCGCGAACATAGTCCGCTGTGTTGAAAGTTTATTTCATTGATGCGCGACGCCAGGGTCACGCTCGAATCCGGTGGCACAAATCCCACCCGAATGCCTAAGTTATACCAGCGACTGTGGGGCACTGCAAGCAAAGAGGCCTGAAAATCAGGCCTTTTTACTGTCTGTTGACGCTACCGCAACATCTCAGTGACGGGAGCGGGATCCGCTTGCCGGACGCTTAGTCGCCGCACGCTTGCGCACGTTCTTTGCGGCAACCGTTTTGCGCGCCGTCTTACGTGCTTTTTTCGGCGGACCGATGGGACGTTCGAGGGCAATGTCGAGCACTTCGTCAATGTATTTGACGGCATGAATGCTCAGACCTTCGTTGACGGATTTCGGCATATCCACCAGGTCCTTTGCGTTCTCCTGCGGGATGATCACCGTCTTGATGCCACCACGCAGTGCGGCCAGCAGCTTCTCTTTGAGACCGCCGATCGGGAGCACGCGACCGCGCAGGGTAATTTCACCCGTCATGGCGACATCGGCTCGCACCGGCACCTTGGTGTACATCGAAACCAGTGCGGTGGCCATGGCTATACCTGCAGACGGACCGTCCTTGGGCGTGGCGCCTTCCGGCACGTGGATGTGCACATCGTACTTCTGGAACTGATCCTGGGCGATGCCAAGACGATCCGCGCGTGCGCGCACCACGGACATTGCGGCCGATGCCGATTCCTTCATCACGCTGCCGAGCTGGCCCGTTAGCGTCACGCCACCCTTGCCCATCATCTGGGTGGTTTCAATCTGCAGCAGATCGCCACCAACCTCGGTCCAAGCCAGACCGGTGACGAGACCGACTTCGTTCGCTTCTTCGGCGCGGCCGAAATCAAAACGGCGCACACCCAGGAACTGCTCGATGTTGTCCGCAGTCACCGTCACAGGCTTCGGCTTGACGACCTTGCCCTTGACCTTGCTCTTAACCGGACCGGCCAGCGCAATTTGCTTGACGACCTTGCGCGCGATCTTGGCGATCTCACGTTCCAGCGAACGCACACCCGATTCACGCGTGTAGTAGCGCACGATTTCACGCAACGCTTCATCGGTGATGCGGATCTCCTCGTCACGCAAACCGTTGGCTGCGATTTGCTTAGGCAGCAAATAGCGCGAAGCGATGTTGAGCTTTTCTTCTTCGGTGTAACCCGGGATACGGATCACTTCCATACGATCGAGCAACGGACCCGGAATGTTCATCGAGTTCGAGGTGGCGATGAACATCACCTCGGACAGATCGAGATCGACCTCGAGGTAGTGATCGTTGAACGCGTGATTCTGTTCGGGATCGAGCACCTCAAGCAACGCCGCTGCCGGATCACCGCGGAAGTCATTGGCCATCTTGTCGATTTCATCGAGCACAAACAGCGGATTGCGCGTGCCGGCCTTGTTGAGGTTCTGCACGATGCGACCCGGCATGGAGCCGACATAGGTACGACGGTGGCCGCGGATTTCCGATTCGTCACGCACGCCACCCAGCGCCATGCGCACGAACTTGCGGTTCGTGGCCTTGGCAATGCTCTGACCCAGTGAGGTCTTACCCACACCCGGCGGTCCGACCAGGCACAGAATCGGGCCCTTCATTTGCTTGACGCGCGTTTGCACGGCCAAGTATTCAAGGATGCGATCCTTGACCTTCTCCAGACCGAAGTGATCGGCATCGAGCGTGTCCTGCGCGGCCTTGAGATCTTTGCTGACCTTGCTGCGCTTGGACCACGGCACGCCGACCAGCCAATCGAGATAGTTGCGCACGACTGCCGCTTCGGCAGACATCGGCGACATTTGCTTGAGCTTGCCGAGCTCGGCCTTGGCTTTGCTTTCAACGACCTTCGGCATGCCGGCTTCGGCAATCTTGCGGGTCAGCTCTTCGATGTCGTTCGGTGCATCGTCGTATTCGCCCAGTTCCTTCTGGATGGCCTTCATCTGCTCGTTGAGATAGTACTCACGCTGCGATTTTTCCATCTGCGATTTGACGCGACCGCGAATGCGTTTTTCCAGCTGCTGGACGTCGATCTCACCATCGACCAGGCCGATCATGCTTTCGATCCGTGCAGCGATGCCCGGGGTTTCCAGCAGCTTTTGCTTATCGATCAGACGCACACCGAGATTGGCAGCGGCGGTATCGGCCAGACGCGAAGGATCATCAATGGCCTGCAAGGTCTGCATCAGTTCTGCAGGCAACTTGCGATTGGTCTTGACGTATTGCTCAAACGAATTGAGCAAGGTGCGAGCCACAGCCTCGAGTTCGCGCGGATCGCGATCTGCGGTGCTCGTGATTTCAACGCCTTTACCGAACAGCGCGCCGTCGGTTTCAGCGACATCGGAAATTGCAGCGCGCTCCATGCCCTCGACCAGCACTTTAATGGTGCCATCGGGCAGCTTGAGCATTTGCAGCACCGTTGCCACGGTACCGACGGTATGCAGATCGTCTCCGCTCGGATCGTCGGTCTCTGCCGTTTTTTGCGCGACCAGCAAGATGCGCTTGCTGTCGGAGTTCATTGCAGCCTCTAAGGCGCGAATGGATTTGTCGCGGCCCACGAACAACGGAATGACCATGTACGGGAAGACGACAACGTCACGCAGGGGCAGTACCGGCAACTGATCGGACGTTGCGGATTCTGGGGTGGATTTGCTCTTGGCCTTGGCCATGTGTTCTCCGGGATTGCGATTGGGCGAATGACTCGCCGCACTACCTCAGTGTATAGGGTCAGCGGGGCGCAAACTCAAGCCATCGGCACGATTCATTCAGCGGGCCGCAACGCAAAACGCCGCACCCTTTCGGATACGGCGTCCTGCAATGGCAGAGCCCGACTCGGACTTAGCCGGCGTCGGCAGCCGGTTGCATTGAATTGTCATAAATCAGATACGGCGGAGTGCCGTGTTCGACCACCGACTCATCGACCACCACCTTGCGTACGTTTTCCAATGAAGGCAGATCGAACATGGTGTCGAGCAGGATGTTTTCGACAATGGTGCGCAGACCGCGTGCACCCGTCTTGCGCTTCAGCGCCTTACGGGCGATGGCCGTCAGGGCCTCGGGACGGAACTCCAGCTCGACGTTTTCCATATCGAACAGTTTGCGGAACTGTTTGGTGATGGCATTGCGCGGCTCGGTCAGGATCTCGATCAGTGCAGTTTCATCGAGTTCCTCAAGCGTTGCGATCACCGGCAGGCGGCCAATGAATTCCGGAATCAGACCGAACTTGATCAGATCTTCGGGTTCGACCTGGGACAGAATCTTGCCCGTATCGACCTTGCGTTCGCTCGATTTCACTTTGGCGCCGAACCCGATACCGCCGGCCTCGGTGGAACGGGCTTGGATCACCTTTTCCAGACCGGCAAATGCACCACCCACGATAAACAGGATGTTGCGTGTGTCGACCTGCAGGAACTCCTGCTGCGGATGCTTACGACCGCCTTGCGGCGGCACCGAGGCGACCGTGCCTTCGATCAGTTTGAGCAACGCCTGTTGAACGCCCTCACCCGACACATCGCGCGTGATCGACGGATTGTCGGACTTGCGCGAGATCTTGTCGATTTCATCGATATAGACGATGCCGTGCTGTGCTTTCTCGACATCGTAGTCGCACTTTTGCAGCAACTTTTGAATGATGTTCTCGACATCCTCACCCACATAACCGGCCTCGGTCAGTGTGGTGGCATCGGCCATGGTGAACGGCACGTTGAGCAGACGGGCCAGCGTTTCGGCCAGCAGCGTCTTGCCCGAACCGGTCGGGCCGACCATCAGGATGTTGGACTTGGACAGTTCGACGTCATCGTTGCGCTGACGCGATTCGATCCGCTTGTAATGGTTGTACACCGCCACTGCCAGCGTGCGCTTGGCGCGCTGCTGACCGATCACGTACTGATCGAGCGTTTCGAGAATCTCGCGCGGCTTGGGCAGTTGCGTGCGGGTGGCCGTGGATTTCTCCTCGAGCTCTTCGCTGATGATGTCGTTGCAGAGATCGACACACTCATCGCAAATGTAAACACTCGGACCGGCAATGAGTTTGCGGACCTCGTGCTGATTTTTACCGCAGAAGGAGCAGTACAGAACTTTGTTGCTGTCGCCGCGGGAATTGGTGTCGTCGTTCATGTTGCTTCCTGAACCGGCGCGCCGCACGCGCCGTATAACTTGATACTAGCGAAAATTGGGTACTGCAAGCACATTTGCGTGCTTAACCGGCCTGAATCGAGTCTTCGGGACGGCGTTCGAGCACTTGGTCCACCAGGCCGTAATCACGCGCCGCATCGGCCGACTTGAAGTTATCGCGCTCGGTATCGTGCGCAATGGTCTCCAGCGACTGACCGGTGTGACGGGCCAGAATCTCATTGAGACGGGTCTTGAGCGACAGGATTTCACGGGCATGAATATCGATGTCCGTAGCCTGACCTTGAAAGCCGCCAAGCGGTTGGTGAATCATGACGCGCGAATTGGGCAGCGAATACCGCTTACCGGCGGCACCCGAGGCCAACAGCAGCGCGCCCATGCTGGCAGCCTGACCCACACAGATGGTGCTGACGTCGGGCTTGATGTATTGCATGGTGTCGTAGATGCCCAAACCGGCCGTCACCAGACCGCCCGGCGAATTGATATACAGGCTGATGTCCTTTTCGGGATTCTCTGCCTCAAGGAACAGCATCTGTGCAATCACGACATTGGCGACATGATCATCGATGGGGCCCACCAGAAAAATTACGCGCTCTTTCAGCAGTCGCGAGTAGATGTCGTACGAGCGTTCACCGCGGGCGGTTTGTTCCACCACCATCGGGATCAGGTTCAGAGCGTGAGGTGCATTTTCCATTACGAAGGCCTGGTTCGGTTTCAATGTTTCTAATCTGGGGATAGACGTGGCAAAAAGCAAGCAAAAACGCCGGCCCCGAATGACGGAACCGGCGTTATTTAGTGCTCTACCCGGGGTTTATTCAGGGCGGATGGCGTCAGCAAAGTCCAGCGCCACCTCGTTCTGGCGAGCCTGACCGGCAATCCAGTCAAATACTTGCTCTTCCATCACGCGGTTTTGCACGGATTCAAACAGGTTGCGATCCTGACGGTACAGGTTGATCACTTGCTGCGGATCTTCGTACGTCGACGCGATCAGGTTGATGGTTTCGTTGACGCGGGCCGGATCCAGGCGCAGGTCGTTCTTGCGGGCGATTTCGCCGACGACCAGGCCAACCAGCACGCGCTTGCGGGCGGTGTCCAGAAAACCCAGGTGGGTGTCCTGGTCCAGCGGATATTGCTGACCTTGCTGGCGTGCTTGCTCAGCCACTTGCGCGACCATGGCACGAGCTTCCTGCTCGACCAGACGCGGCGGCATTTCGGCCGATTCGTACTTGGCGATGAGTTGCTCGCCAACCGAACGGCGCAGACGCTGCATCAGTGCACCCTTGAGCTCACGCTCCAGATTGCTGCGGATTTCAGTGCGGAACTGATCGGCATCGCCGCTGGCCACACCGAAGCTACGGATGAAGGCAGCATCAACTTCCGGCATGACCGGCTCGCTGACTTCCTTAACATCGACATGGATATCGACGGACTTGCCGGCGAACGATTCGACGCGCCAGTCGGCCGGGAATTCAACGGTGATGGTCTTTTGCTCACCGACCTTCATGCCCTTGAAGCCTTCTTCGAGCTGCGGCAGCACCACACCGGAACCGATGGCGGTGGCATTGCGTTCGACGCCTTCGGGCGGGACGCGTTCGCCATCGACCGTGCTGTACGATTCGAAACCGATCAGATCGCCGTCTTGAGCGCCACGCTCAACCGGATTCCAGGTACGGCGTTGCAGCTGCAGATTGCTGATCATGTTGTCGATGTCGGCATCTTTGATTTCAGCGGTGTGACGCGTCACATCGAGCGTGGACACATCGAGATCACCGAAGTCAGGCATCAGTTCGACATGAGCAACGTATTGCAGGTCATTGCCTTCGACCGGTTCAACGCTCGGGTTGCCGGCCAGACGGAAATCGTTGTCACGGATGGCGCCGCCCAGACCCTCACGCAGAAGGCCGTCGATGGCTTCGCCGCGGACCTGATCGCCGAAGCGCTTTTGGATGACGCTGGCAGGCACCTTACCCGGACGGAAGCCCTTGATGTTGGCGTTGCGCTGCAGATCCTTGAGACGGGTATCGACCAGCGAATTGAGACGGTCAGCCGGCAGATCGAGGATCAGCTTGCGACCGAGATTACCTTGCGATTCAACTGAGACTTGCATGTAGTGCTCCGTAAACCCGCTACCGTTTTGATCGGCACCGGGGTGAATGAAAACTGGTGCGAATGGAGGGACTCGAACCCACACGTCTTGCGACACTGGTACCTAAAACCAGGGCGTCTACCAATTCCGCCACATTCGCTTTTTGTGAACCCGACATTTTGCCACAGTTGGGCCAAAGCGACCAGAACTGCAGGCTATTTTCAGGCGTTTTCCTGAGCTACCGACAAAAAAAAGCCCGGCGTTTGCCGGGCTCAGTGTTATACACACAACAGGAGAATTTGGTGGGCCGTCAAGGATTCGAACCTTGGACCAATTGATTAAGAGTCAACTGCTCTACCAACTGAGCTAACGGCCCATATTTGAAATTGTAACAAATGTTGCGGTGTTTTGCATCATTTGCGCAAAAAAAATGGGGTGGCTGAGGGGACTCGAACCCCCGACCTCCGGAATCACAATCCGGAGCTCTAACCAACTGAGCTACAGCCACCATTGGAACACTTTTAATCGAGTGGCGCGCCCGGCAGGAATCGAACCTGCAACCCCAGGCTTAGAAGGCCTGTGCTCTATCCGGTTGAGCTACGGGCGCCTGGAGTAAAAATGGTCGGGGCTGAGGGATTCGAACCCCCGACCCTCTGGTCCCAAACCAGATGCGCTACCAGACTGCGCTAAGCCCCGCCGGCTCTTTCATGGCACGCCGTGCCTCGAAAGGTTGACCATTATGACGGGGCCCGCACAGGCTGTCAATAACGCCGACTTTACACCAGACGCTTAGCAATTGCGCCTGCAAAGGACTGCGTCGTACCGGTGCCGCCCAGATCCGGAGTCAGGTTGTCCTTGGCCTCGAGCGTTTGCACGATGGCATCACGCAGGGACGTGGCGCGATCGGGCATGCCCAGGTGGTCTAGCATTTGTGCCGCTGCGAGCAGCAGCGCACAGGGGTTGGCAATACCCTTGCCGGCGATGTCCGGAGCGGAGCCGTGAACGGCTTCGAAGATCGCGGTTTCATCACCGATGTTGGCACCCGGTGCCAGACCCAGACCGCCGACCAGGCCGGCGCACAGATCGGACAGGATGTCGCCGAACAGGTTGGTGGTCACGATCACATCGAACTGTTCCGGACGTATCACCAGCTGCATGCAGGTGTTGTCCACGATCATTTCGTTGCATTCGATTTCCGGATAGCCGGCAGCAACTTCGCGTGCGGTTTTCAGGAACAGACCCGACGTCGACTTGAGGATGTTGGCCTTGTGCACGATGGTCACTTTCTTGCGACCGGTGCGCTTGGCCAGTTCGAACGCATAACGCACGACGCGCTCGGCGCCCTTATGGGTGACGCGCGAAGTCGAGGTTGCGATCTCGCCATCTTCGGAGACCGTTTGGCCATCGCCAATGTACAAGCCCTCGGTGTTTTCGCGGATGGTGATCAGATCGACACCCGACGGGAAACGCGACTTGGTATTGGGGAAGGACTTGGCCGGACGCACGTTGGCATACAAGTCGAACTTTTTACGCAGGGTGACGTTGATCGAGGTGAAGCCCTCACCGACCGGCGTGGTCAGCGGCGACTTGAGTGCGATCTTGTTGCGGGCGATCGAATCCAAGGTGGATTGCGGAATCAGCTCGCCGGACGATTCGAGAGCGGCCAGACCGGCATCGACAAATTCGTACTGCAGACCCAGATTCATGGTGTCCAGCACCTTGAGTGTCGCGTCCATGATTTCGGGGCCGATGCCATCGCCGCGGATGACGGAAATCGTCTGGGTCATTGTCGTTCCTGAATCTGAAAAGTTAGCCGAATATTATGCCACGAATCCGCTGAAAGCCGCCTGATTAGGCGGTTTCGCCCTCGAGCTGATCGAGGAAATCGACGGCACGGCGCAGATGCGGAATCACGATGGAGCCACCGACGACCAGACCGACCGAAAACACTTCGAACATTTCGTCACGGCTCACGCCGGCCTCTTTGCACTGAGCCACGTGATAACTGATGCAGTCATCGCAACGCAGAACCATGGAGGCGGCCAGGCCGAGCATTTCCTTGGTTTTTACATCGAGCGCGCCGGCCTGATAGGTCTGCGTATCCAGCGCAAAAAAGCGTCGCACCACCTGATTGGGTTCAGCCAGGATGCGCTCATTCATGCGCTGACGGAATTGGGTGAATTCGGCAATGCGGTCCGAAGTGTCGGCCGGCGCTGCGCCTTCCGCGTGATCGGAACAGGGTTTCATTGCGTCTCACCGTTCAGCAGCGGCATCAGCTCACCCGCGCGATGCAGGGCCATCATGTCATCGTAGCCACCGACGTGACGTTCGCCGATAAAGATCTGCGGGACCGACGTGCGCTTGGTGATTTCGACCATGTGCTCGCGCTCGGCAGGATCCTGATCCACGCGGATTTCGCGGCCGATTTCATAGCCTTGCGACTTCAGAAAGGTCTTGGCCATGTTGCAATAAGGGCACACAGCAGTGGTGTACATACGGATTTCGGGCTTGGCGTTACTCATGACGGTTACCTGCGGTTTGAACTTACCTACCCGAAGTATGGTCGAATTATCTGATCTCAATAAATTATTGGCGGATTTACGTCTCAGTGTTGCGACAGACTGTTCTAGTTTTAGCCCTTACTCTGGCCACCGGCGCGGCAACCGCGCAGACATGGTCGGTCGAGGACCGCAAGCTGCCGGAGATGGGTTCCTCGGCGGCTCAACTGCTGACGCCCGCCAAACGTGCCGAATACGGCAGCATGATGCTGGCGCAAATGCGCCACTACAACCTCGTGCTCGATGACCCCATGCTGGACCGCTGGCTAGCGGGCACGGGTTCGAACCTGGGCCGGCACAGTGCCCGCCCGGCGGATTCCTTCCGTTTCTTTATGTTGCGCGATCGGCAGATCAACGCCTTCGCGACGCTGGGTGGCTACATCGGCGTCAATGCGGGTCTGGTGCTCGCCGCTCAAAATGAAGACGAAGTGGCCTCGGTACTCGGACACGAAATTGCCCACGTCACGCAAGACCATGTGTTGCGCTCGGTGGAACGTTCGCAACGCGATCAGTTGCCGATGTTACTGGCAATGCTCGGTGCGATTGCGGCGGCGCAGGCCG
The DNA here is from genome assembly GCA_936911875.1 of uncultured Lysobacteraceae bacterium. Taxonomy (GTDB): domain Bacteria; phylum Pseudomonadota; class Gammaproteobacteria; order Xanthomonadales; family Xanthomonadaceae; genus Aquilutibacter. The sequence continues at coordinate 32,044 of CAKZGB010000003.1, forward strand.
GCGGTAACAGCTCGGGCAATGCCGCCATGGCCATCATGACGGGTGCAATGGGCTTGGCGCAGCAGCGGGAGATCAACTACACCCGTTCCGGCGAGCAGGAGGCCGATCGCATCGGCATGCAAACGCTGATTCGCAGCGGCTATAACGCCAATGCAATGGCAGAGTTCTTTACGACGCTGCAAAACCGCATGCGCGCCAATAATGCGAACTATTACGGTGAGGATCCGCCGGAGTATCTGATGACGCACCCGGTCACGACGAATCGGATTTCCGATGCGCGTGCGCTAGCACAGCAGTACGCGGCAGATCCTTCCAAGTTGAAAGCCGGCGCCCCGATCACTGGCGGCATTGGCAATTCCAATTCGCTGCTGCCCAGCAGTTTGCAGGTGAGCAGCTCGGCATTGGCTGCAGCGACTGCAGCCGCCAATGTCAGCACGGGATCGCGCGGTGGCGACTTTGCCTTCGCCAAGGAACGTTTACGCGTTCTGAGCGAGGAGCAGCCCGGCAGTTCGCTGCGCGAGTACCAGGCCATTGAAAAGCGTGGCGCACTGACCGATGCACAGCGTTATGGCAAGGCCGTTGCACTGATGCGGGCGCAAGGTAGCGCCAACCTGGCGCAGAGCATGGAGCTGCTGCGCGGACTCAAAGACAATAAGACCGGCAAGCTGTGGATTCGCATGAGCGAGGCCGAGAGTCTGAGCCGCACGGGACAAGCCGGTGCCGCCGATGCGATATACGAGCAGTTGCTGCGCGAATATCCGAATGATCGGGCCGTAAGTCTGACCTTTGCCGACTCGCTGACCAATCGTCAGAACAAGTCATCGGCGCAGCGGGCGCTGCAAGTGCTGCGCCCCCTCGAAGACAAACTGCCCGATGATCCGATGTACTGGCTGAGTCTGGCCCGAGCCTCGCAGGCGGCGGGGGATGAGGTGCGTGCCGGTCTGGCCTTCGCAGAAAATGCCTATGTGCGGGGTCTGACCGAACAGTCGCTGGTGCAGTACGAGACAATCAAGCGGCGGCCGGATCTGGATTACTATGCCCGCGCCCGAGCCGATGCCCGCATCGCCGAAATCAAGCCGATGGTGCTGGAACTGCGCCGTCAGGGCCTTGAGGATCCGGATCTGCACGGACGCAAGCAAGACCCGGACGGATTCTGAACCGGCTTCCATACGCTGAACGGCGTTGTCATACGCCTGTCACGAAACTGTAGTCTTATACTGGCACCTAGACTTGCCGGTATCGACCTGTGCAGAAACGCATTCTGATTGTTGAAGACGAGGCCGCCATCCGTGACATGGTGGCCTTTGCTGTTCGTAAAGGAGAGTACGAACCGGTGCTCGCTGCCGATGCCCGCGAGGCCCAAGCGGCCGTCGCTGACCGTGTTCCCGACCTGATCCTGCTCGACTGGATGCTGCCCGGCACCAGCGGCATTGAGCTGGCGCGCCGTTGGCGCAAGGACCAGATCACCCGTGATGTCCCGATCATCATGCTCACGGCCCGCGGCGAAGAAAATGACCGCGTGAACGGTCTCGAAGCCGGTGTCGACGATTACGTGGTGAAGCCCTTCTCGGCCCGCGAATTGCTGGCCCGTATTCGTGCCGTGTTGCGTCGCAGCCGTGATGACGAACCCGATGGCAGTGTCGAAGTTGGCCGTCTGCGCATCGACGGTGCGGGTCACCGCGTCTATGTCGGCGATCAGCAACTGCAAATCGGCCCCACGGAGTATCGCCTGCTGCACTTTTTTATGACGCATGCAGAGCGTGTGTACTCGCGCTCGCAACTGCTCGATCACATCTGGGGCGGCAACGTCTATGTCGAAGAGCGTACGGTCGACGTCCATATTCGCCGCCTGCGGAAAACGCTGACGCCGTTCGGCGCTGAAGACATGATCCAGACTGTTCGCGGCGCCGGCTACCGATTCTCCGCATCGCCCATCGGGTAAAACGAGTCCTAGTTCATGCCCATCCGTCTGCGCCTGGCCTGGAACCGCACGCTACTCGAGCTGACTTTGCTGGTGGTGGTCGCAACGGGCGTGGGCTATGTGATTGGCTATCCGTGGCAAGCACTGTCGGCCTCCTTGCTGGGCGTGATCCTGTGGCACTACTGGCGCCTGCGTGCACTGCTCACGCGCTTGAGTGCCCGTCGTCGTGTGCCGCCCAAAGTGCGCGAAGGCATCTGGCATGAACTCGACCGCATGCTGTATCGCGGTCAATCGGAAACGCGTCACGGCAAAAAGCGCCTGGTGCAAATGCTGCGCGCATACCGTGCCACCGGTGCCGCCCTGCCCGATGCTCTTTTAATTGTCGATCGCAAGACGCAACAGCTGATCTGGTTCAACCAGGCGGCGCAACCGCTGCTGGGTTTGCGTTATCCCGAAGACATCGATCACAACGTGACGACCTCACTGCCTTCGCTGCCATTGCGGCAGATGCTTGACGAAGGCGCGGACACCGATCCGCGCGAAGTGCGTTCGCCGGTCAATGACGACATGAGTTTGAGCATCCGTCTGATCCCCTATTCCAAGGATCTGTGGATGCTGGTGGCGCGCGATGTCAGCCGCCTGGTCCGTCTCGAAGAAATGCGCCGCGATTTTGTCGCCAACGTCTCACACGAGTTGCGCACGCCACTGACCGTAATTCACGGTTATCTGGACATGCTGGATGCCGAGGACTATCCCGATCTCGCACCGGTGCTGGCCGAGATGAGCCGCCAGTCGGATCGGATGAGCAACTTGGTTGAGGACTTGCTGACCTTGTCGCGCCTCGAGGCACAGGGCATCACGATTGAACGCAATCGCGTCGACATGCTTGGCATGCTTGAAACGCTGCGTGCCGATGCCGAGGGCCTGAGCCAAGGTCGACACACGATTCTGGTCGAAGGCCTGACCAACGTCGATGTGCTCGGCTCGGCACAGGAATTGCATTCGGCATTTTCGAATCTGGTCAGCAACGCGATTCGCTACACGCCGACTGATGGCCGCATCATTGTGCGGTGGTATCGCACCGGCGACGGCGGCGCAGTCCTGAGCGTAGCCGATACCGGCTTTGGTATTCCCGCCAGCCATCTGCCGCGTCTGACCGAACGGTTCTACCGTGTTTCCAATTCGCGCTCGCGCACCAGCGGTGGTACCGGCCTCGGTCTGGCCATCGCCAAGCACATTCTGAATCTGCACGATGCGCATCTGGAGATCAGCTCCGAGGTCGGCCTCGGGAGTACGTTCTCCTGCATCTTCGGTCCCTCGTCGGTACTGGATTCAGCACCACAAGTCGCTGATCGCAACCCCATGGCCGACACGGCCGTCGCTGCTAACGGATCCTCATGAACAACCCAGTTCCCGCTGCCATCGCCCCCGTATTTGCCAATCGCGAACTGTCGCAGATCAGCTTTAATGCACGCGTCCTCGATCAGGCCCTGGACACGCGCATCCCCCTGCTGGAGCGACTGCGCTTTTTGTGCATTTCCTGCACCAACCTCGATGAGTTCTTTGAGATTCGTGCCGGCTCGCTGACGCGTAAGATCGGCATGGTCCAAGTACCGGGTCCTGATGGCCGCACACCGCAGCAAGTTCTCGATGCGGTGCACGACGAGTCGGCCAAGCTCGTGCGCGCGCAATACAGCTGCTGGCATGATGTGCTCGCACCCGCGCTCTCGGCCGAAGGCATCCGCGTGCTCAAACCCCTCGATTGGGATGCAGCAACGGCAGACTGGCTGCGCACCTACTTCAACGACGAGGTCATGCCCGTTCTTTCGCCTTTAGGACTGGATCCGGCACACCCCTTCCCCAAGATTCTCAACAAGTCACTCAATCTGGTGGTGCTGGTCGAAGGCCGTGATGCCTTCGGACGCGAAGGTGGCCTGGCCATTGTGCGTGCTCCACGCTCGCTGCCGCGCATTATCCGCATCCCCGAATCGGTGTCCGGCGGCAAGAGTGACTTTGTGTTTCTGTCCTCGATACTGTCGCGCTATGTCGGTGATCTGTTCCCGGGCATGACGGTGAATGGCGCGTATCAGTTCCGTGTCACCCGTAACTCCGAACTGTTCGTTGACGAAGAAGAAGTCGAAGACATTGCGATCGCCTTGCGCGATGAGCTGGCGGGTCGCGGTTACCTGCGCGCCGTCCGGCTGGAAATCGACGAAGCATGCCCGGACGAAATTGTCGGCACGCTGCTTGAGAATTTTGAGCTGACCGAAAATGCGGTGTACCGCATCAACGGACCGGTGAATCTCAATCGCGTGTCGCAGGTCATTGACCTCGCGCAACGTCCCGACCTTCTGTACGGCGATTTTAATTCGCGCAAGATGGAGATCGGCGACGACCTGTTCAATCACGTGCGCGATCGCGACATTCTGCTGCACCATCCGTACGATTCGTTCTCAACAGTAATTGAACTGTTGCGTCAGGCCTCCGTCGATCCGGATGTACTGGCCATCAAGCAGACGCTGTATCGCGCCGGTAAGGGTTCACCCATCGTTGACCATCTGATCCAGGCTGCACGCAACGGTAAAGATGTCACCGTCGTCGTGGAGCTGCGCGCCCGTTTTGACGAAGAAGCGAACCTGGACTTTGCCGACCGTCTGCAGGAAGCCGGCGTGCAAGTCGTATACGGCGTGGTCGGTTATAAGACGCACGCCAAGATGATGCTGATCGTGCGCCGTGAGGCCAATCAATTGCGTCGCTATGTGCATCTGGGCACCGGCAACTACCACTCCGGTACGGCGCGCGTATACACCGACTTCGGACTGATCACGGCCAATCCCGAGATCGGTCGCGATGTGCATCTGATATTCCAGCAACTGTCGGGACTGGCACCGGCGATCCAACTCAACCGACTCCTGCAGTCGCCGTTTACCCTGCACTCCGGCCTGATTGAGCGCATTGAACGCGAGGAGGAACACGCCAAGGCCGGACGCCCCGCGCGAATCATCGCCAAGATGAATGCCTTGAATGAAACCAAGGTCATCCGCGCTCTGTACGCCGCATCGCAAGCAGGCGTGCAAATTGACCTAATTGTGCGTGGTGCCTGCACGTTGCAGCCGGGTATCGAAAGCATTTCCGAGAACATTCGGGTGCGCTCGATTGTCGGACGGTTCCTGGAACACCATCGCGTGTACTGGTTCCAAAACGATGGTGACTCGGAGATCTACTGTTCGTCCGCCGACTGGCTGGAGCGCAATCTGCTTCGCCGTGTCGAGACAGCCTTCCCGATTCTGGATCCGATTCTGGCACGCCGCGTGTATGAAGAATCGCTCGAGAACTATTTGCGCGACAATCAGAATGCGTACGAGCTGTTGCCTGATGGCACCTACGTTCGGGTCGCACCCGAGCGGGGCGAACAACCCTTCTCAGCGCAAATGTCGCTGTTGGCGGAGACTGCAACGGTCGGCTCCGCGTGACAGCAGGCGCAAGCGGCGTTTAAAATGCGCGAATGACCGCCACGTTGCATAGCGCAAGACTCCCTCTTAAGGACGGCGACCAGCTCGCCGCCATTGACCTTGGCTCCAACAGCTTCCACATGGTCGTGGCGCGCTATCAGATGGGACAGCTGCAGCTGCTCGATCGCATTCGCGAGCCCGTCCGCATGGCCGAGGGTCTGGACCGCAAAGGCAATCTGTCCGATGACGCGCGCCGCCGCGCTTTAGACTGTCTTGACCGCTTCGGCCAACGTCTGCGCGATATTCCTCCATCGCAAGTTCGTGCTGTCGCCACCAACACCGTGCGTCGCCTGGCCGAGCCGGCCGCGTTTCTTGCCCGCGCCGAAAAGGCCTTAGGCCACCCTGTCGAAGTGATTGCCGGCCGTGAAGAAGCGCGTCTCGTGTATCTGGGTGTCGCGCATGCGCAACCGCCCAAAGACGGCCAACTGCGTTTGGTTATGGACATCGGCGGCGGTTCCACGGAATGCATCATCGGTAACGGTTACGAGCCGCTGGAGCGCGAATCGGTACAGCTGGGCTGTGTCGCTTCAACCAAACGCTTTTTCGGCAACGGCAAACTTTCGCGCAAAAAATACCGCGAAGCACTTGATGATGTCGCCGCCGAGTTCCAGCAGTTTGCCGGCGTCTACCGCGATCTGGGCTGGGAGGAAGCGATCGGCTCGTCGGGCACGATTAAAGCCATCGGCAAGATTTGCCAGAATATGAATCTCACCAAGGGCGCCATCACAGCCGAGGCACTGCCTGCATTCCGTGATCGGCTGCTGCTCGCCGACAGCATCGACGAGATCGAGTTGCCCGGCCTCAATGACGATCGCCGCCCGGTGATTGCCGGCGGTCTGCTCATTGTCGAAGCAGCCTTCCGCACATTGGGATTGCAGCGCATGATGGTTTCCAAGGCGGCCCTGCGCGAAGGCGTTCTGTACGACATGCTCGAACGCGGCAGCCATCAGGATCCGCGGGACGGCGCTGTCGATGCGCTGATGACGCGCTTTAGCGTCGATCGCGCACAAGTCGAACGTGTGCAGGCGACAGTATTGCGTCTGTTTGATCAGGTCGCAGGTGACTGGGGCTTGGATGCCGACGACCGTGTTTTGCTGGAGCGCGCTGTGCGTCTGCACGAGATCGGTCTGGGTATCGCGCACAGCGGCTACCACACGCATGGTGCCTACGTGCTGGAGAATGCCGATATCGAAGGCTTCTCGCGCCAGCAGCAGCAATTCCTGGCCAGTCTGGTCGCCACGCATCGCCGCAAGGTCTCCAAGAATGCGTTTGATGCCCTGCCCGATCGGCTGGTACCGGCCGCACGTCGTTGCGCCGCCCTGTTGCGGCTGGCCGTGCTGTTCCAGCGCGGACATACGGACATCGTGATTCCGCGACTGGATTTGCGCGCCTCGGGCAACGTCATGCGCATGCAACTGGATGCCGGCTGGTACGGCGACCGACCGCTGCTGCGCTCAGACCTGACCGATGAGATCAGAGACATCGAAGCGCTGGGCATGCGGCTCGAGATCACCGCGGTTTAAACTCCGACGGAAACCGTTGTCACAGAACTGACACGCGGCTGCCACGATCAGTTCATCTGCCCTAGTCAGGCTATGCTCATATGGAGTCCAAGCCGATGCGCTATGCACTGATTAGCGAAACCTATCCGCCCGAAATCAACGGCGTTGCCCTGACGGTGCAGAGCCTCGAGCAAGGTTTGCGTCAGCGCGGTCACGAGGTGCAACTGATTCGCCCGAAACAACGCGATGAAGCAGCTGCCCTCGCCGAAAGTGTCACACCTGCAGAGCACCTCCTGACGGTGCCGAGTTTGCCGGTACCCAAGTATCCGCAACTGCGCTTCGGACTGCCTTCGACCAATCGCCTATTGAAACTGTGGAAGGCCGCGCGACCCGACGCGGTCTACGTCGCGACTGAAGGTCCGCTGGGTTGGAGTGCGCTGAGAGCGGCCAAGATACTCGGGATTCCGGCAGTCACCGGATTTCATACGCGTTTTGACGAGTACATGCGCGATTATGGCGTCGGTTTCATGCGCCCGTTGGCCGTGTCGTGGATGCGTCGCTTCCATAACCGTGCGGCCCGCACGTTGGTCCCTACCCGTGAGCTGCAACGCGAACTGCAGGAACTGGGATTCGAAGGCGTCGACTGCCTGCCGCGCGCTGTCGATTGCAACCGCTTCACTCCGCAGCGTCGCGATGCTTCCTTGCGCACGCAATGGGGCCTAGGCCGTCACGATCTCGCAGTCGTCTATCTGGGACGTATTGCTGCAGAGAAGAATCTTCAGCTGTCCATCAACGCCTTTCGCGCGTTGCAGATGCAACGCCCGGATGCGCGCTACATCTGGATCGGCGACGGTCCCAAGCGCGCTGAAATTGAAGCCGAAAATCCGGACTTCATTTTTACCGGCACGCTGCGCGGCACCGAACTGGCAACGGCATTGGCCAGTTGCGATCTGTTCGTGTTTCCCTCGCGCTCGGAAACCTTCGGTAATGTCACGCTCGAAGCGATGGCCAGCGGCGTTCCGACGATCGCGTTCGATTACGGTTCCGCACACGAATTTTTGCGTCATCGCATTCACGGCGAAGTGCTGCCGGTCGATGATGACAACGGCTTTACCGACGCCGTAGTGCGTCTGGGTCTGGATGACACACGGCGGCCGGCAATGGGGCTGGCCGCCCGACAAGCCATGGAAAAGCTGCGACCCGAACAGGTCGCTGCCGACCTGGATTCCATGTTGTGCGGGTTGGCCGTCAAAGGGGATCATGATGCAAAAGCTGCACTGGCATAGCGGCTGGGTACGTCGCGAACACGAATGGTGCGTGAGCGCCAACCGCGCCGGCGGCATTGACCGCTCGCGCCGTTACTTTGCCACCGTCTCCCGCTGGGGCGATGGCCCTGCCTGGTACGGCCTGATGGCTGCACTGTTTGCCTTTGGTGGCGGCCGCGGGGCACAGGCGGCATTGCACATGGCCTTGCTTGGCGCGGTCTCGCTGATTCTCTACAAGGTGCTGAAACGCTGGACCCGTCGGCCGCGTCCATTCGCTGCCGATGGTCGCATCCGGGCTTGGGTCGCCCCACTCGATGAATTCTCGTTCCCGTCGGGTCATACCTTGCACGCCGTCGGCTTTACGATCATTGCCTGCGCGTATTTCCCGACTTTGGCCCTGATTCTGGTGCCGTTCTCGGTTAGCGTGGCCCTCTCGCGCGTCGTGCTCGGACTGCATTACCCGTCCGATGTACTGGCCGCCACCGCCATCGGCATGAGCCTCGCCTCACTGACCTTGTGGCTGGTTCCCGGAGTGACGTTGTTCTAAGCCCGTACAATGGGCCCATGAATTATCGCCACGCCTTTCACGCCGGCAACCACGCCGACGTTCTGAAACACCTGACCGTTGTCGGCCTGCTGCAGGCCCTGACACAAAAAGACACGCCGCTGTTTGCCGCCGATACGCATGCCGGTCGCGGCCTGTACAGCATGGTCAGCTCCAGCGCACAAAAAACCGGCGAGGCCGAGGCCGGCATTGGACGTTTACTGGCCGAAGCGCCTGCGGACCCGTTGATTCACGACTATTTGCAGGTGGTGCGCAATGCCCGCCAGCAGACCGGTGACATGACAGTCTATCCGGGTTCGCCCTGGTTGCTCAGCCATCTCACCCGCCCGCAGGATCGTCTCGGTTTTGTCGAGCTGCACGATGAGGAAGCCGCTGTCCTGCAATCCAACTTTGCCGGCGACCGTCGCGTCACGGTGCGCCATGGCGATGGCTATGCGGCCATGCGTGCGCTACTGCCACCACGCATTGGTGCGGAGCGCATCAATCGCGGACTGGTACTGATCGACCCGCCGTTCGAGAAACAGCTCGGCGAGTTCGATGACATCATCGCGGCGTTGCGTGATGCACTCGAACGTTGGCCCTTGGGCTGCTTTGCCGTGTGGTATCCGATCAAGCTGCAACGCTCGCTGCAACCCTTTATGCGGCGCTGCGAAGCGCTCCCGGCACGCAACGTCTTACGTGCGGAACTGTTGGTACGGGCCGCCGATTCGCCGCTGCGCATGAACGGCAGCGGCATGGTCATCGTCAATGCGCCGTGGCAACTGGATACCCGGTTGCGCACGGCGCTAGCGAAACTGGCGCCGATTCTGACCGATGGCCCGGGCGCCGATTCGCTGGTCAGTTGGGTCCGACAGCCGGCCTGATTTCCGGCTCAAAGAAGCTAAAGCGAATCTCACCGAACTGCGTCTTCATGGCGCGCTCGATGCGATTGATTTCGTCAGTCAGCTCCTGGGCGGTCTGCAAGCCCTGCATCTCGGCTTGCACGGAGACCATCGCTTCATTGCCCAACTGCAGCGTGATCAGACTGATCACGTGTTTGATAGATGGCTGCTTTTCAATGAATGCGCGGATCTCGGCCTGGCGATACGGCTCCAGGGACTGACCGATCAGCATGGCCTTGACCTCGCGGGCCACGAACACCGCCACCAGGATCAGCAGGGCACCAATCATCAGCGTGCCGATGGCATCCCAGATCGGGTTGCCGGTGAACACGGACATCAGCACGGCAAACAGAGCAAAGATCAGACCCAGCAGGGCGGCCAGATCTTCGCCGAAGATAACGACGAGTTCAGCCTGACGGCTTTCGCGGAACCAGCGATAGATACTGCGGCCGTTGCGGGATTTGGTCACTTCCTGCAGACAGGCGCGCATCGAAATCGATTCGGCGATGATGGCGAACACCAGCACGCCGGCGGCCCACCACCACTGGCGCAGAGGCTCAGGATTCTCAAGCTTGTGGATGCCTTCGTACAGTGAATAGATGCCGCCGACGGTAAACAGCATCACTGCAACCAGAAACGACCAGAAATAGATTTCCTTGCCGTGGCCGAGCGGGTATTCATCGGTCGGTGGAAGCGCGGATTTGCGCAGACCCAGTAGTAACAGCAACTGATTTCCGCAGTCCGCCAGCGAGTGAACCGTTTCTGCCAGCATCGCGGTCGAGCCGGTCACGAAGGCGGCTACGCCCTTGGCCACTGCAATTGCAAAGTTTGCACCCAAGGCGAAAATAATCGCCCGCTTGGAATCACCACCACCGGCCATGCTTTGCCCTCAATCTTGATAACGGAATTTGCCTATTCTAGCGTGCACCGGGCGGCTGCCCGATCTCCCTTGGTAAAATGATCGGCTATGCCACCGATTCCCACGCCTTCACTGCCGCAAAAAGGCCATAAACGGGCCCTCTGGCGGAGCCCCGCGACCCGCACCGGTCTGGCTCTGGAGTTCCTGCAGGCGGCTCGGACCCTCGAACGCCCACTGCTGGTGGTCGCCCGTGACAGTGCGCATGCGCATCAGCTCGAGGCCGATCTGTTAGCACTGACCGAGACGGAATCGGATTTACCTGTGCTCGCGTTTCCGGATTGGGAGACGCTGCCCTACGATGTCTTCAGTCCGCATCCGCAAGTGGTGTCGCAACGGTTAGCCGTACTGCGTCAGTTGCCGGCGCTTTCGCGCGGCGTCGTGATCGCGCCGGTGCAGACCTTGCTGCAACGGATTGCACCACCTACGTTTTTGGCCGGCGGCAGTTTCGATCTGCGACATGGACAACGCCTGAGCCTGGAGGCCGAGCGTCTGCGTCTCGAGTCGGCAGGATATCGCGCTGTTCCGCAGGTGATGGATCCGGGTGATTTTGCCGTGCGCGGCGGTCTACTCGATGTGTATCCGATGGGTACCGAGCAACCCTTCCGCATCGAGCTGTTCGATGACGAGATCGATTCGATCCGTCATTTCGATCCGGAGTCGCAACGTTCTCTCGATCGGCTCGAGACGCTGCAGATTCTGCCCGGTCGCGAAATTCCGCTCGATGACTTGAATCGTCGCCGCGTGCTCGATCGCCTGCGTGACCGCTTCGACATTGATACACGCCGTTCGGTGCTCTATCGCGATCTGCGCGATGGCCATGCGCCTGCGGGTATCGAATACTATCTGCCGCTGTTTTTCGAAGAGACGGCCTCGCTGCTCGATTATTTTGCCGACGAGTGCATGCCGGCCCTGGACGACGGTGTGTTCGCGCAGGCCGAGGCCTTCCTGCTGCAAGTGGCGTCACGATACGAGCAACGCCGTCACGATGTCGAGCGTCCGATTCTGCCGCCCTCCGAGCTGTTCCATTCCTTAGATTCGCTGCGGCAACGCTTTAACGCTCTGCAACGCATCGAAGTGATCCCGGGCGGCGATCCGTTATGGGAACAGGCCAAGCCCATCGGCGTGGTTGCAGCGCCTGATCTCGCCATCGGTAATCGCGAAGGCCGGACCGGCGATGCCCTGCGCTCGTTCCTGTCGAGCTATCCCGGTCGCGTGCTGATTGCCGCCGACAGTGCCGGTCGACGCGAGACCTTGCTCGATATTCTGCATAGCGCCGAATTGTCACCGGCAACGGTCAACGATTGGGCGTCATGGCACGCCGGCAATGATCGCTTTGCCTTGACGGTATTGCCGATCGAAGACGGCTTTGCAATCCAACAGCCCGCAATCACGGTTCTGACCGAGCGCCAGCTGTTCCCCGACCGCATCACGCCGATCCGTCGTCGCGGCAAGCGCGTGCGCGATCCCGAGGGACTGATCCGTGATCTCGGTGAGCTGGAGCCCGGCGCGCCCATCGTGCATGAGGATCATGGTGTCGGCCGTTATCGCGGCCTGACGGTGCTCGAAGCCGGCGGCGTTCGCGGTGAGTTTCTGGAGATTGAGTACGCCAAGGGCGATCGCCTGTACGTGCCGGTCACGCAGCTGCACCTGATCAATCGCTACTCCGGTGCGTCACCGGAAACGGCGCCGCTGCACAGCCTAGGTGGCGAACAATGGACCAAGGCACGCCGCAAGGCCGCTGAAAAAGTTCGTGACGTCGCTGCTGAATTGCTGGCCATTCAAGCCAAACGTCACGCGCGCGAAGGCCTGTCCATGCCCATCGATCGGGCCATGTACGAAACGTTCGCGGCCGGCTTCGCCTTCGAAGAAACGCCGGATCAGCATGCGGCCATTCAAGCGGTGTTGCGCGATCTGGATTCATCACAGCCCATGGATCGCGTGGTGTGTGGCGACGTCGGTTTCGGCAAGACAGAAGTCGCGGTGCGTGCTGCCTTTGCCGCCGCCTCGGCCGGACGTCAGGTTGCATTGTTAGTGCCGACAACCTTGCTGGCCGAGCAGCACTTCGGCAATCTGCAGGATCGATTGGCCGATTGGCCGATCAAGGTTGAGGTACTGTCGCGCTTTAAAACCGCCAAAGAAACTAAAGAGGCCTTGGCCCGCGTTGAGAACGGCAGTGTCGACATCATCGTCGGAACGCACAAGCTGCTCTCGCCCGATGTGCGCTTCCGCAATCTGGGGCTGGTGATTGTCGACGAGGAACAACGCTTTGGTGTGCGTCAAAAAGAAGCGCTCAAGGCCTTGCGCGCCAATGTGCACTTACTGACACTGACGGCCACGCCAATTCCGCGGACGCTCAACATGGCGATGGCCGGACTGCGCGATCTCTCCATCATCGCCACGCCACCGGCTAACCGCATGGCGGTGCAGACCACCATCGCCCATTGGGATGATGAGTTGTTGCGCGATGCCTTCGCCCGTGAACTCTCGCGCGGTGGTCAGGTGTATTTCCTGCACAACGATGTCGAAAGCATTGGCCGCATGCAGCGCCAGTTGCAGGAACTGGTGCCCGAGGCCCGCATCGGTGTGGCCCATGGTCAGATGCACGAGCGCGATCTCGAACGCGTCATGGGCGACTTCCATCACCAGCGTCATAACGTACTGCTCGCCACGACGATTATTGAATCCGGCATCGACATCCCGAATGCCAATACGATCATCATCAATCGTGCCGACCGATTCGGTTTGGCGCAGTTGCATCAGTTGCGCGGACGGGTCGGACGCTCACATCACCGCGCCTTTGCGTATCTGCTGGTGCCCGAGCAACGGGCCATGACCGCCGATGCACGCAAGCGTCTCGATGCAATTGCCTCGATGGATGAGCTGGGCGCCGGTTTTGCCCTCTCCACTCACGATCTCGAGATCCGCGGCGCCGGCGAACTGCTGGGCGAGGATCAATCCGGGCAAATGGCCGAGATCGGTTTCACCTTGTATACCGAGTTGCTCGAACGCGCCGTGCAGTCGATCCGTAACGGCGAGTTGCCGGCCGACGATGTGCTGACATCGCGCAGCACCGACGTGGAACTGCATTCGCCGGCTCTGATTCCGGAGACCTATGTCGCCGATGTGCATACGCGTCTGATGCTGTACAAGCGCATCAGTTCGGCCCGCGATGACGAACAACTGCGCGAACTGCAGGTTGAGATGATCGATCGCTTCGGTTTGCTGCCCGATCCGGTGCGCACGCTGTTCCACGCCCATGCGTTGCGCCGCATCGCCGAGCCCATGGGCATCCGCAAGATTGACTGGGGCCCGAACGGTGGCCGTATTGTGTTCGGCGACAAGCCCAATATCGATACCTTGTCACTGATTCAATTAATGCAAAGCAAATCCGCGAATTTCCGGATGGAAGGATCGAACCAGCTCCGCATTACACTGGAAATCGTAGAGTTGCCGGCCCGCGTCGAATCCGCGACCGTGCTGCTGCAGTCTCTGAGGACCAAACCATGATCAACATCCGTTCTGTTACTGCTGCCGCTGTCGTGGCCGTATTGCTGTCGGCCTGCGCCACCGGCAATGCACCCGGCGTCCGCAAAGATCGCATCGTGAAGTTGGGCAAGATGACCGTGCTGGGTTATACACAAACCGCCGTATTGCCCGATGGTTCGCGCCTGACGTACATCAGCACCACCAACGATTCGCGCTGCAAGCCGAAGGTGCAATGCGTTTGGGCCGGCAAGGCCGATGCCAATTTCCGCTACACGCCGGTCAATGGTGCTGCGTACAACTTCACCATGGAAATCCCGCGCCAGCTGCATCGTCAGGTAGGCCGCTACAACATGGAACTGATTTCCATTGAGCCCTACGCCACGCCGCCGGCGGTGGTGATCTTCCGCTAAATGAAAATGGCCGGCGAGATGCCGGCCATTGCTTTAAGTGCGATGCGTCAGTCGCCAGCACCGATGGATGCGGTGATTGCGCTCAAAGTCCGGATCCAGAGTCTCGGCCGTAATCTCTTCGCACTCGGCGAACAGGGCAACTGCATCGGCATCGAGCTTGAATCGGCGGAAGTTGTTGGAGAACAGCAGCACACCATCACGACGCAAACGACGCATCGCCAGTTCGAGCAGTTCAACGTGACCGGTCTGCACATCAAAGTCCCCTGCCCGTTTGGAGTTGGAGAACGTCGGCGGATCACAGAAGATCAGATCGTATTGCGTCCTGTCCTCGGCAAGAAAACGCAGTGCATCGGCCTGCACCAGACGGTGCGCACGACCGGTGCATCCGTTAATGCGCAGATTATCGGCGGCCCACTGCAGATACGTTGCCGACAGATCGACTGAGGTTGTGCTGTTGGCACCACCGACGGCGGCCTGGACCGTAGCGGCACCGGTATAGGCAAACAGGTTGAGCATGTCCTTGCCTTCGGACGCACCGGCGATTCCCATGCGTACCGGGCGATGATCCAGGAACAGACCGGTATCGAGGTAATCGAACAGATTGACACGCAACAGCGCATTGCCCTCGCGGACTTCAAGGAATTCGCCGCGACGATCCATCACGCCGTACTTGCTGCCACCCTTACCGCGCGAACGGGTCTTCACCGAGACGCGATCGCGACTAACCTCAAACACCTCGCGTACGGCCGACAGCAGATCGCGCAGACGCTGCTTCTGCACCGGCTCGGGAATCGTCGCCGGCGCTGCATATTCCTGCACATGCAGCCACAGCGAGCCGTCATCGGCTTGCGTGTACACGTCGACCGCGGCTGCATATTCCGGCAGATCGGCATCATAGATGCGATAGCAGGTCACACCGCTACGTGCCAACCACGCCTTGAGCTTGCGACGGTTCTTACGCAGACGATTGGCCACCATCTGCGCCGACTCATTAAGCGCAACCGGTGCCACGGTCTCGCGTGCCGTATTCGGACGCAGATCGCGCACCACAATCAGGCTGGCTTCGATCGCGCCGTTAAAGAGCTGATACACCTTATTAGCGCGAAGGCCGGTCGCCTTACCCAATTCCTCACTGCCGCATAGGATTGCCGCAGTCCAGCCCGGGACTCGCTCCTGCAATGCGGTACCCAGCGCGCGATACAGCGCCGGATCGGCTTGCAGTCGCGCATCGTACGGCGGATTGCAGACCACGACGCCCTGCTCCGGAACCGGTGCATCGCTCGTTTCATCATCAATCGCGCGCTGGCGCCACTGAATGACACCATCCAGCTCCGCCAGCTCCGCATTACGACGTGCATTGGTCAGCGCCCGCGCATCCATGTCCTCGCCGATGAATTGCAGGCCGGGTAAGCGTTGCAGTCCGACTTGGCGACGTTGCTCGGCATCGGCGACCACGGTCTTCCAATGTTTGCTGTCGAACTGCAGCCAACGGCTCGGCTCCACACCGAACGAATAGCGACTCAGACCCGGCGCGCTGTCGGCAGCCATCAGAGCGCCCTCGATCAGTAAGGTACCGGAGCCGCACATCGGATCCAGCAGACCGGCGCCTTCCTGCAATGCCATTTTCGGCCAACCGGCGCGCATCAGCATGGCAGCTGCCAACGTTTCCTTTAGCGGGGCCTCGCCCTGATGCTGACGCCAACCGCGGCGATGCAACGGTCCGCCACCCATGTCCACGGAAATGATGGCCACACCTTTGCGGATCACCAGATGCAGGCGCACATCGGGCTCTTTCAGATCGACAGAGGGTCGCTGATCGAACTCACGCCGAATGGTATCGACGACCGCATCTTTAACGCGTTGCGCCGCGAACTGACTGTGGGTGATGCCGCTATCGGAGACGTGGGCATCGACTGCGATACTGGCGGTCGGCGCGACATGCATCGGCCAATCGATCGAGCTGGCCCCTTCGTACAAGGCCTTTTCATCGCGGCACGGGAAACTGTGCAGTGGCCACAGCACCCGCGAGGCGAGACGCGAATGCATCACGATGCGCTGGGCATCGGCCTGCGTGCCCTCGACCGCAACACCGGCCATGGCGGCCTTCGCACCTTGCGCACCTAGGGCGACACACTCATCGACCAGCAGGTATTCAAGCCCCTTGCCGCAGCTAACGAAAAAACTCATCGGAGTGACTGCAGAAATTGCCCGAAGGCTTGTGCCGACGTTTCGACGTGATCGGACAGCCGATGCGTATCGTCGACCAGCAACAGACGCGCGCGGCGCGGAGCCGCCCAGTCGATCACGTGTTGTGCGGGAATCAGCTCATCGCGCCACGGATGGACGATGGAGATTGGCACGGCGGCCGCATCCAAATGCAGTGAGGCATCCTGCAGCTCGCGAAACACCGGCGGCGCCATCAGAAACAGACCCGCAACGGGGGCCAGCAGACTTTCCTGCGCAGAAATATAGGAACCCAAGCTGGAACCGGCCAAGACGACCGGACCCTTGGGCAGCGCCTCGGCAATCCGAGCGCGCAGGTGTTCCCGTCGCGCCATGACGTTGCCCAGGGCGCTCACATCGGTCTGCGCATCAAAGCCGGTGTAATCCGGGCGCTCGTGGGTCCATCCTAAGGATTCGGCGACCTCAGCGAGGGCAGTGACTTTAGTGGCATCGGGTCCGCTTTCAAATCCGTGCGAGAGAATGCAATGGCCTTTCATGCGGCGCAATTCGGTGTCTTCATGGCCATAATGCTAGCATTTGCCCATGTCCGCCGATCTGCCGCCACTGAACGTCCTTCCTGATCCGCTGCCCTACGAATCGCGTCTGGAGTCGCGAGCGCCTGAGCAAGTGGACCTGGTCGTGATTCATTGCACCGAACTGCCGGATCTGAAAACCGCACGTGAGTTCGGCGAATCCGTTCTGTATCAGGAATCGGGCACCGGCAATAGCGGCCATTTTTATATCGACCGGGACGGCAGCGTCCATCAGTACGTGCAACCGCAGTACGTGGCCCATCACACCCGCGGCTATAACCCGCGTTCAATAGGCATCGAACTGATCAATACCGGTCGTTATCCGAACTGGCTGGATTCGCGTCATCAGGCCATGGATGAACCCTATACACCGCAACAGATCGCGGCGCTGATCCGCTTGCTGCAAGGGTTGAGCGCGCAGTATCCGCGTCTGCAGTTCATCGCCGGGCACGAAGATCTGGACACTACTCGCGTTCCCGCCAGCGACAACCCGGACGTTGAGGTGGCCCGCAAACTCGATCCGGGCCCGCAATTCCCATGGGCCGATGTGCTGGCCGCCATTCGACTGGTACGGCTGCAGGCGAGCCCCTAACCCGCATGCGATAATGGAGGGCTGTTTTTCCGTATGTCCGCGATGACCTCGACTGTCCCCGAATTACTCGATCTGCTGCAGCTGGAACGGCTGGAGCAAAACCTTTTCCGCGGCCAAAGCCGTGATATCGGCACCAAATACGTGTTTGGTGGCCAAGTGCTGGGGCAATCACTGAGCGCCGCGCAGGCCACCATCGACGAGAACCGCATCGCGCACTCTGCCCATGCCTACTTTTTGCGCGCCGGCGATATCGAACACCCGATTGTGTATCAGGTCGATCGCACCCGGGACGGGGGCAGCTTCAGCGTGCGCCGCGTGACCGCCATCCAGCACGGTCAACCGATCTTTTTCATGGCCTGCTCATTCCAGACGCCCGAAGACGGCGCCGAGCACCAGCTCTCCATGCCCGAAGTGCCCAAGCCCGATGACCTTCCGGCGCCGGTTCCTGTGCCGCCCGAAACCGCGGCCAAGTTGCCGGCCATGGTGCAGCGTTGGCTGTCGCGTCAGGGACCGTTTGAATTCCGCCACATCTATCCGCGCGATGAGCTCAATCCGACCAAACGTCCGCCGTTTCAGCAAGTCTGGTTCCGCCTGAGCGAGCGCGTTGGCGATGAGCCCTCATTGCATCGCTCCTTACTGGCTTACGCGTCCGACTTCCATCTGTTGGGTACCGCCACCTTCCCGCATGGCGTGAGCTATTACCAGCCCAATGTGGTGATGGCATCGCTCGATCACGCGCTGTACTTTCATCGTCCGTTCCGCGCTGACGAATGGTTGCTCTACTCCATGGACAGCCCTTCGGCGCAAGGTTCGCGCGGCTTGGCTCGCGGTCTGGTTTACGACCTGCAAGGCCGCTTGGTCGCCAGTACGACGCAAGAAGGCCTGATCCGCGTGACGGATCCCTCGCAGCAGGCCGGCAGCTAAGTCATGCGCCAGGTCTTTGCCAGCGATCGTCTGGAAACTGTCGAAGGCGTGGTCCGCCTCCTCAAGGACAACGGCATCGATGCGATTGTCCGCAACGGTCGCGGTTACCGCGGCAATCGACGTCAAAACTTCAGTTACCGTCAATCGGCATCGAACCTGCCCGAAGCCTGGGTTCTGAACAACGACGACAAGACGCGCGCGCGCCAGCTTCTGTTTGACGCCAAGCTGATCGACTCCACGCGTGATCGCGACAGTTATCTCGCCGGCACGCAAAGGCGCGATGACGAGCGGCAACGCAAAGGCGGCCGCGCAATGACCTTGCGTCTGGTGGCCCTGGGACTGCTCACCGTTGGCGCCGGCATCTTCTTTATGACGCGAACGCAATCGCCGCTCGATCGCGCCGATACCGCGCTACAGGGGACCATAGATGCGGCCAAGAGCCGACCGATTCCGCTGAGCCTGCAAATCTCCGCCTTGCAGCAAGGCATTGATCTGGGTGCCATGCCGGCGCTGTGTCTCAGTGTCGATGGCCAACGCCCGGTCAACGATCTGATGGCACGTCTGCAAGGCAACGGCAAACGCATCGTGCCGTTCAATCATTGCGAGCGAAAGACCGATCCGCAGACCGGATCGCAACTCACCGACGGCACGCCGGCCGAGTTTATTGAAGTCGGCAATTTTCGTGCGCGTTCCGCGACCGACGGCGTGATCGACATCAACACGTATCACCATCAGCAGTGGGCCCACTACCGCACGTATCGTGTCGAACTGGTCAACGGCCGATGGGTTGTGCGTCAACTGACTCGACACGTCGCGGCCTGACGGCCAACCGCCATGGGCACTGAACGCGACGCCGGCATCCGTCTGTTCCGAACTGCGGAACACGAATGCGGTTACTACAGCGACCGCATGGCACGCGATCTGGTCATTGATCCGCAGGATCCGCGACTGCCGCTGATCTACACCCGCGCATTGGCCGATGGCTTCCGCCGCTCCGGCAGCATCGTTTACCGACCGGATTGTATGAGCTGCCAAGCCTGTATTCCGTTGCGGGTTCCGGTGGATGCGTTCGTGATGTCGCGCAGTCAACGTCGCTGCCTGCAACGCAATGAAGGCGTGACCGTGCAATGGGCGCCACCGGTGCGTACCGCCGAACAGTTCGCGCTGTATCGCCGCTATCTGGAATCCCGTCATCGCGATGGCGGCATGGACACGCATGAGGAACCGGATTTTGACGAGTTCCTTACCGGCACCTGGATGAACACGCGCTTTTTGGAGCTGCGTGAAAACGGAACGCTCATTGGCGTTGCTGTGACCGATGTTGTCGATAATGGTCTGTCGGCCGTCTACACCTTCTTTGAACCTGCAATGGCAGCCCGCAGTCTGGGCACGCTCGCCATCTTGCGCCAGATCGAGTGGGCCCGTGAATGGGACCTTGCGTATGTCTATCTGGGATACTGGATTCATGACCACCCCAAGATGGATTACAAGCGACGCTATGCCGGCGCCCAAGTGCTGGTCGATCAGCAATGGCAGCCTCTTTCCATGCTCAATCCGGAGTCGATATGAAAGTTTCCCTTTTAATCAGCGGCGCGTTGTCGATGGCCATGCTGTCCGCCTGCACCACACCGCAGCAATGGATCGAGCGTCGCGTCGAAACCGCGGTAACGAACGCCATGGATGAGATTTCCAAAGACAGCGTCGATGTCCGTCGCAAACCGGGCACCGAGCTGCGCATCGCCACGTTCAATACGTCAATGTACGACGACACCGATGGCGGCTTGCTCAAACGTCTGCACAATGACGACGCCAACATCCGTCGAATTGCCACCGTGATCCGCACGGTGCGCCCCGATGTCGTGCTGCTCAACGAATTCGATTACGTTGCCGATGGCTCGGCAGTCGATCTGTTCCGCAGCCGCTATCTGCAGGCCGCCGCGGACGGTATTGATCCCATCACCTATCCGTACCGCTACATTGCGCCGGTGAATACCGGTGTGCCCAGCGGACTGGATCTGGATAACAACGGCCAAGTCGGCGGCACCGGCCGCAGTGCCGGCAATGATGCCTGGGGCTACGGCTTGCATCCGGGGCAATACGGCATGGTGGTGCTGTCGCGCTATCCGATTGATGCCGGCGCCGTGCGCACCTTTCAGAATCTGAAATGGTCAACAATGCCGCAGGCCATGAAGCCTGTCGATCCGAAGACCGGCAAGGACTGGTATTCGGCCAAGGCCTGGAGTCAGATGCGTCTGTCGTCCAAATCGCATTGGGATGTGCCCGTGTTCGTCAACGGCAAGACCGTGCATGTGCTGGTTTCGCATCCGACGCCGCCCGTGTTTGACGGTCCCGAACGTCGCAACCGCAACCGCAACCACGACGAGATCCGTTTGTGGCGTGAGTATCTCGACAATGCCGCGACCTCCAAGCGCTGGCTGTGCGATGACCGCGGTCGCTGCGGTGGCTTGGCGGCCGATCGCGCCTTCGTGATCATGGGCGATCAGAATGCAGACCCTGATGATGGCGATGGCGTCCCGGGCGCTGTTCGGCAGGTTCTGGATCATCCGCGTGCACAAACGGGCAATGCACCGCGTAGTGCGGGCGCCGCACTGCGTGCACTGGATTACGGCAAAGAACGCAAGGGCGATGTGAGTACGCACACCGGTGACTTCGGTGCAGAAGCCGGTACTTTACGACTGGATTACGTTATTCCGTCGAAGCAGTTTGAAATTCTCGGACAGGGCGTGTTCTGGCCATTGCCGAAGGATCCGCAAGCCGATACGGCCTCGGCCAGCGACCATCACATGGTGTGGATGGATCTGCGCTTTGATGCGAGCTCGCGCTAAGCGCGAGCCCATTACGCCTTAGTTGCGCGGCTGAAAGCCGATCGATTCCGGTGCGACGACGGTCAGGATCATCTTGATCATGCCCATCGGAATCATCATTTCAACAGTCATGTCGACGCCCTTCGCATCCTTGCCGCGCAACGTGAGCTCGCACAAGGAGCCGCCGGTATCCACTTCGGCCGCAACGATGTGCGGGCCACTGGCATCCTTCTGAATAAAGGGCGCGGCAACCGGACCCAGAGCCTCGGCGGCGCTATCCAGCAGGTATACGGCGTAACGGCCCAACACAGTTTCGGCGTTCAAATCAGTTCTCCGGATCCAGGGTAATTTGCAGTGCGGCAGCCGCATCGCGGGCTTTGCTGCGCGCCTCTTCGACGGTGGCACCTAATGCCAGCGTAACAGCGACGCGGCGCTGACCTTGCACAATCGGCTTGCCGAACAGTCGCAACGCGGTCCCCGGCATGGACAGTGCGCGGTCAACGCCATCAAATTTCGGCACGCCGTGGCCTTGCGCCAGCACTGCGCAGGACGCCGAAGGACCGTAATCCACCAGCTGCGGAATCGGCAAGCCCAGGATGGCACGCGCATGCAGCGCGAACTCACTCAACTCCTGACCGATCAGCGTCACCAGACCCGTATCATGCGGACGCGGGGAGACTTCGCTAAACCAGACTTGGTCGCCCTTCACAAACAGCTCGACACCGAACACACCCCAGCCGCCTAATTCCGCGGTGACGGCATCGGCAATGCGTTGTGCCTCCTGCAATGCGGCGGGCGACATGGGCTGCGGCTGCCAGCTCTCGCGGTAATCGCCATCACGCTGCAGATGCCCGATCGGCGCACAGAAACTCACACCGCCGGCATGACGCACGGTCAGCAGCGTGATCTCGTAATCGAAGTCGATAAAGCCTTCGACAATGATGCGACCGGCACCGGTGCGACCGCCGGTTTGCGAGTAATCCCATGCAGGCTGCACATCGTCAGCGCTGCGCACGGTGCTCTGGCCTTTTCCGGACGAAGACATGACGGGCTTGACCACGCACGGCATGCCGATCTGTTCGACGGCATCGCGATACGCTTCGAGCGTGTCGACAAACGCATACGGCGAAGTCGGCAGACCCAAGGTCTCTGCGGCCAGGCGTCGAATGCCCTCGCGATCCATGGTCAGCTGCGCCGCACGCGCGGTCGGAATCACACGACGTCCGGCATCCGCGCCCCACTCGTTCTCTAACTCCACCAGCGTTTGCGTATGGATGGCTTCGATCTCGGGCACGATCAGGTGCGGCTGTTCACGGTCGATGAGCTCGCGGACCGCCCGCGGATCCAGCATGTCCAGTACTACCGAACGGTGGGCGACGTGCATGGCGGGCGCGTTGGCGTAACGGTCGGCGGCAATCACTTCGACACCAAAACGCTGCAGTTCAATGGCGACTTCTTTGCCGAGTTCGCCGGATCCCAGCAGTAAGGCGCGCGTTGCGGAAGGCGCCAATGGGGTGCCGATGCTAATCATGTGAACTCAGTCTCCGGATGTAGTTTTCGTGGCGGCCGGTCCATGCCATCCTATACAGATGCGATCCGCCCCGGCCTTGGGCCCTTCCATTATAAATCGCCCCGCCAAACGGCCGCGGCTAGCTGCGTTGCTGCGTTCTGCAGCGGCGCTGGCGCTGTGCGCGCTGGTGAGTGCCTGCGGCGTTCCGTTAGGCGGCAAGACGGCCTCGCGTCTCCAAGGCGTGATTGTGGATCAGCAGCTCAATGAAATCAGCGGCCTGACGGCGTCGGGTCGTCACGACAACGTGTTCTGGGTCATTGACGATGGCGGCAACGCGGCACAACTCTACGCCATCAACCGTTACGGCACACGTCTTGCGACTTACACCATCGATGGCGTCAACAAGACCGACTGGGAAGACATCGAGCACTACTCAGTCAATGGCCGTCATTATCTGGTGATTGCGGATACGGGCGACAACGGCGCCTTGCGCAAGACACTGCAGTTGCATGTGCTCGAAGAGCCCGCCACACTCTCCAACAGTCGTCTGCAACCGGCGCGTTCGATTGCCTTCCGTTTTCCTGATGGCCCGCACGACACCGAGGCCATGACGGTCGACATCGCCAGTCGCCGAGTGCTGCTGATTACCAAGAAACGCAAGCCACCGATTCTGTTTAGCGTGAGTCTCGATCCGGATGCGCCGAAAGTTCAAACGGCCAAACGCTTAGGCGATGTGATTGGTATTCCTGCGGCCGGCAAGGCCGATCTGAAAGCGCGTCCGCGTCTGGCTCCGTATGACCATCAGGTCACAGCGGCCAGCATCTCGCCGAACGGCAAAACCATGGCCGTGATGACTTACCGTTACGTGCTGCTCTACACGCG
This sequence comes from uncultured Lysobacteraceae bacterium, assembly GCA_936911875.1. GTDB lineage: Bacteria > Pseudomonadota > Gammaproteobacteria > Xanthomonadales > Xanthomonadaceae > Aquilutibacter. The sequence continues at coordinate 55,994 of CAKZGB010000003.1, forward strand.
TAAAGGCAAGGAGTCGTGGGCTAAAGCCCTATCACGCGATCCGTTGGTTCGCGTCTTGCCGATCATTCCGCAAGCCGAAGCGATGGGCTACACAACCGATGGCAAATCCGTCTTCGCCACCGGCGAATTCAGCGTTGCACCGTTGTACAGGATTCCGGTGCCGCAATGAGCGATGCGCCGCTGCAGATGCTCAATGCCGCCACCGTCGAGCTTTGGCCTGAGCGCGTAATGGATGCCAACGGTCTGCTGCCACCGGCTTGCGACGACAATGCGGGCTGGCGTGTGCGTGACAAGATCGGCGGCCTGTTTCCCGCACGCATCACGCTCGAAGGCCAATTCGCCTGGTGCCCGGAAGTCGCGCCGCCAACCGATCCCGACGCGTTCCGCAATGCCGCCATGCAACGCCTGAGCGCCGAGGCAAGCGAGATCACCACAGTCCCCCTCGACGACCTGCTGGCTTGTCTGGACGCGTTACAAGTCGATCCGGCGCCCTACGCTGCACGCACCGGGCTCAGCCTTCTGTCGGAACCTGCGCACCTGAGTTTTGCGGGCTTCGATCGTTACGGTCGCAGTCTCTGGCTTGAGCAGGAAACGGCACTCGCCTGGACGCGCATGCTCGCCGCCGCAGCCAATGACGGCATCACGCTCGAAGCGATCTCCGGCTTTCGCAGTCATCGCTATCAGCTCGGCATTTTCCGACGCAAACTCGAGCGCGGCCAGACGGTCGATGAGATTCTGCAGGTCAACGCCGCGCCGGGCTTCAGCGAGCACCACACCGGTCTCGCCTTGGACATCTCAACTCCGGGTGAACCCGCCGCCGAGGAGTCCTTCGAAGCGACTCCCGCCTTTGACTGGCTCACCGCGAACGGCGCTACCTACGGCTTTACGATGAGTTATCCGCGCGACAACCCGCACGGCATCGTCTATGAGCCCTGGCATTGGGCGCAGGGCCACGCCATTCGCGCTGTAGAGTCGTTCTAACTACAGTTTCAGATCGGCGATGCGCCAGAGGAGCATGGCCGCGTAGGTGCGATACGGACCCCACACCTCGCCACGCGCGATCAGTTGCTTGGGTGTCAGCATGACCTCGGCCTCGTCGATGCGTTGCGCGCCCTTGCGCACACCCAGATCGTCGGCCGGCAGCACATCGGAGCGGCCCAGACGGAACATCAGCAGCATCTCAACTGTCCAGCGGCCGATGCCGCGTACGGCCGTCAGCCGATCGATGATCGCGTCGTCGGACAAATGCACCAGTTGCCGGTACGAAGGGATCTCGCCCGCCGCCTGCCGCTGGGCCAGATCCCGCAACGCGCGCGTCTTGGCGCCGGAGACACCGCAGGCGCGCAGCACCTCGTCGCTGACGGAATCGATTGCCGCGCCGCTCAAACGGGAACCGCCTACCGCCGTCTCGACGCGCCCCACGATGGTGGCCGCGGCCTTGCCGGACAACTGCTGATAGAGGATGGACCGCGCCAGTGCATCGGCGGTGTCAAAAGACTGCTTCCACGAAATTGGGGCCTCTAGAGGCCCCAATTTGCGGATCCACGGTTTGAGCGCAGGGTCCTTGCGGACCAAGTGCTTGGCAGCGGCCACGGTGTCAAAGCCGCGGGGGATCGCTGCCATGGGGAGAACTTACGGCGTGGTGGCCGGTTCTGCAGCCGGTTCAGCGGCAGCATCAGCGGCCGGAGCCGCGGCGTCGGTCTTGGCAGCGCCATCGAGCGAGACACCCGCCGGCAGTGCTTTAACGCGCTGGTAAACCGTGTAGTTACCGGTCGGCAGGAAGCTGCCTTCGACACCCGAGAACCACGATTCAAATGCGCGACCGACCGGGGTAGCACCCTTGGCGGTGGCCCACTGAGTCAGTGCATTGCGGTACTTAGGCAGATCGTTATAGGTACCGACAGCAGCCACTTGCACGGCCGGACCGGCCGGGATGTACTCGGACTTGACGCGGTTATCGGTGCGGATATCGATCTTGCCGGTGGTGCCGGCCTTTTTGACCGGTTGAGCCACGTCAAATGCGTAAGTCGCCTGACCGAAGTTGGTGGTCACGATTTGCAGCGGACCGTCAGCAACCAGGCCGTTCGCATTCATGGTGGCGACCAGCGTCGATTGCGCATCCTTCATGGCATTCTTGAGCGGCTCTTCGGCGCGGGCAACTTCGACCGAGACCGAGATGATGTTCTTTTCACCCAGTTGCGAGAACTTAGGTGCGGTGGCCGGATCGCCGGTTTCCAGATCGGTGTAATCGAAGTTCGGGATCAGGGCCAGCATGTCGTTGAACTTGCGCATACCCGACTTGAGGTCTTCACCCACCGTAGCCGACACGTACAGACCGGCGTAACGGCCGATCAGGTTGAAACCGTAATCGACGTCATACGACTGGACGACCTTGGTGTTGCGCTTCATGCGGCCGGCCGAGCTCAGCGTGAACTTCATGCGCTTGTTGTAGCCCTTGTCGCTGTTGTCGACATCGACCGAGACCGACTTGAGCGGAACGCTGTCGGTGATGGTCCAGGAGCCGACGCCGTCGCGGCCGTTCAGCGACATGTAGTCGAGCTTGGCGCCCTTGCCCGTAGACGGACCCGAGAGCTTGGTTTGGACGGAGGGGCTACGTTGTGCAATAGGGTTCCAGTCCTTCCAGCGCGCAAAGCCGTTCAGTGCGTCAAAAACGATAGTGCGTTTGCGGTTGGTTTCCATTTCAGCCGACATGTGACGGCTCGAGGGCAGAATCAGGCCGACCACCAGGAACATGGTGAAGACGATACCCAGGGAAATGAGGACTTCTTTGATACGGTTAGACATTCAGGTTCTCCGGAGCCGGTCCCGGGACGGGAGGGGCACATTTTCTAATCGTATCAAGCCAATCGGCCGGATGCGAGATGTCAGACCGGAATTTTTTACACTTTTTTACACTAACTGCAGCTCGAGAGCCTTCAAAACGGCCCGAGTCCGGTCCCTCACCCCCAGTTTGGACAGGATATTGGAGACGTGATTCTTGATGGTTCCCTCGGCCACGCCCAGCGAATTGGCAATTTCCTTATTGGAAAAACCGCCCGCCATCAGTCGCAGGATTTCCGTCTCCCGCTCGGTCAGCGGATCGGGTTGCTCCAGTGACACGAAGTTGTTGTTGAGCTGCTCCAATCCCGACATCAGCCGCTGAGTCAGCGCCGGCTGCATCAGCGAACCGCCTGCATTGACGGTTTCAATGGCCTCGACCAGCTGCTCCAGCGACACATCCTTCAGCAGATAGCCTTTGGCACCTGCGCGGATGCCGGCGAGCACCAACTGATCGTCGTCAAAGGTGGTCAGGATGATGGTCGGTGGCAAGGTACCCGCAGCGGCCATCGACTGCACGGCTTCAAGACCGGACATGACGGGCATGCGCATGTCCATCAGCACTACATCCGGTTGCGCAACGGGAATGGTTTCGATTGCTTGTTTGCCATCGGTGGCCTCGCCCACGACCTCGATGCGGTCACTCAGGCCCAGCAGTGAGCGCACACCCTGCCGCACCAGAGTTTGGTCATCGACCAGGAATACGCGAATACGGTTTGTCATGGAGCCACCTCGGTCAGGGGTCAATCAGATTAGCAGTTTGGGCCAGAGCGACCCGTCTGTCATCGTGCAAAGGAACATGGAGCAGAACGCGAAAACCGCGCCCGGGTTCGGTTTGGATGCGCACGTCGCCGCCGATCTGATGCAGCCGTTCCTGCATCCCCGAGAGTCCGTTACCCGCGATCCAGCGATCGGCACCGCGTCCGTCATCGTGAGCATCCAGTTCGACCTTGCCGTCGATGGCGCGGACTTGAATGTGCAGATGGCGCGCCTGCGAGTGGCGCACGGCATTGGTAATGATTTCCTGCGTGCAGCGCAGCAGAACATGCGCGCGTGCCGGATCGTCCATCACCAGCGGCTCGCGAATCTCCCAGTGAATCTGGATGCCGGGCACGTTATCACCCAGCGGGCGCAGCGACTGACCCACATTCATCGCGCCTGTTTCGCGCAGCTGTGAAACCACTTCGCGCACATCCGTCAGCAATAGCTTGGCGAGTGTATGAGCTTGGGTTATGTGGTGTTTGGAAGCGCCTTCGGACAGATGACCTGCCACCTCTAAATTGAGACTCAGCGCAGTCAGGTGGTGGCCGAGCAGATCGTGCAGTTCGCGGCTGATGCGTGTGCGCTCGGTCATGCGCGTGGATTCGGCCAGCAGCAAGCGGGTGCCACGCAGTTCGGCATTCAATCGACGTTGTTCGTCACGGGCCTGCGCCTGCTGTCGCGCCACAAACCCGGTCGCAAACACAAACAGGCAGAAGCCACCGTACAGGCTCGACTGCATGAGTGCATCGGACCACGAGTAATTCATCGAGCGGAACACCGGGATGAAGGCCAGATTGCTGCAGATGACCCACACAATGCCCAGCGTTGGCGTGAGCAGCCACGCAAACACCGAAGCGGCCACCATCAGCAGAATCGAGCCCAAACCGCTGCCCGAGAAAAAGCCGAAACCGAGCGCACTGGATGTCATGACGACCATCAGAATGTAATCGGCGACGCGCGCCTGTTTACGCCCCAGATTGCGCGTGCTGAGAAAATAACTCAGCCCGAAGCTTAAATAGCAGATCCAGATCCACTGCACATCGCGTTCACCGAACTCCTCGCGGCGCAGCAGGTCAAAGATCGGAAACCCCATCAGCGCCCAGGTAAACAGGCCGGAATAGCGCAGCAGGCGAATGTGGTTGAAGCGGGTCATGGTGAGTCCATCGTACGGCATCGCACAGTTCGTGCCATGCCCCAGTGGTCATGGGTACGGCCGCTTGTCAGGCGGACCCCCTCACGGTCCTTGTGGCATAATTTCTGACGGTGGCACCACCACCGGCGACAGGCTTTTGGAGCACTACATGGCGGTACAAATCCGGGACGTTCGCGAACAGGATCTCGATGCGGTACTGGCTGTCAATAACACCGCCGGTCCTTCGATCCTTCCGCTCGATGCGCAGCGTCTGCGGCATCTGTTCGACACCGCCGAATATTTCCGCGTCGCCGAGATCGACGGTGAGCTGCACGGTTTCATCATCGGCTTCGGATCCGGCTCCGCCCACGATTCCTCCAATTTCCTGTGGTTCCGCCGCCAATACCCCGAATTCTTCTACATCGACCGCATTGTGGTCGACAATGAGACCCGCGGCGGTGGCGTCGGCCGGATTCTGTACGCCGATGCCGAAAGTTATGCCGAACCGCGCTACCCGCAGTTCGCCACCGAGGTCCTGATGGATGAGCTGGCCGATAAGGTCCTGCTGTTCCATGGCAGCCTCGGATTCCGCGAAGTCGGTCAAACCCGCATGGAAAACGCCAAGCTGCGGGTTTCGATGCTGATGAAGCCTCTGTATAGTTACGATTGGATCCGCAATACGTACGGCAGCAATCTGCCCGACGTGGAATGGATCCAGCATCCCCGCGCGGTCTGAGCCGCCAGCCCCTTCTTTTACAGATTCTCGATGTCCGCCACCCCCAATTACGAACTCGCCGGTGAACTGAAAATTGGTCAGGTCGGCATCGCCAACCTCCGCATCCAGACGCTTGATATCGCCAAGCTGCAGGCCGAGATGGCCGATCGCGTCAAACGCGCTCCCAATCTGTTTGGCCACGCCGCCATCGTGCTGGATTTTGGTGCCCTCTCCGAAGTGCCTACGGTCGCTCAAGCGCAGCAGTTGATCGATGCATTGCGCTCTGCGGGTACCCTGCCCGTGGCCGTGGCCTACGGCTCCTCGGCCACCGAACAGCTGGCCCGCGCCCTGAACCTGCCGATTCTGGCCAAATTCCGTGAATCGTTTGACCCGAGCCGTGCCGGCACGGCGGCGGCAACTGCCGCTGCAGCCCCGGCTCCGGCGCCGGCGCCCGCACCGGCGGCTCCCGCTCCGGCGCCCGCAGCGCCTTCGAACGACCAACCCGGCCAGATCCACGCCGCCCCGATCCGTTCCGGGCAGCAAATTTACGCGGCCGGTAAAGATCTCACGGTGCTGACCTCGGTCGGTGCCGGCGCCGAAGTGATCAGCGACGGCTCCATCCATATCTACGGCCCATTGCGCGGCCGGGCCATTGCCGGTGCGCAAGGCAACGAAAATGCCCGCATTTTCTGCCGTGAGTTCGATGCGCAGCTCGTCTCCATCGCCGGTAATTACAAGGTGCTCGAAGAAGTGCCCCAGGACATGCTCGGTCGACCCGTGCAGATTTGGCTGCAGGACGGCCAGCTTAAGTTTGCGGTTATCGAATAAACTGCAAGCTGCAACCCATAACCATATCGCCAGAAGGCGGAGGACTTAGTTTTGACGGAAATCATCGTAGTGACATCAGGCAAGGGCGGCGTCGGCAAGACCACGTCCAGCGCCAGCATCGCCACCGGCCTTGCGCGCCGCGGCCACAAAGTTGCAGTCATCGACTTCGACGTCGGCTTGCGTAATCTCGACCTGATCATGGGCTGTGAACGCCGCGTTGTGTATGACTTCGTCAACGTCGTCAACAAGGAAGCCGGTCTCAAGCAGGCGCTGATCAAAGACAAGCGCTACGACAACCTGTACATCCTGGCGGCTTCGCAGACGCGCGATAAAGATGCACTGTCGCAGGACGGCGTCGAACGCGTGCTCAACGAACTCAAGGCCGAAGGCTTTGACTACATCGTGTGCGACTCCCCGGCCGGTATCGAAAAGGGCGCCACGCTCGCTATGTATTTCGCCGATCAGGCTGTTGTCGTTGTGAACCCTGAAGTGTCTTCGGTTCGCGACTCCGATCGCGTGCTGGGTCTGCTGGCTTCCAAGACGCGCAAAGCCGAACAAGGTGAGCGCATGAAGGAACATCTGCTGCTGACGCGCTACTCGCCTTCGCGCGTGGCCGCCGGTGAAATGCTCAGCATTGCCGACGTCGAAGAAATCCTCGGCCTCAAGGCCATTGGTGTAATTCCCGAATCGCAAGATGTGCTGTCCGCTTCGAACAGCGGTGAGCCGGTCATCACCAATACTGCTTCCGATGCCGCTCAGGCTTATGACGATGCCGTCGCCCGCATTCTGGGTGAACAACGCCCGATGCGCTTTACGCAAGCCGAAAAGAAGGGCTTCTTCACCAAGCTGTTCGGAGGTTAAGCCATGGGCATGTTCGATTTCCTGAAACGGGACCGTAGCACCGCCGAAACGGCCAAGAACCGTCTGCAAGTGCTGATTGCGCAATCGCGTCAGTCTTCCAGCGAACCCGATTACCTGCCGATTCTCCGTCAGGAACTGCTGGCTGTGATCAAGAAATACGTCAAGGGCGTCGATGACGGCGCTGTCAACGTGGCCATGCAGAAAGACGGCTCGCTCGATGTCCTCGACATCCGCGTGGACTTGCCGGAATCCTAAGCAGCGCTGCTGCGTAGAACACGGGCGCGGCTCATTACGGACCGCGCCCGTTTTGTATTGCACTACATGATTTCAGTTCGAGACATCAATCGCTTACAGGCACAACAACTGCTCGCCCGCTATGGTCTGCAGCTCGTGCATGTGGCCGAAGGCCAGACCATCCCGGGCAGTTACTGGGGCGATACCGAGGCCGGGCTCATTGGCACGCAAGTGTTTGTGCGCGATGACACTCCGGTGCACTCCATGCTGCACGAGGCCTGTCATCTCATCGTGCTGCCCAGTGACGAAGCGCGCGCTGCCGTGCACACCGACGCTACCGATTCGGTCGAAGAAGAAAACGCCGTCTGCGTACTGCAAATTCTTTTAGCCGAACAACTCGACGGCGTCACCCGCGATGCGGCACTGGCCGACATGGATGCGTGGGGCTACACATTTCGCCTGGGCAGCGCCAAGGCCTACTTTGAATCCGATGCCGATGACACCTGGCAATGGCTACAGGATCGAGGGCTAGTCAGCCGCGATCGGTGTCTCATTCTGCCCAACTGACTGCACTGCAACATTGAGGGAATGCGCTAAAGTGGGGAGTGATTTTCCCTAATTCCAAGGTGTTTGCTCCGTGAAATGGTCCCGCACGATGTTGGCTACGGCCCTCTCCACCGCTCTTCTGTCCGTTGGCCTGGCAGGCTGCGAACGCGTTCAAACTGCAGACGATAAAGCCGCTGCCGGTGCCGGCGTTGCTGAGGTCGCGCCCGAAGGCGAAACCGCCGATCAGTTCGTCGCGCGTCTCGACAGGGAAATGCGCGAAATCTATCTCGAACAGAATTACGCGCAATGGGCCGCTTCGACCAACATCAACGGCGACACCGAATTCCTGGCAGCAAAGGCCAATGAACGCGGTCTGCTGCAGTTGAACCGCTGGATTGAGCAAGCGAAAAAGTACGAAGGCCAGGACCTCAAGCCCGAAACCGCCCGCGCACTCAAGTTGCTCAAACTGATGACGGCGATGCCCGCGCCTAAAGATCCGGCCAAGGTCTCGGAACTGACCAAGATCGTTGCCAAGCTCGAAGGCGCATACGGCGCCGGTAAATACTGCAAGGAAGGCGACACCGCCAATTGCCGTGAACTGGGCGATCTCGAGGACGTCCTGCGCAGCAGTCGGGATTACAACGAACAGCTTGATGCCATGAACGGCTGGTACTCGACGGCCGTGCCTTCGAAAAAGGATTACACGCGCTTTGTTGAACTGGTGAACGAGGGCGCCAAGGAAATGGGCTTTGCGGACGCCGGTGAGATGTGGCGTTCGGGTTATGACATGCCGGCTAACGAGGTCGGTCCTGAAGTCGATCGTCTGTGGGCGCAACTCAAGCCGATGTATGAGCAACTGCATTGCTACGTCGGTGCCAAGCTCGATGAAAAATACGGCAAAGACAAGGGTCACGCCGCCGGCGGCATGCTGCCTGCGCATTTGACGGGCAACATGTGGCAACAGGACTGGGGCAACTTGTGGGATATCGCTGCGCCCTACCCCAATGCATCGCCGCTGGATATCAACGGCGCGCTCAAAGCCATGGAAGATCGCAACGTCGCTGACGCACTGGCCAAAGCCGGCGGCTCCGCACTCGATGCGCAGAACGATGCATTCCAGGCCGGCAAGCTGACCACGGCCAAGCAAATGTTCCAACGTGCCGAAGATTTCTATACGTCGCTGGGTCAACCGAAACTGCCGGCTTCGTTCTGGGAAAAGACGCAGTTCATCAAGCCGCGTGATCGCGATGTGGTCTGCCACGCCAGCGCCTGGGACGTCGACATGAAGGGCGATGTGCGCATCAAGATGTGCACCAAGGCCAACGAAGAAGACTTCACCACCATCTATCACGAGCTGGGTCACATCTATTACGACCTGAACTACAACCCGCAACCGGCCTACTTCCAGAACGGTGCAAACGATGGCTTCCACGAGGCGATCGGCGACACCATGGTTCTGGCCATGACGCCCAAGTATCTGAACTCGATCGGTCTGGTCGGCGCGCAATCCGAATCGCAGGAATCGCTGATCAATTCGCAAATGCGCATGGCTTTGGCCAAGGTTGCCTTCGTACCGTTCGGTCTGATGATCGACAAGTGGCGTTGGGGCGTGTTCGATGGCTCGATCAAGCCCGGCGAATACAACAGCGCGTGGTGGAAGCTGAAGGCCGAATACCAGGGCGTTGCACCGGTCACTGCACGTGGCGAAGAGTTCTTTGACGCCGGTGCCAAGTATCACGTACCGGCCAACACGCCGTACCTGCGTTACTTTATGGCGCATGTGCTGCAGTTCCAGTTCTACAAGGCCATGTGTGATGCCTCGGGTTACACCGGTCCGCTGAATGAGTGCTCGTTCTACGGCAATGCAGCCGCGGGTGCAAAGCTCAAGACCATGCTGTCGCATGGGGCTTCGCAACCGTGGCAACAGACTCTCAAGGAAATGACGGGCAGCGAAAAGCTCGATGCGGCCCCGATGGTCGAGTACTTCAAGCCGCTCAACGACTGGCTGAAGACGCAAAATGCAGGTCGCACCTGCGGCTGGACCGCCTCGGGTACTGCCGCTCCGGCGGCTCCGGCCACGGCTCCGGCGGCCACACCGGCTCCGCAGGAGCCGGCCAAACCGGCCAACACCTGATCCATCCGGAACGGGCCCCGCACAGCGGGGCCCGGTTCTTTTGAGGCCTTACCGCCGGCAGCGTCTGTGGGCATCGTATAATTACCGAATCCCGCGGCACATGGGAGAAGCGAACACCGCCTTCGGCTAGCGTTCGCTGCCAAAGGCGCAACCGCCCGTAATCGCTCAGGCCAATGACCGTTTGCCGCGCACAACTCTGGAGAGATCGCGTCCCGCACGCGGCGCCGAAGGGGCAAGAGTCCGTCACCGCAAGGGACTGACTTCAAACTCTCAGGCAAAAGGACAGAGGGCCCGTCATGGCAATTGCCGTGATCGGTCCCTTGCACCCTGAGAGCCGAGCATGACCCAGCCCACCCTGCGCGAACTTGAAAACCAAGACGCGTTTATCGACCGTCACATTGGACCCAACGACCAGGAAATCGGGCAAATGCTCGAGACGCTGGGTTTCTCCACGCTCGAAGAAATGACCGACGCCATTGTGCCCGGCAAGATCAAGTCGACTGCAGGGCTCGAGTTGCCTTCGTCCATGACTGAGGTCGATGCGATTGCCAAGATCCGCGCCGTCGCCGACCGCAACAAGGTCTACCGCTCGTTTATCGGTCAAGGCTATTACGGCACGCACACGCCCAACGTCATTTTGCGCAACGTGCTCGAAAATCCCGCATGGTATACGGCCTATACGCCGTACCAGGCCGAGATCTCGCAAGGCCGTCTCGAGGCACTGATCAATTTCCAGACCATGTGCGCCGACCTGACGGGCATGGAAATCGCAAACGCCTCGCTGCTTGACGAAGGCACCGCCGCGGCCGAAGCCATGACGCTTGCGGCCCGCTCCAGCAAGAACAAGAGCGAGCGCTTCTTTGTCAGCCGCAATCTGCATCCGCAGACGATCGAAGTCATTCGCACGCGTGCCGAACCGCTCAACATCGAACTGATCATCGGTGACGATGCCGATGCTGCGACGGCCGATGTGTTTGGTGCGATCTTCCAGTATCCCGATACCAACGGCGTCATCAATGACTACCGCTCTGTAACCGAAGCGCTGCACGCCAAGGGCGCACTGGTCATTGCGGCAGTGGATCTGCTCGCTCTGACCGTGATCGAAGCACCGGGCGCCTGGGGCGCCGACATCGCTGTGGGTAACACCCAACGCTTTGGTGTGCCGTTCGGCTTTGGTGGCCCGCACGCGGGCTTTATGGCCTGCCGTGACGCGTACAAGCGTTCCATGCCGGGTCGTCTGATCGGCGCCTCGATCGATGCCGAAGGCAAACCGGCCTATCGCCTCACCCTGCAAACGCGCGAACAGCACATCCGTCGCGAAAAGGCCACGTCGAACATCTGTACGGCGCAAGTGCTGCTCGCAGTGATGGCCGCCATGTACGCCGTCTACCACGGCCCCGACGGTCTGCGTCGCATCGCGCAACGCACGCACCGTTACGCGACGCTGCTGGCCGTGGCTCTGCGTACCAAGGGCCTGCAGGTCAACGACAGCTTCTTTGACACGCTGGTCGTTGCCGGTGCCGATGAAGCCGCTGTGCGCACTGCTGCCGATCAGGCCGGCATCAACCTGCGTCACTTCGGTGACGGCCGTATCGGCATCGCACTCGACGAAACCGTTACCCGTGCCGACATTGAAGCACTGGCTTCGCTGTTTGGCGCGCAAGTGTCCGACTTCGACGCGGCCATCGACGATGCCATTCCTGCGTTTGCCGTACGCAAGACCGAGTACCTGACGCATCCGGTGTTCAACACGCATCACAGCGAACACGAGCTGCTGCGTTACCTGCGTTCGTTGGCCGACAAGGATCTGGCCATGGATCGCACCATGATCCCGCTAGGCTCGTGCACCATGAAGCTCAACGCCACGGCCGAAATGATTCCGGTCACCTGGCCCGAGTTCGCCAACATCCATCCGCTGGCGCCGGCATCGCAGGCACAGGGCTACAAGGAACTGATCGAAACGCTCGAAGCCATGCTGGTCGAGATCACCGGTTACGATGCCGTGTCGCTGCAACCGAACTCCGGTGCCCAAGGCGAATACGCCGGCCTGCTCGCCATTCGCGCGTACCACCGTTCGCGTGGCGATGATCAGCGCGACATCTGCCTGATCCCGGACTCGGCCCATGGTACCAACCCGGCTTCGGCTAACTTGTGCGGCATGAAGGTCGTGGTGACCAAGACCGATGCCAACGGCAACGTCGATGTCGAAGACATCCGCGCCAACGCCGAAAAATACAGCGACCGCCTGGCCGCCATCATGATCACCTACCCGTCGACTCACGGCGTGTTCGAAGAGGATATCGTCGAGATCTGCGAGATCGTCCACGCACATGGCGGTCAGGTGTACACCGACGGTGCCAACATGAATGCGCTGGTCGGTCTGGCCAAGCCCGGCAAGTGGGGTTCGGACGTCTCGCACCTCAACCTGCACAAGACCTTCTGCATTCCGCACGGCGGCGGTGGCCCCGGTGTGGGTCCGTGTGCCGTCAAATCCCACCTGGCACCGTTCCTGCCGCGTACGTTTGATTCCGAAGGCACGGTCGGCATGGTGTCGTCCGCCTCGTTCGGTTCGGCCTCGATTCTGCCGATCAGCTGGATGTACATCACGCTGATGGGCTCCGAAGGTCTGCGCCGCGCCACGCAAGTTGCATTGCTCAATGCCAACTACATCGCCAAGCGTCTCGCTCCGCATTACAAGACGCTTTATACTGGTCGCAACGGCCTGGTCGCGCACGAGTGCATTTTGGACCTGCGTGCCCTCAAGGACAGCTCCGGCGTTCAAGCCGAAGACGTGGCCAAGCGTCTGATCGACTTCGGCTTCCACGCACCGACCTTGTCGTTCCCGGTCGCCAATACGCTGATGGTCGAACCAACCGAGTCGGAATCGCTGCACGAACTGGATCGCTTCATTGATGCCATGATCCAGATCCGCGACGAAATCCGGATGGTTGAAAACGGCGAACTGCCGCGTGATGACAATCCGCTGATCAACGCACCGCACACCGCCACCATGATGGTTGGCGAATGGTCGCACAGCTACTCGCGCGAGTTGGCCGTGTTCCCGCTCGAATCGCTCAAGCGTCAAAAGTACTGGTCGCCGGTGGCTCGTGTCGACAACGTTTATGGCGACAAGAACATCATGTGTTCGTGCCTGCCGCTGTCCGCCTATACGGATCAATGATCCGTTCTTCAGTAATCAGCAAAAAACCCGGCTTTAGGCCGGGTTTTTTGTGGTTATTACTTAGTCTCTGTTGGCTTGTCCGCTTTCGGTGTCACCTTCTTGCGGACTCGCTTGGTCGCGGCTTTCTTGGCCGGCTTGCTGGCGGGCTTACTGGCCGCCGGTGTTGCGGTTGCACCGTGGCGCTCCAGACCCTACTGGCCCCATGGCGTCGGCTTTTCACGCAGCCACTTCGAAGCGATCCACTTTTCTCCCGCGATAACGGGCGAGCCACCGTGAAAGGCCAGCTCATCGTTATGCCCGTCCTCGTCGGTGTACGCAAAGTAGACTGCCGAGCCCTTCTGCGGATAGACCTCTAAACCCGCATGCGGAAAGATGGTGCTGCCACCGGCTTCGACATCGTTGAGGTACATCACCAAGGTCGCGACGCGATTGCCGCCGTTCTGAAAATGCACGGCCTCGCCGGTGATGTCGGCGCTGAAGAAATCCTGATGCGGCTGGTACTCGGCGCCGACGCCATAACGCATGATCTGCAGGCTCTCGCCGTTTTCAACAGGGACACCGGTGATCTTGGCAATGCGGTCTTCGATGCGACGGCACAGCGCATCCTGATACACCTCGAGAATCAGATTCTCGCTGGTGCGACGGTCATCCAGAAAATCACCGCCGGTTTTACGGTCCACAACCAATGCGCGCGCCAGGCGGTTCGCCGCCAGTGCGATCAGATCCTCGCATTCGGCATCGGTCAGGAAATTATCGAGAACCGCGACATAAGGACGCGTGTTGCGGAACGAAACGCGAATCGAGCCGTGATCGGCGGCGATGGCGTTGTGACCGGGTTCGATCTCCAATGGGGCACAAACTGCAAACGGTTGCTTGCGACGCTCAATGCTCTGCTGTTCGGCGTAATGATCAAAACTGTCCAGGCGGTCACGCAGCTGACTCGTTTTGCGATACGCAAGGTCCGTCAGTTCCTGAACCTGCTGCTCGCTATAGCCCTGGTCGAGCAGCATCTGCTCGACCACATCACGCGGCTGGCCTTCCTCGTAGCGGTCAAACAGCCACTGGGCCAGATCGCGGTACAACTCAATACTCATTTATTTTCCGAAAAATAGGGTTTGGCGCGCAGCCACTTGGATGCGATCCACTTTTCACCGCGGACCACCGGCGCGCCGCCGTGGAACGAGAGATTATCGCATTCGCCATTGTTCGTCGTATAGGCAAAATACACGGCGCAGCCCTTGTGCGGCCTCACGGCCAAGCCTGCATCGGGGAAGATGGTGGCACCGCCGGCCGGCGCATCATTGAGATATATCACCAGCGTCGCCACGCGTTGGCCACCGGTGTCTGAGCGGCGACGCATAAACGCCCCGTCGGGATCAAAGAAATCAAAATGCGGGCGATATTCCGCGCCCTCGCTGTAGCGCATGATCTGGATACCCTCGCCGTGCGTAGCCGGCAAGCCGGTGAGACGTTCAATGCGTTCTTCAATCTGAACCAGCAAGGGGTGCTCGCCGCGCTGAAACGTAGCGTAGTCGCTGGTGCGTCGGTCATCCACCACTGCATCGCCGGTTTCGCGATGGACGACTTCGGCGCGGCGCAATTCACCGCCGGCCAGAGCCATCAGCGCGTCGCATTCGGCATCGGAAAGAAAGTTACCTAGAAGCACGACATGCGGCCGTTCCACGGTGGCCAAAATGCGTACGGGACCGCCTTCGTGCCTCAACGACTCGAGTACATTGTCATCGGGCAACCTGATCGCCGCCATGGATGCAAACAGCGGCAGCTCCTGATCGGTTTCATTGGCGACGTCGTAATCGAACTGTGCCACCGCAGCATACAGACCCTTGGTATTGCGGTATGCGAAATCGCACAGGGACTGCACCTGCACGCGATCATAGCCGTGATCCTGCAGATTACGGCGCACCTGCTTTTCGGGGGTCCCCTCTTCGACTCGCTCAATCAGCCATTGTGCGAGATCCCGATTGATGTTGACGCTCAACGTTTTCCTCCTTGCTCCTGCGCACAGTGTAGGCGATGATCGGCTTTGGATTCTGAGCACAGGCTCAAGTACATGACATACACTCTGCACATCTCCAACTGCAATTATTCGTCATGGTCTCTGCGCGCCTGGGTGCTGCTGCGCGCGCTGGAAATTCCGTTCACTGAACAGCAGCATTTTTACAGCATCGATAATCGTTCGCAATTTCTCACGTTCTCGCCGTCAGCCCTGGTGCCTTGCCTGCAGGATGACGACACCACCATCTGGGAATCGCTCGCAATCGCCGAGTATCTGTACGAAGCACATCCCGCCGTCTGGCCGTTGGATCGCAAGGCCCGTGCCTTTGCACGCAGCGCCGCCTCCGAGATGCATGCAGGGTTCACCGCATTGCGTTCCATCTGCAACATGAATTGCGGCATCCGCGTCGAGCTGCCCGAGCGCAACCCTGCACTGCAGCGCGATCTGGATCGGTTGCGCCAATTGTTTGAACAAGGCATTGAAGACTTCGACGGCCCCTATCTGGCCGGCTCGCGTTTCACTGCCGGCGATGCCTTCTTCTGTCCTGTGGCATTCCGCATGCAGACCTACGGCATCTCGTTAGGCGCAACGGCCGATGCGTACATGAATCGTCTGCGGGAGTTGCCCGCGATGCGCGAGTGGTATCAGCGCGCTCTGGCAGAGACGCAACGTTCGGAACCGCACGAGCAGTCGATTGCAGGACGGATTACTGCAGATTTGCGTGCGGTTTAGTTGGCGTCTGTCGCAGTAGCGCTTGGCGGCAACTTTGTGCCTAACGTCCGCGCGCCAACCAGAATCATGCGCACCATTGTCGCGAGCTGATCGACAAGTTCGGCATCGCGTTCGGGCGGCAAATCAACCGCCATCGCACCGACCGCAAACGCAAGACGCGTAATCGCTTTGGCCGCTAGCGCCGGATCGCGCAAGGCCACGCCATCGGCAGCAGCAAAGCGAATCAGATCAACGCGCAGTTCTTCTTCAAAGAAGGTCAGTTCACGATCCACGGCGCGTTTGAAGGCATCGGAGCCCACCGTGCCTTCGCGCAGTAATACATGCAGAAGGCGGTCCTCGGCACGGACCTGTTCCATGAACACTTCGACGGAGTTGCGGATCACGCCGTTGCTCAACGTCGCGCGACGGCGCGCTGCACCGACGAGCCGACGCAACGATTGTCCCGCGAGATCGATCAGTGCGACGGCCAACTCATCGACATCACGAAATTGGCGATAGAAGCTGTTGGGGGCGATGCCCGCTTCACGCGCCACCTCACGCAAGCTCAGACTCGAGACGCTCCGGTGCGGCCCTACCAGGCGCAGAGCGGCCGCCATCAGGTCCTCGCGAGAGATCGTCGCCTTGCGGCCGACGGTCGCGTGCTCGACCTCGGGCAGGTTTGCGGTGGCAGTTGGATTGCTCAATTGGGCGGGCTCAGGCGACATCCTGAATAGCATAACGATTTTATAATATACACGTGTATAGACATTTGTGTATTTATCTGTATATTGACCTCATGTCTGCCGTCCCCCGTGCCTCACAGTCGCCCACAGCCGCCTCCTTGAACGCCCTATTACGGCGGTTTGTCGCTCCGATTGCACCGCCCGGCGCCGTGGATTACTGGCTGTCGCGCATCAATCCCCGCTGGTCGCGTCTGCGGCCGCGTGCGCGCGTCGTGGAGCGCCGTCAGGAGTCTGCCGATGCGGTGACCCTGGTGCTGCGCCCGCCGGTCGCCTGGAAGGGCTTTGAGCCCGGTCAGCACGTCAACGTCGGTGTGGAGCTGGATGGCTCGCGTCACACCCGCAGCTACAGCCTCACGGACATCCCGCGTCGTGACCGTCTGATCGCCATCACCGTCAAATCGGTCGAAGGGGGGACCGTCAGCCGTCATCTCTGCCACGACCTGCGCGTTGGCCAGGTTCTGGATCTCGGCGCGGCATTCGGCGACCTGCGCATCCCTTCGTCGGATGCACCGACGTTGCTGATGGCCGCAGGCAGTGGCATCACGCCGATGATCTCTCTGCTCCGTGCGCAGGCGGCAGTGGGAATGCCTTCGCCAATGACGTTGCTGTATTGGGCACGGCACAGAGACAGTCTGTGTTTTGTCGACGAACTGCGCGCCATGGCTGCGCGTTATCCGCAGTTCGCGCTGCGTCTGGTGCTGACCGGTGACACGCCGGAGCATGCCGATGAGTTTGCCGGTCGCCTGGACGCCACCCTGCTGCCGACGCTGCTGCCTAACGAGTTACCGCAGCATGTGCTCGCCTGTGGCCCCTTCGGCTTTGTGGAGACCGCGAGAGAGGCAACGGCCGGTTTCGCGTTGAGCTTTGCAGCCGAGGCGTTCAGTCCGCCGCCGATGCCCGCCGACACCGAGACCGAACACGGCACGGTCGACATCACGCTCGCACGCTCCGGACGCACGGTGACGGTTCCGCGCGGCAAATTGCTGCTCGATGCTCTCGAAGCCATCGGCATTCGGCCGGCATCCGGCTGCCGCATCGGTATCTGCAATACCTGTGCCTGCGGCAAACAAAGTGGCACCACGCGCAGTCTGCACGCGCCCGAGCCGGAGCACGAACCCACCATCGCGCTCAAGTTGTGCGTTAACCGCGCCCTCAACGACCTTGTTTTGGATCTGTAACCTGTGACCGCTACTCAACACGTATCGCCGCGCAGCCGCGCACTGTCTGCAACCGAGTTGGACCAGTTCGGCGCCGAACTCGATGCACTGCGCCAGCGCACACTCGCAGACTTGGGCGAAGACGATGCCCGTTACATCCGTTCGATTGTCGCCGCCGTGCGCTGGACCGGTCTGCTTGGCCGCCTGGTGCTAATGATCGGTGCGATTGCCGGCTCCACCGTGGCCCCTGCACTGCTGTGGCCGCTGTGCATTAGCGGCACGCTGATTCTGGCGCTTTCCAAAATTCTGGAGAACATGGAGCTGGGCCATAACGTCATGCACGGTCAGTACGACTGGATGGGCGACCCGCATCTGCAAGGCCAGACTTACGAATGGGATATCGCCGGTACCAGCGACAACTGGCGCCAGACGCACAACTATCACCATCACACCTGGACCAATGTGCGTGGCATGGATGCCGATATCGGCTACGGCCTGCTGCGCCTGTTCCCAGAACAACGCTGGACGCCCTACCACCTCATCCAACCTATCGTCGCCGTAATCTTTGCACTGCTGTTCGAATGGGGTGTGGCCCTGCAGAACGTGCGTCTGGGCCGTTGGTTCAAGGGCCGCATGAATGCCATTCAGATGTGGCGCGTGTTCCGCCCGGTCGGCTCCAAGATGTTCAAACAGGCACTGCGTGATTACGTGTTCTTTCCGCTGCTGGCCGGTCCGTTCTTTCTGCCGGTACTGCTCGGCAATGTCGTGGCCAACATCCTGCGCAACCTCTGGACGTATACCGTCATTTTCTGCGGCCACTTTACCGCCGATGCCGAAACCTTCTCGCGCGAATCCGTTCGCGATGAAAGCCGTGGCGCGTGGTATCGCCGTCAGCTGCTGGGTTCCTCGAACATCCGCGGCAGTCGTTGGCTCGATCTGCTCACCGGCAATTTGAGCCATCAGATCGAACATCACTTCTATCCCGATGTACCGGCCAATCGCTACGCCGCCATGAGTGTCGAAGTGCGTGCCATCTGCAAGCGCTACGGGCAACACTACAACACCGGCTCGATGGCTCGCCAATGTGCGCAAGTCACCTGGCGCATCCTGCGGCACGCCCTGCCCAACTGAAACCGGGCACAGTACCGAACAAACAAAAGGCCCGCGAACAATGAACTGACCCCCGAAAGTTGGACACCCAACCTTCGGGGGTCTTTCTATGTCAGG
>CAKZGB010000004.1 GCA_936911875.1 uncultured Lysobacteraceae bacterium
GATACATTCTCAGTTGGACTCTAGAACAAGCGCTACTCAGATTGGGGTAACGTCATACCGCTAGCCAGATCCAACGTGATTCTTGGGCACACTTTCAGTCAGGGCAACGGTTCCCATGGATTCACTACCGCCACTCCGGTCGGCGCGAAGTCAGCCGTGTTACGCGTAACCACTGTCATGCCGTGCACCAGCGCGGTCGCTGCGATGAGCGCATCCCGCTCGCCGCGCCTGTCAGGTACATGCAATTGAGCACAGCGTTGCGCCACCGCCGTGTCGATGGGCAGAGTGCGCTCGGCAAACTCAGTCAACACCTGCTGCTCCAACCATGCGCGAAGCAGGGCTCCCTGCGCAGCATCCCTGCGTTCAATCGCCAGAACGCCAAGCTCCAATTCCACGACAGTGATGGCCGAGACAAAGAGCTCGGCAGCATCCACGCTCTCCGCCCATGCCACTACATTCGTATGTGCTTTGCCGTGCCGCACCTTGCGCAACTCGGACACCACTTTGGTATCAAGCACGTACATCATGAAAGAGCGGTCGGCCGAACTCCAATCGTCACGCGCGGCGGCTCGAACTCGATGTCCGCAACGCCCGGCATCGCAAGCGCGTCCGCGATGTTTCGCCGCTGATTCGTCAGTCGCTGATAGTCCTCGAAGCTCAATAGGACATGCGCAGGCTTGCCCCGATCTGTAATAAACACCGGACCGCCCTTCGTGGCCTTCTTTGCCCGCGTCACATCCTGATTAAGCTCTCGGCTGGATAGGGTTGTGATGGTCATCGGATATCCTCCCGCGCACAGTATTGTAGTTACGTTACTACAATATCACCCAAGACGCAAAATACCCTATACAGTCCTAGGAGCGTGAGTGGCGCAGAGACAGAGTGGCTATTTTACCGCACCGAAGCCCAGTTGCCAGACGTAGCGGCCGGGCTTGAGGCTTGGATGCCCGCGCGGGTGCGCCACCATTGAGTGATTTCGGCTGTGGTGGCATTCCACAAGAGTGACTTGCTGTTAGTGTAAGCCGCCAGCACGCCGAGCTACCCTTGCGGTGTCAGCAAAGTCTGGTTGGGCAAACGCGCGATAACCGCGCAACTCATGCGGGCGAGGGAGGCGACTTCGGCTTGATGGCGGGACACGGCGACGTCTTCGTCCATGTCGTTCAACATGTCATCGGGGGTGCGCAGAATGCCAGGCAACAACAGAATCGGGCGCGCGGGATTCGTGTTGCCCACGTAGGGCTCGGGCAAGCAGGAGGCCACTGCATCCTGAGCTGCGACCATGTAGTTCATCGAAGTCGCCGCCACCGCTGCACGCGTGTTGGCATCAGCATCATCCATCGGCGCACTAAAGCCCGTGTTTGCCGAAATTGGAACTTTGTTGGTCAGCATGCCCTGCTGCATGGCTGCCAGTCCTCGATCTCGGAGGGTTGCAAATCAAACTGACGGCTTGCCTCCGCAACCGTCGTCTTGCCTTGGATGATCTCCAGAACCAGAGCGGACTTGCGCTTCGCCGTCCACCGCTTCACTTCTTCGTTCATGACAACACTCATTTCAAGCTCTCCTCAGGTTAACGTAATACCTGAGCAGGTTTTCAGTGGGTCATTACAAAAATGTCTCTATGAATTTGCTATTTTTTTTAGCCAAAAATAGGCGACATTACCAATCACCGAAGATCGACACAGAGGCATTACTCCAGATCAGAAATCGAAAAGCTGGTCAAACAACCTTGACTTACTTGCATAGTGATACTTGGGGACTTCTCCCGTCTAGAAGCATACTCAACTCCTCGACCATGTAAATTTGGCAAAAATATCAGTTTTGCTTTTTCTTTCCATTGATCCGCTGGCTCACAATTTTCTTTATCAGGATTGACGGACATACCCCATATGCGCCCACTCGCATTAGAAAAATAAACCTTACTAAGTCTTCCCGAGGGAAATTTAACTGCCACGCCAGAACATGTTATCAGTCCGGGGTCACACCGCATACGCTTAAGAATTTTCGCGGTCGTACTCTTTCCATCATTCCCTGTTGAAAGTTCAACAAAGTCCGAAAATGGTATAACCACTCTAAATTCACTACCAGCCTTTATCGCAGAAGTCTCCGAAACAGGAATGCATCCTGCCAATACCAAAATCAGAGCCCAGGATGATGTCAATACCATTCCTGCACCCTTAAATCGCGGATGATCGTTTTTAGAAAGCACAAACAACTTAATCATTTGCCTATTCTCCAAATTTAAATTACCAAGAAGAAGCGTTCAACCGCCTCGGTATTACCCATCCTTAGGAATTTAGCAGTCTCATTGCCATTTATTAATAGGTTTATATTTCAATCGATAAATCGCCAGACCCCGCCTTAAGCTTAAATAGCCATCTAATCGATGGCTATAGCACCATCTACCAAAAAATCACTGCATTTGCTGGTATGGGGCATCTGTTTCACCACCACCCCCTCCAGTGCCGCCACCGCCTCCACCTCCGCTAACCCGCACCATGCCGAGATCCGTTACCTCGGTTCCATCAATCATCACGACTCCACCAATAACGGCGGACATCTCGTTACGATTCAGGACTTTTAACGACTTGTTGAATGTTTTATGTTCTGACGAATCATAGCTATTACTCCAAAAGTTAATGACACTGGTTTAATTGCGTTAAGCAGAAGATGCTCTCTTTAGCAGCCACTCCCAAAGTTTCCGTGTCTCCCCCACAATCTGCGCATCGATGTCCATTCCGGGACGCAATGCGTGCTGCCGGCCAAGGGCGTCGATGGTCTGTGCCTCCAGCTTCACGATGACGCGGTAAAAGGATTCCTGTGTCCGGGCATCGCCGAGAATACCGGCAAGCTCCCTCGGAGTCAGAACGCTCTTCGCCACCTCGGTGACGGTACCGGTCTGATGCCCGAACTTTTGTTATGGAAACGCGCGATAACGTAAAATCACTTCATCCCCCTCCTTCACTAAGCCCACCACACTGCTCAATACGAGCGACTGCGTCCGAATTTTTGCGATTCGCAACGTAGGGTGGACCTCAACCAACGATTTAACTTCTCGCAGCCGAAATTCGTTTTATGCATTGACTATTCAAATACAACTGAACGGATATCGATGTCATTCCTGACTCTGAGGTGCCAACAAAATACGTGCCATCGTCGTCTGCAGCATCAAACACCAACGATGCAGTCAATTGTGGCCAGTCAAATAAGGTCGCGATGCTTGGACATTTATCTGACTTCGGGAAATCGACGAATAACTTCGATATGTCGGATGTCATGCGCCAATAGATAACACGGCTCGGCTGACCATTAGCTCCCGATAGCTTCTGATCAAAGCTGCTGCACTTATCGGTGGTGGTATCGGATCCCAACCGGCAAGGAACGTTAAAGCTTCTAGCCAATCCGTCCATTTCTAGTTGAGGTGTCAGCTTGGCGCATTGAGCCTGGTTCGCAAATGACATTGCGAGCACGCAATAAGAAAAATACTTAAGGGCCATCATAAATGTCGATTATCCTGTCATTATGGTAGCGTTCAAAATTCTGTGTCATTTCCCTAGCGCAATGATTGATAGGAAAATGACTCATGACCAAGATAACAGACAAGACCGAAGCCGCTCCGCTTTCGTTTGACTTGGACGCCGCGCTTACCGGCCTGAAAGCCGGTCGCGACCTGACCGGCAAAGACGGTGTCCTGGCGCCGCTGATCAAGCGACTCACCGAAGCGGCCATGCAGGCGGAGCTGGAGGCGCATCTCGCCGCCGAAGACTTGCCGAACCGCAAGAATGGCGTCACGCGAAAGACCGTCAAGAGCGCCGTCGGCCCCTTTGAACTGGACACGCCGCGCGACCGTCTGGACGCGATTCATTACAAGGTCCGGGTCAACAACCGCTACGTCAGCAAGGCCATCTACACCATCCTAGGCCTCAACATCGAGGGCAGGAAGGAACTGCTCGGCCTGTATCTCTCCGACCAGGAGGGCGCACACCATTGGCTGGACGTGCTCACGGACCTTCACAGCCGCGGCGTCAAGGACCTGCTGATCGCCTGCGTGGACGGGCTCAAGGGCTTCCCGGAAGCCATCGCCACGGTCTACCCCAAGGCGGAGGTGCAGCACTGCATCGTCCACCAGATCCGCAACTCGCTGAAATACGTGGCTTCAAAGAACCACAAGGAATTCCTGGCCGATCTCAAGGCCGTGTACGATGCCCCCACCCTGAATGCCGCCGAGCAGGGACTGGACGCACTCGAGGCGAAGTGGGGGCCGGCGTATCCCAAAGTCATTGAGTCCTGGCGTAGTAAGTGGCCCACGCTGTCGACGTACTATCAGTACCCGGACTACGTCCGCCGGGCGATTTACACCATCAACGCGGTCGAAGCCGTGCACCGGCAGTTCCGCAAGCTGACCAAAACCAAGGGCGGCTTCGCCAGCGAAAGCGCATTGCTCATGCTGCTCTACGCAGGCATACTCAAGGCATCCGAGCGCTGGACCCGCCCCATCCAAAACTGGAACCTCGTCCTGTCGCAGCTGATGATCCGCTTCCCCGGACAGCTCGAACCCTACGTCACCCTGTAACCCGTGACACAGAATATCGAACGCCCTCCCGCCCTCTTTACAACCGGTCAACATTACTCCTGCTTCTTGTGTACTGAGAATGCAATAGACGTAATACATTGCTTATCTTGACTATGCCTAGGAGACAGATTAAGCCAGATTTCGCCAAACGACCCCCTTTTGAAAAACTCAGAAACCTGACTTATTTCAGCCTTTCTATATGGCTGGCCATAAAAAGCCGTTTGAGTAAATCCATATAAATCCAAGTAGGAAGCGACGAGCCGTTCCGAGAGGCACGGTTGTGCTTCTAAGTCAAAGAAAATGTTGTTCGGAGTCTTTGTAGAATACGAGATCACTTTTGCATCTAGCAAAACAACATTGGGCTGCCCCTTCAACTCCTTATCAACATAGTCCTTTGCCTGCGTAATGTCTCCATCTGCCTGAACGGTCATATGCTGAATTTGACCCAAAATCTCTTTGAGTGGCGTAGCCTTAAACTGCAATGGGCTTGAGGTAGCGCACCCATGAATAAGACAGAGTGAAAGCAGCAACATAATCTTCGAAATCATCTTAGGGTTCATATTGAATTGGCCCTCCGTCATCATCACGATAGCCTCCTCCCGATCCACCACTCGTCAAAGGTGTTCCATACAGTATGTTATTTACAACCGCGTTCATGTCTGAGGATGGATGAGCTTGTGCCCACGGATAAAGGGTTACCTCCAACCGCGACGTGAATCCGTCGCCATTATGCGTGCAGGAACATCCTGCGAGTTACCCCCAAATGTACCCCTCCATTCCATCCCTTTAAATACACCTTAGTGACGCTCAGGAAACAGCAGGCAACAAAAAACCCGCCTATTCAGCGGGTTTCGGTACCTTAATCCATCTAGGTATTCACAATGTGGTGGGCCCACCAGGACTCGAACCTGGAACCAAAGGATTATGAGTCCTCTGCTCTAACCATTGAGCTATAGGCCCGCACAAGGTGAGTCCTGTATTTTAGCGGACTGGCGCCTTTTGGGCATCCGCTCGCGGTGCAAGAAACTGGATCGCGAGAACACTTCCCAACACTAGTGCAAAGCCCAGCAGCTCCCGCACGCCCATCGATTCACCGACTACGATCCAACCCAGCACGGCCGCGGCCAACGGACTGAGCAAGGCCAGCGCCGACACCGCCGCCCCCGGCAGACGCGTCACACCGCGGAACCACAACGAGTACGCCAGCACCGAGCCCAGCAGGCACAGATACACGTAGCCACCGATATTCGTCCAACTGAGCGAAGGCAGGGCCGGATCCACCCACACCGCCAGCGGGACCAGCATCAGACCTCCGAGCAGCAATTGCCAACCGGTCAAGGCCAAAACGGGCGGCGACAACTTCCAGCGTTTGGTCAGGAACGTACCAAAGCCCATGCAAACCGCGCCGCCCAATGCGGCCGCCACGCCAATGACATCCCAATGACTTTCCGGCCCGAGCAGCAGTAACGCCATGCCGAACACGCCGACGCCTGCAGCGCACCATGCCATGCGCGAAGGCACGAGCCGATCGACCGCACGCCCCAACAGCATCACGATCATCGGTTGCACCGCACCCATCACGGCCGCCAACCCACCGGGCAACCGATACGCCGCAATAAACAGCAACGCCTGAAAGATGCCGATGTGCAGCGCAGACAGAATCAGTAACTTGGTCCACTCATCGCGACGTGGAAGCACGCGCGCAAACGCCAACAGCAAAATCCCCGCCGGCAAGCAGCGAAACAGCGCGGCCCAGAACGGACGATCGGGCGGCAACCATTGCGTGGTCACCAGATACGTCGAGCCCCACAGCAGCGGCCCGATCGAGGTCGAGAGAATAGTGCGCCAGTCAATGCTTCGCATTGGAAAATGGTAACTGGGATTTGGGAAATGGTAAGAGCAAAAGCAAAAGCAACATCAACGGCAACAGCGGCCGGCTAGGTTACCGCCGCGGGCTGTTGCTCTTACCATTTACCAAATCCTAATTTCCATTTACCGGCCTACGACTAGTCGTAGGCCGACTCTCCATGCGACACGATATCCAGGCCTTCGCGTTCTTCATCGTGTTGCACGCGCAGACCGAACACGCGACGCACCAGCAGATAGGCCAGTATCGACACGATGCCGGACCACAGCACCGTCAGCACAATGGACCATGCCTGCACGCCGAGCTGATGCAGCATCGAGTAATCGGCAGCTGCCTGTCCGCCTAGCGACGGCGCCGCAAACACCGCAGTCAGCAGCGCGCCTAACATGCCGCCAATGCCGTGCAGGCCGAATACATCGAGCGAGTCATCGACGCGCAGCAGTTGCTTGAGACCGGACACGCCCCACACGCACACGGCCGATGTGATGGCACCGATCGCCAATGCACCCACGGGTCCGACCATGCCGCATGCGGGCGTAATGCCCACCAGTCCCGCAACGACACCGGACGCGGCACCGAGCATGGACGGTTGGCGCATGCGGAGGCCTTCGATTGCGGCCCAGGACAGTGCACCCGCAGCGGCTGCGAGCAGTGTATTGAGGAAGGCCAGAGTCGCCGTGCCATTGGCCTCGAGCGCGGAACCTGCATTGAATCCGAACCAGCCGACCCACAGCAACGAGGCACCGAGCAGCGTAAACGTCACGTTGTGCGGCTTGATCGCCTCGCGACCGTAGCCGACGCGTTCGCCGACAAAGTATGCGCCGACCAGACCGGCGATACCGGCATTGATGTGCACCACCGTGCCGCCGGCAAAGTCGATAGCACCCAAACCGAACAGATGTCCCGCGGGCGCCCAGACCATGTGCGCAACGGGCAAGTAAGCAAACGTAAACCACAACAGCGCGAAGGCCAGCACGGCGCGGAATTTAATCCGCTCGGCAAAGGCACCCACGATGAGCGCACCGGTAATGCCTGCAAACGTAGACTGAAACGCCACGAACGCATACTCGGGAATCTTGACGTCTGCCGTAAACGTATCGGCGAGCGAGTTGGGCGTCACCCCACGCAACAGGAACTTGTCGAGGTTGCCGATGATGGCATTGCCTTCGCCAAAGGCGAGACTGTAGCCGAATACAAACCAGGCGATGACCAGCACTGCGAACACGCACAGCACCTGCATCATGACGCTCAGAACATTCTTGGCGCGAACCAGTCCGCCATAAAAAAATGCGAGGCCGGGCAGACACATCATCAACACCAGTAAGGTGGATGTCATCAGCCACGCCGTATCCGCCTTTGCCACCATCGTTGCTTACCTTCGCTATACCGGTCCGTATGCTAAGTTATCGCTTAATTGGTGCGATGCGTCAATTACTTCTCGGCGTCACCGACGAAATTAATCTGCCATTGGTAGCTGCCGGGCTTGAGATCGCGGACTAGCAGACCCGCACGGAGTCCGTCCTCGGCATAGACCGTGCGGACTTGCGGCCCCGAGAGCGACAGCTTGGTCTGACGGCGTGGCAGATTGAGCCAAACCAGCGCCTCGTGCTTCAGACCGCCCTCGGGAATGGTGACTGACAACGTAGGAGTAATCGGGTCACCGGTCAGGGTCGGTTTGAGTTCGCCCCGCTCTATCCACCACTGGCTGATCTCGCTACCGGAGGAGCCCCACATCGTTTCCTTGTGGCGAGTGTAGGCATCAAGCGCCTGCGACTGTGCGGCCGGTGAGAGCAAACTCTGATTGGCGTAACGGGCCACGGCAATGCAGCCCATCTTGTTGAGATCCGTCACCAAAGCCTGGTGTTCTGCAACGGCCTCGTCTTCGTTGATTTCGTCGAGACGCTCTTCGATACCGGGCAGCAGACGTGGAATCAGTACCAGCGGCTGCTTGCGCGGAACCGTACCGGCTGTTGAGGTCTGGAATTGCGGGACACATCCGTTGACCGCATCGACCCACGTCACCATGTAATCGATGGGCTGCTCGGAAACCACTTGTCGCGTGGTGGCATCCGATCCGTCCATTGGCGGATTGAAACCCGGATGCGCGCTGATCGGAATCTTCGCGGCAGCCGTTGCAGTCCGCATGGCATTCAAGCGCGTCGTCTGTTGCGCGGCCGGCTGATCGGCAAACGACTGATACTCGTCACCTTCGTACGAGATTTCGTGCCCCATGGCCGCCAGTTCCGTCAGCGCCTTCTGAGATTTATCGATCTCGAAACCGAGCACGTAGTAGCTGCCCTTGAGGCCTTTCTGACGCTGCAACTTGCCGAACGGAATGTCGTTGTCATTAAACACGTCGGCCATGTATGTAGTCGATACGAAGGCACTGCGGTACGGATACGGCCACGTTGCGACTTCGACTGACGGCAGTCGTAATGCCCAAGCTATGGAGTCGTAGAGCAAGCCATCGTGATAACGCGCATCGGCACTCATCCAAGTCCGCTCGGGCCACCCGAAATATACAACGCGCGAGCGACCGTTGGCACTGTACGCCATCACATCGGAACCGGACTCTCGAGTCGGGCGATGGCCCCACGTGCGCATGCCTGCCGCGGGTGTCGCAGACCGGATCATCAGCGGGCTCCAAGCCGGCAACAGATCCGTCCACATGCGCGATCCTGCAGGAATCGAATGCGTGACCGGCGTGTCACCGTACGGATGGATGTAGCGCTCATCGTCGACCAGACCGGTAAAACCGGTGACCCGAACACTGAGCAATGATTCCATGAAATCAAACCCGACCCACTTGCCCTTCGGATCGCGTGTGCCCAGTTGCCAAGTTGCAACGATGCTACCGCCCTTGGCTGCAAAACTGCGAATCTGCAGTCGCTCGGCATCGGAAAGCGCAACGTCAGACGGCAACACAAGCACATTGCCGGCCACCAATGCGGGATCCTTGAGATCACGGATGATGCGGTGCGGAAACTTGTAGCGCGACAGGAACCGTTGCCATAAGGTGACATTGAGATCGGAACGGACCCCACCGCGCTCAAAGTAATCGCGTGTTGCCGATGACTGGTAAACCAGCACCTCGGTTTTTTTAAGGGTCTCAAGTGCCAGAGGCTGCGCGGCCATCGGCACGGCGGGAGGAACCCCGGGTTCTACCCCGAGTCGATTGCCTTTGGCATCAAACAGATTAGCGGGCAGGAAATACGACGGATCCGCAGGATCCATCTCGGTTGCCGTTTTGATTCTGGGGGCCGCAATCACAGACGACGCCGTAACGAGCGCAACTGCAATGAACAGGCACGCGCCTACGCGTTGCAGTGATCGCGGGACCTCAGTCATTTCAGCTGCTGCTGCATTTTGCTCAGCCATTGAGCGTTATCAATGCGGAAGCGGGCTTCGCGCCAATTAGCCGACGGCGGCGAACGCAGTTCGCGCTCCGGGATTTCCCAGATCACCAGCTTGGGCTTGCTGGTTTTGTATTCGTTGCTCACATAATTGAGCATGCCGTACCAGGGACCCTGATCCACCGGCAATGCCATCTCCAGCACATCGCGCTGCAGTGCATAACGCAGAGCATTGGGATAGCCGGTGTTAGCTTGACTGAAGCTGCTGCCGATCGCGGTCACGCCGATGACTTCACCCGCACCGGTCAGACCGGCCGTCGAGGGCGTCAGGCGAT
Source organism: uncultured Lysobacteraceae bacterium (assembly GCA_936911875.1). Classification (GTDB taxonomy): domain Bacteria; phylum Pseudomonadota; class Gammaproteobacteria; order Xanthomonadales; family Xanthomonadaceae; genus Aquilutibacter. The sequence goes on from CAKZGB010000004.1 coordinate 10,126, forward strand.
TGACGTCAAACGACAGAATCTGTTCCGGCGGAAACGTTGCCGAGCCCGGCGGCAGATAATGCACCAGGTCGCGCGCGCGCGTCGGTTTGGCACGATCGGCCCAGGTCAGCTTGTATTGCACCGGCGTCGTCGCTTGCCAAGCCGCCTTCAACGAAGGCACGGCCATCACATAATTTTTAATGGTATCGGCAGCCAGGGCTGCGCCCTTTGGCGTCCAGTGGGTATCGAGCTTATAGAACAGCTGATTGTTACCCGTGCGATCAGGTACCGCCATAAACGGCGTGTTGAGATCGACGACGTTGACACCGCCGGCGCGCAACGCGTTGACTGCCTTGCCGTACAGCTGATCCGCAAAAGGAGTCAGCGGACGCGAGGCCGGCAACTCGTTGCCGTAAACGCGGATTTTGGAGGGCACCAGCACGACGACCAGTTGCGTACCGTTGGCACGAAACAGCTGCGACGCCTTGGCCAGATTGCTCAGCGACGTGTCGATATTGGGCACGTCGGTCGGGGTCAGATATTCGTAACCCGTAAACAGCCAATCCTTGTTCTTACCGAAGACGACGTCGTACGTATCAGCCGCAACAGCCGAGAAGGACATCGTCGCGCCCAGAGCCAGACTCAGGGCGGAAATCGAACGGGACCATTTCATGTTTAACTCCGGAAACTGAAAGAAAGAGCGTCGGCTTAGTTGCCGATATAGCGCTCATTGGTATTTTGAACAGTGACCGTGCTGAGACCGCTCGCACCGTTCGGAAATGCAAACACGCTATACGATCCGCCCGGAACCATTCGCAGCGCAGCTGTCGACTTGGCGGCGGTACCCGATACCTGCAGATTCACTTGAATCGGATTGACCTCGAGAACTGCAGGCTGACCCATACGAATGGCCGTAAAGACTTTGGTCTTGCCATCGGCTGTGGATACTGTCAGCGGTCCTGCACCGGGTGCGAGATTATAGACGGCCAGAACCGATTTGAGTTTGTTGCTGCTGAGTTTATCGGTGAACACGATCGGCGTTGCCGAACCTTGTGGCAAGGCGACGGTATAGGCGGCCTGTCCGGCAGTACGAACTGCGGTGGCACCTACAACTTTGGCGCCGCTACGCAGCTGCACGTTGTGCGCACCACTGGGCAGAATCAGATAAGCACTCGGCGTCCGGCCTTTGAGACCACGGGCGCGCAGTTTGCCATCGACCCAGACATCCAGCGACGCAGGACCTGCGGACACTACGCGCAGGTACGAAGAGTTGGCCGGCGGCATCGCGTCATACAAACGGCCGGTCGATTGCGCCGAAGCGGCACCGGCAACACAGAGCGAGATGGCCGTAGCCATCGCCATACGGGAAAGAGAACGCTTCATATAGATGAATCCTGAAAAGGGGGTGATGACCGACCCGAAACGATCGAGAAAGTTTCTTCACGACCACCTAACAATCTTACCACCCTGTTAAGGTACGGAAGATGACCGTCTGGTTACGCGGAAGTTCCCGTAATTATTGGGGCGACAGCCCAACGGATACCAGCCACCGGTCTTCTGTCGTTAAGGGCAGTGTCAGAAAGCGTTCCGGGACCTCCCAGATCAGCACCGCCGGCTTACTCTGGGCAAACGCCGCATCGCGCAGGTACTGCCCGGCCCCATCAAGGAAACCGCCGCCATCCTTTGCGGTATTCAGGACCTCGCAGCTCAAAGCTTGTTGCAGTGCGCCGTGGAAATTGCCGCGTCGCGAGAACGACGTACCGGTCAATACGTAAGTGACCTGGTGGGTACCAAAGAGTCCAAGCCCGGCGTCACCTTGGTCAGTCGCCGCAAGCACCTCAGTACTGTGTTTGCGCTCGGTGTCCAACGGCGGACTCAACCAGCGCGGCGCCGTCTGCAGCCCCATGAGTCGCGACAGATCGCCCGCATACGGTTTGGCCGCTGCAATCTCCGTGCGATAGGTCGTCGGTGTGGCACAACTCGCCAACGCATTGGCCTTGGCCGCAACTAGCGCGGCAGCAGCGGCCGCGCCATCGTCATTCCAGTGTGTATCGGTGCGATAGAAGCGCTGTGCGCCCACTTGCCCGTTAACCAATGCGGGACGCAGATCCACTACCGGCAGGCCTTTTGCGGTCAATGCCGTCATCGCATCGGCGTAGCGCGTGGCATGGGTGTTTCTGTTCACCGGACTCGGTACGAAGCGATCCACCGCGCGGGATTTATCCGGCACCAGTGCGATCAGCAATTGAACCCCGTTAGCAGCCAAGGCCTTTTGCGTTTGCGCCAGCAGGTCCACGCGGCGTTTCAGATTGGCGGCATCGTTGGCGTCGCTGCGGAACTCTTCGGTCAGATACAACCAGCCATTGCGACCGACGCGCACATCTTCACCACCACCATTGAACAGGCGATAACGCAGACCGTTGGCTAGTGTGATCATCGAATCACGCCAGGGCAAGTTGGCATCAAGGCGATCGGACCAGTCGTTGGTGACGGCACCGTTGAGCACGGACTTGGTTGTTACCGGCACGGCCTTTTCAGAGGGCACGCGCCATGCAGCCACTGCCTGCACAGCGCCAACCAGCATCACCAGAATCAATGTCGCGGCTGCAGCCCATTCCAGCGGCCTTGGGCTTTGCATTGCAGACGGATCGGAATCTCGTTTCATGCGCGCCTCAGAACTGGAAATACAGGAAGGGAGTGAATTTTTGCGAAGCGAGTGTCGCCACCGCCACGATAAACAGCGGGATCAGCAATACCTTGGTCCAGCGCGCTTTGTCCGTCTTGAGCCACGGCAAGGCAATCACCATGGCAACGCCAACGCCCATCATGAGCAGGCGATCGGTGCTGACATGCCATGCCATCGGTGCAGTCAGACCGAAGCCGTTGCCACCGAACATGCCGCGGAACATGCGACCGGCCGCATGCATCGATTCAGCCCGGAACACCACCCAGCCGAGCATGACCAGGAACAAAGTCCAAATCCATTTGACGGGTGCAGGCAGTCGCGACGGTCCAAACTTATGCGAGAGGAAGCGCTCGATCAGCAGCAAACCGCCATGCCAAGCGCCCCACGCGATAAACGTCCAGTTCGCGCCATGCCACAAACCGCAGATCAGCATGGCCAAACCTAAGTTGATGTACGTGCGGATCGGACCTTTGCGGTTACCCCCCAGCGGAATGTACACGTAGTCGCGAATCCAGCCCGACAGAGACATGTGCCAGCGCTGCCAGAATTCCGTGATCGAACGCGACCAGTACGGATCATTAAAGTTCTGCGGAAACCGAAATCCGATCATCAGCGCCAGACCGATGGCCATTGTGCTGTAACCGCTGAAATCAAAGAACAGCTGCAGTGTGTAGGCGGCCGTACCCAACCACGCATCAGCAACGCTCGGCGCATTCAGTGCGAAGGCCGCGTCGGCAACCGGCGCAACCGGGTCTGCTACCAGCACCTTGGCACAGAAGCCACCAATGAACAGCAGACAGCCCTGTCCGAACAGTTGCAGGCTGTGCGTGCGGGAGCGGAACTGATCGGCCAACAGACGGAACCGCAGCACCGGACCCGCCACCAGATGCGGGAACAGCGCGATAAACGACGCAAAGTCGACAAAGTTGCGCGAAGGCTCGGCGTCCTTGCGATACAGATCCACCAGATAGCTGATGGCATGGAAGATGTAGAACGACAGGCCGATCGGCAGGATCACCTTAGCGAACGGGATCTCGGACAGGTCCAACATGCCGAGCAGATCGTTCAGCGCCTCCATTCCGAAGTTGGCGTACTTGAAGTACACCAATGCCGCCAGATTCAGCACAATGCCGACGGTCAGCAAAAGGCGCCGGCGCGCCGGATCGGTGCTGGCACTTAAGTACTTACCGATGATGTAACTGACCGCAGTGACGCCGACCAGCAAACCGAGGAACTCAAGCTTCCACCAGCCGTAGAACAGATAACTGAAAACCAGAATGACCGGCGAGCGCCAGCGCAGCGGGGTCAGGTAATAGACCGCCAGAAACAGCGGCAGAAAACAGAACAGAAAGATGGTGGAGCTAAAGACCATGGAGTGCGCTCAACACTTGGATGCCGGAATCTTGGCACCGGAACGACTGTGGTGATACGCAGAGGTCAGATGGTATTTATCGTAACCGGCCACGAAGAACGCCAGGCCACCCAACTGATTGCGCTCGAGAAAGTCGACTTTCTTGCTGAGCGCATTCATGCCTTCGTACCAGCCTGCGGCCCATCCATTGGGTGTCGGCAAGATGTAGTTCGAGGAGCCGGACATCTCTTCGTGCGTACAGTTGTAGCGCGACACACGTTCGGCAACATTCGGGGTTCCGGGCGTCTGATTGTCCATCGGTTCTAATGTCGTGATGACACCCGGGCCGGTGGTGGGTGAGCGCGGGTCTTGCGTCGACACGGGCCACTCATAACCGTACAGCGGATACGACAGCAGAATGCGATCGCGGGGAACACCCATCGCCATCGTCTGGCGCATTACATTTTCCCAGGTCACAGACTCAGGCCCGGAGATGGGCGCAACGGGCCCTGAGTTGGGGCTGGTCAGCCAGTGCGCATCGTAGGCCTGCACCACGACCCAATCGGCAAGCGCCAAGCCGGCGCGGTCATACAGTTCAGGACCGCCCATCGGCAAGAAAATTGAAAGTTTGCGAGGCGTGTCGGAATCTTTTAACAGCGCGGACAGACGTTCGAGAAACTGACGCAAGGATGCTGCAGCCTGTGGCGAAGTCTCACCGTCGTAGAACTCAAAATCAAGATGGATGCCCTGCACCTCCGGATCATCCAATAACAATTGGCATTCCTTGAACAGACGATCGGACGCAGCGGGATCGGAAAACACGGATTCGAACCGCGGGTGATCCTTGATCGTCAGCGTCAGGTCCAACGGCAGCTCGAGCTCATTTGAGATTTTGCGAAGTGCACCCTGGCGCTCAGGCCAACCGTTGGCATTCTGAATCCGCCCGTCGCCACCTATTTCAATTTCAAAAAATACCAGACGGTCGAAACCGGAATTACGTACGCCGTCCTCGGTCAGCGGGAGCCACCAGCTCGAGTACGCCCACGACTGGGGACCTTTCTTGGTCAGTACCTGATCAGAGGTACATGCGCCTAGCACCATTAGAACGATTCCCAGTCCACAGAAGGCTCGGATTAGGGAAAGGGTCCTTTTCACGGTAGTAGAGTCCAAATCGTCATGAAGTTATGCCTGAGTCTGATCGACTAGCCAGTCAACCAGATACTCAATGTCGAGAGAAACCATAGCTGAAGGTGCATATTGCACCACCGGCTGCTGATATGCCATAGCCATTCCGACACGAGCATCCCGATGAACAGTAACCGGTGCCAAGGGGATTTCGCGATCGTTGGCGAGTGCATTGCGCACCTGATGACCCAAGCGCCCGTTAATGGGCTGCTGGTTAATCACAACAAAGCTCTCGCGATAACGCGGGTTGGGTCTGGCGTGCTTCTCTATCAGTTCGAACGCTTGCGGCACCGTGGCATACGACGCCGCATCGGCCAGTACAACCATCAGTGCCATGGAGGTGGTGGCCAGGGCCTGGTTGAGATACACATTCGGACCGGGTGGCGTATCGAGGATGACATAGTCAAAGCCGAGCGGCTCCAGTGCCGTCACACTCTTAGCCAGCCAGTCCGGATTCTCTGCAAGAAACGTTTCAAACAGCGCCAAATCCTCACCTTGCACATCGCCGAACGGAGCGAAATACACGCCATGCGGACTGGTAAACAGGACGTTGCGGCTCAGTCCTTCGCGCACAAAACCTGCGGCATCCGCGACATCCATGCCCAGATGCAAACGCAGTGCGTTCTGCGGATCCAAATCCACAGCCAGTGTCCGATAGCCGCGTCGATGCAGCCCATGGGCAATGTTCCCTGCGAGAGTGGTTTTGCCTACGCCGCCTTTTGCGGACATCAGTGTGATGACTTGCATGAAGGCTCCCGTCAGCTGCGACGCTTACGTTGACGGCGATAGCCCAGTGTGGCGAGCGCGGCGATGGCGAGTAGACCGGAGATTGCAACGGCGAGCGGCTGATCGCGAAGGAACCAGCGCACCTTACTGACCACCGGTAGTGAACCCAAGTAGTAGGTCGGTGTCACCTTGGCGGTCTCGATGTTCTCATTACCGATCAGCGAGAAGTCACCTCGAATCTGATTCCAGCGATCGGGGTCGCTAACGGCGTCCGAAATTTTCTTCAGATCCTGCGCACGATCTGCATACAGGAAGACAGCATTGCGGCCCTTCTTTAGCGGCGACTCAAACCCCATTGCAACCGAGATGGAACCGGCGCGTGCCAGATTGATCGAACCGAGCGGAGAGAGTTCCAGATCGGTGTCGGACTCTTCCCAACGGTATTGTGGCCGCCAGCTATCGACGGTTTCACGCAGACGGCGCTGCCCGCCGACGTTCGAGATCGGCAAGTTATCGGCCCACTGCGCTATCAGCGGCTGGCTGTTACCGGAACCGATCACCAGCAGATCCTTGTCAGCAAAGTTGGCGACGCCGGCGGGATCTGTCACTGCATGGCGCAGGACCGGGTAGCCGGTGGACTCACCCATCAGCTGCATCGTCTTGAGATACAGGCTGAGCTCGGCTTCATTCGCGTTCGAAGGAAGTACGACAGCCGTCTCGGACAAATCGGCCATTCGCGTAAACGGGAAGCCCATGCTGCTGAACATCTGCAGATCGGGCATCGCGGCGTAATGCGGAAAGCCGGAATAATCGAGCCACGATTCGCTGTCGACGGAACCCACCATGGCCGCCAACGGTACGTTTTGGCAATCGCCACCGCCGCGAATGTCAAAGTTGAAGCCGAAGGTGAGCTGATCACGACCTTGCGTTGCATAAGCCGGCAAATGGAAATTCAGCGTGCGCAAGGAAACGCCATCGATTGGCTTGAGCAGGCGCACGTTAGGCAGCGGTGCGGGCTTGCCCTGTTCTGTCTTCTGCTTGATAGTGCGGTCGGTGACCGTATGATCTGCCAGCGAAATGCTTTGCAGCGCCTGACGGTTCAGAGCGATGTTGAGATTTGAGTTGTCGAGCGTCGGCAGCTGCGTGGCCCGATAGCGGATCTCTGCAGGGGCACCGAGCGTACGCCAGGTGAACACATCCGGCGGTACGCGGTAGTTGACGCGAACTGCACCGGCGATCTGATTCTCGAGATTCAGATCGCTCTTGGAGGCCAGCTCGCCGAACTTGACCTTGCGATTCGTGGGGATCCAGGCCGGCGCATCGTAAGGCTTGCGTGCGGCCGGCAGATGGTCACCGGTGACCACCGCATTGGTGCCGGAGAGACCGCGGGAATCCGTAGCCAGAGCACGCGCGGCGCGGACCAGGCCTTCGTCATCGGCGCCGCTAATGACCAGTACCCGGGCCGCCGGATTGTTCGGATTGGGCACCAGCGAGATGCCGGAGCCCGACGTGGAGCTGATCCCGGCAACGGATTCACCGCCGCGCAGGAACAGGATGGCATTGGTCGGCGGCAGCGAATTACGTATGGCCTGCAGATCTACCGAACGCGAGGCCGACACTGCACCGACCCACGACGAAACTATACCGGCCGCACGTACAGTCTCGGGACCCGGGTTGGTCGCAAACACCATCGGAATCCGGACGGGTTCAAAACTGCCGCGCGGTGCGAACAGATCGGCCACCTGACGCAGGTCATTGATGCCCGGATTGCGCGGTACTACGTCGAGTTCCAGCCGTGTCTGTTCGTGGATGGCCATCCACAACGTGCTGTTGTACGGGTTCTCACACTCCAGTGTGTAGTGACCGACGAACTGGAATCGCAATTCGTTGTTGCGCGTAAATATCGAAGGCGGAATCGGAATCTCGCGCTGATTATTGAGGTTTTGTCCCGGCGGCGTGCCGAACAGACCCACGTTCTGGCCGTTTACTGCAACGACCAGATGACTCAGCTCCGGCAGAAGCGCCGGCGAGTAGTCATAACCCATGATCAGCCGTGCACCGACTACGGCTTCATCGGGGCGCAGACGGAAAGCAAAGTAGCGATCCGACGCGGTACCGGTCAGTCGCGGACCGCCCCATGCACCCAGTTGCTTCAGGCTGATCGAGACCGTGCGATTGCCCGGCACGCCTGGCCATGCCGGCGCCGATTCTGCAGGCGCAGCTGTCGCTGTCGAAGGCGCAGCCAACGCCGGCGAGACGGCGGGTGCCGTTGCAGCCGCCGGATTTTCCGCAAGCGGTGCATCACCGGTCGTAGCAGGTGCTGTTGCCGGATTGGGTACCGGCGGCCCTTTGGCATTGGCATACGGCGAGTTGACCGGCGGTGCCGCGTTGCGGGCCGTGGTCGGAACGCCTTGCGCCTCGGCCGTTTGCAGTACAAGGCCGATGGCACAGACCAGAGTGGCCATCCCCATTACGGGGGCGACGATCTGGCGGCGACTCGATTTACGTTTGGTGGGCATGGGCAAGGATCAGTTTACGAAGTGGCGCTGGATGAATGGGTCGTACCGGGACGCTGTGGCCTGTCCGTAAGAAAACCCAAACCGATAATTTGCAGGAGCCATTGACCTAAACGCGGTGGCGGCAACCACACCGGTCGGCGAATGAGTTCCCATCGTTGATCGTACTGCAGTTGGCGATAGGCGCTGACGTCCTCTTCCTCGGGCAGGAACTCGACAAGACGTCCGTTCGCATCGGCCTTTAGCGTGCCGTGGAAGGCCGCCTCGTGTGCGTTGGGGAACAGGATCTGTACGCGTCCTGACAAGGCATCACATTCAACGGCATCCTTCAGTTCGAGGCGGAGCGGAAGCTTGGGGAAATTCAATGCTCGGGCGAGTAGCAAGTGACCGTCGACCGTGCGCACTGCGGCGGGTTGACGCTCAATTCCGTTCAGGCCGTCGGCCAGTCGCGCACGTTCGTTAAACACCGCCCAATCGGAAATGATCAGCATCATCATACTCACGCCGGCAAGCAAACTCAGTGCCATCCATGGTCGGAACGGCCCTTCAACCATGGCCAGACGACCAATAGCAGCAAAGATACATAAGCCAACCGCTATTGCGGTCAAAAGATGGAACGGCCGGAATGGCTGCAGCTTTGGGTGCGAGTCGTCCAATACCGAACGCGTAGCGCTTCTCGCCATGGCCAAAGTAACTAGCGGGGGTAGTACCAGCGCCAGAAGCAGCTGGCGGATCTCCCCCCCCAGACCCCGATGCAGCGGACCTTTGGAACGCGTATTTGCGATAAGTCCTAACATCAGCAGCGGCAGCAGATAGGCTAAATACAATGACACATACGAGTTCACCGGGAAGATGCCGAGCAATCCGATCAGCAGAAAATTCGTCAGTACCAGGAACCATGCGTAGGGCGTGCCGCCGCGAATGATTTCATTGACGCGGTGCAGTCGTTCGCGTGCCCTGAGTGCCTGCTCCGGAACCGAGGTTTCCAGTCTCACCCACGGAGGCCCGATCTGCGGATTCGGGTTTTCAAGCAACGACTGACCCACGGTTGCTACCGAACCACCGGTGTCTTCAAGTGACTTGGCCGAGAACGGCCGACCGGGCTCCACCTCAGACCACCACAGTCGACGTACCATGGCGAGTTCTTCGCCATCAGTAGACAGCATGTTATTGCGGACCGTGGCACCATCGGGTGGCATGTAACGGTGATCCATCGTATGCAGAACGGCGAGCTTGGGGTCGCGGTGCATCCATTCGACCCAGTTACGCAAAACGCGCGGATCGCCGTGCAATGACTCGACATGGTCAGTGCACATTAGCGCCACGAACTCGCCGTTACTCTTGGGCAGGCCGACGTAAAAGCCATCCGACAGAGTTTCAGAGACCGCGCCACCATGGACGATCGGCGTCGCACCCGCCTGCATAATGACTTCGCGGTGACGCAAATCAGAACAGGCCACAAAGAAACGCAAGCGATCTGCCGGCCAGTCCTGCTGGCGGAACTCCCGAATCCAGCCGCGGACTTGACTCACACTCAGCAACGTTTCCTGGTGCGCAATCAGTACGACGTCAATATAGGGGTCGTTATCCGATGCGGGCAAACGGGGTGCGCGCTCCAGTAGAAACGGAAACGCGGTCTGCACCATTTGCAGACCGAAAGCCACAACCAGAAAGAGTTCCGCGTCCCACAGCAGCACTGAGGGGATTCCGAAATAGTCTTCGGTCAAGGTGTACTGAAAACGCCAGGACAGATAGCGCAAGCCGGCCAACATAGCGAGCCCCGCCACCATCAGAAACGCAAGGCGTCCCGCGAGACGCCGCAGAAACAGTGAGGTCGCCACACAGACCACCGCAAAGATCAGTTGACCCTTTAACGTGTGTTCCGTAGTGACCGTCAGAAGCAGCAACACCGAGCCTGTGATGCTCAGCAGCAAATTGAGTGGTCCGCCGTAACTGGTCGTATTGCCTACGGCGTGGCGCTGAAGCCATTCATTGATAAATATCGCGGTGTACTCACGCGTTGGCGCGTAACGCTGGGCAATTCCCCAGCGCTCCTGCCATAAACGCACAAGTGCCGTCGGCATCATCATCGTTCGAACATTCGCTCCAGACGTGTTGTCAGCAAATCCAGATCGCGACCGGCTTGAGAGTTAGGAGCGTAGCTCCGCACGACGCGATGTACCGCCAGCGCTTCGGGCACGGACTCATCGCGATGAATCATCATCGGCAGCAGACGCGAACCGAACCGGGTGACCAGCATGTTGAGAATATCCGCGGCCAACGGGTCGCCTGCTTCAAACTGATTTATCAGGTAGTGGCAACGCAACTCCGGCCGCACCGCCTGAGTTTTGGCGACGACTTCTTCCATGTCATTGACTGTGGTCAGGGACGCCAGATCCGGCAGCAGCACCGCTAGCAAATGCTCAGCACACTGCAACACCTGCTGCAGATAGACAGAGTGGCCGGGCGGCGAGTCGACCAGCACAATGTCAAATTGCTTGCGCAGCCGCGCTACCCGATCTCTCAGACCATACGGCCGATATCGTAACAGTTCCTCAAATTCCAGTCGCTGGGATTCGTCGGAACGCCCATAAGGAAAGATGCGAATTTCAGTACCGGGAATGGCCCAACCGTCGCCGATTCCATTGCCGGCCAGCGCACTCTGAATAATGCCGGGTAAATCGCGATTATCGTCAGTGAAGTGCCAGGCCAAGCCGTTTTGCGGATCCACGTCGATGACCGCGACACGATGACCGCGTCGGCCAAATGCAGCGGCAAGATTGGCGGTAAGCGTCGTTTTCCCAACTCCGCCCTTCATGGACACGACGCCAATGATGTTCATTTTCGTCCTAGGCGGGTCAGGAAGCCGCGCGCTGTCGGCGCGCCGGCAGTTGGCGACGGACTTGACGGCACATCGGATTTGACGGCCGGTGCTGCACTTCCGCCACTAATACGGCGGAACAACGCTGAAAGACTTGAAGGCGTTGACTCGGGTTTTGCCGCCGGAGGCGAAGGCATTGCGGGCGCAATCCCGTGTTCCGCAACGGCCGGCGTCGCCGCGCGCACCGGTGGGACGGTAGTCGCGGGAGCCGATTCAGCGGGTGCCGGCTTGGCAAACGGATTATGCGGATGCGACGCCACAGGCGCGGGAGCGGAAACAGGTTCAGGTCTGGACATGGGAGCCGCCATCGATGCCGGAGTAAACGGCGCACGAACTGAAGGTGTCGAGGCCATGGCTTGCATCGAAGACAGAGACTCGTCTGCTGCAACTTCAGGCACGGGTTCCGGCGGCGCATTGCGCAGAGCCATGCGGGTTTTCAGCAAGCCCTCGGCCAGCAAGTCGGCGCGCGTCTCCTCGTCCTCAATGACTTCCGGCAGTTCGACATTTTCCGGCACCGACCAAGCGGCATCGCGTTCGGAATCGGACAACCGCGGCGTCACCGGCTGGTCTTCGCGCGCTAGAGCCTGCATCAGCGGCCAAGTTGACGGGCGCTCGGGCTGGTCAACGGACTGTCCCTCCTCACGAGGCGGCACTAGGCCGAAAAATTCCTTGGTGTTGGGCATGAGCTAGCTCCTACGCATCTTTACGCCGACAGACGCAGGGTGAGAACGAAATGATCTTCGGTAGCGCCTTCGATCCGCACTTTCATGGAATCATCGGCTCCGAGTTGCTTGAAGATAGCCTCATAGAAGCCCTCGAGCAAACCGCAGGACCAGTGCAAATGCTGAACTGCCTTGTCGCCGGATAACGGCGCGCCATTGTGGATCACTTGCAGGCCGTCTTCGACTTCGTGCAGTCGCGCCCAACCCCAACGGTTAGCCGACCAGAACTTATTGACCAGCTCATTCAATGTGACGAGATCCTGTGCCGGTGCAAATTGCTCCGCCGCATCAGTCGCCCATACTTTGCCGAACAGATGACACCAGGCACGCAGGGTGCCGGGCTCTGCTCGCTGCTCGAGCTCACGAAAAATGGACAGCAGCAATGACTCCGGCAATCCGAAGGGCTGATCGCGAATGAACGCCACCATCAACGGGTAGGCGCCATCTTTGGCGAAACTGTCGATCATTGGGCCCTCCTGGAAAAATTGATCTGATATGCATAGTTGCCGGGCTGCAATGCCGGAAACACGAGCTGGCTAGTGTAATCATCGACTCGCTTGACTACGGGTTGCACGGCACCCACCTTGGTCACGCGAATGGTCGGTACAGTACCACGGGCAGGCACCATCACGAGCACCGTAACGCCATCGACAGGCACTTTGCCCTTGACGGAAATATCCAGTTCAAGACGAAGGCCTTGGCGACTTCCGACCACCGAAACATTGCGGCGTGCACGCCACCACTGGCTGATCTGCTCGCCATTAGCCAGCCACAAATCGCCGGATCGCTGGTATTGCAGCAGACGGTCGAGATACGGAGCCATGGCCTGATTCAACGGCTGACCGGGAGACATGTACTGGCTGTGCACACTCAAAGTGCCCAGACCGCCATCGCGCCGGTTGTTCTCCATGTCTTCGCTAAGCGCCTTGAACAATGCCTGCGGGTCCTGCGTCTCTTCCAACTGGTTGATGTCATCACGCTGGGTGCGTGGCATGATCAGCATCTCATCGGCCAAGTTGACGTCCTTCGATTTCAGGAAGAACGGCACGGTCGACTCAGTGCGCGAGGGATTGGCCAGGTGATAACGCAGCCCCATTTTCTGTAGCAGACGCTCGGTGATTGCGTCATACGATTCGGTCGGCGCACGGAAACCGCGCGCCGCTCGCGACAGCGCCGGATTCAGACTGGTCAGCTGCTGCTGCATTAGCGTCAGACGGTTTTGCTGCTCGGACTCGGACTGCTTGCCGAAGCCGATATGAATATCGCCGTGGTATGCAATATCGAAGCCGTCATTGGCCAGGCGACGCACAGTGTTCGGATCTTTGATTGCCTCGCTGGTCAGCAGGAAGAAGGTGCCCGGAATTCCGCGCGCCTTGAGCATATCGGCCAGCGAATTGGCGGCACCGAACATGTGCTCGGTATCCATTTCTACCAATTGTGCTGCCCGGTAGCCCTTGGGCCAGTTGGCCAGCGTGATCATGGGTTGACGTTGCAACCACAGCAGTGCGTCATCAATGATCGGATAAATCAGATTGAGCGAGGCATCCCACGATGTTTCAGCAAACGCAAAAGCCACCGTCCGGCTGGAGCGGGATTCGGTGTAAACCAGCGCACCCTCACTCGGGTAGCCGTGCGTTTCAACGCGATACCAGTTAGTCAGACGGGCGGCAATATAATCGGCACGGAACCGCAACATCGGCTCCGATGCGGGACTCAGCCAAAGGCGTCGACCGGGCTCCTGGCTAAGTGTCAGCGGCGTTTCAGCCGAAATCGTAATTTGTCGCGGATCGCCCTGAATTTTTTCACGCTCACCAAGCGCGACGACGCCGAGTGACTGCAGGAAGTCCCAGCCGGCCCATTCGCCATCGGAACTGCGCGTACCCGAAGCCCACGTTGTCAGGACGCTGACACCGGATTCCCGGAGACTGGCCATTGTGCGTCGCTCGTCCGGGCCAATGGCGAGCGCAGACGGCAGAATAACAACGGTATTGGCACGAGGACGGACCTGGTTCAGGTCCGAGACCTCGGTATAGTCTCGGCCGCGCGCCTTAAAGTACGCACGCCAGGGATTGACCAGCACATCGTAATTGCCGCCGATCGTGTGGTAGTACTGCTGGTTCGTGTCGGAAACGAAGAGATAGATTGTGCCCTCTGCAGCGGCGGCGGCATTGGACTGCGCGCGGTCACCGAATACCGGTGCTCGCCAGCCAAGATGCGACATCATCAGCAGATAGGCCAGCACAGGCAAGGCCACGCCCAGGATGACCATATACGGCATCAGCATCCATTGCGGCATGCGCCATTTTGGCAACCCGTCGCCCGAACTTTGGCGAGATGGCATAACGACTGCAGCCATCACTCAAATCCTTTACCCGGCATGTCGAGCTGCTTGTCGATCTGGGCGGGAACATACCGACTGAAAAAAATCGGCTCGTCATCGGCGCCGGTATTGCTCAGATCAAGATTCAATGCGCGGCCGGGCTTGCGCTTCTCGCGGATTTTGAATGCCGCATAGGCAATAAAGCCCATAACCACGGTGGCAATCGTTGTCGCCAGGATCACGGTAGCCAAAATGGAAATCAGGTCCACTTATAAATGTCCTTCTCGTTCAAGTTTGCCCCACGTCATGGCGGTGCCGCGCCATTCCTCAATTGTAGCGAGTACTTTTGCCACATCGATGATATTGATGTACAGCAGGCGAAACAGAACGGCGTAGGGGATGATTTTCGGGTCTTCTTTCTCGATCACTACGCAATAACTGGCGGCGATCAGATCCAGCAGCGTCAGTTGCAGCCACCAGAAAAACAGCAGCGTGATCAGACCGTACTCAAAACTGACGTACACAAAGAACAGGTTCGACAGCACATTCGAGAATGGCCAGACGACGCCTTCGAACAGCATGTACCAGAGAATCCAGAAGTTGACGCCGGCCTTGCGCGGGCTCCAAAGGGCCCAACCATGCTTGGAAGTCGCCTGCAGAATGCCGCGCGTCCAGCGATAGCGTTGCTTGAGCAGATTAAGCAGGCTCGAAGGCGTTTCGACCCATGCCACTGCCGCCGGCTCATAGACAATGTGCCAGCCGTGCATCAGCAACTTGAGAGTCAGGTCACAGTCCTCGGCGAAGGTGTGGTGATCGTAGCCACCGACTTCGCGCAGAACTTCCTTGCGGAACATGCCCAGCGGGCCGGGAATAATGTTAACGACGTGGGCAAAACTCTGCGCCTTGCGCGCCATCGCCAGGCCCTCGATGTATTCGAGCGCCTGAATCTTGGACCACATATTATTGCGGTTGATAACTTTGACGTTACCGGCCACGGCCCCGACGCGCGCATCGGCAAAGTGACGGATACAGACCCGCAACGTGTTGCTGGAGAGTTTGGAATCGCCATCCATGCACAGCACAAATTCACCGCGCGCCATGGAGATTCCCTTGTTCAGCGCTTGCGCTTTACCACCGTTGGGCTGAGTGAGCACTCGAACGGTCACATCGGCCGAAGTCTCGGCAATGCGCAGGGCCTTGTAATAGGTGTCATCGGAAGACCCGTCATCGACCACGATAATCTCGTAGTTCGGGTAATCAAGATTCAACAGCGCCTTGAGCGCAGCCTCAATGAGAACTCCTTCGTTATAGGCAGGCACCACCAGCGAGATCATCGGCAGCGAGCGTTCGTTGGTCTCACTCTTACTGGGGTCGCCATGCGACACCACATTGATGTGTTCAAGATACGACAGCAGAATCGTGATGCTGTAACGCGCAATCAGCACCAAGAGAATAAACAGCAAGTAGATCGCGACGATCCGCAGCACTGTGCTTTCAAGGATAATGGCGAGTGAGCCTCCCTCGCGCTGCAGGGTCAGATAACTGAATCCCAGCATCAGCAGGGATGACAAAATTACAAGGCCAATGAACCCGAACGCAATAGCGCGTTGTCGCCTCACCAGCGCCGCTCCAGGAACAGCATTCCCGTGTGAGCGCGATACGGTTTGGCATCACGGGTATTGGAGATAGCCCAAACGCGCGCGCCCGCAGACCAGTCCGCATTGACCTTGTATGATGCGTTAAGCGAAGCACCCCAGCTCTTGTCGGCCTCACCCCATAGTCGGGTACCGCGTTGCACTCCCGCCGCCAACGACCAGCGATCATTGCTCCATTCGTAGTCGAGACCGACAAATGCAGTTCCGTAGCCGTCGGCAGGCGACCAGTATTCGGCAGCGTTCGTCCTGGCCTCGCGGAATTCAATACCGATCACCGGCTTGATGTGCTTGGAAATTACGTGGAACGGCGGCGAGAGACGGATATTACCCGCGCTGACGTTGTTGCCATCAGAGACGCGATACTGGTCGAACGCATAAGAGAATTGGCCCACCGCACTCGCCAACTGTCCGGTCAAACCCACATTCCAGGCTGTGAGGCGTTTATCCAGGGCCCGCGGGTTCAGTGACTGATCACCCCAGTTCACTACGCCGGCATGGACTCGCAGTGGCGAATCGGCCAAAGGCGATACCGTTACCAATCCGTAAATTCGATCGGACGCGGTGACCTCAATCAGCGGATCCAGCGGCAAATCGTGCGCATGCAGTCGACCGGTCAACTGCATCTGACTGGCCTGCGGGCCGCCAGGCAATTGCGCGTGCATGCCGCGCCCTTCGAGCTCCCACTGGCGAAACCCGTCTTTGGTATTCCAGCGATAATTGACGTTCAGTGCCTGCGTCTCGACCTTGTCGACATCGCCCGAAGTTTCCAGCGAGATTCGGGTGCGCGGACGCAGAGCGGCCTGCGCCAGCGCCATGCCGTCGAGCGCATCCTGATTTTGGGAGTCCGAGGCCAACACCTCACGGTACATCGGCACTGCCTTGTATTCTTTACCGCGCCAACGCATGACATTGGCCATGGCAGTCAAAGCAGCTGGACGCACCGGCGTATCCAGCAGCGTCTTGTAGATTGCATCAGCGGCCTCGGTCTTCCCGGTCCATGCCAATGCATTCCCGATAACTAAGCGCAGGTCGGGGTCGACATCGCCGTTCTTGATCAAAGGCGCACCAAGCTTAGCAACCTTTTCGTAATCGCCGGCCAGATTGGCCGTCACGATGACCTTCTGTTCGGGCGGACGCCTGATGTCGGCTTCAAGTTCGGCATGTGAGGGCACGTATTCAAACGCCCCCATCTGCATCGGCTTGGGTGCTTCGGTGGCAATTCGAATCGGCGGTGCTTCAGAGGTGTCTACGAACACTGCCGGCTCGCGATTCGCCGAAATAGCACTTGCCGACGCGAGTGTCACATCAGGATTTGTCAGCGACGCGTCCGCAGTGCTTGCAGCCGGCACAGGGAATGCCGAAGGCGATGCGGGCACATCCATGACCGACGGGACCGAACCAGTCGTCGCCGATGCCTCCGCAATCGAAGGCATGGCCGAAGGCGTGGCGGGCACATCCATGATCGACGGGACGCTTCCGACGGTTGCAGGCACATCCGCAATCGATGGCATGGCCGAAGGCGTGGCGGGCACATCCATGATCGACGGCACTGTACCGATCGTCGGAGCGGACGCTGTAGCAATCGAAGGCGACGCCGCCGGAGTTGCAGGCACGTCCATGATCGACGGAACATTGCCTGCTGTTGCCGGCACATCCATGATCGACGGCACTGTACCGA
>CAKZGB010000005.1 GCA_936911875.1 uncultured Lysobacteraceae bacterium
CGATGGTGCCGACGTTAACGTGCGGCTTGGTGCGTTCAAACTTACCCTTTGCCATTGTATTAAATCCTAAAAAAGTGAAATCAAAAAATCGGAGAACCGGAACTGTTCTGACTGATTGAGATTTGGGGACGCCGGCGGATTTTTCAATCTCCGGCGCCCCGGTACCTCATTCAGTCTTCGGCATTACTTCTTCAGAGCGGCTTCGGCGATGTTGGCCGGAGCTTCTGCGTAATGGTCGAATTCCATGGTGAAGGTGGCGCGGCCTTGCGACATCGAGCGCAGCGTCGTGGCGTAGCCGAACATTTCACCCAGCGGGATCATCGCGTTGATGACCTTACCCGACGGGCTGTCGTCCTGACCTTGCAGAATGCCGCGACGACGGGAAACGTCGCCCATCACGTCACCCAGGTAATCTTCGGGAGTGACGATCTCGACCTTCATGATCGGTTCCAGCAGGACCGGGCTGGCCTTGTTGAAGCCATCCTTGAAGCCCATCGAACCGGCGATCTTGAACGCCATTTCCGAGGAGTCGACTTCGTGGTACGAGCCGTCGAACAGCTTGACCTTGATGTCAACGATCGGGTAGCCGGCCAGAATACCGTTGGCCATGGCTTCCTGAATACCCTTGTCAACAGCCGGGATGTATTCCTTCGGAACCACACCGCCGACGATGGCGTTTTCGAACACGTAACCGGCACCCGGTTCCTGCGGTTCGATTTCCAGCCAAACGTGACCGAACTGACCCTTACCACCCGACTGGCGAACGAACTTGCCTTCGGACTTGACGGCCTTACGGATCGTTTCGCGGTAAGCAACTTGCGGCTTGCCGACGTTGGCTTCAACGTTGAACTCGCGCTTCATGCGGTCGACGATGATGTCCAAGTGCAGCTCGCCCATACCGGCGATGATGGTTTGACCCGATTCTTCGTCGGTGCGGACGCGGAACGAAGGATCTTCCTGAGCCAGACGGCCCAGAGCCAGACCCATCTTTTCCTGGTCGGACTTGGTCTTCGGTTCGACGGCCATCGAGATCACCGGTTCCGGGAACGTCATGCGTTCCAGGGTGATGATCGAGTCTTGAGCACACAGGGTGTCACCGGTGGTGACGTCCTTCAGGCCCACGGCTGCGGCGATGTCACCGGCGCGAACTTCCTTGATTTCTTCGCGGTTGTTGGCGTGCATCTGCAGGATGCGGCCGACGCGTTCTTTCTTGGACTTGACCGGGTTGTAGACTTGGTCGCCGCTGTTCAGCACGCCCGAGTACACGCGGAAGAAGGTCAGCGAACCCACGAACGGGTCGGTCATGATCTTGAATGCCAGAGCCGAGAACGGTTCGGTATCCGAAGCCTTACGCGAATCTTCCTTTTCGTTGTCGTCGATGCCTTGCACCGGCGGACGGTCTGCCGGCGACGGCAGCAGGTTGATCACGCCGTCGAGCATGGCTTGCACGCCCTTGTTCTTGAACGCGGTACCGCAGAACACCGGCACGATTTCAACGTTCAGCGTGCGCAGACGCAGACCCGTGATGATGTCGGCTTCTTCGAGATCGCCGTTTTCCAGGTACTTGTCCATCAGCTCTTCGCTGGCTTCAGCGGCAGCTTCGACCATGAAGTTACGGGCTTCGTTGGACTTCTCAACCAGATCGGCCGGGATGTCCTTGTATTCGAACTTGGTGCCTTGCGAAGCGA
Organism: uncultured Lysobacteraceae bacterium; assembly: GCA_936911875.1. GTDB lineage: Bacteria > Pseudomonadota > Gammaproteobacteria > Xanthomonadales > Xanthomonadaceae > Aquilutibacter. The sequence goes on from CAKZGB010000005.1 coordinate 1,689, forward strand.
CGTCCCATTCGATGGCCTTCATCTTCAGCAGGTCGACCACGCCTTCGAAACCGTCTTCAGCGCCGATTGGCACTTGCATCGGGACAGCATAAGCACCCAGACGCGACTTCAGCTGTTCGACAACGTTGTAGAAGTTGGCACCGGTACGGTCCATCTTGTTGACGAAGGCCATACGCGGCACGTGGTACTTGTTGGCCTGACGCCAAACAGTTTCCGACTGCGGTTGCACGCCGCCAACGGCGCACAGCACGAACACGGCGCCGTCGAGCACGCGCAGCGAGCGTTCAACTTCGATGGTGAAGTCAACGTGGCCGGGGGTGTCAATGATGTTCAGACGGTGTTCCGGCAGGGACTTGTCCATGCCCTTCCAGAAAGCAGTCGTCGCGGCCGACGTAATGGTGATGCCGCGCTCTTGTTCCTGTTCCATCCAGTCCATGGTGGCAGCACCTTCGTGCACTTCACCGATCTTGTGGCTGACGCCGGTGTAGAACAGGATGCGCTCAGACGTGGTGGTCTTGCCGGCATCGATGTGGGCCATGATGCCGAAATTACGGTAGCGTTCAATTGGTGTGGTACGGGCCACGGGGAACCTTCCAGTTTGTATTGGGTTTGGATTTCAAGACCGCCCCGCGCACAGTGCGCAGGACGGCATTGAAGGTTTTGCAACGACCGCTGATTACCAGCGGAAGTGAGCGAAGGCCTTGTTGGCCTCTGCCATGCGGTGCGTTTCTTCGCGCTTCTTGATGGCGCCGCCACGGTTTTCCGAGGCGTCCAGCAGTTCAGCAGCGAGCTTACGCGGCATCGAGTTTTCACCGCGCTTGCGGGCCGATTCAATCAGCCAGCGCATGGCCAGAGCCATACGACGCGATGCGCGCACTTCGACCGGCACCTGATAGGTGGCACCGCCGACGCGACGCGACTTGACTTCGACGGTCGGAGCGACGTTATCAAGCGCCTTTTCAACCAGTTCGAGAGCATTGCTGTTCTTGGCTTCGATGACGTCCATAGCGCCGTAGACGATCTTTTCAGCGATCGACTTCTTACCGGACTTCATGACCATGTTGATGAAACGGGCGATCGTTTCGCTACCGTGTTTGGGATCCGGCAGGATCGAACGCTGGGGGGCGGAACCTTTACGCGACATTTTGCGTACCTTTTATTTGAATTTGATGAAACGGGAAACCTGCAAGAGGCGCTGCCTGCACTGGCCGGTGGGCCACCGCGCCAGGCGGCGCGCGAAATGCAGAATTAAGCCTTCGGACGCTTGGCGCCGTACTTGGAACGGCGTTGGCGACGCTTAGCGACACCGGCGGCGTCGAGCGAACCGCGGACGGTGTGGTAACGCACACCCGGCAGATCCTTAACGCGGCCGCCGCGAATCAGGACCACGCTGTGTTCCTGCAGGTTGTGGCCTTCGCCACCGATGTACGAAATGACTTCGTAACCGTTGGTGAGGCGCACCTTGGCCACCTTACGCATAGCCGAGTTCGGCTTTTTCGGGGTGGTGGTGTAGACGCGGGTGCAAACGCCGCGACGTTGCGGGCAGTTCGCCAAAGCCGGCGAAGTGCTCTTGTAGGTTTCAGGGGTACGCGGCTTGCGGACCAGCTGATTAATCGTTGCCATGGTTACCTATGTGCTCTGATAAAGAAAAAAGAAGGTTGTTTTAGGCCTTGCTGTCGGTGAAAACACCAAGAACCCGGGATAAAGCGAAAAACTGAAAAGCAAAAAGAGGACAGCCTGCGACGGGCCTCTTGGGCCTGCAAGCTAGTCCTTATTCCCGTGCTCGGGACACCCGAAGGCAGCCAAACACAGGGGAAAACGGCGATCCCGCCAATCCTTTGGTCCCAACACGCGGCAAATCCGTTTAGCCGCTTTTGGTGATCTGGGGTGGCCCGAAATCCGTTCGGATCCACCGCGAGGCCATATTCTATCAGAAAATCTAGGGCTGCGCACGTTCCCGGCGCATCGCCAATTTGGCCCGGTAGTGGTCCTTGGTGGCCACATATAAAGTCTTGGTCACCGTCGAATAGACCGTCTTGCCGTCCCTACCCGTCAAATCGGTGACTTTCTCCCACAGAATCTCGCCCTGCTCGGCCACTTGTGCCCGGATGGCGCTCAGTTCGTCCTCGGAATAGATGAAGTTCGCCACGACGTCCTGATAGGCCGGCCGGCGGAATTGGATCCTGGCTTCCTTGTCCCAGACCACATAGTCATCGCCAAGGATGCGCAGCAGTTGCACCATCGGAATCGGGTCGACCGCGGAAAACAGGCTGCCGCCGAAGATCGAGCCGACGTAGTTGCGGTTTTTCCAGCTGATGGGTAATTCGACGTGGACGCGGTGCAGGTCCGGCGTCACCTCGGTGATGGGGGCTGTGGTCCGGCGGAACATCGGCGACAGGTTGAAGCCCCACTTGAACAAGGTGGCGGGTTCAAAATGGCGCTCCAGCGCTCCCATGATGGCTCGGTAATTCATTATTCCATTCGGGTTCGTACGGTTTGAACATTGTACCGAGGACCCAAAGAAAAAGGCCACCGGATCCGGTGGCCTTTTCTGAGGCGAACAGCGCGAAGATTACTCTTCGATGATGCTGTCGATGCCGTTGTCGGCGATATCTTCCTCGATCATCATGATCTCGGCGGTATCGGCGACGGGTGCATCGCTGTCATCCACTGCGGCCATGTCGTTGAGATCGATCATCTCTTCGACAATTTCGCTGGCCGGGGTGGCCGACAACACGTCGAGGTCTGCATCGCTGAAGCCCAGCGTGCTCGCCTGCTGACGGGCCTTGTGATACGCCAAGCCGGTACCGGCTGGAATCAGTCGGCCGACGATGACGTTTTCCTTCAGGCCGCGCAGCGTATCGCGGGTGCCGCGGACAGCCGCTTCGGTCAGCACGCGGGTCGTTTCCTGGAACGATGCCGCCGAGATGAACGATTCGGTTGCCAGCGATGCCTTCGTGATACCCAACAGCACCGGCAGGTACTTGGCCGGGCTCTCGTTGCGGGTGACCAGCTTGGCGTTCTCTTCGACAACGCGCTGACGTTCGAGCTGTTCACCGGCAAAGTACTTGGAGTCGCCCTGATCGGTGATTTCAACCTTACGCAGCATCTGACGCACGATCACTTCGATGTGCTTGTCGTTGATCTTGACGCCCTGCAGACGGTAAACGTCCTGGATTTCCTTGGTCAGGTACACGGCCAGCGGTTCGACGCCGAGCAGACGCAGGATGTCCTGCGGTGCGGGTTCGCCGTCCACCAGGGTGTCGCCCTTGGTCACGTGTTCGCCTTCGAACACGATCACTTGGCGGTACTTCGGAATCAGTTCTTCGTAATCTTCACCGTCGGTCGGCTTGATGATCAGACGTTGCTTGCCCTTGGTGTCCTTACCGAAGCTGACGACGCCGGAGATTTCAGCCAGGATGGCCGCATCCTTCGGACGGCGGGCTTCGAACAGGTCGGCAACGCGCGGCAGACCACCGGTGATGTCGCGGGTCTTCGAAGCTTCCTGCGGAATCTTAGCGACCACGTCACCAACGCTGACCGGAGCGCCATCGGCCAGGTTCACGACCGACTTTGGCGGCAGCAGGTACTGTGCCGGCAGATCGGTACCCGGGATGTTCAGATCGTTGCCCTTCTTGTCCACGATGCGGACGGTCGGACGCAGATCCTTGCCTTGCGAGCCACGACGCTTCGGATCGGTGATTTCACGCGAGCTCATACCCGTCAGGTCATCGACCTTTTGCGAGACGGTCACGCCATCGACAAAGTCAACGAAGCGGATGAAGCCTTCGACTTCCGACACGATCGGGTGGTTATGCGGATCCCAAGTGGCGATGGTCTGACCGGCGGTGACCTTAGCGCCTTCCTTGACGGACAGCGAGGCACCGTAAGCGATCTTGTAACGCTCACGTTCACGGCCGTGATCATCGAGCACCGAGATTTCGCCCGAACGCGACACAGCAACCAGGTTGCCCTTGGTCTGTTCGACGAACTTGACGTTATCGCTGAACTTGACGCTACCGGTCGTCTTGATGGTGATGTTATCGATAGCAGCAGCACGCGATGCGGCACCACCGATGTGGAAGGTACGCATGGTCAGCTGGGTACCCGGCTCACCGATGGATTGCGCGGCGACGACGCCGACGGCTTCACCATGGTTGACCAGATGGCCGCGGGCCAGGTCACGACCGTAGCAATGCGCACAGACGCCGAAGTCGGCTTCGCACGAAATGGTCGAACGGACCTTGATCGACTGCACACCGGCATCTTCAAGCACCTGCACCCACTGCTCGTCGAGCAGCGTGTTGCGGGTCACGATCGGATCTTCGGTGTTGCCCGGCAGGAACACGTCTTCGGCCACAACGCGGCCAAGTACGCGATCGCGCAACGGTTCAACGACGTCACCGCCTTCGACGATCGGAGTCATGGTCAGACCATGTTCCGTACCGCAGTCGTCTTGGGTGATCACGACGTCTTGCGCCACGTCCACCAGACGACGGGTCAGGTAACCCGAGTTCGCCGTCTTCAGCGCGGTATCGGCCAGACCCTTACGTGCACCGTGGGTCGAGATGAAGTATTGAAGAACGTTCAGACCTTCGCGGAAGTTCGCGGTAATCGGCGTTTCAATAATCGAGCCGTCCGGCTTGGCCATCAGGCCACGCATACCGGCGAGCTGACGGATCTGAGCTTGCGAACCACGCGCACCCGAGTCGGCCATGATGTAAATGGAGTTCATGGACTTCTGGTCGATGGTTTCGCCTGCGGCGTTCTCGACCTTTTCGGTACCGATGGTTTCCATCATCGCCTTGGCGATGCGTTCGTTGGTGCGCGACCAGATATCGACGACCTTGTTGTAGCGTTCGCCGCTGGTGACCAGACCGCCTTGGTACTGTTCCTGGATGTCCAGCACTTCGCTTTCGGCTTCGGCCAGAATCGAGGTCTTTTCGTCCGGGATGATCATGTCATCGATACCGATGGACACACCGGCGCGGGTTGCGTAAGCAAAACCGGTGTACATCAGCTGGTCGGCGAACACGACCGTGTCCTTCAGGCCCAGACGGCGGTAGCACGAGTTGATCAGACGCGAGATGTTCTTCTTGGTCAGCTCAACGTTAGCCAGTTCGAACGGCAGACCCTTCGGCAGGATTTCCTGCAGCAGAGCGCGACCCACCGTGGTATCCACCACCGAGGTCTTTTCGGAACGCTCACCGTTTTCATCAATGACGGTTTCGGTGATACGCACTTTGCACTTGGCATGCAGTTCGACAACGCGGTTGTCATAGGCGCGCTTCACTTCGGACAAGTTAGCGAAGGCCATGCCCTCACCCTTCTTGTTCACCAGTGCACGGGTCATGTAGTACAGACCCAACACGACGTCCTGCGACGGCACGATGATCGGCTCGCCGTTGGCCGGCGACAGGATGTTGTTCGATGCCATCATCAGCGCACGGGCTTCGAGCTGTGCTTCGAGCGACAGCGGCACGTGAACAGCCATCTGGTCACCGTCGAAGTCGGCGTTGAATGCAGTACACACCAGCGGATGCAGCTGGATGGCCTTGCCTTCAATCAGCACCGGTTCGAATGCCTGGATACCCAGACGGTGCAGCGTCGGCGCACGGTTCAGCAGCACCGGATGTTCGCGGATGACTTCTTCAAGGATGTCCCACACGACCGGTTCTTCGCGTTCCACCATCTTCTTGGCAGCCTTGATCGTCGAGGCGAGATCACGCTGTTGCAGCTTGGCAAAGATGAAGGGCTTGAACAGTTCCAGCGCCATCTTCTTTGGCAGACCGCACTGATGCAGCTTGAGGTACGGACCGACCACGATGACCGAACGGCCCGAGTAGTCAACGCGCTTGCCGAGCAGGTTCTGACGGAAGCGGCCTTGCTTACCCTTGATCATGTCGGCGAGCGACTTGAGCGGGCGCTTGTTGGTGCCGGTGATGGCACGGCCGCGACGGCCGTTGTCCATCAGGGCATCGACGGATTCCTGCAGCATGCGCTTTTCGTTGCGCACGATGATTTCAGGCGCATTGAGTTCAAGCAGACGACGCAGACGGTTGTTACGGTTGATGACGCGACGGTACAGATCGTTCAGATCGGACGTAGCGAAACGGCCGCCATCGAGCGGAACCAGCGGACGCAGATCCGGCGGCAGCACCGGCAGCACGGTCAGCACCATCCACTCCGGCTTGTTGCCGGATTCCATAAAGGCTTCGATCAGCTTGATGCGCTTGGTGAGGCGCTTGAGCTTGGTTTCCGAACCGGTCGTGGCGATCTCTTCGCGCAGACGGACCATTTCCGACGGCAAATCGATCGAACGCAGCAGGTCGTAAACGGCTTCGGCACCCATGGCTGCATCGAACTGGCCTTGATGCTCAGCGCGGGCCTTGAGGTATTCCTCTTCGGTCAGCAGCTGGCCGCGTTCCAGATCGGTCATCTTGGGATCGGTGACGACGAACGCTTCGAAATACAGGATCTTTTCGATATCGCGCAGCGTCATGTCCAGCATCAGACCCATGCGCGACGGCAGGGACTTCAGGAACCAGATGTGAGCAACAGGCGACGCCAGGTCGATGTGACCCATGCGTTCACGACGGACCTTGGCCAGAGCGACTTCGGTACCGCACTTTTCGCACTTCACGCCGCGATGCTTCAGGCGCTTGTACTTGCCGCACAGGCATTCGTAATCCTTAATCGGACCGAAGATGGCGGCACAGAACAGACCGTCACGTTCCGGCTTAAAGGTACGGTAGTTGATGGTTTCCGGCTTTTTGACTTCGCCGTACGACCACGATTGGATCTGTTCCGGCGAGGCCAGCGCGATCTTGATCGAGTCGAACTCGAGCGATTGGCGCGCCGGTTGGTACATCTTTAGCAAATCTTTCATTTCTTATCTCCGGATGGAGTGAAGTTGGACGTGGAGGGATCGGAAGGCGATTACGCGCCTTCCAGCTCCATGTCGATGCCGAGCGATTGGATTTCCTTCCGCAGAACGTTGAAGGATTCCGGCACGCCGGCCACGGTTTCGTACTCGCCGTCCACGATGTTCTTGTACATCTGGTTGCGGCCGGCCACGTCGTCGGACTTGACCGTGAGCATTTCCTGCAGCGTGTACGCTGCACCGTAAGCCTCGAGTGCCCAGACTTCCATTTCGCCGAAACGCTGACCGCCGAACTGTGCCTTGCCGCCCAGCGGTTGCTGCGTGACGAGCGAGTACGGACCGGTCGAACGGGCGTGCATCTTGTCGTCGACCAAGTGGTTCAGCTTGAGCATGTGCATGTAGCCGACAGTGACCGGACGGTCGAAGGCTTCACCGGTACGACCGTCGTACAGCGTGGTCTGACCGCTGGTCGGCAGTTCGGCCAACTCGAGCATGCGCTTGATTTCAGCTTCGTTGGCACCGTCGAACACCGGCGTTGCCATCGGCACACCGTCGGTCAGGTTGCCGGCCAGAACCAGCAGTTCCTCATCCGTAAACGACGCCAGATCCACACGCGTACCGTGATCGGCCTTGTCGTGGTTGTAGATGTCGTTGAGGTACGAACGCAGTTCCTTGATGTTGGCGTTATCGCGCATCATGCGATCGATCTTGCGACCCAGACCCTTAGCGGCCCAGCCCAAGTGGACTTCGAGCACCTGACCGATGTTCATACGCGAAGGCACGCCCAGCGGGTTCAGCACCACGTCGACGGTCTGACCGTCGGCCATGTACGGCATGTCCTGCACCGGAACGATGGTGGACACGACACCCTTGTTACCGTGGCGGCCGGCCATCTTGTCACCCGGTTGGATGCGACGCTTAACAGCCAGGAAGACCTTGACCATCTTGAGCACGCCCGGTGCCAGATCGTCACCTTGCATGATCTTGCCGCGCTTCACTTCCTTGCGCTTTTCGAACTCGGCCTTGTGGGCTTCGAGTTGAGCTTGAGCAGTTTCCAGAGCTTCGGCAGCCGACTCGTCCTTCATGCGGAACGAGAACCAGTCTTTTTGTGCGACCTGATCCAGCGTCAGCGACGACAGGGTTTCACCCTTCTTGACGCCGTTGCCACCGTTGACCACCTTGCCCAGCAGCTGCGAACGCAGACGGGCAAAAATGGCGGCTTCAAGGATGCGGTACTGATCGTCGAAGTCCTTGTTGACCCGCACGATTTCATCGTGCTGAATCTTCTTGGCGCGTTCGTCACGATCGACACCGTCGCGGGTAAAGACTTGCACGTCAATGACGACGCCGTCCATGCCCGGCGGCACGCGCAGCGAGCTGTCCTTAACGTCCGATGCCTTCTCACCGAAGATGGCGCGCAGCAGCTTTTCTTCCGGCGTCAGTTGCGACTCGCCCTTCGGCGTGACCTTACCGACCAGAATGTCACCGGCGCGAACTTCGGCACCGATGTACACCACGCCCGACTGATCCAGACGGTTCAGTGCAGACTCGGCCACATTCGGGATGTCGGCGGTGATTTCTTCGGAACCGAGCTTGGTGTCACGAGCTTGGACCGTCAGTTCTTCGATGTGGATGGTGGTGTAACGGTCTTCCTGGACGACGCGTTCCGAGAGCAGGATCGAGTCTTCGAAGTTGTAACCGTTCCAGGGCATGAACGCGACCAGCATGTTCTGACCCAGAGCCAATTCACCGATGTCGGTCGAAGGACCGTCGGCCAGCACATCGCCACGTTCGATCTTGTCGCCCACCTTCACCAGAGGAGTCTGGTTGATACAGGTGTTCTGGTTCGAACGGGTGTACTTGATCAGGTTGTAGATGTCCACGCCGGCATCGTTACCGCCGGTCAGTTCGGACTCGCTCACCTTGACCACGATACGGGCAGCGTCGATCTGTTCGACCACACCACCGCGCAGCGCATTCACGGTCACACCGGAGTCACGTGCCACAGCACGTTCAATACCGGTACCGACCAGCGGCTTTTGCGAACGCAGCGTCGGGACGGCCTGACGTTGCATGTTGGCGCCCATCAATGCACGGTTGGCGTCGTCGTGCTCCAGGAACGGAACCAATGCGGCAGCGACCGAAACGGTCTGCATCGGCGACACGTCCATGTAATCGATTTCGCTTGGCGGCTTGAGCAGGAATTCACCCTGATAACGGCAGTCCACGAACGGAACGGTGATCTTGCCCTTGCCATCTTGCGGTGCAAAGGCCTGTGCAATCACGTATTCGTTTTCTTCGATGGCGGACAGGTATTCGATCTGATCGGTGACCTTGCCGTCGACAACCTTGCGGTACGGAGTTTCGAGGAAGCCGTACTTGTTGGTGCGAGCGTACACAGCCAGCGAGTTGATCAGGCCGATGTTCGGACCTTCAGGCGTTTCGATCGTACAGACGCGACCGTAATGGGTCGGGTGCACGTCGCGCACTTCGAAGCCGGCGCGTTCGCGGGTCAGACCGCCCGGACCCAGTGCCGAGACGCGACGCTTGTGGGTCACTTCGGACAGCGGGTTGTTCTGGTCCATGAATTGCGACAGCTGCGAGGAGCCGAAGAATTCCTTCATGGAAGCCGCAACCGGCTTGGCGTTGATCAGTTCCTGCGGAGTCAGACCTTCGGACTCGGCCATCGACAGGCGTTCCTTGACGGCACGTTCCACGCGGACCAGGCCGACGCGGAAGGTGTTTTCGGCCATTTCACCGACCGAACGCACACGGCGGTTGCCGAGGTGGTCGATGTCATCGACGACGCCGCGACCGTTACGGATCTCGGACAGTGCCTTGACCACTTCGAGGATGTCGGAGCGATCGCCGAACTCTTCGCGCAGTGCAACGCTTTCTGCATCCTTGCGATCTGCAAAGTACTTGGCGTCATACAGTACCGAAGCGCCTTCGGTCTCTTTACGACCCAGGCGACGGTTGAACTTCATGCGACCAACGGCCGACAGGTCGTAACGGTCGAAGGTGAAGAACAGGTTGTGGAACAGATTTTGTGCAGCATCCTTGGTCGGCGGCTCGCCGGGACGCATCATGCGGTAGATTTCAACCAGCGCATCGGTTTGCGTGCGGGTGGTATCGGCGCGCAGCGTGGTGGAAATGTACGGACCGCGGTCCAGATCGTTGGTCCAGATGGTACCGACGGTTTGGATACCGGCCTTGCGGAACTTTTCGATCAGTTCCGGCGTGATTTCATCGTTGGCGCGAGCCAGTTCTTCACCGGAGGCGGTGTCGATGACATCGTGCGACAGGATGCGACCGAACACGAACTCGTCCGGCACGGCCAGGGCGTCAATGCCCGATTCCTGCAGCTGCTTGACGTGACGGGCGGTGATGCGCTTGCCCGACTCAACGATGATGGTCTTGCCGTCAACGATGTCGAAATCAAGGGTTTCGCCGCGCAGACGTTCCGGCACGACTTCCCACTGCACGCCACCTTCGGCGTTGATGTGGAAGGCGTTGATTTCGAAGAAGGCATTGAGCATTTCTTCGTTGGTGTAGCCCAGTGCGCGCAGCAGCACGGTCACCGGCAACTTGCGGCGACGGTCGATACGGGTGTATAGGCCATCCTTGGGGTCGAACTCGAAGTCGAGCCACGAACCGCGGTAAGGAATGATGCGGGCCGAGTACAGCACCTTGCCGGAGCTGTGGGTCTTGCCGCGATCGTGATCGAAGAAGACGCCGGGCGAACGGTGCAGCTGCGACACGATGACGCGCTCAGTACCGTTGACGATGAAGGTGCCGTTGTCAGTCATGAGCGGAATTTCGCCCATGTAGACTTCCTGCTCCTTGACGTACTTGATTTGCTTGCTCGACGATTCGCGATCGTAGATGACCAGCTTGACCTTGACCTTCAGCGGGGCGCCGTAGGACAGGCCGCGGGTGCGGCATTCGCGCTCGTCGAATGCAGGTTCACCCAGAGAGTAACCGGCGTATTCAAGCGCAGCATTGCCGCTGTACGAAACGATGGGGAATACGGACTTGAGAGCGGCGTGCAGACCTTTGTCTTCGCGCGCTTCGGGATTCTTGCCGCTTTGCAGGAATTCGCGATACGAATCGACCTGGATAGCGAGGAGGAAGGGGACTTCGAGAATAGAGCCGCGCTTGCCGAAATCCTTGCGGATGCGCTTCTTCTCTGTGAAGGAATACGTCGTCATGGGAGTTGATGCCTCGGTATTTGAATTCAAATTTTGGTGCCACTAACACAAGCGGGTGGTCGCTGATATTGCCGGCATCAGCACGCCCTCTCCCACTACCACGACGCTTGTCTTGTTTTACAAAATCACGGTGTTGCCTTAAACGACCAAAGGCCAGGGGCGAAAGCCCCTAGCCTTGGCAAGCCCGCACGCTCCCCAGGCAACCGGGGAGCGCGAGGCCGGTACTGCATTACTTGAGTTCGACAACCGCACCGGCGGCTTCGAGTTCTTTCTTGAACTTCTCGGCATCTTCCTTCGAAGCGCCTTCCTTGACGACTTGCGGTGCAGCTTCGACCATGTCCTTGGCTTCTTTGAGGCCCAGACCGGTGATGCCGCGGACGGCCTTAATGACTTCAACCTTCTTCGCGCCGGCTTCCTTGAGGACGACGTTGAATTCGGTTTGTTCTTCAGCGGCTGCAGCACCTGCGGCCGGGCCAGCTGCCATGACGACCGGAGCTGCGGCGGTGACGCCGAAGTGGTCTTCCATGGCCTTGACCAGTTCCATGACTTCCATCAGCGACTTGGCGCCGATGGCTTCGATGATTTGTTCGTTCGAAAGGGACATTGTATTTACCTTTGGAAATTGCTTAATGAGTGATGTGGATGAAGGCGGGACCGATTATTCGGCTGCCTTTTCCTCGGTCGTTTCTGCGGCAGCTTCAGCAGCAGGAGCGTCGGCAGCGGCTTCAGCAGCCGGTGCGTCTTCCTGTGCCGGAGCAGCGACGGCGCCACCTTCTTCGAGCTTGTCGCCGATGGCCTTGACCACGCGTGCAACGCGGGTAGCCGGTTCGACAAGTACCGAAAGGAGCATCGACAGTGCCTGATCGCGGGTCGGCAGCGAAGCCAGAACTTCGACATGCGAAGCCGGATACGCGGTACCGCCAACCACCACAAACTTGGCGATCAGCTTGTCGTTGCCCTTGGCGAATTCCTTGATCACGCGACCTGCTGCACCGGGTTCTTCAGTCGAGAACGCGTACAACAGCGGTCCGACCATGGAGTCTTTGACGACTTCATAATCGGTGCCTTCGACAGCACGTGCAGCGAGCGTATTCTTGATGACTTTCAAGAAGACGCCCTCTTCACGGGCCTTTTTACGCATAGCGGTCAGTTGTCCGACCGTAGTACCCGCGTATTCGGCAGCGATGAGGGAATGTGCCTTGGCAGCAACGTCAGCCACTTCTGCGACGACGTTTTGTTTTTGAGAGAAATTAAGAGCCATTGCTTCCTCCTATATGAACTCCGCTCACGGCTCCTGCCGCTTGCGGTCCAGATCGACATCCGTCCTGGACATCGGGGGCTTTGAAACCCCACTGGTGGCACCTTTCAGAAAGTATTCCGGAAGGGCGACCATCTACGCCGGCTCACCTTAGCGGTGGATTAAGCAGTTACGGGATCTACGACGGCGAATCCTTGCCAAATGGAGCATCCTGCCCGTCGTCGTTGATTTTGTAGCCGCGCCTGCGGTCTTTGATGACTCACCCGGGCCGAAGCCCGAGTGGCGCCTTCAAAATTGGTTTACAGCGGTATTACTTGAACGACAGCGACGACTGGTCGACGGTGACGCCCGGGCCCATCGTCGAAGAGATCGAGACCTTTTGCAGGTATTGACCCTTGGACGTGGCCGGCTTGGCCTTGACCAGGTCGGCGAGCAGCGCATTCAGGTTTTCCTTCAGGCGCTCGTCGGCGAAGTCAGCCTTGCCGATGGTGCAGTGAATGATGCCGGCCTTGTCGGTGCGGTAACGGACCTGACCGCCCTTGGCGTTCTTGACAGCCTCTGCCACGTTCGGCGAGACGGTGCCCACCTTCGGGTTCGGCATCAGGCCGCGCGGACCGAGAACGGTACCGAGCTTACCGACGACGCGCATGGCATCGGGGGTAGCGATGACGACGTCATAGTTCAGATCGCCGGCTTGCATTTTTTCTGCCAGGTCGTCCATACCGACGATGTCGGCGCCTGCAGCCAGAGCTTCTTCAGCCTTGGCGCCGGCCGGAGCAAACACGGCAACGCGAACGGTCTTGCCGGTGCCTTGCGGCAGCACGGTCGAACCGCGGACTTGCTGATCCGACTTCTTGGCATCGACGCCCAGACGGACGGCAACGTCAACGGATTCAACAAACTTAGCCTTGGTGGCGGTCTTGATGATTTGGATGGCGTCGTCGAACGAATACGACTTGCCCGGTTCCACAGCGGCCTTGATGGCCTTAATACGCTTGGTTTGTGCCATTGTTCAGTCCTCAGCCTTCAACCGTGATGCCCATCGAACGGGCGGTGCCCGAGATGGTGCGAACTGCCGCTTCGAGTTCAGCTGCCGTCAGGTCAGCTTCCTTCTGCTTGGCGATTTCTTCGACTTGCGCACGGGTCACCTTGCCCACCTTTTGGGTGTTGGGACGTGCCGAGCCGCCTTGCAGGCCAGCGGCCTTCATCAGCAGGACGGCCGCAGGGGTCGACTTGGTGACAAAGGTGAAGGTACGGTCGGAATAGGCCGTGATGATGACCGGAACGGGCAGACCCGGTTCCAGCTTTTGCGTGGCCGCATTAAAGGCCTTGCAGAATTCCATAATGTTCAGGCCGCGTTGGCCCAGTGCCGGACCAACCGGCGGCGACGGGTTGGCTTGGCCCGCCTTGACTTGCAGCTTGATATAGCCAACAACTTTCTTTGCCATCTGATTACTCTCTCCGGGTGAAACGCCTTAAAAACAAGGCTCCCCATCGGTTTCCGGGAAGGATCCGCGTCCCGGCATCACGGTTAAAACAACCCCCATAATCTGCAGTGCAGACGAGCCCATGGCGGCTTGCGCCACCCGAAATGGGGTCAGGGAGTTGGAAATTATAGAACGCTTTTAAGGGCCGCGCAAGCCCTAACCTACTGAATCTCAAAGAAAACCGGCGGCCCTGAGGCCGCCGACTTTTTTGATTTTTGATCTTTGATTTTGGGGTTGCCCCCAGGCGTCAGGCCTTTTCGACTTGCCCGAACTCGAGCTCGACCGGCGTCGAACGACCGAAAATCAGCACCGCCACGGTCAGGCGGGACTTGTCGTAATCGATACGCTCGACCACGCCGTTGAAGTCGTTGAACGGGCCCTCGACCACGCGGACCATTTCGCCCGGTTCGAACAGCACCTTGGGACGCGGCTTTTCAACACCTTCCTGCACGCGTTGCAGGATGACGTCGGCCTCTTCGTCCGAGATCGGCAGCGGGTTATCAGCGGTACCGCCGATGAAGCCCATGACCTTGGGGGTTTCCTTGATCAAGTGCCAGGATTCGTTGTCGATGCGCGGAATGCCCGAGTCATCGCTCACAGCAATCTGCACCAGCACGTAACCGGGGAAGAACTTACGTTCGCTGCGGCGCTTTTGGCCCGAACGCATTTCCATGACTTCTTCAGTCGGGACCAGCACGTCGCCGAAGCGGTCCTGCATTTCAGCGCGTTCGATGCGCTCTTTAAGGGCGCGCTGCACCGACTTTTCAAAGCCGGAATAGGCGTGCACCACGAACCAGCGCTTGTTGATCGAATCGTTCATTGACTCAGGAATCTCCGTATGTTTTGGGGGCTTAGCCGCCCAGCACCAGTTTGACGGTTTGCGAAATAATCAGGTCGAAAAACGCCAGCAGCAGACTGATTACGGCCACAGCGATGACAACCACCCAAGTCGTCTGCATGGCCTGCTGACGCGTCGGACGCACCATCTTGCGCAATTCAAAACGCGTTTCCTTAAGGAAGGTGCGAGTGCGCGGACCGAGGCTCGTGGTCAGGTAGACCAGAGCTGCCAGTACGATACCGCCGATGGACATGAGCAGACGCAGGAACTTGTTAGGCACCTGCGGCTCGTAGTAGTTGTAGGCAAAAATACCGGCAGCCACCAGAGCCACTGCCAGTACGAGCTTGACCCAATCGAGCGAGGACAGCTTAGTACCGGAGGATTTGACGAGGGTGTTCATTGAACGCGTCCAAAAATACTCAAACAAAACGAGCGCGCCACATGCACTGCGTCGCGCTCCGCAAAGTGGCACGCCAGGAGGGACTCGAACCCCCAACCTGCGGTTTTGGAGACCGCTGCTCTGCCAATTGAGCTACTGGCGTGTAGGCAAAACCTCAATAAAAAAGAGCGTCCTTGCGGCACGCCTTGCCCATTAAGGGTTCGATAGTTTAACTGATCGTTCGGCCAAATGAAAGACCGATCTGATCCATTATGACGGACTGACCACGAAGGCCACCACCGCGCCTTCGACTGCCCCAAGGCGGATTTGAGCGTCGTCGGCGGCCTGCAGCAGCCCTACAGCCCCCTGCTCCACCCGCAGATCGCCGAGCAGCGCGGCTCCCTGAACCGCATACAGCCCCGCTACCTCGCCGGTTTTCACAGTCAGAGACGTCCTCTCGCGGAGCGTCTCGGCCCGCACGCGCACGCGCTCACGGCGCCCCATCAGGTTGAGATCCCACGATGGCGGGGTGTCGACCAGGCCTTCGAACGGAATACCGCCGTCAAATGCGAGGGCCTGCAGGGGCTGCAGCGTCACATCGGTCGTGCCGCCGCGCAGGCGCAACGTGCCCGGCCCGAGAAATGTAAGAACGCGATCGATCCCGTCGAAGGCCGAAAAGGGGCCGTCACCGTCCAGTCGGGCCATCGACAGTCGCCAGTCCCAATCGTCGCCGCTCACGCGCTCCAGCCCGCAGCCACGGAAGATGTCGAGCGTGATGCCGCCCCCGTTTTTCCAGGGAATCGGCACAAAGGTATCAGCAGATAGCAACACAGCGGAATGCACAATACGGTCCTAACGCCACACGGCGTAAAATGGCAGCAAGTTCATCGCAAGGATACCAATCGTGGATTCGGCTCAAATTACTGCCTTTGTCGATCGCAAATGGGACGAGGAAATCGTTCCGCAACTGATCGAGTACATCGCCATTCCTAACAAGTCGCCCATGTTCGATAAAGACTGGGTTGCCAATGGCCACATGGACCGCGCGGTGGAACTGATGACCGGCTGGGCCAAGTCGCAGAACATCGAGGGCATGCAGCTCGAGGTGGTCCGTCTCGAAGGCCGCACGCCGCTGATTTTTATCGAGATTCCTGCAGCCAACGGCGGTAGCGATACCGATCCGGTGCTGCTGTACGGTCACTTGGACAAACAACCGGAAATGACCGGGTGGGATGAAGATCTCGGCCCGTGGAAACCGGTGCTAAAGGGCGACAAATTGTACGGTCGCGGTGGTGCGGACGATGGCTATGCCATCTACGGTTCGCTGACCTCGATCATGGCCTTGCGCGAACAGGGTCTTGCGCATAATCGTTGCGTCATTCTTATCGAAGCGTGCGAAGAATCCGGCTCCTACGATCTGCCGGCTTATGTCGATCACCTCGCATCGCGCATCGGCAAGCCGTCGCTGGTGGTGTGTCTGGATTCGGGTTGCGGCAACTACGATCAACTGTGGTGCACCACCTCGCTGCGCGGCCTGACCGGCGGCAATCTCGACGTGCAAGTGCTTGAAGAAGGCGTGCACTCCGGTGATGCATCGGGCGTGGTGCCCTCTTCGTTCCGCATCTTGCGTGAACTGCTGTCGCGCATCGAAGACAGCGAAACCGGCAAGGTTCTGCTCAAGGAACTGCACGCCGAAGTGCCGGCCGAACGCATGGAACAGGCGCGTCGCGCGGCCGAAGTACTGGACACTGCGGTGTACGACAAGTTCCCGATGGTTGACGGCCTCAAGCCCATGAACGATGAGCTGCTGGAACTGGTGCTCAATCGCACGTGGCGTCCGGCCCTGTCGGTCACGGGTGTCGATGGCATGCCGCCGCTGGAATCTGCAGGCAACGTTCTGCGTCCGCATACCGCCGTCAAACTGTCGATGCGCTTGCCGCCTACCGCCGATGGCGCCACCGCCGGTGAGGCGATGAAGGCCGCCCTGCTGAAAGACCCGCCGTACGGTGCCAAGGTGACTCTGGAACTCGAAAAGGCATCGACCGGTTGGAATGCACCGGCCATGTCCGAGTGGCTGACGACTGCCATCGACGAAGCCTCGCAAGCTGCGTTCAACAAGCCCGCAATGTACATGGGCGAAGGCGGCTCGATTCCGTTTATGGGCATGCTCGGTGAAAAATTTCCGGGCGCACAATTCATGATCACCGGCGTGCTGGGTCCGCACAGCAATGCGCACGGTCCTAATGAATTCCTGCACATTCCGATGGGCAAGCGCGTTACCGCTTGCGTGTCGCATGTGGTGGGCCGTCATGCCAAAGCCAGTGCCGATGGGCTGACCGTTGGCGTTGCGGTGGCGGCCGATAGCGGTACGCGTCAAGGCGACCACGGCTGCTGCTGAGCAGGAGTTGCAAAGCGGTAATCAAACCGTTGTACTCTAGGCCTGTTGTCCCCCAAAACTTTTAAACGGAGTCAAACACGCATGGGTATTATTGCAACGATCGTCGGCGGCGCCATCATTGGCGCGGTGGCACGCATGGTCAAGCCGGGCGCAGACCCGATGGGCTGGATCATGACCATCCTGTTCGGCATCGCCGGTGCCTTTATCGGCAGCTACATCGCTCACGGCGGTCTGTGGGGCTGGCTGGTTGCTGTGGTCGTCACGGTCGGCCTGCTGTTTGGCTGGGACGCCCTCAAGCGCCGCGGCGTCTGATCGCAACTCACTGCAACACCAAAAGAGCCCCGGTCCGGTACCGGGGCTTTTTCGTTCTAAAATGAGCCCCTATGACCGCCGATTTGCACGATCCAACTGACTTGCGCGCCGATGCACGCAATGCCTTCGCCCGTAGCGCCACCAACAATACCGATCTGCAATTGACTCGCGCCTCGATGGACGCCGGTTTTCGCAGCTATTGGCGTGGCGATGATCGCGGCACGTCTCGCATCGTGATGGACTCGCCGCCCGATAAGGAAGACGTCAGGCCGTGGCTGCTGATTCGTGATCAGCTCGAAGCCGCCGGCGTGCGGGTTCCGCAAGTGCTGGCGCGTGATGTCGAAGGCGGTTTCCTGCTGCTCGAAGATCTCGGCACGCAGACGATGTTGCAGGCCATCGATTCGCTTGATGCCGACATCTGGTTTGAACGCGCCGTAGATCAGTTGCTGCAGATCCAGGCGATGCCGGTGCCGGCCGGATTGCCTTCGTACGATGAAGCCTTGCTCAGCCGTGAGCTGCGCCTGTTTGACGAGTGGTATCTGGGTCGTCATCTGGGGCTGACATTGGACTGCAACACCATGGAATCGCTGGATCTGGTGTATCGCCGTCTGATGGATCAGATTCTGCAGCAGCCGCGCGCCGTGGTGCATCGCGATTTCATGCCGCGTAATCTGATGCCGGTGGGTGATCAGTTGGCCGTTCTTGATTTTCAGGATGCGGTCCACGGTCCGATTGCGTACGACGCGCTCTCGCTGTTCAAAGATGCCTTTATTTCGTGGCCCGAAGACTTTAGCGAATCGCATTGGGAACGTTATCACCAACGCGCCCTGGGCGCCGGCTTGCCGGTCCGTGCCGACTACCTGGCGTTTCGCAAAGATCTCGATTACATCGGCATTCAACGCCATCTCAAGGTGATGGGCATCTTTGCGCGTTTGCATCACCGTGATGCCAAGCCAAAGTATCTGACCGACGCGCCGCGCTTTGTCGCGTATCTCGATCAGGCCGTGCCGAAATATCCGGAGCTGCAACCGCTGCAGCAAGTGCTGGAACGACTGGTCAAGCCGTCGTTGTCGGCGCAGGCCTAAACGTATGCAGGCGCTGATCTTTGCAGCCGGTTTGGGCGAGCGCATGCGTCCGCTTACCAATCACACGCCCAAGCCACTGTTGCCGGTCGGCGGCAAACCGCTGATCGAATGGCATCTCGACAACTTGCGCGCCATGGGTGTGTCCGATGTCGTGATCAACATTTCCTGGTTGGCGGAGCAATTTGAGCCGGCCTTAGGCAATGGTGATCGTTGGGGTCTGCGTTTGCACTACAGTCGCGAACCCTACCCGCCACTGGAAACCGGCGGCGGCATGCTCAATGCCTGGCGCCTGCTGGATCCGTCGCGGCCCTTGCTCGCGATCAATGGCGATGTGTGGACCGACTTCGCCTTCCCGACTTTGCAGGCCCTGGAACCGGGGCAACTGGCGCAACTCGTGATGGTCAATAATCCCGCGCACAATCCCAACGGTGATTTTCATTTGGGCGAATCGGGCGAGCTGAGCAGCGATGGCGAGCCGCGCCTGACCTTTGCCGGCATCGGCTGGTATCACCCGGATCTGTTTGCAGATTGGTCGTCGTTCGTGGAGCCGACCGATCGCGCGCCCGATGACTTGCCGCGCTTTAAATTGGCGCCATTGCTTCGCAGCGCAATGCAGAAGGGTCTGGTGCGCGGTCAACATCATGCCGGTCGATGGACCGACGTCGGCACGCCGGAGCGACTGGCCGAACTCGACGCACAGTTGCGCGGCTAAAACGCCTTAGCGCAGCTGATCGCCAACGGTTTCGCGCACAAACGGAAGCGTCAGTTTTTTCTTGTGCACGGACGAAGCGTGATCGAGCTGTCGCCACAATCCCATCAGCACGGTCAGACGCCGATCGGCACGCGTCAGCAACCAGTCCAGTGCTGCTTCATCGAACTCCAGACCATGCGATTGAGCGCGCAAACGCAACGCTTCGCGTCGGCCTTCGTCATCCAGCATCTGTAACGGCACGCGCACCGCGGCATTAAGGCGCGACACCAGATCCGGCAGCCCGATGCCCAACTCTGCAGGCGAGCGCTGAGACGCCAGCAGGACACTGGCTCCGCGAGCACGCGCATGATTGAGCAGATGAAACAAAGCGACCTGTCCGTTCGGGTCGTCGGCCAGATTCCCTAGCTCATCAATGGCGATGAGTTGTGCATCTTCGGCAGCCGCCAAGGCCTGTTCCGCGTTCCCGCCAACGGAACCGAGCGCCACATAAGCGACCCGCTTGGATTGCTGTCGCGCACCGTGACAGGCCGCCAGCAGCAGATGCGTTTTACCGGTATCGGTCGCACCCTGCAGCAGACAGACTGTCGGCTGCGCCAGCGCATCCTGCACAACTGCTAACGCCGTTGCACCGGCCGACGACACAAAAGTCGCAAACCGCTGTTCCGGCTGGAAACGCAAATTGAGTGGGATCTGGGCAGCAACGCCCGGAGACTTATCCAACATCAGACTCGTTACGGAGCGCCTCGGACAACGCTTGCGGATCGGCCAATACGATGGAGGTCTCGGCCTCGTCCTCACCGCGGTACAGATCGCTCTGTACATAACGCTGGTGGGCATAGCGCAGCAGCACGTTCGCAACCGCCGCAACCGGTAGCGCCAGCAGCATGCCGACAAAACCGAACAGCTGGCCACCGGCCAGCACGGCAAAAATAACGGCCACTTGCGACAGACCGATCCGATCACCGACCAGGCGCGGTGTCAGGAAGTAGCTTTCGACCACCTGACCGATCCCGAACACGATCAGCACATACATCACATGCTGGACATCGCCGTACTGCACCAGCGCTGCCAAAACGCCCAGGATGATGCCGCTGGCAGGACCAAGGTAAGGCACAAAAGTAGCCAGACCGGCAATGATACCGATCAGCAGACCTAGGCTGATTCCGGCCATCCACAGTCCCGCGCCATACAGCACGCCGAGTATCGCCATGACCAGGAACTGTCCACGCAGGAATCCGCTCAGCACCGCCGAGGATTCGCGCGCCAGACGCTCAACAGTATCAATGTGTTCGCGTGGCACCAGCGAAGCGATCTTGGCGACCAGCAAATCCCAATCGCGCAGATAGAAAAACGTCAGGATCGGAATCAGCACCAGATTGCCGACCATCATCGCCACCGCAAAACCAGAGGTGGTCACGTATTGCAGGACCGTCCCGGCGAACGAACCCGCCGTCGACCAATGCTGGCGCAGCATCTCGATCAGATGATCCATGTCGAGGGTGGTGCGCAACCGCAAGCCCGTCTTTTCATCGATCCATGGCAGCAGCGTCTTGTCGAACCAGGCTTTGTACGTCGGCAGCGCATCGATCAGAGTCACTACTTGCCGTTGCAGCATGGGCAACAGCGACAGCAACAGGAACAGCGCGAGAAAACACATGACCAACGTCACGATGGTGACGCCCTGATTGCGAGTGCGGCCCTTGGCTTCGAGCCAGTCAACAACGGGATCGCCAAGCCAACCCAACATGGCCGCCACGATAAATGGCACCAGAATCGGTGACAGCAGATACAGCAGCGTCAGAATGGCGACCGCAATTGCCACCCACTGCAGGCGCTGCAGGAACTGCGCAATGATGGCCAGCGAATTGCGGGCGTTTGGCGAGGGCATGATGGTCAGAATTCCTGGCCGGTATTGGCCGGTGGTTTAGTTTCCGCAGGTGCAGGAGTTGATCCTGCTCCCTTGGATGGGGATGCGGGAGCTGCCGGTTTTGACTTGGCAGGTTTCGTTTCGGCGGGTTTGCTTTCATTCGAAGGCGGCGCGGTCGGCTGCTGCATCACGCGCGAGGCACCACTGCGCAAGCCTTGCAGTGCGATCGCGGCATTGAGACCCGACGGTTCACCCTGATAGGTAATTTCAACGGTCACGCCACCTGGCGTCGTCGCGACGGTCTCTACCGACTTCACGCCGGCGATCGAATTCAACTTGCCCATCAGCGCCGAGTAATCCGCACTGGTTTGAATGCCGGTAAACGATTCGCGCACGACACTGACGCCCGAGTAGGCAGCCGAAGCGGTTTCGGTCTGCTGACCTTCTGCACCCAGACGAGCCTTTTCGGCTTCCATCTCGGCGATCTGTTCTTCGGTCAACGGTGGTGGCTCCGGCGGACGACCGGCAATCGCGTAGCGGCGAATCAGCGCATCGGCAGCACCGTTGCCACCATCGGCCATCACTTCAAACGGATCCGTGCCTTCGCTCGACCATTCACGCAACTTGGTGCCGCGATCCATAAAGGTCCAATCAGCCTTCCAGCCATCACCGTTGCGGCGCATGACACCAATCAGCTGCGTGTCACCGACATAAGCCGCCGAGGCCGCCGAGACCGCACGCCAATCCTTACGCAAGATGGCACCGGTCAGCACCTTTTCTGCCGCATTGCCCTTGGGCAACACGATGCGGATGCCGCGATACAGACCGCGATCCAACAAGGCATGAGCGGCACTGCGTTCGCGATAGCTGACCAGTCGCGGACCCTTCTTGCCGTCATCGACCACCAGCCATGCCAAGGGTTGCTGCCGCGGCTCCGGCCAAATCTGCAGACCGACTCGCTTAGCCAATGCGCGCACGCGATCGGGATGGAACTCCACAATCATGTTGGTACCGAACGAAGGAATGCCCGCCGCGTTCAGTCCCTCTTTCTGGACAAAATCACTGCTCTTAACCAAAGAACGCGCATTCTTGAGCTCCGGGCCCATGTACGGCCGCGACTTGACGCCCGGGTCACCGGAGACGCGCTCCAACACCTGCAGCAGCGCGCGCGCCGTACCGTTCAAGGTATCGGCGGGACTCTGACTCTTGACGCGCACCTCGGCGGTGTAAAGCGGATCGGCGGCCATCGCAGCGAGCGGCAGCACCGACAGCACGAAGCCCAGCATCATGCCGCGCAGGAATCGGAAACGGAGAGTTGGAATGTGCATCAAGGGCCGAATAGTTGGCAGTTCTCTGCAAATGATGCCCCAAAACGGCGCAAGCCGTCACCTGCGACGCCCCTGCATGGCAGGTCATTGGTAAAATGAAGGCCCCTCCTACCGCCGTGACCGCCCGTGAGCCCGACCGATTCCACCTCTATGACTTACAAAGACGCCGGCGTGGACATCGATGCAGGCAACGCCCTGGTCGAGCGAATCAAGCCGCTGGTTAAGCGTAGCTTCCGCCCCGAAGTCATGGGTGGCCTGGGCGGTTTTGGCGCCATGTTCGATCTGAGTGGCAAGTACCGCGAACCGGTTCTGGTCTCCGGCACCGATGGCGTCGGTACCAAACTCAAACTGGCACATCAGCTGAACCGCCATGACACCATCGGCATTGATCTGGTCGCGATGTGCGTCAACGACGTGCTGGTGCAAGGCGCCGAACCGCTGTTCTTTCTCGATTACTTTGCAACCGGCAAGCTCGATATCGATACCGCGGCTGCTGTGGTCGGCGGCATTGCCGAGGGCTGCACGCAATCGGGTTGCGCACTGATCGGTGGTGAGACCGCCGAAATGCCCGATATGTACGCCCCCGGCGAATACGACTTGGCCGGCTTCTGCGTCAGCGCCGTCGAAAAGTCCCGCATCCTTGATGGTTCGCGCGTGCAACAGGGCGATGTGCTGATTGGCCTGGCATCGAGCGGTCCGCACTCGAACGGTTACTCGCTGATCCGTCGCATTGTGGATCGTGCCGGCGTCACCGCCGACTCCACACTGTCCGATGGCCGCAAAGTGCTCGATGCGCTGATGGAGCCGACGCGTCTTTACGTCAAGCCGATTCTGGCAGCGTTGCAGCAGTTCAATCGTGACGAAGACGGCCAAGGCGACATCCACGCCATGGCACACGTCACCGGTGGTGGCCTGACGGAAAACATCATCCGCGTCGTTCCTGAGGGTCTCGGCCTGGAACTGTCCAAAGACTCGCTCACCTTGCCGCCGGTCTTTGCCTGGCTGCAGGAACAGGGCCAAGTGCAGGACGCCGAAATGTGGCGCACCTTCAATTGCGGCATCGGCTTCGTACTGATCGTCAAGCCGGATCAGGCCGCAACCGTTGAGCAATGGTGCAACGAGCAGGCGCTGGAACCGCGTCGCATTGGTGTCGTGACGGCCAACGCTGCAACGGATCTGCACGACCGCGTCGTTTACCGCTGAGATCGGGCAAATGACGGCTCGCACTGCTCCGCTGCGTCTGGCCGTCCTGGCCTCCGGGCGCGGCAGCAATCTGCAAGCCATTCTCGATGCGATTGAGCAGGATCGCCTGCACACACAGGTCGTAGGCGTGTTCAGCGACAAGCCGGAGGCCAATGCGTTGCGCCTCGCACGCGAGCGGGCCATCCCCGCACATTTTGTGGATCCGAAAGCGTTTGCTGACCGTGCGGCCTTCGACACGGAACTGTTTGCCCAAGTCGATGCCTGCGCGCCCGATCTGATTGTCTGCGCCGGATTTATGCGCATTCTCTCGCCTGCAGTTGTCGAAGCGCGTGCCGGCCGCATGATCAACATTCATCCGTCGTTGTTGCCGAGACACAAAGGTCTGCACACGCATCGCCAAGCGTTGGAAAGCGGCGATACGGAACACGGTGCCAGCGTGCATCTGGTGACGGCGGAACTCGATGGCGGACCGGTGCTGGCACAGGCGCGAATCTGCATCGATCGCGACGATACCGAGGAGTCGCTGGCCGCGCGAGTGCTGCGCGTTGAGCATCCGTTGCTCATTGCGTGCCTGAACGAATGGCAAAGAGGACACGTCCGATACGTCGCCCCACAGCTGCTATACAGGGACCGCGTGCTGGAATATCCACTTGACTATGAATACGAATCTGATTCCCCACTCGCCCCGTTCTAGGGACAGCCGGAGTAAACCCATTATGCGCAGCACGCTGCAAATCGCGTTGTCGCTTGCTGTACTGGCCTTGCCTGTTGCCGCCATTGCGCAATCGACTGTCGCCTTGCCGACGCAAACTACTGCTGACGTGTCAGCGGTGGCTCCGCAAGGTCATGCGCTGACGCCGTTTGTCGCGCAGTACAAGGTGGTGCGCGGTGGCGTCGGCCTGGGCCAAGCCACCCTGCAAGTGCAGCCTTCGCAGGGCAATCGCTGGCAGGCCGATCTGCGCATGCGCGGAACCGGTGTGATGTCGCTGGTCGGCATCCACATTGACAGCAGCACGGTGTTTGATCTGATCGGCGACCGGTTCCGTCCGATTTCGCAGGCTACGACGCGACGCGCCAGTCTGTTCGGCAGCAAGCAAGCTGTTGGCGTTTACGACTGGTCTGCACGCACGGCCAAGTGGACCGGTGATGTCAAAGACGCACGCCGTCGTCCGGTCGCCTTGCAAGACGGCGACCTCAACGGTCTGCTGATCAATCTCGCCGTGGTGCGCGATGCACGTCCGGGCGCCGCTTTAACTTATCGCTTTGTGGACGAAGGCCGTGTCCGCAACCATCAGTACCGTGTCGCCGCAGCACCTGAGGTGATTACGGTGAACGGCCTTGAATACCAGACCTATCGCGTTACTCGCACCGATGCCGGCCGCACCAGCGACGAAACCGTGCTGTGGGTAGTGCCGGGCGGTGACACGCCGATCCGCATGCTGCAGCGTGAAGACGGCAAAGACATGTACGACCTACAATTACTTGAGTATCAGAAAGGAGCGACGCCATGACGCGCAACCTCAAAACTTTGACCCTGATGGCCGGTTTGACCGCCACCTTGATCGCTGCGCCTGCAATGGCTGCGGTGTCCACGGTCAATGCCAACTACAAAGCCAACTACATGGGCATGAGCGCCACCGGCAAGATTTCGGTGGCCCCGATGGGTGGCAACAAATACAAATCGACGCTGAGTGTGTCCAACCCGCTGGGGTTCACTTCGCAAGTGACAGTGTTTGATGAGACGAACGGCAAACTTCGCCCGCTCAGCAGCGTGGACTCCAATAAGTTCATGGGCAAAAAGTCCGACGTCAAAGCCAGCTACGACTGGAGCGGCGGCGTGGCCCGCTGGGATGGTGACGATCTGTCGCCTGAAAAGAAGGGACCTGCGCGCATGCAAGCCGGCGACATGGATGCCCTGCTGCTGAATCTCGCCATCGTGCGTGACTTTGCCGAAGGCCGCCCGCTGACGTATCGCATGCTGGAAAACGGCAAGGCCTCGACGTTGCGCTTTACGCCCTCGGGTAAGGAAACCGTCACGATCGGTGGCAAGTCCGTGACCGCTACCAAACTGGTTGGCAACGGTACCAAGTCACTCACGGTGTGGGCCGCACCCGGTTATTCGGTGCCGGTCAAGATCGTCAAGGCGATCGACATGGGCAATCTCACGCTTACCCTGTCTTCGATCAACTGAGTTCGAACGTTAAGTCAGTCGACTCGGCGGATGGTAGCGCCGAGTCCTGACAACTTGGCTTCGATGTTTTCGTAGCCGCGGTCTAAGTGATAGATGCGGTCGACGAGCGTATCGCCGTCGGCCACCAGACCGGCCAGAATCAGCGAGGCCGAGGCCCGCAAGTCCGTCGCCATCACCGGCGCACCGCTGAGTTTCTCAACACCGCGCACGATGGCCGTGTGGCCATCGACACGGATATCGGCACCCAGACGCTGCAGTTCGCTGACGTGCATGAAGCGGTTCTCGAAAATGTTTTCGCGAATCACACCGGCACCTTCAGCGATGCAGTTCAACGCCATGAACTGCGCTTGCATGTCGGTCGGGAATGCCGGGTGCGGCGCGGTGGTGATGTCCACGGCCTTGGGTCGCTTGTCGTGCATATCCAGATGAATGCGATCGCCTTCGATCCTAATCTCGGCACCGGATTCGCGCAATTTCTCGAGCACGGCGTCCATCGTTTCCGGACGCGAGTTCACTGTCGTGATCGAACCGCGGCTCATGGCAGCAGCGACCAGGAAGGTGCCGCATTCGATGCGATCGGCAACTACGTCATGCGTGGCGGCATGCAGACGCTCAACACCGTGAATTTCAATGCGCGACGTACCGTGGCCAAAAATATTGGCGCCCATTGCAATCAGGCAGTCGGCCAGATCGACAATTTCCGGTTCCATCGCAGCGTTGTCGAGCACGGTCGTGCCTTCCGCCAGAACAGCTGCCATCAGTGCATTTTCCGTGGCGCCTACCGACACAATCTCAAACGTATGTTGCGCGCCTTTCAAGCGAGCACCGCGGGTCTTGGCCTTGATGAAACCATGCTCCACGGTCACATCAGCGCCCAGCGACTGCATGGCTTTGATGTGCAGATCGACCGGACGCGAGCCGATGGCGCAACCGCCCGGCAACGACACTTCGGCCTCACCGTAACGGGCCAACAACGGACCGAGCACCAGCACCGAGGCGCGCATGGTCTTGACCAGCTCATACGGTGCGACATGCGAATTCACTGTCGAAGCGTTGACCGTCACCTCACTGTCAGGACCACTGCCGAAACGCTCGGGGTCATAGCTGACGGTGGCGCCAAGGCCTTCGAGGACTTTCTTGGTGGTTTTAACGTCGTGCAGGTTCGGCACGTTGCGCAGCGTGACCGGTTCGTCGGTCAGCAAAGTGGCGCACAAAATCGGCAGAACGGCGTTTTTCGCGCCGGAAATCAGCACTTCGCCATGGAGTGGACCGTTGCCGGTGACCAGAATCTTTTGCATGTAGGGATATCCTTGCCCGGAATGGGGGAAAAATCAGGCGGCCTCGCCGGCCTCTGCGGGAGTCAGCGTCTTTAGGGCCAGCGCATGAATCTCGTTGCCCATTCGCGTTCCCAACGTTGCGTAAACCATGCGGTGACGTGCCAGCGGCAGCTTGCCTTGGAAGGCATCACAGACGACCGTCGCCTCAAAGTGAACCCCGTCATCGCCGCTGACCGTGGCCCGGGCGGACGGCAGTCCGGTTTCGATCAGGGACTTGATTTCCGCTGGATTCACGTAATGGCCTAAAACTTCGTAGAATGAACGGATTAGATTAGCCCAAAAAGGATGCTTTCGCCGAATGGCCAAGCTTGCGGACGCCGCAATGGCATCGAATGCACAGGATTTGCTGGCCACCGCTCGGCGCGTCTTCGCGATTGAGATCGGCGGCCTGCAGGCCAACTCCGATCGCCTGAACGGTGATTTTGAACAGGCCTGCCGACTGATCCAGGCTTGCCGTGGCCGCGTGGTCTGCCTGGGCATGGGCAAATCCGGCCATATCGCCCGCAAGATTGCCGCCACACTGGCCAGCACCGGTACGCCCGCATTCTTCGTCCACCCGGGCGAGGCCGGTCACGGCGACCTGGGCATGATCACTGATCAGGATGTTGTCCTTGCCCTGTCCTACTCGGGTGAGTCCGATGAGATTCTGATGCTCCTGCCGGTCCTGAAACGTCAGGGCAATGCGCTGATCGCCATGACCGGACGGCCTTCGTCATCGATGGCACAGGCCGCTACCGTCCATTTGGACACCAGCGTGCCCGAGGAGGCCTGCCCGCTGCACTTGGCACCGACCGCCAGCACCACGGCCGCTCTAGCCATGGGCGATGCGCTGGCCGTCACTCTGCTCGAGGCCCGCGGCTTTACGGCCGACGATTTTGCCCGCTCGCACCCGGCCGGCGCTTTAGGTCGCCGCCTGCTGCTGCACATCACCGATGTCATGCATTCGGGCGACGACGTGCCGCGCGTCCTGCCCTCGGCCACCGTGTCCGAGGCGCTGGTCGAAATCAGCTCCAAGCGCTTGGGCCTGACGGCCGTGGTAGATGCACAGGATCGCCTGCTCGGCCTGTTTACCGACGGTGACTTGCGCCGCACGCTCGATGACGATGCCGTGGATCTGCGCAGTACGCCCATCGAGCGGGTGATGACGCGCTCGCCCAAGACCATCCGCTCCGATGCGCTCGCCTCCGAGGCCGCTCAGCTGATGGAATCCCATAAAATCTCCGGTTTGCTGGTTGTCGATGAGGATCAGCGCGTCGTGGGTGCGTTGAACATTCACGATCTATTGCGCGCCCGTGTAGTCTGATGAATACCATGAATTCTGATTTTTCCCCCACCGTCAACGCCTACATGAGTCAGGCCGTCAAGAATCGCGCCGCGCGCATCCGCCTGGCCTGCTTCGATGTCGACGGCACTCTGACCGATGGCCGTCTAATCTTTGACAGCCAAGGCCACGAGCTCAAGGCTTTCCACGCCCATGACGGCCAAGGCCTGGTCTTGCTGCAGCGGGCGGGTGTCACGGTAGCCTTCGTCACGGCACGCGTCTCGACGGTGGTAGAACGCCGCGCCCGTGAGCTCGGTGTCACTCAGGTCCATTTAGGCGCGAAGGACAAACTGGCCACGGTTCGCAAACTGGCTGACGAACTGGGCATCGGGCTCGATCAGGTCGCCTTTATGGGCGATGACGTGCCGGACCTGCGCGCCATGCGCGAAGTCGGTCTGTCCGTGGCTCCGGCCGATGCACACCGCTGGACCTTGGAAGCCGCTACCTGGCGCACCACCATGCCGGCCGGTCGCGGTGCGGCGCGCGAATTGTGCGATCTGATTCTGGAATCGCAGGGTCAGGTGGAAACGCTGCTCAACGGCATTGTTCAAGCCGACAGCAATGTCGACCCGACGCACGTGGCACCGTTTCCGGTGCCGGAATCCGGCGGGGCCTCCGCATGAAGTTCAACTGGCGCATTCTCGTCACGTTGCTGCTGATTGCCTTCGGCATTGCGGCTACATACAACTTACTGACCCGCGGCAAGGTCAACACCACCGTGACTTCTAGCGGTGGCATGCCGGACTATGTACTGTCTGACTTTGAACTGGTTGCCCTTGATGCGAGCGGCCAGGAAGCATTCACGGTGCGGGCGCCATCGCTGGTACGCGATGAGGTTGATCAGCATCTGGATCTGAAAACACCGGTGTTTCGGATCCCGCCGAGCGCCAAGGGCGGTTATGCCGTTTGGGACGTCGTGTCGGAGACAGCCTGGGTTGCCAGCGATAATCAGGAGATCCGCCTGCGCGGTAAAGTGGTGGCCGACACCAAGACCCGCGATGGCAAGCCGCTCAAGGTCACCACCGAGCAGCTGAACGTATTCCCGGAGAAACAACTGGCCATCGCCCCGGTTTTGGCGACGGTTAACCAACCCGGACTTACAATCACGGGTCAGAACGGGCTGGAAGCGGAAATGCAAACCCAGCGCGTGACATTCAAGACAATGAGGGCTCACTACAATGGCCGTTAAGGCAATGAACAAGACCGCGGCGGTCGTGGTCGCACTGTCAGGTCTGCTGTTGGCAGGTTCGGCATTCGCACGCTCGTCCGACCGTAATCAGCCCATCGACATCTCGGCCGATAACGGCGTGATGGAACAGGCTGCCGGCAAACCCAGCGTCGTCACCGGCAATGTGGTGATCACGCAAGGCACGTTGGTGATCAACTCCTCCAAGGGCACCGTCTATTCCAACGATGGCGATGTCAGCCGCGTGATTCTGACGGGCTCGCCGGTCCGTCTGCAGCAAACGCAAGACAATGGCGATCCGCTGACGGTCAACGCTTCGCAAGCGGACTACAACTTGAACACCGACATCGTGGTGCTGACCGGCAACGTGCGCATCTCGCAACCCAGCGGCAATCTGTCGGCTCCGTCGGCCACGTACAACATGTCCACCGGCCGTTTCGTGTCGCAGGCCGCGAGCAGTGGTGGTCGCGTCAAGATGCGTTTTGTTCCCAAGAGCCGACGCGGAGGCTAAGGCATGCTCGTCGCACAAGGATTGCGCAAGTCCTATCGCAACCGCGAGATCGTCAAGGATTTCGGTCTGACTCTCGACGCCGGCGAAGTAGTCGGTCTGCTTGGCCCTAACGGTGCCGGTAAGACCACCTGCTTCTACATGATTGTCGGACTGGTGCCTGCCGATGCAGGCAGCATCGTGCTCGATGGCAACGACATCAGCAACGAACCCATGTACATGCGCTCCAAGTTCGGTGTCGGTTATCTGCCGCAGGAGCCCTCGGTCTTCCGCAAGCTCAGCGTGCGCGACAACATCCGTCTGGTGCTGGAGCTGCGCGATGATCTCGATGCGGCCGGGCGTGATCGCGAACTCAGCGAACTGCTCGAAGAACTGCAGATCACGCACGTTGCAGATCAGGTCGGTGCATCGCTGTCGGGCGGTGAACGCCGTCGCGTTGAGATTGCACGCGCACTGGCCGGCAAACCGCGCCTGATGTTGCTCGACGAACCCTTCGCCGGCGTGGACCCGATTTCCGTCGGTGAAATTCAGCGCATCATTACGCATCTCAAGAATCGCGGCATTGGTGTGCTGATCACCGATCACAACGTGCGCGAGACGCTGGGCATCTGTGATCGCGCCTATATCCTGTCCGAAGGCCTGGTCCTGGCGCAGGGTTCACCGGATTCACTGCTCGCCAATCCCGATGTGCGTCGCGTGTATCTGGGCGAAACCTTCCGCCTGTAAGCCCGATCACAACGTCGCTGAACTCCGCCCCGCCGAGACCCCTCCGGCGGGGCTTGTTTTTTTGTACTGAAGTGCCATTCTGTAAGTGAGTCCATAACCGAAAAGGAGTAGCTCATGCGTCTGGACATTCACGGTAGCGGTATCGAAGTAACGGATGCGATCCGCGACTACGTCAACTCCAAGTTCGAGCGACTCAAGAGGCACTCCGATAAGTTGCTTAGTGCACGCGTTGAATTGCGCGTAGACAAGCAGATGCAAAAAGCCGAATCCAATCTACACATCGCCGGCAAGGATTTTCATGCCGATTCCGAGGGTCAGGATCTGTACGCCGCCATCGATCTGCTTGCAGACAAGCTCGATCGGCTGATCATCAAACACAAAGAAAAGCAGCTCGACGCCTCCCGCCGTAACGAGGGTCTGGGCCGCACCTTGGATCTGTAGTTCACGAACTGCAGTTTCATCGGTAGAATAAGGGTCACACGCCGCGACCGGATTGTGACCCTTTCATGAGTGAGTTTCATGCCAGCGTAACTGCCGGCGAAATCTTCGAACGACAAAAGGACCGTCTGCAGCTGCGTTGGGCAGCAGGACGGTCCGGTGCGTTCCGCATCATTGAGTCCACTGACTCCAAATCACGCCGGCCGTCGCTGGCGGGTTATCTCAACATCATCTATCCCAATCGGGTCCAGATCCTGGGCACCGAGGAACTGGCGTGGCTCGACAGCTTAGATTCGCGTCAGCGCTGGGAAACGATTCAAAAGATTATTCATTTCGAACCGGCCGCGCTGATCATCTCCAAGAATCAGGTCGCGCCTTCGGACCTGGTCGAAGCCGCTGAAGAATCCAACACGCCGCTATGGGTCTCTAGCCAGCGCGGTCACGAACTGCTCAATCAGCTGCAGTATCGGTTGGCGCGTGAACTGGCTCCGCGCATTAGCCTGCACGGCGTATTTATGGAGATTCACTCGATTGGCGTGCTGATCACCGGTGAGTCCGGCTCGGGTAAAAGTGAGCTGGCGCTGGAACTCATCACGCGCGGCCATCGTCTGGTCGCCGATGACATGCCCGAATTCACGCAAATTGCGCCCGACGTACTCGATGGCACCTGCCCAGAACTGCTGCAGGACCTGATCGAAGTGCGCGGTTTGGGCATTCTCAATATCCGGCAGATGTTCGGTGACACCTCGGTCAAAAAGAACAAGTACCTGAGACTGATCGTGCACTTGGCCAAGCCCACAACCGAGGTGCCGGCCGCCGGCATGGAGCGACTGATCGGTGACAACGCCACGCGCCGCATTCTCGAGCTCGATGTGCCCATGATCACCCTGCCCGTAATGCCCGGTCGCAACCTGGCCGTTCTGACCGAATCGGCCGCCCGCCTGCATGCCCTGCGCATGAAAGGTATCAATCCTGCCATTGCCTTCGTGGCGCGTCACTCGCAACTGCTCAAGGACAACGAAGGATGAGCACGCCGACAACCGGTCTGCAGAAGCTCGTGGTAATCAGTGGTCTGTCCGGTGCGGGCAAGTCGGTGGCGCTACGCACGTTCGAAGACTTGGGGTACTACTGCGTCGACAATCTGCCGGCGGAATTACTGCCCGCGTTTCTGGCCACATTCGATGGCGAGGAACTCACGCACACCACCTCACTTGCAGTGGGTATTGATGCGCGTAGCCGATATGGTCAGTCGCGCAATCTGGCGCAATCACTGCAGGAATTGCGTTCCGGCGATCTGGACATGCGCGTCGTGTTCTTTGACTGCAGCGAACAGGTGCTGTTGCAGCGCTTTGCCGATACGCGCCGTCGCCATCCGCTCAGCAACAGCGGGTTGCCGCTGCTCGATGCAATTCGCGAAGAGGCTCGTATGTTGGCCCCGGTTCGTGAGATTGCCGACATGGTGCTGGATACCAGTCATCACAACGTGCATCGGCTGCGCCGCGACTTGCTCTCGCACTTCAGCTCCAACGAAGTGGGGAACGTCACCTTGCTGTTCGAATCCTTTGCATATCGCCACGGTATTCCCGGCGAGGCCGATTTCGTTTTCGATGCCCGCGCTTTGGCCAATCCGCACTGGGATCCGGAGCTGCGTGCCTTTACCGGCCGCGAGCCGCGCGTCATGGAGTATCTGTCGTCCCAGGACGATGTGCGGCTGTTTACCGATCAGATCTGCGGCTTGCTGGAATCCTGGCTGCCGCGTTTAGCCCGCGATTCCACCCGCAGTTACATCACGGTGGCCTTCGGCTGCAGCGGCGGCAAACATCGCTCGGTGTATCTGGCCGAACATTTCGCTGCCTGGGCGCGTCAGCAGGGCTGGCCGGACGTTGCGGTGAATCACCGCGAAATTGAATGACCACTTCGCCATCGGATTTCCATATTTACCTGTTATCGTTTTTGCAATGAGTGTCGGTGTCCTGATGGTGACGCACCCCGGGGTGGGCCCCGCCCTCCTCCAGGTCGTCCAACGCATGTTCCCTAATCTGCCGCTGCCGGTTGGCGCGGTAGAGATCGGTTATGACGGTACCGCCGAGCAGATGCTGCCGTTGGCCTCGGCGGCCATGCGTAAGGTCGATCAGGGCGATGGCGTCCTGTTACTGGTGGATCTGTACGGCTCCACTCCGAGCAACGTGGCCCGCCAGTTGCAGCAGATCAGCACGCGTTGCCGCCGTGTATCGGCTCTCAATCTGTCCATGCTGTTGCGGGTTCTGAATTACCCGGAACTGGACTTAGAGGCTCTGCAGGCCATGGCCGCGCAGGGCGGAAGAATTGGAATTGTCCTGGATGACGCATAGGATCGCTGAATGATCGAAACCAAACTTACTGTTTCCAACCAGCTCGGGCTGCATGCCCGTGCGACGGCCAAGCTGGTGCAGCTGCTGGCACCGGCACAGAGCGCCTGCACCCTCATCGCCAAAGGTCGTGAGGTGAATGCCAAGAGCATTATGGGCGTGATGTTGCTGGCGGCCGGTCTCGGTACCGAGGTGCTGTTCCGCGCCGAGGGGCCGGATGAGGAAGAGGTCTCGGCCGCCGTCGCGGACCTGTTCAACCGCAAGTTCGACGAAGAACAGTAACGGACTGACGGATGCGCCACGAATTTCAGGGTATCGGTGCTTCACGCGGAACGGCGCTTGGCCGCGCGCGCGTACGTCTACCGCATGCTCTGGATGTCGAAGAAACCCACATTGATCCCTCGCAGGTCGAGGCGGAAATTACTCGGCTGCACGAGGCCATCGCCTTTGTTAAAAAGGAAATGGATGATCTGCGCGCCCGACTGACCGGCGCTCTGATCAAGGAGATGGGCGAGTTTCTGGATCTGCATGCATTGATGCTCGATGATCCGGAACTGCTCGCCAGTTTGGATCGCCTGATTCGTACCAAGCACATCATGGCCGACTACGCGCTCCGACTGCAGCGCGATAAAGTCACGCAAGTATTTGCCGCCATGGATGATCCTTACCTGCGCGCACGCGTCGATGATATCGATCAGGTCATCGGCCGTATCCATGCGGCGCTACACCGCGATACACACCATATCGAAGGCAAGGCCGGCGAGATTCTGGTGGCCGAGAACATTGCGCCCGCCGAGATCCCGCACTTGCTGGCGCAAGGCGTCATTGCAGTCGTGACTTCACAAGGCAGCGCGCTCTCGCACTCAGCGATCCTGGCCCGTTCCTCGCACATGCCGCTGGTGGTTTCCACGCCCGGCATCCTACCCAAAATCAACGATGGCGATGCCCTGATCATCGATGGTGCCAGCGGCCTGGTGATCCTGGAACCTAACGCTGCCGACCTCAAGCAACATCGCTCGCGTGAAGCCGCGTATGCGCGCGAGCAGAAGCAACTGCACCGCCTGCGTCGCGTCCCCACCCGCACACTCGATGATGTCGAGATCGGACTCTCCGCCAACGCCGAATCGGCCGAAGACGTCGCCGAATCGCACGCACAAGGTGCCACCGGTATCGGTCTGTACCGTACGGAGTTTCTGTTCCTGCAGCGCAATGAGTTGCCCACCGAGGAAGAACAGTTCCGCGCCTATCGCGATGTCGTGCTCGGAATGGCCGGTCGTCCGGTCACCGTTCGCACCTTGGACCTCGGTGCCGACAAGGCCGATCGCACCGGCCTGGCCCTACGCAACGAGCCCAATCCTGCACTCGGTTTGCGCGGCATCCGCTTGAGCATGTCCCGCAAGGGCATCCTCGAGACGCAACTGCGCGCCCTGCTGCGCGCCAGCGGCTACGGCCCGCTGCGAATTCTCACACCTATGATTTCCTCGCGCGAGGAAGTCATGTTCATGCGCCGCGAACTGCGCCGCGTCCACCGCGCTCTGCGTGCCGAAGGCCATGCTGTCGCTGACACCGTGCCGCTCGGTGCCATGATCGAGGTACCTTCGGCTGCGATTGCGCTATCGACCTTTGTGCGCGATGTGGATTTCATGGCAATCGGCACCAACGATCTGGTGCAGTACCTGCTGGCCGTCGATCGCAATAACGATGCCCTAGCCTCCATGCTGACTCCATTGCATCCGGCCGTGCTGCGCCTGCTGCATCATTGCATCGCACTGGCCGAACGCAACAAGCGGCCACTGAGCGTTTGCGGCGAAATGGCCGGCGATACTCAATTCACGCGCTTGCTGTTGGCATTGGGACTGCGGGAGTTCTCGCTGCATCCTTCGACCTTGCTCAGTGTGCGCAAGCGCATTCGTGAAACGGATCTGGGCGCACTGATGCAAACGGCACCCGCGCTGTTGCGTGCCCGTTCCATGCGATCCATTGAACGTTGGGTCGAACGCACCGCGTAACGCGATAGCAATCGTCACACGTTGCCGGCGCCGATTGACGCACCCTTACGAACTCGCATCAATTGATGGCTTAAGGGGTTCACGGCCCGCACCGATCAGGGGATAATGGTCCGAATTGCTCCGAGGTCCCCTCATGGCCGAAATGATCCGCCAGGACAAAACCGCACGCCAGTTGCGTCTGCTATCGGACGCAATCGACAGCGGTCGCCTTGGCCCGGTCAAACGCATGGTGCAGACACTGTCGCCTGCGGAAATCGGCAATCTGCTCGAGTCCATGCCACCGCACAAGCGCAACGTGCTGTGGGGCTTGGTCGACCCGGAAGACGATGGCGAGGTGCTGCTGCACGTAGGTGACGAGGTCCGTGAGGGCCTGATCGCCGACATGGACCAGGACGAACTGGTCGCCGCCGTCGAAGATCTCGATATCGATGACCTTGCCGATCTGGTCGAGGATCTCCCCGACGCCGTCATCAACGAAGTGGTCCGCTCCATGGACCGCGACGACCGCGAGCGTCTCGAGCAAGTGCTCTCCTACGACGAAGACACGGCCGGCCGCCTGATGAATCCGGACGTGGTGACGGTGCGCGCCGACACCACCATCGACGTGGTGCTGCGCTACCTGCGCCTGCGCGGCGAACTGCCGGATCACACTGACTACCTGTTCGTGGTCTCCAAGCGTCACCAGTACATGGGCCGCATTTCGGTCGCCTCGCTGCTGACCTCGGACCCCAACACGCCCATCAACAAGCTGATTGACGATGAGCAACCGGCCATCGACGTCAACGAGTCCTCGTCCGAAGTCGCGCGTCAGTTCTCCGACCATGACTGGGTATCGGCACCTGTCGTTGATGACGGCAACGTACTGCTCGGCCGGATCACCATCGATGACGTCGTGGACATCATCCGCGAAGAAGCCGAACACCAGGCCTTGAGCGCCGCGGGTCTTGATGAAGACGAGGACATGTTCTCGCCCGTCCACAAGGCCTTCCGCCGTCGCCTGATCTGGCTCACCGTCAATCTCGGCACGGCCTTCCTCGCCGCATCCGTGGTCGATCAGTTCTCGCCTACGATCGAAAAAATCGTTGCACTCGCCGTGCTGATGCCGATTGTGGCCGGCATGGGCGGCAACTCCGGCACCCAAGTATTGACCCTAATGATTCGCGGTCTCGCACTGGGTCAGATCGGCGCATCCAACGTCTGGTTCCTGTTGCGCAAGGAGCTGTCCGTTGCACTGATCAACGGCTTGGCCCTGGGCCTCTTCCTTGGCGTGATTGTGCTGATCTGGTTCCGCGACCCGATGCTGTCGCTGGTGATCGGCTGCGCGCTGCTGTTCAACCTGCTCACATCCGCCGCAGGGGGCGTACTGGTGCCATTGGCACTCAAGCGAATGGGTTTCGATCCGGCCCTAGCCGGCGGCGTGTTGCTCACGACGCTGACGGATACGATGGGCTTCCTGGGCTTCTTAGGACTCGCTACGCTCATCCTGATGTAGAAAATGGTAAATGGGAGTTGGTAAATGGTCCGAGAGACCTAACGCTACCGCACCAGTTACCAATTCCGAGTTTCTATTTTCCCGGCATTGGAAACTGGTAAATGGGAGTTGGTAAATGGTCCGGGAGACCTAACGCCGCGGCACCAGTTACTAATTCCGAGTTTCTATTTTCCAGGCATTGGAAACTGGTAAATGGGAGTTGGTAAATGGTCCGGGAAGCCTGACGCCGCGGCACCAGTTACCAATTCCGAGTTTCTATTTTCC
>CAKZGB010000006.1 GCA_936911875.1 uncultured Lysobacteraceae bacterium
TACATTCTCAGTTGGACTCTAGAACAAGCGCTACTCAGATTGGGGTAACGTCAGCAGGGTTAAAATGGTCGAATGGATTCTTTGATTTTTTTTCGCATTGGCGCTGCGGTTGGCATGCGAGTGTCGCCTATGAATTCCCCGCGCCACGCGGGCAGATCCGGAGACTGAGTCATCATGCGGCTGTGGAGCCTTCATCCCCGCTATCTTGACCGCCAGGGCCTGACAGCGCTGTGGCGCGAGGCGCTGCTGGCGAGACACGTGCTGCGCGGTCTGACACGCGGCTATAGGCATCATCCGCAATTGCAGCGGTTTCAGTCCCATGCGCAGCCCCGCAGGGCCATCAGTTTTTACCTCTCGGAGATCCACGCCGAGGCGCTGTTGCGCGGTTACCGGTTCGACCGATCCAAGATTGGCCCCGTTACCGAGGTTGAAGCGATCCCGGTCACGGACGGCCAAATGGCATATGAGTGGGAGCATCTTACCCGGAAATTGGCCGGCCGTTCGCCGGCGGTCCACGAACAGTGGCTCGGCGAGGACGTTCCGTCGCCGCACCCGTTGTTCTATGTCGTGCCAGGGTCGGTCGAGCCCTGGGAACGGCTGTAGTGCGCGCGCACGATAGTAGTCGAGTTGGAAGAAGATGACCGCCGGATCGCGGAAATCGTCGAAATCCCAGGCGTCATGGCGTATGGTGCGACGCAAGGGCACCGGAACTTTTTCGCAAGCTGTCGCGTCTACTGATGAACAGTCAGAAAGGATGGATCAATGGTGAGATGGACCGGGGTAGTACTGGTGGGCTCGGCACTCTGGTGGGGCGGCTTGGCGCAGGCGCAGGGGCAGGGGCGGGCGGCCGGGCAAGGCCTCGTCACGGGCATGAGCGCTGATTCCGCTCCGCAGGGCGCGGACGTGCTGGAGAACATCGTCAAGTTGGGCACGGTGACTGTGCAGGGCAGACAGCCGGGGCCGCGATTGTGGCGGGTGACCAAAGGCGATCACACGTTATGGGTGCTGGCCACGTTGAGTCCGTTGCCCAATGGCCTCGAATGGGACTCCACGGCGGTGGTCGAGCGGGTCAAGGCCTCGCACGCGGTGTTGTGGTTGCCTTCGTTCTCTATGGGGGTTGATGCCGGGTTTTTCAGCAAGGTCTACTTGGGCTACAAATTCCTGCAGGTTACTAAGAACCCCGATGGCAAAACTCTGAAGGAGGTCCTGCCGGCGGCCACCTATGCGCGCTGGACTGCAGTGAAACCGCAATTGCTCGGACGCAAGAGCGGGATAGAACGTTTCCGGCCGATCGTGGCGGCGGAGGGGCTGTACGGCGCGGCGTTGAAAAAGCTCGGCCTGAGTGAATCCAAAAAGGTGCTCGAAACGGTACGGGCGGCGGCAAAGGAAAACAAGATACCGTTGGTGGTGCCGGAGTTGAGCGTCAAGACCAAGGAGCCTAAAAAACTGTTGGCATTGGCCAGCCGGATCACCCTCAACGGCGAGATCGAATGCTTGAATGCGACTCTGGATACACTGCAGAACGATCTGCCCGTGATTCGCTCCAATGCATTGGCGTGGGCGCAGGGCGATGTCGGCGGAATCCATGTCGAGCGGCTGCGGCATCGCAATCAGGTCTGTCAGGATGTGTTTTTTGGCTCGGAGCTCATGCGGGCGGTTGGCGTATCCGATGTGGAGTCGCAAGTGCAGACGATCTGGTTGAATAAGGCGACTGAAGCACTCGCCAAAAACCGCACCACGTTTGCGGTGCTACCGTTTTCCAATATCAGCGGCCCGCGCAGTTACTTAAAGGCGCTGGAGGCGCGCGGGTACAAGGTAACCGCCCCGCAGTAAGCGCGCGGTCCTGCATCAAAGTCAAATGACGACAAGCAAGCAGCAGCAACGCGCCGGGTACCGTGGGGATCCCTATGGGGTTTCCTTTCACTGACGCTGGATTGATGGTATAACAGGTGTTATAACGCTATCCGGAGGCCCGGCATGAAACTCAAAATCACCACCGTCGGCAATTCATCGGGGCTGATTTTGCCTAAAGACGTCTTGTCGCGGCTGCGTCTGCAAAAAGGCGACGAGGTCCATCTGCTCGAAACGCCCGATGGCTTTCGCATTACTACTTACGACCCCGAGTTCGCCGCCAAGATGGATGTGGTCGAGGATGTCATGCGCCGTCGGCGCAATCTGCTGCACGAATTGGCCAAGTAAGTAGAAACAGCCATGATGATCCGGATCGATCTGCAGCTGATTCTGGCTATTCATGATCGTCAGATAGCAGAACATGGTGGTGGAGCGGGTATACGTGATGCCGGACTTCTGGAGTCGGCGCTGGCACGACCAATCCATCCGGCATCGTTGGGTGATCCGGCCCCGGATCTTGCGCAATTGGCCGCGAGTCTGATCTTTGAACTGTCACGTAACCATCCGTTTATTGACGGGAATCAACGCACCTCCGCAGTGGCCGGTGAAGTGTTCATCGTCCTCAACGGGGGACAGTTGCGAGCTGAAGACGCCGAGCTCTACGCAGTTTTTGTCGCACTTGCCGCCGGCGATCTGGACGAGAATGGGCTGGCAGAGTGGCTGCGTTCCCGCATCAGTCTGGCGAGCGGTGTTCGCGTCCAGGAGCCTGTGGTGGAGTGGGGCTAACTGCAGGGCGCAGGCGTAGAATAGGGACTATGGAACGTTTTTACCCGATTGGCACGCCGGGCGTGCCCTGGACCGACGCCGAGAAACAGCAATGGCGTGCGGCGCAAATCCGTCATCGCAGCTACGGTGACGAGGTGGTCTCGCAGATTGAAGAGATCAAGAATGACTTTGATGTCTCCACGTATGGCGAACTCGATTACGGCCCGGATCAGCGTTACCAGCTGTTTGTGATTCGCAGCCGCCATTGGGATGACGCATTGCCGGTCATGTTGGTGACGGGTGGTGTGCACGGCTACGAGACCAGTGGCGTGCAGGGCGCACTGCAGTTTGTGCGTGAACATGGCGCTGCCTATCATGGCCACGCCAATCTGTTAGTCGCTCCTTGCGTGAGCCCCTGGGGCTACGAGCGCATCTTGCGCTGGAATGCGCTGGCACTGGATCCGAACCGCAACTTTGTGCCGAACAGCCCGGCCCCTGAGTCCGCTGCACTGATGAAGCTGGTCGAACCGTACAAGGGCCGCATCGTAATGCATATCGACTTGCACGAGACCACCGATTCCGACGAGACCGAATTCCGTCCGGCGCTAGCTGCCCGCGATGGCAAGGCGTTTGAGCCCGGTGAGATTCCGGATGGCTTTTATCTGGTCGACGATACGGCCAATCCGCAACCGGCGTTTCAGCAGACGATTATCGAATCGGTGGCCAAGGTCACGCACATTGCGCCGGCCGATGGCAACAATGAAATCATCGGTTCGCCGGTGATCGCTCCGGGCGTCATTGAATACGCGCTCAAGGAGCTCGGACTTTGTGCCGGTATCAGCGATGCACGCTACACCACGACTACTGAGGTCTATCCGGATTCGCCGCGTGCGACGCCTGAGCAATGCAATGCAGCGCAGGTAGCAGCCGTGACTGCTGCGATTGAGTTTGCGCTGGCCAATCCGTAATAGGGTTTGCAATCCCGAAATAAAAAAGGCCGGACTGTAGAAGAGTCCGGCCTTTTGCATTGCGCTGACGCTGGCGGTTACAGCTTGTGAGCTGCTTCCAACATGCTGGTGACGTGTTCTTTCGGACTCAGATTCGAGTGCGTGGCCTTGATCTTGCCATCGGCTCCGATCAGATAACTGGTTCGGTTCGACCAGCCCGGCTTGAGGGCCAGAGTCGCATCGTACAGTTTGGCGATCTTGGCACCGGGGTCGGCGATCACAGGGAATTTGCCCGAACAATGCTCAGTCGAGGCCGAGAATTCAGCGAGACGATCGATATTGCCGGCGGTCACGCCAATGACACTCACACCCTTCTTTTTGAAGTCGTCGATGGCGACGCTGAATAGGCGCGCCTCGATATTGCAGCCTTGCGTAAACGCCGCCGGAAAGAAGTAGACGACGACCGGACCTTTGCGCAGCGATTCGGCCAGGTTGAACTTGATGGGCTTGCCGGCCTGATAGCCGGGTGCCTTAAATTGCGGAGCGTCATCGCCCGGCTTGAGTGCTGCCGTGGCCGGAAATGCGACCAAGGCGGTAACTGCTGCGGTGATGGCAGCCGTCATACGGAGAAAGGGGTGGCGAATCATGGCAATGTGCCCGGTTGTTGCGGACTTTAATGATGGCACAATGAGGGCAACTCCATCTGAACTACAGGTCACGCATCATGGGATTGGCAACCTATCTGACGTTCGACGGCAACTGCGAAGAAGCCATGAATTTCTA
Source organism: uncultured Lysobacteraceae bacterium (assembly GCA_936911875.1). Classification (GTDB taxonomy): domain Bacteria; phylum Pseudomonadota; class Gammaproteobacteria; order Xanthomonadales; family Xanthomonadaceae; genus Aquilutibacter. The sequence goes on from CAKZGB010000006.1 coordinate 4,347, forward strand.
CGCGCATGCGCTCGGCACGCAGATCAATGAGCTGCACCGCTTTGGCGACGCGCCGGGCGACGACTTTCCCGCCGAGGTCGGCAATCTGATCATGCACGCCAACCTGACGTTCCAAGGTTGCGTCCTGATGGCTTCCGATGCGCCTCCCGGTACCGGATTCGACGGCAAGCACTGCGGTTTTTCCGTGTCGGCTAACGTCGAGTCGGTGGAGCAGGCTGAAACGATCTTCGCAGCACTGTCCGAAGGCGGCACCGTCACCATGCCGATCGGCGAGACCTGGTGGGCCAAGCGCTTCGGCATGCTCACCGACAAGTTCGGTGTGGCCTGGATGGTCAACTGCGATCACGGCGGCGACATCTCGTACTGAGATCGCGTTCAAAGCGTTGAGTTCTAGCGACTATTGGCGGGCTAGGGTCCGCCAGTAGTCTGCCGCTGCGCGGCCGGCGATCACACCGCTGGCCATGCAGGCATTGAGCAAGAAGCCGCCGGTCGGCGCTTCCCAGTCCAACATTTCGCCGGCGCAGAAGATGCCCGATTCCTGTTTGCGCATCAGGCCATCGGTCAGCGCTTCGCGACGCACACCACCGGCGGTGCTAATGGCTTCGTGCATCGGTCGCAGACCCGTGAAGGTGATCGGGGTATTGCGGATGGCGTGCGCCAACGCCTCGGGCTCTAACGGCGACTGCCGATAAAACTCGTTGAACAGATGCAGCCGGCCGCCATTGAGCTTTAATGCTTTGCGTGCAGTCTCCGTTAGGGAGTGCTTGCCGCGTGCGGCCAATACTTCGGCTACTTTTTTAGTCGTCCAATGCGGCATCAGATCCAGATACACGGTGGCTTTGCCGGTGCGTTGAATGGCATCACGCAAGTCGGGAACTGCGGGGTAAAGGACACTGCCTTCGAGACCGTATTGCGTGATCACGCACTCGCCCTGACGCTCCACCGTGCGACCGGTCTGATCGGTCCATTTCAGAATCACGGGCTTGATCGGTTCGCCGGATTTACTTTGCAGTACCGCGGACCACTCGCACTCCATGCCGCAGTTGGTGGCCTGCAGCGGTTCGAGCTCATCGCTGTGAAATAAGGACTGCCATTGACCATCGCTGCCCAGTTGCGGCCACGAACCGCCACCCATGGCCAGAACGACTACGGGTGCGTCCCATGCGACGGTGCCTTCGGGCGTATCAAACATCCAACCTTGTTCCGTGCGATGGGTGAGTCGGTGCCGCGTGTGAATCTGCAGGCCCGCAGCGCGCAGTCGGGTGAGCCAGGCGCGCAGCAACGGTGCGGCCTTCTTTTCGCGCGGGAAGACACGTCCTGAGGTGCCGACAAAAGTCTGTGCGCCGAGTTCGTCGGCCCATTGCATCAGTGCCTGATTGTCCAGAACGTCGAGCCATGGCGCGACCCAGTCCTGCTGCTCGCGGTAGGCGGCATCAAACAACGGCCGACGCATGCTGTGGGTCAGATTGAGACCGCCAATGCCTGCCAGCAGGAATTTCCGGCCGACCGAACGCTGCGAATCGAACAGGGCGACACGTGCTCCGGCGGCCAGCAGTTGCTCTGCAGCCATCAACCCGGCGGGTCCGCCACCGATTACCAACGCATCTGCTGTTCGAGTCATTGGTATATTGTGAGGCGGTCCTGTTCAATTGGAAACCCGAATGTTGCGCAAATCCCTGTCTGTTGCCCTGTGGTCCGTGTTGCTGTTGAGCGCACCGCTGTCGCTGTCTGCGCAAACCGCGGCGGTAGCGACGGAAGCTGTGACGCAAAGCGATGTGAAATTGCTGCCTGATCAGGCCGATTTCGATGCCTTTGTCGAGCAAACGCGCAAACAGTTCGACGTGCCGGGCCTGGCCGTCGCCATCGTCAAAGACGGTCGAGTCGTTCTGGCCAAGGGTTATGGCGTCCGAGAAATGGGTAAGCCGGACACTGTCGGTGCGCAAACGCAGTTCGCCATTGCTTCGAACACCAAGGCATTCACGGCGGCGTCTTTGGCCATGTTGGCGGACGAAGGCAAGTTGAGCTTCGATGACCGTGTCATTGATCATTTGCCCTGGTTCCGCATGAACGACGCGTACGTCACGCGCGAAATGCGGATTAAAGATTTGCTGTCGCATCGTTCGGGTTTGAGCTTGGGCGCCGGTGACTTGCTGTACTGGCCAACCACCACGTACTCCACGCAGGAAGTGGCACAGCGCTTAAAAGATGTGCCATTGTCCGGCGGTTTCCGCGAGCGCTATGCCTACGACAACATTCTGTTCGGTGTCGCCGGCTTGGTGGTGGAGCAGGTGAGCGGACAATCGTTCAAGTCCTTTTTGCAGCAACGCTTCTTTACGCCGCTGAGCATGACGGACACGGTATTCAACAGCGATGATTTGCGTCCCGGCATGGATACTGCCGTCGGTCACGCCAAGTCCGACTGGACGCGTCTGGAGCCGGTCAAAGTCATGAGCTGGCGCAACGTGTCCGGCGCAGGCGGAATTTATTCGTCAGTGTTGGACATGTCAAAATGGATGATCGCCCAACTGAATCAAGGTCAGTACGGCAATAGCGATCAACGTCTGTTTTCGGCGAAACAGCAGCAGGCCATGTGGTCCATGCTGACGCCCATCAATGTCGGTACCCCGTCCGTCCCCGAGTTGCTGCCTACCAAGCCGAATTTCATGGGTTACGGCATGGGTTGGCAACTGTCGGATTATCAGGGCTCACGTATGGTGTGGCATACGGGCGGTTGGCCGGGCCAAGTGAGCCGCGTGACGTTAGTGCCCGATCAGAATTTGGGAATCGTGGTACTCACCAATGCCGAAGTCGGCGCCGCCTTTAACGCCGTGACCTACAAAGCACTGGATCTGATGCTGGGTACGGGTAATACCGATTGGAACGCCGCCTACGGCAAGGCCGTTGCCAAGGCACAAGCCAACGCCGACGAGTCCTGGGCCAAACATGTGGCCAAACGCAACGCCAAGCTCAAGCCTTCGTTGCCATTGAGCAGTTACGAAGGCACTTACCGCGACCCATGGTATGGCGATGTGCGCGTGTTCTCGGAGCGCGGCAAACTGCGTCTGCAGTTCGGCAAGACGCCGGACCTGATCGGTACCTTGGAGCCGTGGCAGGGCGATACGTTTATTGCCAAGTGGGATCAGCGCTGGCTCAATGGCGATGCCTTCATCACATTTAATCTCGATGCCGATGGCCAGATTGCGCAAGCGACCATGGCTGCCGTCTCACCACTGACAGACTTCAGCTTTGACTTCCAGGACTTGCGCCTCAAGCCGGTCGCTGCAAGTTCTAAAGCCAAGTAACTAAGGACGCCACATGACCGTTTCATTTGCCATTTTGCTGTTTGTTGTGGTGCTGCTGTTTGTAGTTGTTTTTAAGGCGGTGCGTCTGGTGTTCAAGCTGTTGCTGTGGGCCGTGGCCTTGGCGGCAATCTATTGGGTCGTTGCACCGTTTGCCGGTTTGACGCCACTGCCGGAGGTGCTGGAGTCGCGTGGCTTGCCGGTGCCGGAATTCATGCAACGGGACCACACCATCGCACCGTCCGAGGTGCCGGTGGCAGATCCTGCGGCGCCATTGCAGCAGTAAGTAAGCTGACGGCGCAGAACGAGAAAAGCCGCGACAGTGATGTCGCGGCTTTTTTGTGTCCGATGGGTTTGGCGGCTAGCACCAAACTTTAAGACTTACTTGCGGAAACCTTGCTTGGAACCCGAGCGGAAACCACCGCCACCGGGACGGCCACCGCCGCCGGGACGATCGCCGCGCGGGGCGCGTTCGCCACCGCCGAAGCCACCACCGCCGGAGCGGTCACCACGCGGAGCGCGGTCGCCGCCACCAAAGCCACCACCGCCGGAACGGTCGCCGCGCGGGGCACGGTCGCCGCCACCGCCGAAGCGATCGCCACCGCCGAACTTGCGCGGGCCGCCGCGGAAATCACCGCCACGGTTGTCGCGGAAATCACGCGGTGCTTCGACGAAATCCAGATCTTCCTTGGTGGCTGCACGGATGCGCAGACGTTGGCCTGCGACCCACACTTCCTGCAGGTGTTGTGTAACTTCTTCCGGCATGCCTTCCGGCAGATCGACCAGCGAGTGGTCCTGACGGATATCAATACGGCCGATGAAACGCGATTCCAGGTTGGCCTCATTGGCGATGGCGCCAACCAGGTTGCCCGGACGCATGCCATGGCGATGACCGACTTCAACGCGGTAGGTCATCATGCCGGCTTCGGGTTCAGCACGTTCGCGCGGAGCACGCGGTTCACGCGGCTCACGACGTTCACGCGGTTCGCGTTCGCCACGTTCCGGACGTTCGCGGCCCGGCTTGTCGTCGTCGAACTTGCGCGACTTGGGTTCAAAGGTCGGCTCGGCCAGCAGCAGCGGCGACTTGCCTTGCGACAGAACGCCAAGCGCAGCAGCCACTTCGGCCATCGGCACGTCGTTTTCGGTTGCATAACGTTCCACCATCTGGCGGAAATCGTTGATGGCCGGATTGGACATCGCCTCGGTGATGCGATTCAGGAAACGGTCAACGCGCGTTTCATTGACTTGTGCAACGGTCGGCAGATCCATCGGGTCGATGGGCTTGCGGGTTGCACGTTCAATCGCACGCAGCATGCCGCGTTCGCGCGGTGCTACAAACAGGATGGCATCGCCCTGACGGCCGGCACGACCGGTACGGCCAATGCGGTGGATATAGCTTTCCGTGTCGTACGGGATGTCGTAGTTCAACACGTGAGTGATGCGTTCGACGTCGAGACCGCGAGCGGCCACGTCGGTGGCGACCAGTACGTCGATCTTGCTATCCTTCAGTTGCTGGATGGTGCGTTCGCGTTGGGCCTGCTGCACGTCACCGTTGATGGCGGCCGCGGCCACACCGCGAGCGGCGAGCTTTTCGGCCAGCTCTTCGGTCATTTGCTTGGTACGCGCAAACACGATCATGGCATCGAAGGGTTCGGCCTCGATGATGCGGGTGATGGCATCGAGCTTGTGGACGCCACCCACAACCCAATAACGCTGACGCACGTTTTCCGAGGTGACCGTCTTGGTCTTGATCGCGACTTCGATCGGATCTTTCAGATAGGTTTGCGCAATGCGGCGGATCGGCGTCGGCATGGTGGCCGAGAACAGAGCGACCTGACGCGATTCCGGCGTGCGCTTGAGAACATTTTCGACGTCGTCGATAAAGCCCATGCGCAGCATTTCGTCAGCTTCGTCCAGAACCAGGCACTTCAGTTCGGACAGATCCAGCGATCCGCGTTCCAGATGGTCAATCACGCGACCCGGCGTACCGACGATCACTTGGACGCCACGCTTCAGAGCCTGCAGCTGCGGGTAATAGCTTTGACCGCCGTAAATCGGCAATACGTGGAAGCCCGGAATATGGTGCGCATATTTCTGGAAGGCTTCGGCCACTTGGATCGCCAGTTCGCGCGTCGGTGCGAGCACCAGCACTTGCGGCTTCTTGGCATCGGGATCCAGACGGGTCAGCAAAGGCAGCGCAAAAGCGGCCGTCTTGCCGGTACCGGTTTGAGCTTGGCCCAGCACGTCACGGCCTTCGAGAATCGGCGGAATCGTTGCGGCTTGAATGGGGGAAGGGGTCTCGTAGCCGACTTCAATCAGGGCTTTGAGGACGGGCTCGCTGAGTTTCAAATCGGCAAAGCGAAGGGTTGCGGAATCCGCAACAGGAGTTTCTGTGGTCATGGTTTATCCATCCGGGCGGCCCTGTCGATAGTGGGCGCAAAAAAAGGTCGACATAGTCGAGATCGCCCACGAATGGATGGCGTCAGCACGGACGCGAGTCATTGCACTAGGGCTAATTTCGAGGCTCATTCTACCACACTTGCCGTTCGATCCCGATGAGGCGACGGGTTTCGTTCATCGGCGTACACTAAATGCAGCTCATGAGCATGCCCACACTCCCGTTTCCGTTTGCCCAATGGCAGTTGCAAGAGCGCTGGGCCGAGGCGTTGCCAATGGATGCGGATCGCAGCCCAAAGCCCCGCCCCGTGGACGCTTCGGGCTCCTTCGTGCGTCCCGAACCGGTCGCCGCGCCGCACTTGTTGGCTGCTTCGCACAAGCTTTGCCAATCCCTGCAGTTTGATCCGCGCGTACTGGCCGATCCCGTGTTTGCGCCGGTGCTGACAGGTAATACGACCTTTGAAGGATTCCGACCGTATGCCACCAATTACGGCGGGCATCAGTTCGGTAACTGGGCCGGACAGTTGGGCGACGGTCGCGCCATTGTCATTGCGGAGCTGCAAAACGCCAAGGGCGAGCGGCAGGAGTTGCAGCTTAAAGGTGCGGGGCTGACGCCGTTTTCGCGCTTTGCCGATGGCCGTGCGGTCCTGCGTTCGTCGGTGCGCGAGTACATTGCCTCTGAAGCGATGCATGCGTTAGGCGTCCCCACGTCGCATGCACTGTGGTTGGCCTCGACCGGTGACCCGGTGGTACGCGATCGCTACTATGATGGCCATCCGGAGCCCGAGCCTGGCGCCGTGGTGTGTCGTGTCGCGCCTTCGTGGATCCGTTTCGGTCATTTCGAATTGCCGGCCGCGCGCGGTGATACCGCTTTGGTCAAACAGCTCGCTGATTTTTGTATTGCGAAGGACTTTCCGCATCTGCAGTCGCTTCGTGATGAAACACGTTATGGCGATTGGTTCCGCGAGATCTGTGAACGCACGGCGCGCATGATTGCGCACTGGCAAGCAGTCGGGTTTGTGCATGGAGTGATGAATACCGACAACATGTCGGTGCTCGGACTCACTATCGACTACGGTCCGTTCGGTTTTATGGATCGCTTTGATTCGCAGTGGACGCCCAATACGACTGATCACGAGCAACGCCGATATCGGTATGCGCAGCAGCCGGCCGTCGGCTTCTGGAATCTGCAACGCCTGGCCATGGCGTTGGGTTCACTCTTTGCAGATGCCGAGCCTTTGCGCGAGGGCCTGATGCACTATCAGCATCTGTTTGTGGCCGAGGATCTGCGGATGCAGTCCGCCAAGCTGGGCTTGACCACATACCCGAAAGATGTGGTGACCGGTTTCGCGGAGCTGATGCAATCGCAAGCGCTCGATTTCCGTCTGGCGTATCTGTCCTTGCAGTTCAACGGCGATCTGGCCGAAACCTCATATTTGGACGCACCCGATCGCGGTGCCATTGATTTGTGGTTGGCCGACTATCGCGTGGCCCGTGCCTCACATGCCGCACAGTTCGCCCACAACTCGCGCCTGCTACCGCACAACTGGCTGCTGCAGGAACTGATCGAGGCCACGGAGCAGGCCGTTGCAGAGTCGCGCACCGCACCCGAGTTGAATCTGTTCCTGCAGGCGATGGATACGCCGACGACCACCCGCTATCCGCCCCATTGGGGTCAAATGCGTCCGGATTGGGCCTCCGAGCGGCGCGGCTGCACCGATCTGTCCTGCAGTTCCTAGGCCCGCAAGCACGCGCCCAGTACAATGGGGCATGTCATTAGTAGCCTTTCAGAACGTTAATTTCGCTGTCGGCGGTCCGCCGCTGCTGGAAAACGCACAGTTCACGCTGGAGCGCGGCGAGCGCGTCGCCGTCATCGGCCGTAACGGCGCCGGTAAATCCACCTTCCTCAAACTGATCGCCGGTGAGCATCGTCCCGACGAGGGCGAAGTGCGTCTGCAGACCGGTGTCCGTATCTCGCGACTGGAGCAGGAAGTTCCGCACAACTGGCAAGGTCCGGTGTTTGATGTTGTCGCCGAGGGTCTTGGCGATGTCGGCAGTCTGCTGGCGCGTTGGCACGATGTCAGTCACGCTGCCGATCCGGACCTGACGGAGATGGCTTCGCTACAGACACAAATCGAAGAGCTCGGCGGCTGGGAACTGGAACGCCGCGTCGAACAGGCACTGCAACGTGTGGAACTCGATGGCGAACTCGACATGCAATCGCTGTCGGGCGGTATGAAACGTCGCGTCGGTCTGGCCCGTGCACTGGTGCAAAATCCCGATGTGCTGTTGCTCGATGAGCCCACCAACCATTTGGATCTCGAATCGATTCAATGGCTCGAAAAGTTTCTGCTGAACTGGCCGGGTGCCACAGTCTTTATCACCCACGATCGACGCTTCCTGCGTTCATTGGCTACACGCATTGTCGAGATCGACCGCGGTGAACTGACCTCATGGCCCGGCGATTACGCTAACTTTCTACGTCGTCGCGACGAGCGCATGCATGCACAGGCGCAGGAACAGGCACGTTTCGACAAACTGCTCGCACAGGAAGAAGTCTGGATCCGCCAAGGCATCAAGGCCCGCCGCACCCGTGACGAAGGCCGTGTCCGCCGCCTGAAAGCCATGCGCGAGGAACGCAGCCAGCGCCGCAACGCGCAGGGCAATGTGCGAATGGAAATTTCCAGCGCGCAGGGATCCGGCAAGCGCGTCTTTCTGCTCGAGGACGTCACGCACGGTTTTGGCGATCGTTGCCTGATCCGCGATTTCAGTGCCACGGTGTTGCGTGGCGATCGCATCGGTCTGGTCGGTCCCAACGGCACCGGCAAATCCACACTGATTAAACTACTGCTGGGTCAGATGCAGCCTGATCAGGGTCAGATCACCATCGGCACGCAGCTACAGGTCGCGTATTTCGATCAGTATCGTTCCATCCTGCGAGAGGACTGGAACGCACTTGAAAACGTGGCAGAAGGTCGCGACTACGTCGAGATCAACGGCGCACGCAAACATCCGATCGGTTATCTGCAGGAGTTCCTGTTCAGTCCCGAACGTGCACGTGCACCGATCTCCGCGCTGTCGGGCGGGGAGCGCAATCGACTGTTGCTCGCCAAGTTGTTCGCCCAGCCTTCGAACCTGCTGGTGATGGACGAACCCACCAACGATCTTGATGTCGAAACGCTGGAACTGCTCGAAGAGCTGCTGGCCGATTACTCGGGCACGCTGTTGCTGGTCAGCCATGACCGTGAATTTCTCGACAACGTCACCACCCAGTTGTGGGTGTTCGAAGGCAATGGCCAGATCACAGAGGTCGTCGGTGGCTACGAAGATTGGGAACGCCAGGCCAAGGCACGCGAAGACGCCGCAATGGCCGCGGCGAGCAAGCCACAAGCTACCGCAGCGGTTGCAACGAACGCGGTCAACGACACGCCCAAGCGCAAGCTGAGCTACAAAGAACAGCGCGAGCTGGAGCAATTGCCGTTGCGCATTGATACGTTGGAGCAGCAAATTGCTGAACTGACTGCGCAGCTGTCGGATCCGGCGATTTTCGGCGATCCTGCCGCATTGCGCGGCGTCAGTGAGACGCTGGAAACCGCGCAGGGCGAGCTGGATGCAGCCTATGCACGATGGACTGAGCTTGAATAAACTGTATTTGCAACGACTGACTCTTAGAGGCTGCGCCATTTCATGATGACCTTACTGATCATTGCCGTCACCGTTCTTGTTTCGGTCCTGGCAATGAAAAACTCCCGTCTGATGGACCGCCTGGTGTTCTGGGTCCATGCCATCCGTCGTAATCACCAGTGGGACCGATTCGTCACTCACGGTTTTGTCCACGCCGACTTCTCGCATCTCGCGTTCAACATGATCACGCTGTTCTTCTTCGGACAGTTTGTGGAGCGAATTGTCAGTGATCGACTCGGCGCGATCGGCTTTCTGCTGTTCTATCTGAGTGCCATCGTCGTCGCGATGGTGCCGACCTATCTCAAGCACAAGAATCAGGCCAACTACATGAGCTTGGGGGCTTCGGGCGCGGTGTCGGCCATGACGATGGTGTTTGCGCTGGTCAATCCGTGGTCACTGATCTTTGTATTCTTCATCCCGGTGCCGGCCATCATTTATGCGGCGCTGTTCATTGGCTACTCCGTCTGGCGCGACCGCCAGCAGGGCGACAACGTCAATCACAATGCCCACTTGGCGGGTGCCTTGTACGGCGTCCTGTTCATGCTGCTGCTTGAGCCCGGTCTGGTCGGAAATTTCCTCGGCAAGCTGCTGAACCCTTAAGATCATAGATTCAGCTCGGGAGAAATCGAATGAATACCATTGAACATCGTCCGCAGGAATCACGCTTCGTAACTATTGTCGAAGGCATCGAGGCGGAATTGAATTACACCGAACTCGGTGGCGTCCTGCACATCACGCATACGGGAGTCCCTTCGGAGATCGGTGGTCGCGGCATTGCCGGGCAGCTGGTCAAGGCAGCGTTCGAACATGCCCGCAGCGCCGATCTGAAAGTGTCTCCGGATTGCACCTATGCCGAGGCCTGGGTTGGCAAACACCCCGACTACAACGACCTGGTGATCTGATTGAGCGACACCCAAGACCCCGGTACCGAACCGGTCCGACTGAATAAGTTCATCGCGGGTACCGGGCATTGCTCGCGCCGTGAGGCTGATCGCCTGATTGCTGACGGTCGTGTCACCGTCAATGGACAGCGCGCCGGTATCGGCACCGAAGTCACCGAGTCCGACCTGATCCTGATTGACGGGCAGCGGCTGATGCCGCGTGCGCGCATCAAGGGCCAGCGCCGGCACGTGTACATTGCCTTGCACAAGCCAATCGGCATCACCTGTACCACCGATTCGGCAGTCAAGGGCAACATCGTCGACTTTGTCGGCCACGACAAGCGCATCTTTCCGATCGGCCGATTGGATAAAGACAGCGAAGGCCTGATCCTGCTCACCAGCAATGGCGACATCGTCAACGAAATTCTGCGGGCCGAAAACAAGCTGGAAAAAGAGTATCTGGTCGCAGTCAATAACACCGTGACCGATGCATTCCTGCGTGGCATGGCCAAGGGTGTGCCGATCCACGGCCAAACGACATTGCCATGCAAGACGGGCAAGATCGGTCCGGTCGGGTTTCGCATTGTGCTGGTGCAGGGCTTGAACCGTCAGATCCGTTTGATGGCCGCGCATTTTGGCTATCGCGTCAAAAAGCTGGTGCGCGTGCGGATCGGCAACGTCAAACTGGGCCATCTGAAACTTGGCCAATGGCGCAATCTGACCGATGCCGAGTTGCAGGGTCTGATTCCGTCGCGGACGGAATGGTAAAGTAAGTCCGTTACTGATTGTGGAGTCTGACTCTTGAAAGTTGCGTTCATTCCGGTGGTGGTAGTAGGTCTCCTGTCGGTGGCCTTAATCGGCTGCGGCAAGCAGGATGCGGCGCAAGCCGGAGCGGCCACAGCAAGCAAGGCTCCGCTGACCAAGTTGCCGCCGATCGCGGTGCAGCTGAAAGACTTCGCAGAAATCACACCCGCCTATAACGTCGCCATCAGTTACGATGCGGCGGTGGGCCAGTTTGAACCGCTGGCCAAGCAGGTCACAGCGTTTGCCGATCAGCAGACGGCGGCATTCAAGACGGCGCTAGGTGCCAATCCGGCTGCCGTGAGCGATGCGGCGCAACGTCCGACTTTGAGTCTGTATATGGTCAGCGTGGCCAATGCGCCGGGTCTGGCTGCCGTGGCTGCCAACGGCAGTGCCTTTACCGGCAAGGGCGCTGCCACGCCCATCGTGCAACGGTGGGTATACGTGCCGCACACGCAACAGGTACTCAGCCAGGCACAACTGTTTCCCGGCAAGGCGCTGACCAATGCACTGCAATCCAAGGGCGCCAACGGCACCTTTGCAGGCATGGAGCCGACCTTGGATGGCCAGGGCAAAATCCGCGAGATGCATTTTGTGTATTTGCAGTCGGCTGCTGACAATGCCGATGACGCTGTGCGAAAGATCGCCATCCCGGCGTCGCAGTTGCGCAGTTTTATCGCGCCCGCTTATCGCGAACTGCTCGCTACTAAATGACAGTTTGGGCACGCATGGCGTGCACCTGATTAGCAACGGACGTTAAAACGCCCCGGCGGTATTGACCGCGTCCGAAGGCACTTCCATCGCCACATCCCACAGCTCGATAATCCGGTCGCCCTCAAAGCGATAGATATGCGCGCAGGCGTAGGGCGCCGAGCTCGGCGCATGCTGCACGCGACTGTGCGTCATTAAAGTGTCGCCATCTTCCAGAATCCGTAGCACTTTGATCTGCGTCTGCGGGAACTGCAGTGCGGCCTGATGCATCGCTATCGCCAGCGAGTCTGCATCGGGCGCAAACCAGGGGTTGTGATGCACAAAACCGCTAGCGACGTAGTCGGCAAATGCGGCTTGGCTGTCGCCTATCGCGCAACGCGTAATGAAATCCTTGACGATGGCTTTGCGGTCCATAAAAAAGGCCACTCCGGTGAGGGAGTGGCCAGTGTAGCAAAGCGACTGCGGCAGATTACTTGCCGGCGTCGGTGCTGCCTTCGGTGGTCAGACCGCGACGTTCCAGCAGCGGCTGGATGTTCGGATCCTGACCGGTGAAGTCACGGTACAGCTGCACCGCATCCTTGGAACCGCCGCGCGACAGCAGTGCATCGCGGAAGCGTTGGCCGTTCGCTTGGCTCAGACCGCCGTTGTCCTTGAACCACTTGACCGTGCCGGCATCCAGGACTTCAGACCAGATGTAGGCGTAGTAACCGGCTGCATAGCCGCCCATGATGTGGCTGAAGTAAGGCGTCTTGTAGCGCGGCGGGACGGCTGTGTAGTCCGTGCCATTGGCCTTGAGCGCTGCGTTTTCAAACGCGACCACGCCCTTGGCATCCGGCAGATCCTTGGCCGCACGTTGGTGCCAGCTCTGGTCGAGCATGGCGGCGCCCAGGTACTCGGTCGTGGTAAAGCCTTGGTTGAACTTGCTCGAGGCCAGCACCTTGTCCAGCAGCTCCTTCGGCATTGCAGCGCCGGTTTGGTAGTGCTTGGCGTAGTTGGCCAGGATTTCCGGCCAGTCGGCCCACATTTCGTTGACTTGCGACGGGAACTCGACAAAGTCACGCGGCACGCTGGTGCCCGAGAACGTCGGGTAGGTCACGTTGGAGAACATGCCGTGCAGTGCGTGGCCGAACTCGTGGAAGGTCGTGGTCACTTCGTCCCAGGTCATCAGGGTCGGAGCATTGCCTTCGGACTTTTGGATGTTGAGATGGTTGGCAACCACCGGCTTGAAACCGGTCAGCGCGCTTTGATCCACATACGAGTTCATCCAGGCGCCACCGCGCTTGGAGGCGCGTGCATACGGGTCAAAGATAAAGATGGCCAGTTGCGAGCCGTCCTTATCAAAGACGTCGTAGATCCAAGTGTCCGGATGATACTTCGGCAGGTCGGTACGTTCCTTAAAGGTCAGACCGAACTCCTGGTTCGCTGCATAGAACACGCCGTTTTCAAGCACGTTCTTCATTTCAAAGTACGGCTTGAGCTGCGTTTCGTCGAAGTTGTACTTGGCCTGACGCACCTTCTCGGTGTAATACGCCCAATCCCACGGTTCCAGCGCAAACGTCGGCTGGCCCTTGGCCTTTTGCTCGGCGTCGATCATGGCTTGCAGATCTTCGCCTTCTTTACGTGCGTTAGCGACGGCCGGACCGACCAGCTGATTCAGCATGTCGTTGACGGCTTGCGGCGTCTTAGCGGTTTGGTTCTGCAGCGCGTAATCGGCATAGGTCGGGAAACCGAGCAGGGCAGCGCGCTCGGCACGCAGCTTGGTCACTTGAGCAATGATGCCGGTGTTGTCGAAGGCATTGCCGCGCGAACCGCGAGCCACCGAAGCCTTGAAGATGCGTTCGCGCAAAGCGCGATTTTCAAGGTTGGTCAGCGGCGGTTGACCGGTGGTGTTCAGCAGCTTGACCAGGTACTTGCCCTTGAGACCCTTGTCCTCGGCAGCTTTCGCTGCAGCCTTGATCTCGTCATCGCTCAGGCCTTTGAGTTCTTCGGCGGTGTCGACGACGACGGCTGAATCATTCACTTCCTTCAGCACGTTCTGCGAGAACTTGGTGCCCAAGTCAGCCAGTTGACCGTTGATGGCTTTGATCTTGGCCTGATCGGCGGCGCTCAGCTTGGCGCCCGAACGGACAAAGTTTTCGTAATAACGTTCAACCAGACGGATCTGTTCCGGATTGAGACCCGAGTTGTTGCGGGCGTTGTAAACCGTCTCGATGCGCTTGAACAGCTTCGGGTTCAGCGAGATCTTGTCATCATGCGCGGCAAACTTAGGAGCGTAGGTCTCATCGATCTTGTCACGCTCCGGGTTGGTATCCGTGCCTTGCAGGTTGAAAAACACCGAGGCCGTACGGTTCAGAGTGCGGCCCGATTTTTCCATCGCGACGATGGTGTTTTCAAACGTCGGAGCCGCCTTGTTATTGACGATGGCATCCACTTCTTTCAGTTGTTGTGCCATGCCCAGATCAAAGCCCGGACCGAAATCGGAGTCCTTGATCTTGTCGAATTGCGGATAGTGCAGGGGAAGCGGGCTGTCGGAATTGAAAATGCTGTTCACGGCCTTAGCGGGTTTGGCGGCGGATGCCGACTTGGAGGACTTGCGAGTTGCAGCGTCGGCTGCGAACGCCGTTGTAGTGCCCAATGCCAGGGCGAGGGCGACGACCAGGGTCTTTTTCATATTCCGGCTTGTCCTTGCGGTTTCTAGTGAATGCACTAGCGTAGCGCAGGCAGGGTGCCGAAGGCCCCTGACAAAAGTCAGGGGTCGGTTATCGTTTATTTTTCGACGAAGGCACGTTCAAACACGTATTGACCCGGGGTGCCGATGCGCGGAGCCGCCGTAAAGCCGCGGCTATCCAGCAATTCACGGAAATCGGCCAGCATTTGCGGGGAGCCGCAGACCATGGCGCGATCGTGCTCAGCATCGAGCGGATCCAAGCCCAGGGCGGCCATCATTTGGCCATTGCCCATCAGCTCGGTCAGGCGTCCGCGGTGGGAAATGCCTTCGACCTCAAAATCATGACGGGTCACGGCCGGGAAGTACTTGAGTTTCTCGCGCACCATTTCGCCGAGGAATTCATGCTCGGGCAACACGCGGGTGACGTAGTCGCGATAGCACAGGTCGGTCTCATTGCGAACGCCATGGCACAGCACGATGTTCTCGTAACGCTCGTAGGCTTCGGGATCTTTGATGATCGACAGCCACGGCGCAAAACCGGTGCCGGTGCCCAACAGATACAAATTACGGCCCGGATGCAGATCGTGCAGGAGCAGGGTGCCGGTGGGCTTTTTGCCGATCAGGATCTTGTCGCCGACGTTGATGTGCTGCAGACGCGAGGTCAGCGGGCCATTGTCGACTTTGATCGAGAAGAACTCCATGTGCTCCTCCCAGTTGGCGCTGGCGATGGAGTATGCGCGCATCAGCGGGCGGCCTTCGACCTCAAGACCGATCATCACGAACTGGCCGTTTTCAAAACGAAAACCCGGATCGCGGGTGGTCGTAAAGCTGAAATAGGCATCAGTCCAATGGTGGACGCCGGTGACGGTGGCAGTTCCAAATGCAGCGGACATGGGCGGGTGGAGCTCCAAAGCGGTTCAAATTCAGGACGGTCTATTGTACCAATGCCATCGTTCGAAGGCAGTCATGGCGCGGCGCGGGTGTAAAATGGAGGGCTGATTTCACCGAAAGCCTTGACTCATGACTGCCAGCAACGCTTCTGCCAATCCCGCTGATTTTGCGCCCGTTTCCATCCGCCAGGCTGACCTGATTCAGTCGGTGGCCGACGCCCTGCAGTACATCTCGTATTACCACCCGGTCGATTACATTACGAACCTGGCGGCGGCTTACGAGAAAGAGGAATCGCCGGCGGCTAAAGACGCCATGGCGCAGATCCTGATCAACTCGCGCATGGCGGCCGAGGGCCATCGTCCGCTGTGTCAGGACACCGGCATCGTCACCGTGTTTCTTGAAATCGGCATGAGCGTGCGTTGGGATGACGCCACCATGAGCGTCGAGGATATGGTCAACGAAGGCGTTCGCCGCGCCTATATGGATCCGGACAACACGCTGCGTGCATCGGTACTGGCCGATCCGGCCGGCAAGCGTCAGAACACGCGCGATAACACGCCAGCCGTGGTCAACGTCAAAGTCGTTCTGGGCAACACGGTTGAAGTGATCGTCGCGGCCAAGGGCGGCGGTTCCGAAGCCAAGTCCAAGTTTGCCATGCTCAATCCGTCGGACTCCATTGTCGATTGGGTGTTAAAGACCGTGCCGACCATGGGTGCCGGTTGGTGTCCGCCGGGCATGTTGGGTATCGGTATTGGCGGGACTGCAGAAAAGGCCATGCTGCTCGCCAAAGAATCGCTGATGGAACCGATCGACATCAACGACCTCAAGGCACGCGGCGCATCCAACCGTGCCGAAGAGTTGCGACTGGAGCTGTACGAAAAGGTCAATGCACTGGGTATCGGCGCACAAGGTCTGGGTGGTCTGACCACGGTGCTCGACATCAAGGTCAAGGACTATCCCACTCATGCTGCCAACTTGCCGGTGGCACTGATTCCGAACTGCGCCGCTACGCGCCACGCGCATTTCACTCTCGATGGCAGCGGTCCGGTCATGCTCGATCCGCCTTCGCTCGAACATTGGCCGCGTCTGACCTACGACACCTCTAAGGGTCGTCGCGTGGATTTGGATACCGTCACGCAAGATGACGTCGCCAGCTGGAAACCCGGTGATGTACTGCTGCTCAACGGCAAGCTGCTGACCGGTCGCGATGCGGCGCATAAGCGCATGGTCGATATGCTCAACAAGGGCGAGACCTTGCCGGTTGATCTGTGCGGACGCTTTATTTATTACGTCGGTCCGGTGGATCCCGTGCGCGAAGAGGTCGTCGGCCCGGCCGGTCCTACTACTGCAACACGCATGGACAAGTTCACGCCGCAGATTCTCGATCAGACCGGTTTGCTCGGCATGGTCGGTAAGGCCGAACGTGGCCCCATTGCCATCGAAGCAATTCGCAAGCATCGCTCGGCGTATCTGATGGCCGTTGGTGGCGCTGCATATCTGGTCTCCAAGGCCATCAAGGCCGCCAAGGTTATCGCGTTCGAGGACCTGGGCATGGAAGCGATCTACGAGTTCGAGGTCAAAGACATGCCGGTGACCGTCGCCGTCGATTCGCAGGGCACCTCCGTACACACAACGGGCCCGCGCGAATGGCAGGCCCGTATTGCCGGAATTCCGGTGGTGGTCGAAGGCGTCTGAGTCGCCTTCGCGCCTAAGGGTTTATTGCAGCATCGAAAGGCCGGTCTCCACCAGCGAATTGCCGGTGAACCAGGCCAGTGCAAACAGACCGAGCATGGCAAACGCCAGCCCGAGTTTGAGCACAACGCCTAAAATGATCCCGAAGGTTGTACCGACGCCAACTTTGGTCGCCTGTTTCAAGTCGCGTCGATTGATCAGTTCACCGAGTAGCGCGCCTGCAAACGGACCGATGAATACACCGATTGGGCCGGCGGCCAGCACACCGACCAAAGTGCCGACCACGGCACCGATGATCGCGAGCTTGCTGGCCCCCACGCGTTTGGCGCCCATTGATGCCGCCATGAAATCAATCCCGAAGCTCAGCACAGTCAGAATGCCGAGTAGTACCAGCGTCAGAATACTGACGCGCTGAAAGTCGTCAGCCCATGCCGCAACGACCATGCCGACGAACATAATCGGTAAACCGGGCAGGGCCGGGAGCACGATTCCGGCCAGTCCGACCAGGACCAAAACGGCGGCAATCAGGTATAAAAGGGTGGAAGTGTCCATGGGGCTCCGGGATTTGGCCAATAATCTGGCCGTATTTAATGGGATTTGGCGTTAAAATCTGTGACCAAGTTGGCAAATGAGAACTACAGATGCCTCCCTGCATGATAAAGGCGTTGCAGACGATTGCAAATTAATTTGGCTGCGGTTAATGTGAGACTGCTGTTTTTGCTTGGGTCACTGTGAACCGTGGCCTGAACACCGGCCTGGCCGGGTGTGTTAGATCTCGCTTCCTCCATGCAAGTCAGCCGTCGTGGCCAATTCATCCTGAGTTGGCTTGGCGATTTTATTAACGCTTCATGGAGCAACAAGTTTATGTCCACCCGCGAAACCGGAACCGTCAAGTGGTTCAACGATGCCAAGGGCTTCGGCTTTATCAGCCGTGAAAATGGCGAAGATGTGTTTGTGCATTTCCGCGCCATTGAAACCAATGGTTTCAAGAGCCTGAAGGAAGGCCAAAAGGTCACCTTCACGGTGGTTGATGGCCAAAAAGGTTTGCAAGCCGACGCAGTCCAACCGGTCTAAATCGTTTTGTAAGAGTGTCCGACCTATCGGGCACAAAAGAAACCCGGCGCATGTCGCCGGGTTTTTTTATGGCCGAAACCTTTTGGGTTCCGGCCGATATCGCATTTAGTCCTTAAGGGCTCAGTCCTTGAACTTGGAGTGGCAACCCTCGCACGAGAGACCGATGTTGCGCATGGCCTGATTGACGCCATCACACGTTTGCGGTGCAGCCATCAGTGCATTGTTAGAAGAGGTGCGCAGATCCGTTGCGGCCTTCACAAAGGCAGCATCGTCCGCATATTTAGGGAAGGCCGATTCCAGATCGCGAGCCATCACGTTGATGGCCTGAATACGCGGAATGCTGTCGGATGCACTGCACTTGGCGGCAGCGACATTTTGCTTGAGTTGGCCCATGTTCCAGCCCATTACGTGCATGGAACCTTGCTGGAACTGCGTTTGCGGATTGCTGCTAAGCGCATTGAGCGCGTACACCGCACCGAAGGCACCGATCACCAGGCCCAGTAGCATGACAAAGAAATAGCGGCCAAAGGCACTGGAGCCTTTCTTGGCGTTAGGTGCGACATCGTTCATTGCAATCCTCCGTGGGCAGTTCCGCATCAATGTAACATGGCCGCCCTGCATCTCGACAGACGGCATAGAACGTTAAAATAGCGCATGCCCGAATCGAATGCACAGGACTGGATTGACCGCTTTGCCGGAATTGACCGCTTATACGGTCGCGGTGCCGTGGAATTTTTCCGCGGCCGCAGAGTCATCGTCATTGGCATTGGCGGCGTCGGTACCTGGATTGCCGAATCGTTAGCGCGTACCGGCATTGGCCACATCACCTTGGTCGATGCCGACGAGGTCTGCGTTTCCAATACCAATCGTCAACTGCCGGCTCTCGCGCCCAACTTTGGCCGTTCGAAGGCGCAGCTGATGGCCGAACGCATGCGCGCAATTAATCCGCATATTGATGTGTCAGTGCAGGAGACGTTTCTGACGCCTTCTAACATGTCCGAAATTCTCGATCACAATTACGATGTGGTGATCGATGCGTGCGATGCGTTTCGCGTCAAAGTCGAAATGGCTGCATGGTGCAGACGCCGCAAGCAACCCTTTGTAATGGTGGGTGCGGCCGGTGGACGTACCGATCCGACGCAGGTGCGCATTCGCGATCTGTCCAAGACTGAGCAGGATGCAATGCTGGCGCTCATTCGCCGCAAGCTGCGCGAGGAGTTTAATTTTCCGCGCAACCGTTCGCGCTACTTTGGCGTTTATGCCGTGTATTCGCTGGAGAACGTGCAGTATCCCCAGGCCGATGGCACCGTATGCGGGATTCGTCCCAACGTCACGGGTGAGGCCGCGCTCAATATTGATTGCGGCGGCGGCTTGGGTTCGGCTACACACATCACCGGCACCTTTGCGTTTGCTGCCTGTGCCAAAACGATTGAGTTGCTGCTAAAGCAACGCGACAAACCGTCGTCAGATCCGCAATAAACGGTGCATGTTAGCGGTCGTCGCGGTGGCAACTTCTTCTACAGAAATGCCACGCAAGTCCGCGACCGTATTTGCAACATCCGACATGAAGGCCGGTTCGTTCCGTTGCCCGCGCCGTGCTGCGGTCGGCTGATCGGGCGCGTCGGTTTCGAGCACCAGGGCCTCTAGCGGCATCTGCGTGACCACTGCGCGCAAGCGTTGGGCACGCTCGTAGGTGACCGGGCCACCGATGCCCAAAAGAAAGCCCATATCAAACAGGCGCTTGGCCTGATCGAGGCTGCCCGGATAACTGTGCACAATCCCGCGTAAAGGCCCGAAGCGGCGTATCGCCGCCATCACATCGTCAACAGCGCGGCGCGCATGCAAAATCACCGGCAATTCAAGATCGCGGGCCATGCGCAATTGCGCATCCAGAAACCATTGCTGCTGTGCTCTGTCGAAATCTTCGATATAGAAATCGAGACCGCATTCGCCAATGGCGACGGTGTCGGGATGCGCATCGAGCCATTCCTGTAATGCGCGGATGCACTCCGGCTCGGGCGCGGGCAAGTACATGGGGTGGTAGCCGTAGGCGGCATGCAGGCCCTTCGTAGAGGCGCACAAATCCGCTACGGCTTGCCAGTTGTCGGCGTTAATCGCCGGGATCAGTTGCTCATGGATCCCGGCATCGGCAGCGCGTTGCAGCACCGCGGTGCGATCGGCGTCAAACGTATCGGCGTCCAGATGCGCATGGCTGTCAAACAGCGAGACCACGGAGTTGCGAGATTAGCGGCGGGTTTTGTGATCGATGACGCGGCTGTCGGTCGTCGCCACTTCATCTTTGGGCTTGCGCCATTGGCTGAAAAGAAGCGCGGCCAGGCCCAGCAGTAACTCGTCTGCAAACGGCACCAGGTCCGGAATGAACAAGTCCAGCAAAAAGAAGGCGGCCGTTAGTTTGAACAGAGTCGGAAACTTTAGGCGGCCAAGAAATCGCAACAGCAAGGCGGCAATAGGTGTACGCATGGAGAAGCCCTCGAAAGATGAACCAATGCCCTAACAATGGGCGGTTTTATTCGACTTTACAAGCGCGATTCATGGTTTTGCGGGCTGCGATTAAGGTTGCAAATGCTTCAATGGCGACATGGATCTGGAAAGAGGACCACAGCCATGAACAACAAGACACTACTTGCCGCCGCTTTGGGCATCGCCGTCATGGGTGGTGTGGCATATGCAGCCTACAACTCGATCAATTTCAGCCAAAATGCAGGCGCCGCTGAGCAACCCCAGGTCATCATGCCGATGACAGTGGACGCCGGCAGCAATTCGACGGGTTCGGAATTTATCCGACCTGCCGCTGAGCCGATGACGCTGGCTCCGGCTGCTACGTCGAGTGCTGCAGTAGCGGCCGCTCCGATTGCCTTGGCGGCTGCGGCCAAGCCTGCAACTCCGCAAAAGCAGTACGCCACGATTACGGATGTAGAGCCGATCACCAAGGCCGTCGCGCAGAGCAAGCCGCGCGAAGTCTGTGAAAACGTGACCGTGCAACATCGCGCACCGGAACGTGATGGCAACGTCGGCGGTACCGTGGCCGGTGCACTGATCGGTGGTCTGGTCGGTAACCAGGTGGGTGGCGGCGATGGTCGCAAGACTGCAACGGCGGCCGGTGCGATCGCCGGTGGTTATATCGGCAACCGTGTCGATCGCAACCATGTCGGCGGCCGCACGTATTCGACCACCGAGCGTCAGTGTCACACCGTGACCGACCGCACTCCGACCAGCAAAACGGTCGGATATCTGGTCAGCTACCGCGAACCCGAAGGTTCGCATGGCACCATCCGCATGAACTCGCGTCCGAAGGGCTCGCGCCTGCCGATGAGCAACGGCGTCGTCTCGCTGTAATCCGCCAATACCATCCGGCGCGACCGGGGAAGGGCTACCTGCACAGGTGGCCCTTCTTTTTTGGCGGGCTATGCATTCGTATACAATTGGGCAACATCCAGCTGCTATGAGCCTTCTGTTCCATGTCCCTGAATCCGCTTGATCTGTACGACATCCAATCCATGCTTTCCGAAGAGGAAAACGCCGTCCGCGAGGCCGTTGCACGGTTTGTCGACACGCGGGTGATTCCGGTCATTGGCAATGCCTTCGACGAAGGCCGATTCCCGGTCGAATGGATCCCGGAAGTGGCGGAGTTGGGTCTGCTCGGCAGCTCCTTGCCGGCCAAGTACGGCTGCGCCGAACTGAGTTCGGTGCAATACGGTCTGATCTGCCAGGAACTGGAACGTGGCGATAGCGGTTTGCGCTCGTTTGTTTCGGTGCAGTCGTCGCTGTGTATGTATCCGATTTATGCCTACGGCTCCGGAGAACAGCGCATGCGCTGGCTGCCGTCGATGGCACAAGGCCAGACCATCGGCTGTTTCGGTCTGACCGAACCGCATGGCGGTTCCGATCCGGCCAACATGAAGACCCGCGCCGTCAAAGATGGTGACCATTGGGTTCTCAACGGCTCCAAGATGTGGATCACCAATGCCACGATTGCCGACATTGCCATCGTCTGGGCACAAACCGACGAAGGCATTCAGGGCTTTGTCGTTGAAAAGGGCATGGACGGCTTCTCGACGCAGGAAATCAAGCACAAGATGTCGCTGCGTGCTTCGGTGACGGGCGCGTTGTTCTTTGATAACGTCCGCGTGCCGGATGCCAACCGTCTGCCGAACGTCAAGGGTCTGAAGGGACCGTTGGGCTGTCTGACGCAAGCGCGCTACGGCATTTCGTGGGGTCCGATCGGTTCTGCCATCGCCTGCCTGCAGGAAGTGCTGGCTTACACCAAGGAACGCATCCTGTTTGATCGTCCGGTGGCCGCAACGCAGAGCGCACAAATCAAGATGGCCGAAATGGCCCGTCGCATCACGTTGGCCCAGTTGCTCGCGCTGCGTCTGGGTCGCCTGAAAGACGAGGGCAAGATGGTGCCGCAACACGTCTCACTGGCCAAGTGGAACAACTGCCGCATGGCCATCGACATTGCACGCGAATGCCGCGATCTGCTGGGCGGTGCCGGTATTACCACTGAGCATCACGCCATTCGCCACGCCTTGAATCTGGAATCGGTAATCACGTACGAAGGTACGGAAACCGTGCATCAGCTGGTGATCGGCCGCGAACTGACCGGCATCAACGCGTTCTGAGTGCAGCCGTGAACGCCGCGCACGGCAATCCGGTCATCGAAACCTCGCGTCTGACTCTGCGCCTGCCGCAGTTGCAGGACTTCGAGCCCATGCACGAAATCTACGGGGACGAAGAGACGGCACGCTATATCGGCGGTCATCTCAATCGTCCTGCATCGTGGCGTCGTTTTCTGGTGATGCCGGGTGCGTGGGCTGTGCAGGGTTTCGGCATGTTTTCCATCGTCGAACGCGCCACCGGTGAACTGGTCGGACATTGCGGTCCTTGGCATCCGATTGAATGGCAAGGCACGGAGATCGGTTGGGCAATCCGCCCGCGTTTCTTCGGCCGCGGTTATGCCTTCGAAGCGGCCGTCGCTGCGATGGACTATGCCTGCGACGTTTTAGGCTGGACCGAACTCATACACACCATTCATCACGACAATGCGCCGTCGATTCGGCTGGCAGAGCGGCTGGGTTCGCGTTTCGTGCGCGATGTCGAGCTGGCGCCTGCCGGTAGCGGTGTTCATGTCGGTGTCTGGGCCCAGTCCGCGCAGGAATGGTCGCAGCATCGTCAATCCTATCTTCAACTGTTGAGTCCCTAATGTTTAACGCCGTTCCTTCGCCCATTCCTGCCCGCATGAAAGGGCTGAACCGCGCCCAGATTTGCGACGACAACTGGCTGGAGTTTGTGCGTGCGTGTCAACCGGCTGCGAACGGCGTTGCCAATCGCGATGCACTCAGCGATAACGATTTGCTGGAACTGTTTGAGTCGCAACTCGTCTCGCGCCATCTCGATCTGATGGCTCGCGTCCTGCGTGTACAGAACAAGGTGTTTTACACCATCGGTTCGAGCGGTCACGAAGGCAATGCCATGGTGGCACGCGCCACGCGACATACCGACATGGCCTTCCTGCATTACCGCAGCGGTGCGTTTATGGCCGAACGGTTTCGCAAGTTGCCGGATATGGATCCGATCATGGATTCGGCGCTGTCGTTTGCAGCCAGCTCCGAAGATCCGGCATCGGGCGGTCGTCATAAAGTGTGGGGTAGCAAGCCGCTATGGGTATTGCCGCAGACTTCGACAATTGCCTCGCATTTGCCAAAGGCCTTGGGTACCGCTGTTGCGATGGAGTCCGCGCGTCGCGTCGGTCACACATTGCCGGTGCCGGATGACAGCATCACCATCTGTTCGTTCGGTGACGCCTCGGCCAATCACGCCACGGCACAAACCGCATTCAATGCCGCGGCATGGACCGCGCATCAAGGGCTGCCGGCACCTGTACTGTTTGTCTGCGAGGACAATGGCATCGGCATCAGCGTAAAAACTCCTGAGGGTTGGATCGCTAAGCGTTTCGCCAACATGCCGGGACTGGATTACCGCTACGCGGACGGTCTCGATCTGGAGCAGGGTTTTGCCGATGTGCAGGCAGCGGTTGAACATTGCCGCAAGACGCGTCGTCCGACGTTCCTGCATTTGCGTACCACGCGCATCATGGGTCATGCCGGTACCGATTTCGAAATCGAATGGCGCTCGATCGAGGAACTCTGCAACGTCGAAGCCACGGATCCGCTGCTGCGCTCCGCGGCCCTGATTCTGCAGCACGGACTGAAATCTTCGGCGGAACTCGAAGCCTGGTACGAAGACGTCCGAGCACGCTGTTTTGCTGCGGCAGAAGATGCTGACAAGCGTCCGAAGCTGAGCAAACTCAAGGACATCATCAAGCCTCTGGCACCGTATTCGCCGGCCAAGGTGATGGCCGAGGCACGACGCGCCGACTACGCGA
The DNA here is from genome assembly GCA_936911875.1 of uncultured Lysobacteraceae bacterium. Classification (GTDB taxonomy): domain Bacteria; phylum Pseudomonadota; class Gammaproteobacteria; order Xanthomonadales; family Xanthomonadaceae; genus Aquilutibacter. The sequence continues at coordinate 28,851 of CAKZGB010000006.1, forward strand.
GGCGTCGTCTTGAGGTCTTCGGTGGTGAATCCAAACTGCCGGAACAACAGCCAGCTCGCCATCTGGCCATCGCCATTAATCAGGCGCTGCACGATGTGATGGCGAAGTATCCGCAAACCGTTCTGTTCGGCGAAGACGTCGCGCAGAAGGGCGGCGTCTATACCGTCACCAAGAATCTGCATAAAGCATTCGGTGCACGCCGCGTGTTCAACACGCTGCTCGATGAAACCATGATTCTCGGCATGGCGCAGGGTTTTGCCAATGTCGGCATGCTGCCGATCCCTGAGATTCAATACCTGGCCTATCTGCACAATGCGCTGGATCAGCTGCGTGGCGAAGCGGCCTCGTTGCAGTTCTTCAGCAATAACCAATACGCCAATCCGATGGTGGTTCGCGTTGCGGGCCTAGGCTATCAGCGCGGCTTCGGTGGCCACTTCCACAATGACAACTCGATCACGGCACTGCGTGATATTCCGGGTCTCGTGGTGGGCTGTCCGTCGCGTGGTGACGATGCCGCCACCATGCTGCGCACTCTGACGGCGATGGGCGTGGTCGACGGTCGCGTCAGTGTGTTCCTGGAACCCATCGCCTTGTACATGACGAAAGATCTGTGGGAGCCGGGCGATGGCCTGTGGCAGTTCGCTTATCCTGCGCCCGAAAAAGCCATGCGAGTCGGCGAGGGCCGTCTCTATGACGCCAAGTTTGTGGCCGGTGCCAAACCGAAATCAGACCGCAAGGATCTGGTGATTGTCACGTTCGGCAATGGCGTGCCGATGAGTCTTCGTGCTGCCCGACGTATTGGCGCGGCGCGCAAGTGGAACGTCGAGGTGCTCGATCTGCGTTGGCTGGTGCCGTTCGATCCGACTTGGATGCTGAAACAACTCGACGGTGCAAAACGCATCCTGGTGGTGGACGAAGGCCGTCACAGCGCCGGCATCAGCGAAGCGGTGATCACCGCGCTCGCCGAGCACGGTCTGGGCAAGGTGCCGATGGCACGCGTGGTCGGCGCCGATACCTTCACCCCGCTGGCGGGTGCGGCATTTGCCGTGATCCCCTCGGAAGACGAAATCTTCGAAGCCGGTACGCAGCGACTCTAATTCGCGAGCGCTGATGTGATGGAGTCGGGAACAGGAACGTCCGGATACTCGTGACGGAACTGTTCCAGCTCCTGTTTCGCCTGACCGGTTTTACCGGCTTTCAGTAGTCGCTCGATCTCGAGTAGCCATTCCTTGGGTTCCTTTGGAGCCACCACAGTCACTGCGGCAGGCGCGGCTGCGCGTGCGGCCATCGGCGCGGCGCCGGCTTCGACTGAAGCGGGCGAAGGCATGGGCGGCGGCGGAGGTGGTGCCGCGACCGGGACCGCCATTGGTGCCGGTGCCGGTGCTGGGGCAGATATCACGTCCACAGTCGGCGTTTGCTTGGCGATCTTCGCCTTCGGTGCTGCAGTCGTACTCTTGGTACCTTGAGTAACGGGTTGTTCCGGCGCCTTGGCATTTGGCGCCGGTGCCGTTGACGCCGACGGTTCAATTGCAGGAGTAGCAGTTGCCGGCGATTGCAGTGCCGGCGAATCATAAGGCGCACCAATGGGTGCCGTTGATTCCGCGGTCTGCGTTGTAAGTACCTGTTGATCGAACTTGTCCACCGCCTGATAACGAAACAGCACCACAGCGCTCAAGGCCACGGTGGCGGCGAGGGCAGACCAGTGCATCCGGCGCGGATCGCGCCGCGGTTTGCTCACGGCCTGACGCGCAATGTTGAGAACGCGCGCATCCAACTCCGAACTCGGCACTACTCTGGAATCGGCCGAACGTAACAGCCGAGCCAGTTCCATCTCTTCAGTGGACAACGGCTCGGGTAGGTGACGCATGCTGTTCATGGCACCAGCACCTGCCGCAGTTTATCCATGCCGTAACGCAGCCGCGATTTGACGGTCTCGCGGCTAGTGCCGGTGATGTCGGCAATCGCTTCGAGCGACAACTCCTGTTCGAGACGCAGCAGCAACACGGTGCGTTGCTCCGCCGGCAAACTTTGCAGTGCCATGCGCAGTGCACGTCGCTGCATAAAGTCGGAGTGTTCCGATTCGGGCGTCGTCGTAGTGCTCAGCAAGTCCAGACGATCTTGCGCATCCGCAGGTGCAGTGGGACGATGCTTGACCGAGCGCCAATGATCTTCGAGACGGTGCTGGGCAATGCGCATTAGCCAGGCCACAAACTGCCCCTTGGCCTGATAGTCCGAACGGGCCCGCACGACCTTCTGCCAGACATCCTGAAACAGTTCATCGCACAGCGGGCGATCGTGCACATGCCGATACAGATAACCGTACAGCCGGCTGCGATGCCGACTGTACAGTTTCGAAAACGCCGCCTGATCATTCATGGCGAAGGCCGCCATCAACGCATCATCGTCCAAGCCGGGCTCACTTCCGTCCATGGAAGCGAGAGTAGTCCTTTCATGGCTTGGACTCAACTGCCGTACCGGACTGCTGCCGGTCGGCCAGCTTGGCAAGGCCCACGAACTGGCGGCGAGAGCCGTCGGTATCGCGCCCGACTGCAGAGTTTGCCGTGCGGATGACATCAGCCCATTTCCAGTTGCCGACGTTGGTTCCGCCGCGCAACAGATCGGCAAAACCCACCACGGCCGCGGCAAAGCGCATGGATTCGCTCGGGCTCTGCAGTGCTGAGGCCTTAACCGGTTGCGACACTAGCGTGCTGGTTTCAGCGTCAGGCAGCTTGTAGCGGATCGAGACGTTAGCGATTTCGCCATTTCCAACCGTTGCCGTAGCTGCAGGTGTGGCGGCGCCATAGCGGCGATCGGAAGTGCCTTTTGCGCCGGATTGCACCGGTGTGAGCTCGTAGATTGCGGTCACTTGCTGGCCCGCGCCCACTTCGCCTGCATCGACACGGTCATTGCTGAAGTCGGCCTCGTTCAAAACGCGGTTCTCGTATCCGATCAGACGATACTCAGCCACTTCGGCCGGATTGAACTCCACCTGGATCTTCATGTCCTTGGCAATCGTCTGCATGACCGACTGCATTTCATCGCGCATTACGCGCTGCGCTTCCAGCGGCGAATCAATGTAGGCGTGACGACCGTTGCCGACATCGGCCAGTTGCTCGGCCATTTCGTCGTTGTAGTTGCCTTCGCCAAAGCCTAAGGTGGTCAGTGCGACGCCACTGCTACGCTGACCGGCAACATACGTCTTCAGCGTTTCGCTGTTGAAATCGCCGACATTGAAGTCACCGTCAGTAGCCAGCAGAATGCGATTGGCGCCACCCTTACGGAAATTCTCGCGCGCCACTTTATAGGCCAGTTCCAAGCCTTCGCCACCGTTGGTGCTGCCACCTGCATCCAGGCGATCCAATGCTTCAATGATGGTGGATTTCCTGGAGCCCGGTGTCGAAGGCAAGACCAGCCCCGCCGAACCTGCATAGGCCACGATGGCGACCCGATCGACGGGACGCAGACTCTTGACCAGTTCTTTGAGGCTGTACTTGACCAGATCGAGCTTGTCGTCCGAATTCATCGAGCCGGACGTGTCAATCAGAAACACAAGATTGGCCGGCGGCGGCGAGCTGGCACGCGGCGCATAGCCCTTAATGCCAACCATCATCAGCGTCCGTCCTGCATTCCACGGTGCCGATGCATATTCGGTACTAATGGCGAAGGGCTTGCCGGCGTCACGCGGCTCGTTGCGCGAGTAACGGAAATAGTTCAGGAACTCTTCGACACGAACGGCATCGGCGGGAATGCGATCGTTACCGCAAATCATGCGGCGCACGTTGGCATAGCTGCCGGTATCGACATCAATGGAGAATGTGGAGACCGGATTGTCTGCAGTGCGAGTCAGCGCGTTGTCTTTGAAGTGCGCGTAGTTCTCGGTGTTGCGTTCGGGCAATTGCATGCCGGGCTGAATCATGCGCGCCTTGGTGACTTGACCGGCTGCGTATGCCCGAGCAGCCTGTGCCTGAGTTGCAGCAGCCGAAGCGGCTGCGGCTTGAGTGACAGCGATGGCCTGTGGAGTGGGGCGCGCGCCGGAAACCGGAACAGCGGGGGACGGCGGCGGCGGTCCGGGAGTCGGCATGCCAATCGGCATCGGCGCGCTCAGGTAACGGTCGTCCTCATCGCGGTCCTGCCACAAAGCCGAAAGGTCCGGGCAGACGACAACACCTTGTTCCTTGAGGACTTCGGGTTTACGCGAGGCCGCACTCACGTCGATGCTGCTCATGCCGATAGCGACAGTGAGGAAGGCAACCGTAATAGCACTGAATCGGGGATTGGCTTGCAGGTTCATGGTGCATTTCCAAGTGGGTTCAATGAGCTAAACGCATGAACCGCGCCAATGGGGTTAAACCTGCAGAATTATTTTTTCGACCCCGGGGCCAAAGGCCTTACAGAACGGCCAGTCCGGCCCGGTCGTCCCCGAACTGTGCGACGCTTACAAGAGTCGCGGCATCGACCTGCGTCAGTGACTCACCATTCAATAAGGTCAGCTGTCGCTTGTTCTTGCCGAGAAAATGCGTACGCGCCACGATCTCCTGGCCGGGATAGCAACCCTTCCTGACGGAGACCGCCTGCAGCAACTGCATGCTCAGCTGATGGGGAGTCCATCGCTCAATCTGTTCGGTGCTCAGCGAGGGGATCCCGCCTAACAGTGAAACCATCGCCCAAGCCGAAGCGCTCTCCGATACGGCCAGATCAGATCGTGGCTGCAAGTGCAGGGATCGCGAGACTAGGGCAGTGGAGAGATTGAGCTCGAGTTGGCGCGCGGTCCAATCGCCGGCAATTTGCTTATCCGTGGCAGCGGAAGCGCCAAACCGGCCCACGCACTCGAGCTCGGACCAGACACCAAGCTGCAAACAATTGCGCAATACATAACCGATGAGGCGACGTCCCAGTTCGGCAGCCGGCATGTCGGGAGAGACGATCAGAAGCTCATCATCGGCAACCCGCAGGAGCAGAAACAGCGCAATGACTCGGCCTTTGGTGTTCAACCAGCCGTTCCATTGCCATTGCATGACATCGAGCAGGGCGACATCATTCATGAACTGCGCTTGCGCAAACGCGATGGCATCAGGGCCTTTGAGGCCAAGCACGGAATACGAAGGCAGGACCGTGTCCGACGGGTCCGATGCAAGAAACTTGTTAAGCGAGGGCGGAATGTTTACCATTTACTGATCCATTTTAAGGGATTTGCGAATGGCAAACCGCGACCGTCCATTGTCACCGCACCTGCAGGTCTATCGCTGGCAGGCGCAAATGGTGTCGTCAATCCTGCATCGGGCTACCGGCATTTTTAATGTGCTAGGCGCTTTGGTGTTTGTCTGCGGCCTCATGCATCTTGCATCCGGTCCGGCCTCCTGGGCTCAGTTCATGGAGTGCATTCGCTCTCCGATTGGCTTCCTGTTCCTGTTTGCATGGAGCTGGACCATTGCGTACCACCTGATCAACGGTATCCGCCACATCGTGCAGGACACCGGCTTCGGCTACTCCATTCCTGCGTTTGTGCGCAGCAGCTGGATCAGCCTGATCGGCAGCCTGGTGCTGACGGTGCTCGTCTGGCTGATCGTTATCACTAACGGAGGTGCCGCATGAGCCGCGCTCCTGATTCTCTGCGTAACCCCCTCAAGCGTGCCCGCGGTCTGGGCAGTGCCAAGTCGGGCACCGGTCATTTCATTCGTCAGCGCGCCACTGCGATCGCAGTCGGCCTGTTCGGTCTGTACACGCTCGGTTTGCTGCTGTTCTGCATGACGTCCGATTACGACAACGCCGTCGCTGTCGTGCGCCATCCGCTCAACATGGTGGTGCTGATCGGACTGGTGATCACCATGTTCTGGCACGCCAAACTCGGTCTGCAGGTCGTGGTCGAGGACTACGTGCACACGCACGGACTCGCCGTTGCACTGCAATGGCTGATCGTATTCATCTGTGCCGTCGCTGCGCTCGCAGGCGTGACGGCCATCCTGCGCATCGCGCTCGGAGCTTAATTCGTGGCAACTAATTCGTATCCCATCCAGGAACACGTCTTTGATATGGTCGTGGTCGGCGCCGGTGGTGCCGGTTTGCGTGCCACTTTCGGTCTGGCCCATAAAGGTCTCAAGACGGCCTGTATCACCAAGGTGTTCCCGACGCGTTCGCATACCGTGGCGGCTCAAGGCGGTATCGCTGCTGCACTGGCCAACATGGGCGAAGACAGCTGGCAGTATCACTTTTACGACACCGTCAAGGGTTCGGACTGGCTGGGTGACCAGGATGCCATCGCCTATATGTGCCGTGAGGCCATTCCGGCCGTGGTGGAACTGGAACATTACGGCGTTCCGTTCTCGCGCACCGAAGAAGGCAAAATCTATCAGCGTCCGTTCGGTGGTATGACCACGCGTAACGGCGAGGGCCCGCCGGCGCAACGCACTTGCGCTGCCGCTGACCGTACCGGTCACGCCATCCTGCATACGCTGTATCAGCAATCGCTGGCACACGATGCCGAGTTCTTTATTGAGTATTTCGCACTCGACCTGATCATGGACGACAACGGTGCCTGCACCGGCGTGCTGGCCATGGATATGTCCGATGGCACCTTGCACTTGTTCCGTGCCCAAGGCACCGTGCTGGCCACCGGCGGCTACGGTCGTGCGTACTTCAGCGCCACCTCCGCGCATACCTGTACGGGTGACGGCGGCGGTATGGCATTGCGCGCCGGTCTTGCGCTGCAGGACATGGAGTTCGTGCAGTTCCACCCGACCGGCATCTACGGCGCCGGCTGTCTGATCACTGAGGGTGTGCGCGGCGAAGGCGGCATCTTGCGTAACAGCCAAGGCGAGCGCTTCATGGAGCGCTATGCACCGTCGGTCAAGGATCTGGCACCGCGTGACATGGTCAGCCGTTCGATGACTATGGAAATTCGCGAAGGCCGTGGCGTGGGCGAGCACAAGGATCACATCCTGCTCGATCTGACGCACCTGGGTCCCGAAGTCATTCACAAGAAGCTGCCGGGTATCGCTGAGAGCGCCCGCATCTTTGCCGGCGTTGACGTCGAAAAGCAACCGATCCCGGTGATTCCGACGGTTCACTACAACATGGGCGGCATTCCGACCAACTACCACGGCGAAGTCGTTCAACTGCGTGACGGCAACCCCGATGCAGTGGTCCCGGGTCTGTACGCCATCGGCGAAGCGGCCTGCGTGTCGGTGCACGGTGCCAACCGTCTGGGTTCCAACTCCTTGCTCGACCTGGTGGTGTTCGGTCGTGCGGTGGCCAATCGCGCCGCGGAAACGATCACGTCGGCCAAGTCGCAACCGGCCGTTCCGCAAGCATCCGTTGATAAGGCGATCGATCGTCTCGACAACCTGCGTTATGCCCGCGGCAACACGCCGACAGCTGTCATTCGTGACCGCATGCAACGCACCATGCAGTCCGATGCCGCCGTGTTCCGTACCGGTGAATCGCTGGCCGAGGGTGTCGCCAAGATGAAGGACATCCACGCCTCGTTTGCCGATGTGCAGACCACCGACCGTTCGCTGATCTGGAACTCGGATCTGATCGAAACGTTCGAACTGGCCAACTTGCTTGACCAGGCCGTGGTGACCATCGTCTCGGCGGAAAACCGCAAGGAATCGCGCGGTGCCCACGCCCGCGAGGATTATCCGCAACGTGATGATGAGAACTGGATGAAGCACACCTTGTGCTCCATCGACGAGAAGGGCAACACCAACCTTGACTACCGTCCGGTGCATTTGTACACCAACACCGACGACGTAGCCGTCATTCCGCCGAAAGAACGTAAGTACTGATCGGGGAGAGAACAGATCATGGCAGAATTTTCGCTTCCCAAGAACTCCAAGGTAGAGACCGGTCGTCACTGGCCGGCACCGAACGCCAAGAACAAGCGCGTTTTCAAGATTTACCGCTGGAACCCCGAAGACGGTCGCAACCCCACGCTCGACACCTACGAGCTGGATCTGGACAGCTGCGGCCCGATGGTGCTCGATGCACTGATCAAGATCAAAAATGAAATTGATCCGACGCTGACCTTCCGTCGTTCGTGCCGCGAAGGCATCTGCGGCTCCTGCGCCATGAACATTGGCGGCACCAATACGCTGGCCTGCGTGCGCGCCATCGAAGACGTGCCGGGCAAGGATGTGGCGATCTATCCGTTGCCGCATATGGAAGTGGTCAAGGATCTGGTTCCGGATCTGACGCATTTCTACGCCCAATACGCATCGATCAAGCCGTGGCTGCGTACGCAGTCGCCGGCACCGTCCGATCGTGAGCGTCTGCAATCGCCGGCCGATCGCGACAAGCTCGACGGTCTGTACGAATGCATCCTGTGCGCCTGCTGCTCCACCTCGTGCCCCTCGTACTGGTGGAATGGCGACCGTTACCTCGGTCCGGCCATCTTGCTGCAGTCCTATCGCTGGATCATTGACTCGCGCGATGAAGACACCGGTGCCCGCCTGGACGATCTCGAAGATCCGTTCAAGCTGTACCGCTGCCACACGATCATGAACTGCGCACGGACTTGCCCCAAGGGCCTGAATCCGGCCAAGGCCATCGGCGAAATCAAAAAGCTGATGCTTGAGCGCCAGCTCTAAGCCGGTCAGATAAGCCGGTAGATCATGACCGATTTGCAACCCGAAGCTTCAGCACAGGCCGCCGACGAGGCGGCCTTGTTGCGCAAAGTCCGCTGGAAATGTCGGCGGGGCATGCGCGAGCTCGATCGCATCATGGAGCGCTACCTGTCGGACCGATGGCCGCAGGCATCCGCCACCGAGCGCGATCAGTTTCTGTCTCTGTTAGATGTCGAGGACGATAAGCTCTTCCAATGGTTCATGGGTTACGAGCCCTGCACGGATGAGCGCTACTCCGACATCGTCCACCTCGTTGGTGGATTACCGCCTGAGTCGGCAAACTAGTCGGCTGCCAATCGTTTTTTGCGCCCTTGCGGCGGTGTTACTGATGCTTTCGTTGAGCGGCAGTGCATTGCGGGACGCACATACGGGCTGGCAACTGTTTGCGGTGGTTTTGTCGCTGCTGATCCTATGGCGACTGCATGCAAGTCTGGTGCCCGTCATCCGCCTGGAGCTGGAGTGGGGCACGACCGGACCCATCATTCTGGACGGCGAAATCTATGGGCAATTGCAGACCCAATGGCGCGGGCCGCTGTGCTTTCTGGTGTTTTTAAACGGCCGCTCAGTCGCCACGCGCGTGGTGGCCTTCGTCAATGCGCAGGAGCGGCGTGAATTCAAGCTGGCTGTGATGCGGCGGGATGCTTCGCAGGCACGTGAAGCCGTGGCACCATAGTCACATGTTCAAACCCTTACCCGTAGCTATCGGCTTGCGCTACCTGCGCGCTAAACGCCGAAATGGTTTTATCTCCTTTATTTCACTGGCTTCCATTCTCGGCATCGCGCTGGGTGTGGCGGCACTGATCACGACCCTGTCGGTCATGAGCGGTTTCCAGATCGAAATCCGTGATCGCATGCTGCAGATGGTCTCGCACGCCACGGTGACCGGATACGGCGAGCCGGTGTACGGCTGGCGAGAGCTTGATAAAGACATTCGCCGCAATTCCGAAGTGGTTGGCGTCGCGCCCTACGTGGAAAAAGAGACGCTGCTGACCGGGCAACGCAATCAGGCGGCGATGGTTCGTGGCGTGGAGCCTTCGCTGGAGCCGCAGGTTTCGGTCATCAATCAGAAAGTGACCGCCGGCAAGTTCTCGGATCTGCAGCCGGGCTCGTTCAACATCATCGTCGGCTCCGAACTGGCGCAATGGTTAGGCGTGACCGTCGGTGACAAAGTGACGCTGATGACGTCGGACTATCGCATCACGCCGGTGAGTGCGGTGCCTCAGCTCAAGCGCTTTACGGTCAGCGGAATTTTTTCCGCAGGCTATAACGAATACGATCGCGGCATGGCCTTCGTGCACATGCAGGATCTGCAAAGGGTATTGCGACTTGGCGAAGGCGTTACGGGTTTGCGCGTAAAACTGCGCAACATGGATCAGGCATCGGTTGTCGCAGGGCAACTCAACTCGGCCTTGCGCGGTCAGTATCAGGTGTCTGACTGGACGCGGGAGAACGTCAACATGTTCCGCGCGCTCAAGATGGAAAAGACGCTGATGGGCATCCTGTTGTCACTGATCATTGCGATGGGTGCGTTCAACCTGGTGTCCTCGCAAGTGATGCTGGTGACGGATAAGCAGGCTGATATCGCTATTTTGCGGACGTTGGGTTTCTCGCCCGGCGGCGTGATGCGTACGTTTATGGTGCAGGGCTCGCTGATCGGCATCATCGGTACAGTGGCCGGTGTGATCTTTGGTGTGCTGCTGACTTTGAATCTCGAAAATATTCTGCAGGCCATTGAGGCCGTGTTCGGTGTGCAGCTGCTGCCTGAGGATGTGTACTACATCACCGGCTTGCCGACTGACATGCGACTGAGTGACATCCTGACGATTTCTGCGGTTTCGCTGACCATGGCCTTCCTGGCTACTTTGTATCCGGCGTGGCGTGCGGCGCGCACCGCACCCGCGGAGGCCTTGCGCTATGAGTGACATTCGTAATTCCGTATTGGCCTGTCGCGGTCTGTCGATGACCTATAACGAAGGCCAGCTCCAGACGCCGGTCTTTAACGGCCTTGATCTCGAAGTCGCTCCGGGCGAAACGGTGGCCATCGTCGGTGCATCGGGTGCGGGCAAGAGTACCTTGCTGCATTTGCTGGGTGGACTGGATACGCCGACCTCGGGCGAGGTGTATGTCGATGGCACGCTGATGTCTTCGTTGTCCGACAAAGAGCGAGGCACTTTGCGTAATCGCGCTCTGGGCTTTATCTATCAGTTCCATCATCTGTTGCCCGAGTTCACTGCGGTCGAAAACGTCATGCTGCCGGTGATGCTGGCCGATCAGCCGGTAGCTGCTGCAAAGGCACGCGCAACCGAGTTGCTTGAGGCCGTGGGTCTGGGCCATCGCCTGAATCACAAGCCCGGCGAACTGTCGGGTGGTGAGCGTCAGCGCGCCGCCGTGGCACGCGCACTGGCCAATCGCCCGCGTTGCATTCTGGGCGATGAGCCGACGGGCAATCTCGATGAGCGAACCGCTGCCACCGTGTTCGAACTGATGCTCGGTCTGAATCGCGAACATGGCACGTCGCTGGTAATGGTGACGCACGATCGTCGTTTGGCCGCGCGCATGGATCGCGTGGTCGAACTGGTCGAAGGCAAACTGCAGCCCGTCGCCTAAACGCGAGGTTTAACACCGCTCTGCATCCGGATGCAGTCAAGCTGCACGGATGTCATCGGATCCGTCACCGCTGTGCATTCCGCGTCTTGGCCTGCCGGCCGCCGCCGCATTGCTGGCGGGGGCAGTGTTGGCACTGCAGACCTCGACGACTTTAGCGCCTAATCTCGCTTGGTCCCTGTTGGTTCTCGGCACGGCCGCGTGGCTGTGGTGTTGGCCGCTGCGGATTCCCGGCTTGCTCGCCTTGGGTTACGGCCTGGCGACTTTGCATGCAGGGCAGGTCATGGCCCACACCTTGCCCGCGCAGTGGGACCGTAAGACCGTCAGGTTGACGGCAACGGTCATTGATCTGCCCGAGGTCGAGCCCAAGGGTTCACGTTGGCGAATGCGAGTGGAGTCGTCGCTGGTGCCGGCTCTGCGCGATCAGGCGATCCGCGTCAGCTACTATCCGCCGCCCGATGCCGTTACCGATGGCGGCACGGACTTCGCTACGGAGCTCCATGTCGGGCAGCGTTGGGAACTGACGGTGCAGTTGCGTGCACCGCGATCGCTGATCAATCCCGGCGCGTTTGATGGAGAACGTCAGGCCTTCGCGCAACGCATCATGGCGACGGCGATTCTCAAACGGCCGCAGCAAGCGCGACTGCTCGAATCGCGGCAGGGACTCGGCGCGTGGCGTGAACGCATGAGTGCGCGGATCGCATCAACAACGGCATCGCCGTACGCACGGTTTGTTCAAGGCTTGGCGCTCGGTGACACGCGCTCGCTGACGGATTCGGATTGGACGATACTTCGTAATGACGGACTGACTCATCTGATTGCGATTTCCGGCTCGCACGTGGGCTTTGTCGGTGCGATGTTTGCGTTGCTGGTGCGTGCTTGGCTTTGGATGTTTCCGCTGGTGCAGCGTGCCATTCCAAGACCGATTGCGATGAGTGTTGCGGCTGCCGGCGGTGGCCTTTTGTATTGCGCAGTGACCGGCAACGAAGCGCCTACCTTGCGCACGGCACTGATGATGGCGGTACTGGCGTTGGCGGCCCTGCAGCGACGTCGCATCGCGCCCTTGGATCTGTTGGGGCTGGTGGTGATGCTGATGGTGCTGTGGGATCCGCTGGCCGTCATGGGCGCAGGGTTCTGGTTAAGCATGCTGGGCGTGGGATGGTTGATGGCGGTAATGCCTTCGCACAGTGAAGGCGCGGTGCGGACCTTTCTGCGCACGCAGTTTGTCGCCACGTTTGCGCTGATGCCCGTGGCAATGCTGTGGTTCGGTCAGGTGTCGATGGCCGGCTCGTTCGCCAACTGGATCGCCGTGCCGTGGTGGAGCGGCGTGGTGGTGCCGCTGGCTCTGATCGGAACGGCGCTGGAGGCGCTAGTGCAGGGCGCAGGCAGTTGGGCCTGGAGTCTGGCGGCGTGGGCGTTCAGTCTGACCTGGCCCACGTTCGAATGGATGGCCGCGCGCTCGTGGTCGATGGCGTGGATGCCTGCAGTCTCTGTATTGGCGTTGCTGCTCGCAAGTGCGGGGACGATGTGGATGACCTTGCCGCGCGGCATGCCGATGCGCTGGCTCGGACTGGCCGGCATGTTGCCGTTGTTCTGGCCCTGGTTGCCGCGGCCGGCATTCGGTGAGATCGAGTTGCGGGTCATTGATGTGGGGCAGGGGTTGTCTGTGTATCTGAGGACTCACCGCACCGACGCGCTGTACGATGCGGGACCGGCGCGGCCGGGTGGGCGCGATGAAGGGGAGTTGTCGGTATTGCCTTCGCTAAGGGCGATTGGAGTGCGACGGTTGGATTGGATGATGCTCAGTCACGGCGACAACGATCATGCCGGTGGCGCACAGAGCGTTCGGCGAGGGTTGGCGATTGATACCGTGTGGGCGCCGCAAGGTGCGAAGGTGCCGGAATCGCGTTTGTGCTATCGGGGGCAGCGCTGGCAACAGGATGGTGTGCGCTTTGAGGTGCTGTGGCCATTGCCCTCGACGCCCTATCTCGCCAATGATTCCAGTTGCGTGCTGCGGATCGAATCGCGGTCGGGTGTGGCGCTGCTGACGGGCGACATCGGCGTCGATGTGGAACGCGAGCTGGTGCGGATGAACGCGGCGCAGTTGCGGGCGCAACTGGTGACGGCGCCGCATCACGGCAGTTTGAGTTCGTCCTCGAGTGAACTGATCAAGGCCACAGGGGCGAAGTGGGTGCTGGCCGGGACGGGTTATCGCAATATGTTCCGGCATCCGCGGCCGGCAGTGGTCAAGCGCTGGCGCGATGCGGGCGCCCGGTTTCTGGTGACGGCGGATTACGGCATGCTCTCCGCGACTCCGAGCGGGCAGGGCTGGAACGTAGCGGCGTGGCGGGAACAACGGCCGCGCCTGTGGGACGCGCAGCGGCATCGGCAGGGATCGGCAGTTACGGTATCCTATGGGGATGACCGAAGCGGCCTATAGCTCGCCCTGGAGCACGTACAAACGCCTGTTGGCGACTGCTAAACCGTATCGCCCGCTGCTGGTGCTGGCTCTGATCGGTATGCTGCTCGAGGCGGCGGCCGGCGGCTACTTCACCCTGCTCATGAAGCCCATGGTCGATCAGACCTTTGTGGAGCGCAGCGCGCAGGTGAGTTGGGCCATCCCGCTGACGATCGTGGGCCTGTTTGTGGTGCGCGGTTTTGCCGGTTATCTGTCCGATGTGTTTATGGCCAAATCGGGCCGCAGCATCTCGCGCGATCTGCGCGTCACCTTACTCAACAAATATCTGCGTTTACCCGGTTCGCGTTTTGACGACGAGCCGGTGCCGTCGATGCTGATGCGACTGGGCAACGACAGTGATCAGGTCTCGTTCGCGGTGATCGATGCCATGAAGGTGCTGATCCAGCAATCGCTGCAGGCGCTGGTGGCCTTGGGCGTGATGCTGTACACCTCGTGGCAAGTCACAGCTGCGATCCTGCTGATGGCACCGCCGTTGGCCTGGATTATGGATCGCGTCGGCAAGCGCTATCGCCGCATTGGCCACCATGTACAGGAGAGTGGCGCGCAGCTCATGCTGCTCGCTGATCAGGCACTGACCAATCAGCAGGACGTCAAAGTCTACGGTGCGCAGGAAGCTGAAGTCGGCCGATACCGGAAGCAGGCGGACCGCCATCTCGAACTGGGCCTCAAGGTGGAATCCACGCGCAGTGTGTCCTCGGCGATCGTGCAGCTGATGGGTGCCGTGGGTCTGGCCTTGCTGATGATCTTTGCAGGTCGGGAAGCGGCTGCGGGTCGCCTGAGTGCCGGTGGCTTCGTCGTGCTGATGGTCAACATGATGGCGATGATTCCGGCGCTCAAGCAGCTGACCAACGTGCAGGGCATGATCCAGCGCGGCATTGCCTCGGCGCAACGGATGTATTCCGTGCTCGATGCGGCGGACGAACCCGATCCGGGAACATCGGATCCGGGTCGAGTGCGCGGACGTGTTGAATTCCGCAATGTCAGCGCGCGCTATCCCAATGCCACAGCGCTGGCACTCGAGGACATCAGCTTTGTCGCCGAACCCGGTACGGTGACGGCCATTGTGGGTCGTTCGGGCAGCGGCAAGACCTCACTGATTCAACTGCTGCCGCGATTCTATGAGCCGGAGTCCGGACAGATTCTGCTCGATGGTTCTGACGTGCATGATCTCAAGTTGTCGGCTTTACGTCGGCAGATTGCTTACGTCGGTCAGCGGGTTTTGCTGTTTGACGGCACGGTCGCAGAGAATGTGGCGTACGGTGAACTGGCCGAACTGGAGCGCGAGCGCTTGCAACAAGCGATCGAAGGCGCCAACGCCGCCGAGTTCATCGAGCGACTGGACCATGGGGTAGATACGGCGATCGGTACCGGCGGCGGCAAGTTGTCCGGTGGCCAGCGTCAGCGTCTTGCGATTGCCCGCGCCATGCTCAAAGATGCGCCGGTGCTCATCCTGGACGAAGCCACCGCCGCCTTAGATACCGAATCCGAACGTCTGGTACAGGCCGCATTGGAACGCCTGATGCCCGACCGCACGACTTTAGTGATTGCCCACCGACTGTCCACGATTGAACATGCGGATCAGGTTCTGGTGATGGATGCGGGTCGCATCGTCGAACGCGGCACGCACAGCGAGTTGCTCGCGCGCGATGGCATGTATGCGCATCTGCACCGCATGCAGTTTCATGAGCCGCAGTCCGCATGAGTAAGCGACAACCGCCTTCGTACTGGTACGGTAAGCAATCCGCACCCGTGACGGCTCGAGCATTGTCCAAAGTGTTTGGCGCCGTGACGCAATGGCGTCGCAAGGCGTATCGCAAGGGTTGGCTCGAGAGTGGCTCGGTACCCGTGCCGGTTTTGGTCGTCGGCAATCTGACCACCGGCGGCACCGGCAAGACGCCGGCCGTGATTGCCATCGTCAAGCGACTGCAGGCTGAGGGGTATAGCCCCGGCATCGCGAGCCGCGGTTACGGCCGCACCAATGAAAAACAGGCACTGCGTGTTACACCCGATGCGCCGATTGCCGAGACGGGCGATGAGCCGGCCATGCTGGCGCGCGCCACCGGAGTGCCGGTGCAATTGGATGCGAATCGACTGGCCGCTGCACGTGCGCTCGTGGCCGACGGTTGCGATGTGATCGTCTGCGATGACGGTTTGCAACACTACGGACTGAAACGCGATCTTGAGATCGAAGTCATCGACGCCGATCGCCGTTACGGCAATGCCATGCTGATGCCGGCGGGTCCGTTACGTGAGCCCGTGGAACGTGGCGACGAGATGGACTTCCGCATTCTGAATTGGGCGACGTCAGAGCCCAAGCAACTGGTGCGTGGTCTGTGGCCCATGCAATACCGCTATGGCGATGCCATTAGTGTTGCCACCGGCAAGACCCGCTCGCTCGAATCGTTTCTGCAGCGTCGTGTGCATGCAGTGGCAGGGATCGGCAATCCGGAGCGCTTCTTTGAGTTTCTGCGACAGCGCGGCATGCTGATCATTCCGCATGCGTTTGCCGATCATCATCCGTACGTGCCGGCCGACTTGCAGTTTGAGAAGGCACTGCCGGTGCTGATGACTTCTAAGGATGCGGTGAAATGCCGCGCCTTTGCAGCCTCTAACGTTTACGAACTGCCGATCGAAGCACAGCTGCCTGAAGCGTTTTGGGAGCTGCTGCTGGAGCGCGTTGCGCAGATCAAAGAGAGCAAGGGATCTCAGGTGATTGCATGACCGATTTTGTCGTTGCCATTCCCGCGCGTTACAGCGCCACGCGCTTGCCGGGCAAGCCCTTGCGCGATCTCGGTGGCAAGCCGCTCGTGGTGCGTGTGGCCGAGCGTGCCTTGTTGGCCGGTGCCGCCGAGGTTTGGGTGGCCGCTGACGATGAACGCATTGTCGAGGCTCTAAAGGACATTCCGGTGCAAGTGGCACTGACGTCGGCTGATCATCAGTCGGGTACCGATCGGCTAGCCGAATGTGCACGCCTGGCCGGCTGGGCCGATGATCGCATCGTGGTCAACTTGCAAGGTGATGAACCGTTTGCACCTGCCGAAGGCATTCGCACCGTTGCACGTTTGCTGGAGACCTCGGAAGCACCAATGAGCACCTTGTGCGCTCCGATCACGGAGCTGCAGGAGTTTCTGGATCCGAACGTGGTTAAGGTCGTCGCCAATCAGCGCGATGAGGCTCTGTATTTTTCGCGCGCTCCGATTCCGTTTGCACGCGATGCCTTTGCGTCCGGCATGAAAGAACTGCCGAAGGGTCTGCGGGCACTTCGTCATATCGGGATTTACGGATACAGAGCAGGGTTCCTGCAGACGTTCAGTGCATTGCCGCCATCACCGCATGAGCAGATGGAATCGCTGGAACAGTTGCGAGTGCTCGAGGCCGGCTATCGCATTGCGGTGCAGACGACGCCCGCTGCGTTTCCGCCTGGCGTGGATACTCCCGAGGACCTGGAGCGGGCGATTCGCCATCTTGCTCCCGGCGCGGCATGAGTGAGGACAAGCCGGCGTTTGATGGCAAGGATTTTGTCCGGCACCTGAGTACGGCGCCGGGCGTGTATCGCATGCTCGATGCCAAGGGCAACGTGCTGTACATCGGCAAGGCCAACGCCTTGCGCAATCGCGTCTCCAACTATTTCAATCAGTCGCCCAAGTCGCCGCGCATTCAGACAATGATCGCGCAGATCGCGAGCATGGAAGTGACCGTGACGCGCACCGAGGCCGAGGCACTGATCCTTGAAAACGAGCTGATCAAATCGCTCAAACCGCGCTATAACGTGCTGCTGCGCGATGGCAAAAGCTACGCGTACATTCTGCTGACCGACGCGGAAGTGCCGCGGGTGATGTCACATCGCGGTCCGCGTAGCGTGAAAGGGCAGTATTACGGACCGTATCCCAGCGGTCTGGCGATTCGTGAAACGCTCAATCTGATCCAGAAGCTGTTCAAGCTACGAAGCTGCGAGGACTCCGTGTTCCGCAACCGGTCACGGCCCTGCCTTCAATATCAGGTCGGACGTTGCAGTGCGCCGTGCGTGGATTTTATCGAGCCGGAGGAGTACGCCGAATCGGTAGCGCGCGCACGCATGCTCCTCGAAGGCCGTAGCGACGATCTGACTGCCGACCTGTCGACACAGATGCAGGCCGCCAGTGAGGCGCTGGAATTTGAACGCGCTGCGCGTCTGCGCGATCTGATCGCTGCCCTTCGTACCGTGCAGGCCCGTCAGTATGTAGATGGCCGTGCGGCCGATCTCGACGTGCTGGCTTTGGCGCGGGAGCAGGGCGCTGCCTGCGTGGTTCTGCTGGCGTTCCGCGACGGTCGCAACTTCGGCACGCGTTCGTTTTTTCCGCGCATTCACGGCGGTGAAAGTGACGGCGAGATTCTGTCTGCATTTATTGCGCAGTACTATCTCGAACACAACCCGCCGATGGAGATTGTCACTGCAGTCGCACCCGATGATCGGGAAGTGCTCGAAGAAGCATTGGCGTCGGTGTCCGGTCGGAAGGTGCGTATCCGTAACGCGGTACGTGGTGAGCGCGCTAACTACGTCGAAATGACGCGTCGAACTGCAGAGCTCGCATTGACCGCGCATGTGTTTAGCCGCAGCGCACAGCTGCAGCGCGTAAAGGATCTGCAGGCATTGTTAGGTCTTGCCGAAACGCCAAGCCGCATCGAGTGTTTTGATATTTCGCACACGATGGGTGAGGCGACAGTCGCGTCTTGCGTTGTGTTTGATCGCACCGGTGCCGTGCGGCAGCAGTATCGTCGCTTCAATATCACCGGCATCGAACCCGGCGATGATTACGCCGCCATGCATCAGGCGCTGACGCGTCGGTTCCGGCGAGCCATCGAGGAGGGCACTCCATTGCCCGATGTGCTGCTGATTGACGGCGGCAAAGGCCAGATTGCGCAGGCGCGTGATGTGCTGACCGAACTCCGGGTGGAGAACGTCACCATTGTCGGCGTGGCCAAGGGTCCCGAGCGCAAGGCCGGTGAGGAAACGCTGATTCTGCCTGACGGAACCGAGTTGCATCCGGGCGCCGCTTCCCCCGGCTTGCAGTTTGTGCAGCAAGTGCGCGACGAAGCGCATCGCTTTGCAATTACCGGTCACCGCGGTAAGCGTCAAAAAGCACGAAATGCCAGCGCGCTCGAAGGCATTGACGGCGTCGGCCCCAAACGGCGCTCGCAAATGCTTAAACACTTCGGCGGTCTGCAGGGTCTTAAAGCCGCGGGAATCGAAGAGATTGCCCGCGTCGAAGGCATCAGCGACAATCTAGCAGAACGCATCTACGCTGCCTTACACGGCATTGACTCCTGACAAGATCTTGAAACTTAATCTCCCGACCATTCTGACTCTGCTTCGCATCGTGCTCATTCCGGTGCTGATTCTGGTGTACTACTGGCCCAATTCCTGGACCAATATTGCGGCTGCGGCGATTTTTGCCTTCGCCTCAATTACCGATTGGCTCGACGGATGGATCGCCCGCAAGTGGGATATGCAGAGCCGTTTTGGCGCGTTTCTGGATCCGGTCGCCGATAAGCTCATGGTTGCGGTTGCACTAGTCTTGGCTGTGCAACATCAGCCAACACAGTGGATGTCGCTGTGGGTGAGCGTGATTATCGGCCGCGAAATTGCGGTCAGTGCGTTGCGTGAGTGGATGGCCGAGATCGGCCATCGCGGAAAAGTGAAAGTGGCATTGCTCGGCAAAATCAAGACGCTGGTGCAAATGGTTGCCGTCACGTGCTTGCTGTTTCGCGAAGATTTTCTGGGCCTGCCGATCTTTGCAATCGGTGAATGGCTGCTGGCAGGCGCCGCGCTTCTGACGCTGTGGTCCGGTCTGGATTACCTGCGCGCGGCATGGCCGAGCCTGACCGATCAGGACGAACAAAACTGAAATAATTGCGTGTCAGGGGTGTTGACAGCCGCCTGGAAATCGGTCTAAAATCTCGGTTCCGCTGCGGGAATAGCTCAGTTGGTAGAGCACGACCTTGCCAAGGTCGGGGTCGAGGGTTCGAGTCCCTTTTCCCGCTCCAATTTTTTGGAGACAGCGGTAGCCCATGTTCGGTCCTGTATTGGAGTGATCATCAGGGGCCGAGTTGCAGAGTGGTTATGCAGCGGATTGCAAATCCGTCTACGCCGGTTCGATTCCGACCTCGGCCTCCATCCTCCACTTGGCTGGCAGGGGCTAAAAACAATCAAATGCGGGAATAGCTCAGTTGGTAGAGCACGACCTTGCCAAGGTCGGGGTCGAGGGTTCGAGTCCCTTTTCCCGCTCCATTGTTTTACAGATCACGGTCGCTAGCAGCGGCCGTTTTTCGTTTCAGAGAGAGATAAAAGAAGCGGTCGCGCTTGGCGACCGTTCTCGTATCAGACGTCGATTGGACTCGGTTCCATAGCCAGTTCAACCGGCTGACGCCAGTGCTGCGTCAGATCGGCAACGACGATGACGTAGTCCAGCTCGGTGCCCAACTTGACCTGACTGGCGCTGATCTCCACCGGGAAACGGCGATCGTCCGCGTCGATGCCGGTAATGACATAACGCTCCCCATCTTTGCCCTTTGCCGTTTGCAGACGTTTCAGACTATAAATGAAGCGTTCGCTGGCGCCGGCATCCGCAAGAATACTGGTCAGCTCTCGGCCCTCGAGCGTGAGTTCATCCCAGCCGAAAATGCGAGACGCTGCACGATTGCTGGTCAGGATGATGCCGGTAGCGCTGACTGTAAAGATGGCCTCGCTGGTGCTCTCGAGAATGGCACGTCGACGCTCGGTATTGAGTTGTAGCGCTTCGAGCACTTCGTGCCGATGTTCATTGATCCGGTAAATAGTGAGGGCACAGGCTGCCAAGCACAGGCTTAGCAGGATCAATGCGATGAGAACATTACTTTGCACCTGATTACGGTACAGGTTGGCGTTCGCATTGAGTTCACGCCAACGCTCATTGGCGGAGCTGTTTAGCAGTTCCGATTCCCGTTCGATGTCGGCCAGCATGGCCTGACGTAGTGGCGCCGGACCGTTTAATCGGGTACTGGTGATGTAAGCCTGTGCCAGTGCGTTAATCCGCTGCAGACGCTCACGATCCAAGAGGCTCATAGTATTGGTCGACGTCAGGCTCATGGTGAGCCGTGCCAGTTCGACATAGGCCTCTTCCGATGCGGAGACCTCTTTAATCTGGGCGTAGGCCGGATCAGGTACCGCGGGGACGCCGACTTCATTGGCGCCGAGCTTGGTAGCGGCCGTCTGCAGGTCCTTTACGGTCAGACGCAAATCAAACGCATCGTTGGCCTGTTCGCGGGTGGCGCGAGCGACTTTAATAGCGTGCGAATAATAGACTGCAAATCCCAGTGCCAGAAGGACCGGGATGATAATCAGCACAGGTAATAGCGGACTGCGACGATCCGTTGAGGACAGTGACATGGACAGTTCTGGGGCGTAGGCAATCGTATAAGGATATACCCGAACTGAGCTATACAGCACGGTTAAGATGGTATTATTTCTAACGCACGGGAATGTGGCGAAATTGGTAGACGCAGCAGACTTAAAATCTGCCTCAGCAATGAGTACGGGTTCGATTCCCGTCATTCCCACCATACGGATTAAAGCGGTTTCGCATGCGTTATTTGGCGTTAGTCACGGTTTTCGTACTGCTTGCACTGGCAGCCTGGGCCTCCTGGTTTCATTCCGCGTGGTGGCTGGCAGCGCTGGCGCCGCTAATGTTTCTGTCGGCTGCCGGCATTTATGACTTGCTGCAGCCGCAATCCACGTTGCGTCGCAATTATCCGCTGCTGGCACATCTGCGGTTTTTTCTCGAATCGATCGGTCCCGAGCTGAGGCAGTACTTTGTCCAGGCCGATCTCGATGAGGTCCCGTTCTCGCGCGCACAGCGCTCGCTGGTGTATTCGCGCGCAAAAAAAGTCAGCGATGTGGTGGCCTTCGGCACCTTAGGCAACGTCTATGGCGAGAGCTACGAATGGATTAATCATTCGCTGGCGCCGGTAAAGATTGCCGACCCGGATTTTCGCATTCGCATTGGCGGGCCGGAGTGCAAGCAGCCTTACGATGCGAGCGTGTTCAACGTTTCGGCCATGAGTTTCGGTGCCTTGAGTGCCGCAGCCGTCCGATCGCTGAGCAGCGGTGCCGCACTGGGCGGGTTCTATGTCGATACCGGCGAGGGTTCGGTCTCGCCTTATCATCTCGAAGGCGGTGGCGATCTCGTTTGGGAACTGGGCACCGGATACTTCGGTTGTCGCACGGAGCAGGGCGGTTTTGACGCTGAAAAGTTCCGCGTCACGGCCGCCAATCCGCAGATCCGTATGATCGAGATCAAGCTCTCGCAGGGCGCCAAGCCCGGCAAGGGCGGGGTGCTGCCGGGTGCTAAGGTCTCACCGGAGATCGCAGCCACGCGCGGCGTTCCCGTCGGCGTCGATTGCATTTCGCCTGCTTCGCACTCGGCGTTTAGTACGCCAATCGGACTATTGGAGTTCGTGCAGCAGTTGCGCGAACTCTCGGGTGGCAAGCCGGTTGGCTTTAAGTTATGTATCGGCCATCCGTGGGAATGGTTCGCCATCGTCAAGGCGATGGTCAGCTCGCAGATTCTGCCGGATTTTATCGTGGTCGATGGTGCTGAAGGCGGCACGGGTGCCGCGCCCGCAGAATTTATCGATCACGTCGGCGTACCCATGCACGAGGGCTTGCTGCTGGTCCACAACACGCTCGTTGGTGCCGGCTTGCGCACACAAATCCGTCTGGGTGCCGCAGGGCGAATCACCAGCGCATTTGAAATGGCCAAGACGATGGCACTCGGCGCGGACTGGTGTAACGGGGCCCGCAGCTTTATGTTGTCGCTAGGCTGCATTCAATCGCTGAGCTGTCATACCGATCACTGCCCGACGGGTGTCGCGACGCAGGATCCGCGTCGCTGGAAACACCTCGATGTCACGGACAAGTCGCAGCGTGTCTTTAACTATCATCAGGCCACGGTGCATGCACTGGCGGAACTGCTGAGCGCTGCAGGGCTGTCGCACCCGCAGGAGCTGGGCCCTGAGCATGTGCTGCGACGGATTTCACCGACCGAGGTACGCGCCTTCGATCGGATCTATAATTTTATTGCGCCCGGTTCCCTGTTGGGCGATAACTTGCCGGAGCATGATGTACTGACATCATTCTGGCAGCAGGCGAGCGCCGACAGTTTCCTGCCACCGCGCTCCGTGATGGAACATCGTAAGAGCCGCGAATTCTAAGGAGGTGGCGAAAAGATGGAACGGGATCCGCAACGCTGGGGTATTACCTGGCTCGCAATTGCAGCCCTCGTGATGGCGCTGGTACTGGTTTACATCAGCACCGGGATTTTGACTTAATCGTCAGTACAGAGCGTCTTGCAGTGGCGATGGTACCAGCCGTCTCCACCCTCGGGACAGGCGGATTCAACGGGCTCGAAGACGGCGCTGCGTTCCATCGGGCGCTCGTAAATATGCAAAGAGATGGCCGATTCCGACGCATCGCGGTTGTGAATGGTGTGGTATTCGTGCGGCGGAATCAGACGGCCTGCGGAACCAGTGCAGGCCTGCAGGCAAGGTGTGCGGTGAAACCGATAGCGTTCGCCGTCGGTTTCCAGTAGTTCGTATTGAGCGATCTCAAGCTCGCCTTGCCAGACGGATTCAACGCACCACAGACCGCTGTGATCGTGCACCGGAGTGCCTTGTGCAGGGGCCCACGTCATGGCGACGACGCTATAGCCCAAGTCATCGCTGCGATAGATCTCGCGACGGGCGTAATGATCATCAACCGGTTCAAAGCAGCAGGCGGGCAGTTGTACCGCAGGATCGTTGTAGAGTTCGATCAGAGCGCAGCGGATCGCCTCGGTGGTGGATTGTGCATCGTCCCGAGAGATGGCCGCATCAAACGCGCGAATCATCTTGTCTTTGCCGGGGAAGTCGTACTGCACCATGCGAATCTCGCTGAATTTAGGACGCTTTATCCATTATAGGCGAACCAGGTAATCACGAACCGCGGGAATGAAGCGGTCGTAATCCACCAGGAAGGCATCGTGACCCTGCGGTGAAGGCAGGGACAGAAACTGCGTTGGCGCGCCGGATTTGGCCAGCAGCTCGGCGATCTGTTCCTGCTGTTGTATCGGGAACAGGATGTCGGTCTGCACGCCAATCACCAGTGCCGATTGCAGTTTCACACTCTGCAGATCTTTACAGCGCTCAAACCAGTCCATTGCACGGCTCATGAACAGGTAACTGTTCGGATCAAAGTTGCGCACAAAGCGCCGGGCATGGCCTTCGAGATAGGATTCGACGGCAAACTCCATGCCGAACGGTTCGTCATCGTCGGTATCGGAATCCAAGCGCACACGGCCAAAGCGGCCATCCCATTCGATCGCGGAGCGATAGGAGATGACGCCGAGTTTGCGCGCCATGCGCATGCCGGATTCGGGGTAAGTCTCGTCGGTATAGTTGCCGCCGCTCCACAACGGATCCAGACGGATCGCCTCGCGTTGCAGTGAGCGCACGGCAATGGAAAACGGCAGCGCGGTAGCGGCCGCAGAGATGTCGATGAGATGGCGGACGCGATGCGAATGATCACAGGCCAACGCCAATGCGGTCATGCCGCCCATCGAAGCACCGATCACCACGTGCGCCACTTCGATGCCAAGATGATCCAGCACGTAAGTGGCGGAATCGGCCGCATCCTCGATGGTCAGGTTCGGAAAATCCAGACGATATTCCGTGCCGGTGTCTGGATTGAAGGAAGCAGGGCCGGTCGAGCCTTTGCAGCTGCCCAAGCTGTTGACGCAGACCACAAACCACTTGTCCGTGTCGATGGCTTTGCCGCTGCCGATCATGGGTTCCCACCAGCCGGGCGTCGGGTCCTTATCCGTGGCCGCGGCGTGCGCGTTGGCCGACAAGCCCGTCAGAATCAGAATCGCGTTCGATGCGTCGGCGTTGAGCGTGCCCCAGGTTTCATAGGCGATGCGAGCGCCATTGATGCTGCGACCGTCACGAAAAGTGAGGGGCGAAGGCAGCGGCGCAAACTGAGAGCCGGCAGGAATGAACTCCATTATTTGGACTCCGGAATTTGCAGTGTCACTGAACCGCCCGCGCGTGAGAGTACTTCCGGGCTGCGAATGTCATCGTCGGAAGGCGTGGCGGTGCCTTGCAGCGAAACGCGTGCGCTAATCGACACTTCACCGGCCTGGCTGAGGCGGCCGGCCGGCATCGGGGCATCGGCATCGGTCAGATACACCGTGGCGGGCAAATCGTCGGGCGTATAACGCTTGGCAGCGACCGGCATGCCTTGGCCTTGGCGCTTGGCCGCGATAAAGATGGCCGCCTCGGGCGGCAGACGACGTCGCAGCGCGTCCGGCAATTGGACTTGCACGCGCAACGCTTCCGGCGGCAACGCACGCAGGCGATCGGCAGTTAGAGGAGCTTGACCTGCGGCCTTGCGGGCCGCGTTGACCTCGGGCAGTAAGGCCTCGCCGGCGCTGCGATCCATCGTGCTCAGTAAGGGCTCCCAAGTGGCAGCGGCCTGTGCGTCGAGGTGACGCTGGCGTTGTGCGATTCCAAGAAACCAACGCGCACGCTGATGTTGTGCGTTGCTGCGCAATGCAGTTTGCAGCCAGCCGACGGCTTCATCACTGATGTGATGATCCTCAACCGCCAAGGATTGAATTTCCGCAGCCTGCGTCAGAATGTCGGCGTCTTGCGGTGCGGCGGCAACGGCTTTCCGAAGTGAAGGACTCACGGCGTCGGCATGGCCTTCGGTCAGGTCGGCTTGAGCCAGCAGCAACCAGGCTTGCGAATCATCAGGATGAGTGCGGACGCGCTCACGCAACTGCGCCACGGCGTCTTGCATGTTAGTGGCCGGTAGCGCGAGCTGCGGATTCAGTGCTTTGGGCGTGCCGACGATCATGTAGAGGCTCGCGATCACGACACCGAGCGCAACGGCCATGCCCAACAGGCGCGCCGTTCCCATGCTGTTTTGTAGGGGTTTCAGCGCAAAGGCCAGGACGAGGGCGACCAGCGCCAGTCCGATTAATGCAAAAACTAAAGTTGTCACCATTTCACATCCTGTTGATCAGCTTCCTGCACAGTGGCAGGACGATGGCGACGCTGCCACATCCACAATCCGGCACCGGCCAACAGCACCAGCAAACCGGGAGCAATCCACAACAAAGCGGTTTTGCCGCGATAGGCGGGTTTGTACAGAACGAACTCACCGTAGCGGGCCACCAGGAACGAGCGGATCTCATCGTCACTGTATCCCTGGCGCACCAATGTCAGGACTTCCTTACGGAGTTCAATGGCGATCTGCGCATTGGAATCGGCAAGCGACTGGTTCTGGCACATCACACAGCGAAGCTCTGCGGCCAAGTTGTGGAAGCGTTGCTCCTCGGCCGCATTACGGAACTCCAGCGGCGTATTGCCGGAAACTTGAGCATTCACCATGGGCGCGCAGAACAGCGCGAAACACAGCATCAGTGCGTAACGGATCATTTGAACAGTCCCGATGGTTCACTGGCCAAGGTAGACAGCAACGGCGTCACTTCGGAATCGATGATTTCTTTGGTGAGCGGACCGACGTGTTTCCAGCGCACGATGCCCTTGCCGTCGATCAGAAACGTTTCCGGTGCACCGTAGATGCCGAAATCAATGGCCGTACGCGAGTCCGTATCGACCATGACCGCGTAATACGGATTGCCGAACTGCTCCAGCCAGCGCAACGCGTCCGCACGCTCATCGCGCCAGTTGTAGCCAACAACCCGAATCTTCTGTGTCTCCGCAAAAGCGGTGATCACGGGGTGTTCGACGCGACATTCGGGACACCACGAGCCCCACACATTGAGCAAGTACGGCGCGCCCGCGAAATCGCGTGGCGTGTAAGTTTTGCCGGGACGGTGCAGATCGGGCAATGCATAGTCAGGCGCTTTGCGTCCGATCAATGTCGAAGGCAGGGCGTCGCGATTGTCATCACGCGAGAGGTAAACACCACCGGCCAACAGGGCGCCTACCAGCAAGGCCAGCAATAGCGGCACCCAACGCCAGATCGAATTCCGGGTTGCGGTCATTGCGCAGTATCCTCGACAGAACGTAGTGTCACGCGGCGGAAGCGACGATCCGTGGCCGAAACCAAACCGCCGGCCATCATCATCAGCGCGCCTAGCCAAATCCAGCGCACCAACGGTTTGATCTGGACACGCAGTGCCCAACGATCATTACCGACGGATTCGCCAAGAGCCACGTAAAGATCGCGCGTGAGACCCGGATCGATGGCCGCCTCGGTCATGATCTGTTTGCCGGCCATGTATTGGCGCTTTTCCGGATGCAGAGTGATCACGGCTTTGCTGCCTTGCGTTACCGTCACAGTCGCACGTTGTGCCACATAGTTGGGGCCTTGCACGGATTCGACGCGATCGAGGCGGAACGTGTAACCGGAGAGATCGTGAGAGCCGCCAAGTGCCACCGCAATTTCGGTCTGCTGATTGCGTGCTTCCACAACGAGCGCACCCGCAAGAAAAACGGCAACGCCAAAGTGCGCAAGCAGCATGCCGACGGCTTCTGCATTTAAGCTGCCCTGGGCACGTCGACGCCACCAGTAAGCCAAGGTGCCTGTGGCAATCCAAATGGATACAAGAACGGCCGCTGCTGTCTTCCAGTGGCTGGGGCTAGCGGTCAGGTGCACGGCCAACGCGGCCAGCACTGCCAGGATCCACCACGGCAATAAGGCCTTGAGCGTGTCGGGCTGATCGCGACGCCACTTCAGGAACGGTCCGAGCGGAAGCACCAGCACCATCGGTGCCATCAGCAGCACGAACATTGCCGCAAAGTAAGGCGGGCCGACGGAAATCTTGCCCAGATTGAGCAGGTCGGCCAACAGCGGATACAGCGTGCCCAAGCAAACCATCGCGGCGGCAACCGTCAGCAGAACGTTGTTGACGAGCAGGGCGCCTTCGCGCGAGACCCAGGAAAAGCCCGTGGATGCGGAGGCGCGAGTCTCGGGGGCACGCAAGGCGTACAGCACCAGCGAGCCGCCAATGACCAAGCCCAGGAAAATCAGAATAAACACACCGCGCGACGGATCCGAGGCGAAGGCGTGCACACTGGTCACCACACCCGAACGCACCAGGAAGGTGCCGAGCAGGGACAGTGAAAACGCCGCAATCGCGAGTAACAAAGTCCAGCCGCGGAATTCACCGCGCTTCTCGGTCACCGCCTGCGAGTGAATCAGGGCCGCGCCAACCAGCCACGGCATAAAGCTCGCATTTTCAACCGGATCCCAGAACCACCAGCCGCCCCAACCGAGTTCGTAGTAAGCCCACCACGATCCCAGCGCAATGCCGAACGTCAGAAATGCCCAAGCCACCAGCGTCCACGGACGTGTCCAGCGAATCCATTGGGCGTTGAGACGGCCATCGAGCAGCGCCGCCACGGTAAATGCAAACGGCACCACAAAACCGACGTAGCCGAAATACAGCATCGGCGGATGGATAATCAGTCCGGGATCCTGCAGCAGCGGGTTCAAGTCAGCGCCTTCTGCGGCAGCCGGCAGAACGCGTGCAAACGGATTGCTCGTAAAAATCAGGAAGGCCAGAAAGCCAACCGAAACCATGCCCATCACGGACAGTACGCGAGCCACCACCGGCAGCGGCAACGAGCGCGAGAAGCGAGCCACAGCCAGAGACCACAAGCTCAGGATCAGTGCCCACAGCAGCAACGACCCCTCGTGCGCACCCCACACTGCCGAGTAACGATAGATCAGCGGCAGCAGCGAGTTGCTGTTGTCGGCAACGTATTGCACCGAGAAATCCTTCGTGACGAAGGCATAGGTCAGCAAGCAGAACGCCGCCGCTACCAGAACGAATTGCAGCACCGCTGCCGGTCGTGCGGTTTGCATCCATGCGGTGTTGCCACGGTGTGCGCCCATCAGCGGCAACACCGCCTGCAGAACACTCACCAGCAAAGCACAGATCAGTAACAGCTGTCCGATTTCCGGAAGCATCAGGCCCAAGTTCATGGTGCGGGCTTCTCCGGCACATTGTGCTTGCGATGGGAAACGCCCATTTTCTCGGCCACTTCCTTCGGCATGTAATTCTCATCGTGCTTGGCGAGCACCTGCTCGGCAACGAACTGATCGCCTTGCATGCGGCCGGTGGCAATCACGGCCTGATTTTCGCGGAACAGGTCAGGCAGGATGCCGGTGTAGACGACGGGCAGTTGCGCATCGCCATCGGTCACGGCAAAGTGCGATTCCAAGGTGCCATCGGTGCGACGGAAGCTGCCCTTGGCCACCATGCCGCCCAAGCGGAAGCGATCGGCTTTGGCGGTCGCGCCGGCCTTCACTTCGGATGGGGTGTACAGGAACGTGGCGTTGCGTTGCAACGTCATGGCCACCAGAGCAGCAGCGGCAGCGGCGGCGAGCACCAGTGCCAGAATCAGCAGCAATCGGCGACGGCGGACAGGATTCATTGTTCATCCTTTACTTGTAAGAGGGCTTGGCGACGGGCCTGTCGGCGCATCGAGCGGAGCGTCAGTGCGGGCGCCAACCAATCCCAGATCAGACCGGCGGCAAACACGGCGAGCGCACTCCAGACATAAGCGGCGTAGGTCATGGTTTGATCTCCAGTACGTCACGTGCCCAACGTTTGTCGGCTTCGCGGCGCAGATTCTCCGCGCGGGCACGACGTAGTAATGAGGCAATGAACCAGCAGTTCACTGCAATAAACATCCAGACGATGGGGGTGGTCATGGACGAGTCCATCTTGGATGGACCGAACACACTGAAGGTCGAACCCTGATGCAACGAGTTCCACCATTCAACGGAATACTTGATGATCGGCAGCAGCACGACGCCGACAATCGACAGGAAGCCGGCGGCACGGGCGGCGGCGCGACGGTCTTCGATTGCGTTGTACAGAGCCATCACGCCGAAGTACAGGAACAGCAGCAGCAGTTCTGTCGTCAGTCGCGGATCCCATACCCACCAGGTGCCCCACATCGGTTTGCCCCAGATCGAGCCCGTGATCAGGGTAACTGCGGTAAACATGGCACCGATCGGCGCGCAGACCATCGCCAGAATTTCTGCCAGTTTGATGTGCCAGATAATGCCGATCGCAGAGTACACGGCCATCGCGGCATAGACGGCCATGCTCATCGATGCGGCCGGCACATGGATGTAGATGATGCGGAAGCTGTCGCCCTGCTGATAATCCGCAGGCACAACAAACAGGCCCTGATACAGACCGACGGCACCACAGATCAGCGAGAGAACTAAAAACACCGGTGCCCAGCGATTGGCAAACCGATGAAAGTAGGGCGGTGATCCCAGCATGTGGAACCAGCGGACGATTGGATTCATGTCAAAGCAACTCGCATGGCGGCGGCGGTTGCCCATGGCGCAAGCACCACGGCAATCACCAGCCCGATCAGTAATTGAAGAAGGCCGTTCCCCCACGGATCCAGTCCGAGAGTGGCGGCGGATAGAGCAGCCGTGCCGAAGATCAGCACCGGCACGTAAAGCGGCAGTGCCAGTAGTGCCATCAGTAAACCGGCACGACGCATGTGTACCGTCAGCGCGGCAATGACGGCGCCAATCAGGCTCAACAGCAGCGAGCCGATGGTCAGAGAAAACAGCAACCAATGCAGTTGTTCGGCCGGGAACTTCATCAGTAGCGCTAACAGCGGTGTCGCAATCAGCAAGGGCAGTGTGGTGACAAACCAATGCGAAAACGTGCGTGCAGCCATCAGCCAGCCCAACGGCACCGGTGCGAGCAACCATTGCTCAAGTGAGCCGTCTTCGGCATCGGAGCGAAATAGCTGATCAAGTGTCAGCAATCCGGCCAGCAACACCGTGACCCAAATCACGGCGACGGACACGCGCTGCAGCAGTTGGGCATCGGCATTGAGCGCGATCGCAAACAGTGCAATGACCAGCACGCTAAACCAGACAGGCTGCAAGGCATCGCCGCGGCGACGCCAGGCCAGACGCAAATCGCGACGCATCAGTGCAGCGGCAGTACCCATCAGTGAAGGCATCATGCTTGGGCCACCTGCAGATGCAAGGTGCGCGTGCGCACCGGCGGCGCGGCATAGGCACCATGCGAAGTCAGGATGGCAGCGCCCCCTTCGGCAACGTGTTCCGCGATCAGCTGATTGACCAGCTCGATACCGGGCAAGTCGAGATTGGCGTAAGGCTCATCGAGCAACCACAGCGGTGCCTGCGAACGCCACATGCGTGCCAAGCCAAGTCGCTTGCGTTGGCCGGCGGAGAGTTGGCGGAACGGAGTAAAGGCATAGGGCAGCAAACCGACGCGCATCAGTGCCTGTTTGACTGTACGTTCGGCACGATAGCCTTGCAGTGCGGCCAAGTGTTCGAGATTCTCAATGCACTGCAGATCGGCTTTGAGACCGGGCAGGTGGCCCAGATAGCTGATGGAGGTCGCCTGCGTCATGGGCGTGGCGACTTGTCCGTGCAACATGACCTGGCCCTCTTGCGCTTTCAGCAAGCCGGCCAAGACGCGGATCAAAGTGGTCTTGCCGGCGCCGTTCTCGCCTTCGACCAGTAAAGCCTCACCGGACTCCACCGCCAACGACAACGGCCCGAAAACGGTCTGATCGTTTCGGGCAAAGCGCAGATCCGTTGCGCGCAATAGCGGTGGGTTGGACGGGGCAGTCAAATTCGACTTGAAAATCCGGACGGTAAACAGCCCATTTTAACCGTTTGACGACACGGGCTGGCGGGCGCATGGCTTAAAATCGGAACTTCGATCGCCGAATTGGGCGATAGTCCCGAACCGAATTCAGGAGTTGCACCGAGATGACGCGAGTTCCCGCGCCGATTACCCGTCTGCCCAAAGTGGGCACCACCATCTTCACCGTCATGTCGCAACTGGCGATGGAGCATCAGGCGGTCAATCTGGGCCAGGGTTTCCCTGATTTTGATGTGCCGGAGAAATTGATCAACGAACTCGATCGGGCCATGCGCAGCGGTCAGAATCAATATGCGCCAATGCCCGGTACGCCGGCTCTGCGCGAAGCGATCGCGGACAAGACACTGGCCTGCTACGGCGTTCGTCCGGATCCGGCTACGGAGATCACGGTGTGCTCGGGTGCTTCCGAGGCCATTTTCAATGCCGTCGCATCTGTGGTGCATCCGGGCGACGAAGTGATCGTGCTCGATCCCTGCTATGACTGCTATGAGCCGGCGATCGATCTGGTCGGCGGCGTAGCGGTGCATGTGGGCCTGCATCCGGAAACCTTTGCACCGGATTGGGATGCGATTCGCGCTGCGATCACGCCCAAGACGCGTCTGCTGATGATCAACTCGCCGCACAATCCGTCAGGTGCGATCTGGTCGGCGCAGGATATGGCCACGCTTGATGCGCTGCTGGCAGAGACCGGCATCTATCTGCTGTCCGATGAAGTGTATGAGCACATCGTGTTCGACGATGCGCGTCATGAATCGGCGTTGCTGTATCCGGGCCTGCGCGAACGGGCGTTCGTGATCTCATCGTTCGGTAAGACCTATCACTGCACCGGCTGGAAACTCGGCTATGTCGTAGCACCGCCGATGCTGACGGCCGAATTGCGCAAGGTCCATCAGTACAACACGTTCTGCACCTTTGCTCCGGCGCAGGCCGCATTCGCTGCGATGATTCGCGATGAGCCCGAACATTATCAGGAACTCGGCGCGTTCTATCAGAAGCGTCGCGATGCCTTTCGTGAGCAGTTGAGCCGCACACGTCTGCGTGCATTGCCGGTTCCCGGCGGCTATTTCCAACTGGTGGATTACTCGGCAATCAGCGATATGAACGATGTCGAGTTCTGCCGCTGGCTCACCATTGAGAAGGGCGTTACGGCCATTCCGCTGTCGCCGTTCTACGCAAACCCGCCGGAGGGCCAACGTCTGATCCGTCTGTGCTTTGCCAAGAGCGATGCTACTTTGGCCGCTGCCATTGAACGGCTGGAAGCGCTGTGAGCGAGCGCAGCACGCAGCCGCAGTTGCGTCTGGCCCTAGTGCAAGGCGATACCCTCTGGCACGACCCTGAGGGCAATCGCGCCCATTACGCCAAACTGCTGGAGCCCTTGCGCGGTCAGGCCGATCTCATCGTGCTGCCGGAAACGTTTACGTCGGGCTTTTCCAACGAGTTTCTGTCGCGTGCAGAATCCGAGGGCGGCCCCACCTTGGATTGGCTGCACGAACAGGCACAACTGACAGGTGCCGCGATTTCCGGCAGCGTCCAGGTGCGTGACGGCGATCGGGTGTACAACCGCATGTATTTTGTAACGCCCGAAGGCGAAGTCAGCCGTTACGACAAACGCCATCTGTTCCGTTTCGCTAAAGAACACGAGCGCTACGCTGCAGGTAACGATCGGGTCATTGTCGAGTACAAGGGCTGGAGGATCCTTCTGCAGGTTTGTTATGACCTGCGATTCCCGGTGTTCTCGCGCAATGCGCTGGATGCGCAGGGACAAGCAGAGTTCGACCTGATGCTGTACGTTGCCAATTGGCCGGCCGTGCGCTCGTATCCGTGGATCCAGTTGGCCAAAGCGCGTGCGATTGAAAATCTGTCGTACGTGGTGAGCGTCAATCGTGCCGGCACCGATGGCAATGGCCTGGAGTACTCAGGCGATAGCGCCATCTACGATTTTAAGGGTCAGGTGTTGGCACAAGGCCAGGATGCGGCAGAGCAGGTGATCATGGGCTCGGTTTCGATGTCGGAATTGCAGGCATTTCGCGCTGAATTCCCGGCTTTGCTAGATGCCGATGCCTTTGAAATCACAGCCCGCTAAGCGATTCCAGCCACTTCATGAGGCCGTAAAGCACACCGCCGATGAGGGCGCCGATCACGGTGCCGTTGTAGCGCACGTACTGCAAGTCGGCGCCGATGCTCAGCTCCAGCTCGGAGGTGAGTTCATCGGCCGGCCAGCGTTCAACCCGTTCGACAATAAAGCGGCGGATCGATTCGCGGTAGCGACCCAAGGCCGGATCGACTAACGCTTCGATTTGCGTATCGAGCCATTGCCGCATCGCGGCGTCTTCCGCGAGATTGCCACCGAATGCCGACACCGTTCGCATAACGTGTTCGCGCAACGTGCTCTCACTGCCCAGCGCGGTATCGGTTTCAATCCATTGCAGGAACTGTCGCCACAAGCCTTGCAGGTATTCCGCCAAGGCCGGATTGGCGAGCAGGGTGTCACGCAACTGTTCGATGTGCGCGCGGGTGCCCTCATCGTGGCGCAGGCGTCCGACATACGCCAACATCTCATCATCGATCCGTTGTCGCATCGGGTGGTCCGGATCTTCGATCATTTCTGCGAGCAATGTGCGCAGGGCATTGAGAATGCGTTCGGTAATGCGGTCGGCCACAAGGTCATCGACTTGGGCCCATCTCAGGATCTTCCACATCGAATCGCCGACACGCGCGGTAATTTCCTGACGCAGTTCTTCGGATTCCAGTTTCGAATGCAGGAAGACAAGCACGTTGTCGAGCAGGCCCGCATGGCGACGATCGCGCGTCAGTAATTCGAGGGCCTGGGCGGCGACCGTGGCCACATCCAAACGTGCCAAGCGATCAATTGCGGTGCGCTGTACAAAATGATGCAACTGCGGGCTGTCGAGCAATCGCACCAAATGCGGGAACACGCGCAAGGACAGATCGCCAATGCGCGCCGTGGCCTGCGGATCGTTGAGATAACGCGACAGCCGATCGGCCGGCTGCAACTCACGCAGCTTCGTGATGACTTGCTCGGTGCCGAGAAAATGATCGGAAATAAAATGCGCCAGATTGCTGCCGATCGCATCTTTCTTAGCCGGAATAATCGCGGTATGCGGAATCCAACGTTGTCCCATCGGATGACGGAACAAAGCAACGACAGCAAACCAGTCGGCGAGTCCGCCGATCATGGCCGCCTCGGACATGGCAATCAGTAAGCCGACGGACCAGTGCGATACGCGGCCTTGCAGCAGACTGCCTATTACGAAGAGGGCGGCGGCTACGGCCAGCATCAGCAACGCGACACGCTTCTTGCTGCGCAATTGCAGAGCTTTTTCGGTGCGTCGTTCCTGGACGGGATCGCTCACTATGGGTAGTCCTTTTCCTACAACGAATGGAGTCGTTTTCCTAAGTGTACTTTGGGGGCTGTCCGATCGCCGTTGACGAAAATTAATCAGACATTAATTATTCGGATCGGCCGGGGCCCGCAGATTTTAGGTCTGCACCTAGAAAAAGTTCGGGACTGCCGATATTCGAGTGAGGTAGGCGTTGTTCCTTCGGAACGGAAACGCTAGAACTTCGAATTGGGGAAAAATCTGTAGAGGTGGGTATAGCGAATGAAGCGCGGGCTGTCAGTCATCATTGTTTGTGCGCAGGCTTATGTGCGTTCGGCACTACGGATGCATCTTGAGGGCGCAGGAATTACCGTCATTAACGACCATGCCAGCAGTACTACGGCGTTACGGGATATCCGAGCGCAGCGACCCGATGTGGTCTTGTGCGAGTCACGTCTCGATGCGATCAATGGCATCGAACTGTCGGCAAAGGTCTGCAGGGCCCAGCCGGATACTAAAGTCGTCGTGCTGTCGGATATCAATGCAGGGCCGCTTCCGGCACGCGTAATGGAGGCCGGCGCCAGTGCTTATCTGGATATCAACTGTCCGGTCGAAGAGGTGATCCGCGTTCTGCACCGGGTCAATCGCGGTGAGATCTATCTGTCCCGCACGGTGGCACAGCACCTGGCCTTATCCAGAGGTCGTGATTCGGACAATCGTCTGGCTTGCCTGTCACGGCGTGAGCTCGAAGTCGCTTTGCTGCTGGCGCGTGGCTATCGCCTGCAGGGCATCGCCGAATTGCTGTCCTTAAGCGTCAAGACCGTGAGTACGCACAAGTCGCGTCTGTTCACCAAACTCGACGTCAGCAATGTGCCACGCCTAGTCGCCACCTTGCGCGATAACGGTCACGAAGTGACACCGATCTGAAAAAAACCGTCCCGGCAACGAGTGCGGGGACGGATTTTGTTTGCAGCGAACGCTTAGTGACGGTGGCGATCAGAAACCGCGGTTACTGTTACCTAAGGCGTTGCGGATCGAGGCTGACAGATCCACGCCTTGCTGTTGCTGGGCTTGGACGGACTGATTCAGCATCTCGGTCAGCGACGGAGCCGGAGCTGCGGGTTCGACCTGTGCGGGGGCTTCATCCGCAGACTCTGCAGCGATTTGATCGTTGGATTCTGCAGTGGTCGCAGGATCTGCGGCCGCATCAGCAGGCGTCAACACAACAGGCTCCGCTGCCGGTTCCGCTCGGGCGGCAACAGGTGCCGGCGCTGGCGCCGGGGCGGGTGCCGGTGCAGGTGCCGCCGGTTCACTGACGCGAGTCGGTTCAACAGCCTGTGCCTGCACGGCGGCATCAGCGGGCTCATCGACAAAGTCGAATTCCGGTTGCGTCGCACGCGTGGCGGCAGTGTTCGGCGTGACAGTTTCATCGTCGGCACCGGCTTCGTCCTGATCGTCCAGGATCGAATCCGCACCGGCGGCGCCTTCGCCATTGCGACGACGGCGACGGCCACCGCGACGGCCGCGACGACGACGATTGCCGGCCTCGCGCATACCCGCCTCATCGGCCGCGGCTTCGGCGTCAGCGCCGACGTCCAAAGCGTCCTCAGCAACTTCTGCCGAGACATCGGCCAGATCTGCAGCGGGTTGTTGCGGCTTGGCGGCTGCAACCGGAGTTGCGTTGACAGCCGGAGCGGCGCTGCCTGCTTCCGCTGTATTCACTACTGCGGCTTCATCGGTTGCAGCTTCGGTACCGGCTGCGGCGACTGCGGCCGCATTGGCGGCAGCACGGGCACGACGCGATTCACGACGGGCCTCGTTGCGCGAACGACGACGGGCGGCTTGTGCCGACTCGACCGATTCGACGGCGTCAGCGGCCGGCTCACGGGTAGCGACAGGCGCGGTGTTGGCTGCCAGAGCGGCATTGTCGACATCACCGGCCGGCTTGTTCGAGTTGTTGCGATCGCGACGGTTGCCGTTGTTGCTGTTCTTTTGCGACTCGGGCTTGCTCGACGCTTCGGCCTTGGCCGGAGCCGGCGCAGCGGCACGCGGCTGTTGCGCTTGCTGCGGCTGGTTCTGATTGCGCGGCGCGCGTTCACCCTTATTGCCGTTGCCTTGGGCATTGCGGCCGTTACCGGACTCGTTGCGACGGCCATTGCGCTGACGGTCGCCACGATCCGAACGCTCGCTACGTTCACCGCCTTGGCGGCTACCGTTAGCGGCAGGAGCGCCAACGTTCGAAGGCGTCGGCGCCGGAGCGCGGAAGAAACGCATGATGCGTTCCATCACACCAACCGACGGTGCCGGTGGCGGCAGCTCGGCGACCGGCGGACGCGACGGGGCGACAACCGGACGTTCGCGCAGCGGAGCCGGGGCGCTGTGTTTGACCGAAGTCACGGCCGGCGCCGGCGGAATGTTCAGATGATCTTTGGTCAGCGCATGGGTCGGCAGCTTGCGCTGCGTACCGCGATGGTACGAAGGCTTGGCGGTTTCATCACCCAGCTCGTTCTCACGGATGCGAGTTACTTCGTAATACGGCGAGACCAGCTTTTCATCGGCAACGATCACAATCGGTGAATCGTGGCGACGTTCAATGTCACCGACTGCACGGCGCTTTTCGTTGAGCAGGTAATTGGCGACATCAACCGGAGCCTGCACCAGCACTTGTCCGGTGTTGTCCTTCATGGCGTGCTCTTCGACCAGACGCAGAATGCTCAGCGAATGCGATTCGATCGAGCGCAGACGGCCCATGCCCTTACAGTGCGGGCAGGAGTCTTGCGATTTTTCACCCAGCGACGGACGCAGACGCTGACGGCTCATTTCGAGCAGGCCGAAGCGCGAGATGCGACCGACTTGAACGCGAGCGCGGTCGGACTTCAGGGCCTTGTTCAAAGTCGCTTCGACTTCGCGCTGGTGCTTGCTCGACGCCATGTCGATAAAGTCGATCACGACCAGGCCGGCCAAGTCGCGCAGACGCATCTGACGCGCCACTTCTTCGGCAGCTTCGAGGTTGGTGTGATACGCCGTTTCTTCGATGTCGCCACCGCGGGTCGAACGGGCCGAGTTCACGTCGACGGCAGTCAACGCTTCGGTCTGATCGATCACCAGTGCGCCACCCGACGGCAGTCGCACTTCGCGCTCGTAGGCGTTTTCGATTTGCGACTCGATCTGGAAGCGGTTAAACAGCGGGGTGTCATCGGTGTAGTGCTTGAGCTTGCGCAGGTTGTGCGGCATGACCTGCTGCACGAACTCCAGTGCCTCGGCGTACATTTCCGGCGTGTCGACCAGAATTTCACCAATGTCCGGACGCATGTAATCGCGCAGGGCACGGATAATCAGACGCGATTCCTGATAAATCAGAAACGGGGCGGGCTTGCTCAATGCGGCCTCGGCGATGGCACGCCAGACGCTCAGCAGGTAATCCAAGTCCCACTGCAGCTCTTCGGCATCACGACCGACACCGGCGGTGCGGATGATGACGCCCATGTCTTCGGGGATGTTCAGCGCATCCATGGCGCGCTTGAGTTCGGCGCGGTCATCGCCTTCGATCCGGCGCGAAACACCCCCCGCAGTGGGGGAGTTCGGCATCAGGACCATGTAACGGCCGGCCAGCGAGATAAAGGTGGTCAGGGCCGCGCCCTTGTTACCGCGTTCTTCCTTGTCGACCTGAACGACGACTTCCTGGCCTTCGCGCAGCAAGTCTTTAATCGTGGCCTTGTTCGGATCGACCCCGGCCTGGAAGTAATCGCGCGAGATTTCCTTAAGCGGCAGGAAGCCATGACGGGCCGCGCCGTAATCTACAAAGGCGGCCTCAAGCGAGGGTTCAAGACGGGTGATTTTGCCCTTGTAGATGTTGGATTTCTTAAGATCCGCACCGGGCTGTTCGATGTCGATGTCATACAGATTCTGACCGTCGACGATGGCAACGCGCAGTTCTTCTGCCTGCGTTGCGTTGATGAGCATACGCTTCATGTTGGGTATTTCTCCGCGCTAAACCGGCGCGGACCCGAAGTGGCGTTTGTGCCTCTGGATCCCAAACTAGGGGCCGCCGTAACTTGCATCTGAACGCCCGCATCTTGGGCGGGTCTGTCCGACGCAGGCGGCCGACGAGCCACCTTAGGATTTGTCCAGCGCTACAACACCACGGCGGACCGCGGGAGCGCTTGTCACTTTGTTTTTAGGCTGAGCCAGCAACCCTTGCATTTCACGAAGGAAGGCCGACCCAGGGCTTTTGGCTCCGCCGCCGACCGAAAAGGCCCGACGACGTTGCCGGATGTAAGTTCACCGAGCTTAACGCCCGAACAGTCCAGCACCCTGGCGCCG
The DNA here is from genome assembly GCA_936911875.1 of uncultured Lysobacteraceae bacterium. Taxonomy (GTDB): domain Bacteria; phylum Pseudomonadota; class Gammaproteobacteria; order Xanthomonadales; family Xanthomonadaceae; genus Aquilutibacter. The sequence continues at coordinate 67,921 of CAKZGB010000006.1, forward strand.
GCCCTGCTAAGATGACAACCCCACCGAACGGGCGGGATGTGCATTTGGCGGGCCGCAGCCATATTCCGGTGGGCTTTGATGCCCGCAGGACGATCACCGGCCGAGCCGGACGTCATGACAACCGTTTGAAATCAGGGTGTTAGCCTGTCCTTTGATTGTAGCAGAATAAGCCGTACATGACGAAATCCCCGCCCGACCGTCCCACCGGTACCGCTAATACGGGCCTCGCTGCCCGCCTGCTGACCATCAGCGCGGACCGGGCCGGCCAACGGCTGGACAATTTTCTGCTCGGCCAGCTCAAAGGCGCCCCCAAATCGCTGGTCTATAAAGTGGTGCGATCGGGACAGGTTCGCGTTAATGGCGGCCGTGCCAAGGCCGAGCGCAAGTTAGAGGAAGGCGACGTCGTCCGCATTCCGCCGGTGCGCTTGCCCGAGCCGGGTGCCGCCGTCACGCCACCGCCAACCGCCTTCCTGCAGGTGCTGGAGCAGGCCATCGTGTTTGAAGATGACCGCCTGCTGGTCCTGAACAAGCCCAGCGGACTCGCCAGCCACGGCGGCAGTGGCATCCGCCATGGTGCCATCGAATCCTTGCGTGCTCTGCGCCCCGGCCAATCGCTCGAACTGGTCCATCGCCTTGACCGCGACACCTCGGGTCTGCTGGTCGTGGCCAAAAAACGTTCAGCGCTGCGCCAACTGCAGGCACTGCTACGCGAGGATCACGGAGCCGGGATCCGTAAAACCTACTTGGCACTTCTCACCGGCAAACTGCCGAAGGGTGAGCTGACCGTGCAGGCCCCCCTGCATGTCGGACTGCGCCAGGGCGGCGAGCGGCATGTCACCGTGCACCCGCAGGGCAAGACCGCCATCAGCCATTTCCGCGTCCGTGAGCGCCTGTCGGGCTTATCCCTGTGCGAAGTGCGGATCGAAACCGGTCGCACCCACCAGATCCGTGTGCATGCCCAGCATCTGGGCTTCCCGGTGGCGGGCGACGACAAATACGGTCAGGAGGCGGTCAACCGCGAGTTGCGGTCTCAAGCCGGGCTCAAGCGCCTGTTCCTGCACGCAGCCGAGCTGGAATTTGAACTGGGCGAAGGCGAAGACCGCCGCCCGTATCTCTTAAAGGCAGAACTGCCCGAGGACCTGAACGCGGTGTTGCAGGCCCTGCGGGATACCTAATAGAGAACTGGTGGCCGGGCCTTAGGCGGCCGGCTTGTCGCACAGCGGATTGGGTTCTTCGGGCGCCTTGAACGACATCGGCGAGCGGATCTTTTTGGCGACTGCCTTGCCGTTGACGTAGGCCGGCTCGAACTTCCATTTGGTTACCGCAGCTTGAGCCGCTGCATCGAGTTCGGGCACGCCGCTGGAGCGGTAGACCTGCGAACCGCTGACCTTGCCATCGGCGCCGACCTGCACATCCAACTCGACGATGCCACCAATGCCATCGCAAGCCTGACGCAGGGGATATTCCGGCGGCGGCGTATCGACGGCCATGAGCTGCGAGTTACGGCCCACCGGCTGCTGTGGCGTTTGCGGGCCGCAGGCGCTGAGGACCAGCACGGCAGCACCGCTCAGCGCGGCGAGGGAAATAGGTTTCAGACGATTGGACATGGTCAGAACTCCACAGCAGGGGCGTTAGGATCGCGGGTTAGGCGAATAGGGCGTCGGCTTTGGCGGCACAAATGAAATCGTTTTCGCTCAGGCCTTTGACATCGTGCGTGTTAAAAGTCACCACGCAACGGTCGTAATGCACGCCCAGATCGGGGTGATGATCCTCGCGGTGTGCAACTTGCGCCAGCGCATTCACAAACGCCATGGTCCGATAGTAGTTGGCAAAACGGTAAGTACGGGTGATGGCCCCGCCTTCGTGCGTTAACTCCCACTCGGGGACTTGCGGAAGCAGTTCGCGCACTTGCGCCTCGGTCAGACGGTGCTCGGCACCGCGCTTAGGTGAGCAGTGCGCTTGGGACAGCGGAATGAGGTCAGTCATGGATTCTCCTTCTGGCATTAGAATAAACCCATGATCCAGATTTCTGAAACCGCCCAAACGCACTTCCGTTCATTACTGCAAAAAGAGGGAGTCGAGGGCATGGGCGTGCGCCTGTCTGCGGTGCATGCCGGAACGCCCAAAGCCGACGTGCGACTTGAATTTGCCGAACCCGCCGACCTCGACGGTGAGGAGTGGGCGATTGATTGCGAAGGCTTTACCCTGTGGCTCGACAGCAAGAGCGTCCGTTACCTTGAAGAGGCCGAGATTGACTTCATCAAGCAAGGGGCGGGCATGCAGTTGCAGATCCGCGCACCGCATATCAAAGGTCAGCCGCCAGCCGAGGGTTCCAGCCTGATCGAGCGCGTCCGTTATGTTGTGGAGCATGAGATCAATCCGCAGCTGGCTGAGCATCGCGGTCACGTTGACGTGGATTCTGTCACCTCAGAAGGCGTGGTCTGGCTGCGTTTTGGCGGCGGTTGCCAAGGTTGCGGCATGGCGGACGTCACACTCAAGCAAGGCATTGAGACCACCTTGCGCCAGCAAGTGCCGGATATTACGGCCGTGCGCGATGTCACTGATCACGAACAGGGCGACGCGCCCTACATGCCCCGTACAGCTTCCGGGAACTAAGGTCATGGTTTGTTTGTCTGCGGTATAACACCGAAGTGACATCACCCTCCATGCCCACACCGAACGATGGCTTGACCATCCCATTGCCGCCGGGTGCATCGCCTCCGGCGCAACTAGCCAAATGGACTCCCAAGTCGTTAGGTGCAAACCGCAGTGAACGCTCGCGATGGCAAGCCCTTCGCCATTTGCTCCTGGAGCAGTGGGAACCGCCGCCGCGTGACGAACGTCCGCTGCGTTGGATCGCCGGCACCTTTTCGCTACTGCTCAATCTGCTGTTTGCGATTCTGCTGATCTACTTCATGGTGCTGCAGTATCTCGCCATGCATGCCGCCGACGACGAGGAACAGCAGGCCGTGATGGTCGAGTTTATCGGTCGCGGCAAGCGGCAGTTGGGTGGGGGTGATTCCACGCCATCCGCTCCGCCGGTCTCTTCGTCGAAGGCATCCTCGTCCGCTGCGATCGCGTCGGCTTCTGCGGCGGCTGTGAGTCAACCCACGCCTGCTGCTTCCACTACACCGCCGACGGCGCAGCAACCCGCACGGGTGCCGACGCCTGCGCCCAATGTCACCTTGAGCAAGCCGGTCGAGGACCTGTCTCCGTTCCGGGTGCCGGTTGCCAGTGCACCGCAATCGGCGGCCACGTCGCGCTCCTTGGCCGTGCAATCGCCGCAGTTGTCTGAGCGTTCGGTGTCCGATCCGATGCAGGCGCCGGACTTGCGGCCGGTCGCCAGCCCGCAACGCACCGTGTCGGAGTCCATTGCGGTCCGGCCGTCTGCCTCCTTGTCCGAACGTTCCGTGCGCGACCCGGCGCCTGCCGCCGCTTCTACGGCGCCATCGACGGCAGCTGCGCCTTCAACGACTGCGGGCGCATCGACGTCGACCAACCGCGCCACCGCGCGTGGCACGTCCAATACGCCCTCGACGACTGCCGGCCCCAATGCAGCAGCGCAAAGTGGCGGTTGGTATCAGAACGCCACAGCCGATGACTGGGGTAATTCCAACCGCGAGCGTCCGGGGCAAAAGCAGGGCGCTCGCGACGGTCAAACCGGTTTGCAGGGGAACGATCTGTTCGACGAGCAGGGCAAGCCGAAACTGCCGTACAAGGGTTCGGCTTCGCGCAACGATCCGCCGGGCTTAGTCAATGGCGAAGTGCGGGACTTGGATCGCGTCGGCACCTGGCGCAAACGCCGCCCGACCGATGCGAATCTTCCGGGCTCGAGCATGGTCTGGTTGCCGCATGAGACGCTGCTCGACGAATGGGTGCGTCGCGGGATCAAGGAGGTGCGTGTCCGCATTCCGGGCACCACGACCACGATCCGTTGCAAAGTGTCGGTGCTGGCATTGGGTGGTGCCTGCGGTCTGACGGATCCGAATCTGGAGGATCAGGAAGTCATTGCGCGTCCGCCACCGTCGGTGCCGTTCAAGTCGGAGCTCAATCAGCACAATGGCGGTCGTCGCGAAGACCAGAAGGTCGAAGATTTCGGCCCGGGTGCGATCATGCCCGGCCAAGCCATCAAGCCGGTCGGCAAAGATGCCTTGCCGCCATCACCGCAATCCAAAAAGCCGGCCTTTAAGTTTGGCGATGAGAAGTGATCACCGGCATGGTGCCGTACTGCTTGGAATAAAAAAGGACGCCGAAAGGCGTCCTTTTGGTATTGCGAAGGCGTAAACCTTATTCGACGTGCGACAGGTCGGTGATCTTGCCCTTACGCGATGCGAAGTAGGCAGCCAGATCGGCGACTTGCTGATCGTTGAGGTGGCCGACTTGGCCCTTCATGACCGCGTGATCGCGCTTGCCGTCGCGGTACGAGGTGATGGCGTACTCAAGATAGTCAGCATATTGGCCGGCCAGCGTCGGATACGTCGGATCGATGGGAGCCGCGCCCTCCTTGCCATGGCATTCGACGCAGGATTGCTTGCTCGGGGTGTCAACGCTGGCGGCCAGCTTTTCACCCTCGGCGATACGGCCATCCGGCATGCCGGCAGAAGACGACTTGATCTCGTGTTCGGCTTCTTCGGCGTGTTCGCCCTTGGCAGTTTCAGCGTGCTCTTCGGACGAGCAGGCGACCAGCGCGGCGCTGAGCAACAGAGCAGACAGCAGGGATTTGGCAGTGATGTTCAAAGTCATGACGTTCGGTACCGGATTAAAGGTCACAGGGCGGCTTACGGCTTGACCGAAGCAAGGTAGGCGGCGATGTCAGCCAGCTGCTGCTCGGAGAAGCTGGTGGCCTGGGCGCGCATAGTGGGGTGCTTGCGGGTGCCCTTGCGGTATTCGAGCAGAGCGTTGCGCAAGTAGGCCTCGCTCTGACCGCCGATACGCGGCACGTGGTAGTTCGGGTAGGCGTTCTTGAAGCCGGACACGCCATGGCAGCCACGGCAGGTGTAAGCGAGCTCCTTACCGCGCTGTGCATTGCCCAGCGAGCTGCTAGGCGCCGCAGCGGTGGCGGTGGCCGTTGCGGGAGTGGCGGCTGCCGTTTTGGCAGGTGCCGGTTCCGCGGACATAGCACCGGCGGCGGCAAATGCCAGACCGGCAATGGCAAGGATCGTCAAGGGTCGCTTCATGGCTGTTGGGCTGAATTGATGGTGAATTGCGCATTATATCGGTTTCACGGACTAAATAGCATCCATTGCCGGACAGACCGTGCCGGAATGGCCCATGACCTTTGTGGGATAGTCGCGGCCATTGGAGTCAGCGTATCGTTGCGCTATGGGCGCGAGGGTGCCCCACGAGCAGGAAGTTCCATTTCATGATGAATCGCATCTCACTTTCCCGCACCGGTATGGCCTTGGCCTTAGCGCTGACGGTCATGACCGCCATGCCGGCCTGTAAAAAAGCAGACAAACCGGATGAAAAGACCGACAAGGTCGAAGCGGTCCCCGTCGAGGTGACGGCCGTCCGCGTGGACTCCGTGTCCAACAGTTTTTCCGGCACGGCGCCGTTAGAGGCCAAGGGTGAGGCGCAAGTCGTGGCCAAAACCTCGGGTGTGGCCCGCCAGGTTCTGTTTGAGGAAGGCCAATTCGTGCGTGCCGGTCAGACCATGGTCCGACTGGAAAGCGATCGTCAGCGCCTGCAAGTGCAACAGGCTTCCGCGCAGGTCGAAAAGCTGCAGCGCGATTACGCCCGCGCCGAAGCGCTGGCGCGCGAGCAACTGATCGCCCGTTCCGATCTGGATCGCATCCGCTTTGAACTGGCCAACGCACGCTCGACGTTGAATCTGGCGCAGCTCGAACTGTCCTATACCAATGTCACCGCACCGATTAGCGGCACGGTCGCGGCCCGCAGCATCAAGACCGGCAACTTTGTACAGATCAGTTCGCCGATCTACCGCATTGTGAGCAGCCAATTGCTAGAGGCTGTGATCAACGTGCCGGAAGCCGAGAAGTCCAAGCTGCAGGTCGGCCTTCCTGTGCAGATGACGGTGGATGCGATGCCCGGACAGTCGTTCGAGGGTCGCATTTCTCGCATTGCGCCGGTGGTGGATTCGGGTAGTGGTACGTTCCGCGCCGTCGCCGCATTCCCCGGCGGTCTGGGTCTGCAACCCGGTATGTTCGGGCGTCTAAGTGTGGCCTTCGATCAGCGCAGCAATGCGATGCTGGTGCCGCGTGCGGCTTTGCTTGAGGGTGAGCAGAATTCGGCGGTGTTTGTTGTGCGCAACGGCAAGGCGGTTCGGGCACCGATTACTACCGGTTACTCGCAAGGCGAATGGATCGAAGTGCGTAGCGGCATCACGGCGCAGGATCGCGTGATTACCGCCGGTAAGGCCGCAGTGCGCGATGGCATGCCGGTCACGGTGTTGGCACCTGCCGCGCCGCAGACTCCCGCGCCGTCCCCCGCAACCCGCTGAGTCGGAGTCGCACAGTGAGCTTTGATTCCCATCAACCGCGTCCCTTCGACGTGGTGGAATTCTCGACGCGTCGCCGCGTGACCGTGGCGATGATGACCCTGACGCTGGTGCTGTTCGGTCTGATTGCACTGAATGCGCTCAAGGTCAATCTGCTGCCGGACATGAGCTATCCGACACTGACGGTCCGCACGGAATACACCGGCGCCGCACCGACGGAAGTGGAGACGCTAATTAGCGAACCGCTCGAAGAAGCGCTCGGTGTCGTGAAAGGTTTGCGCAAAATCAAGTCGGTTTCGCGCGCGGGCCAAAGCGACATCGTGCTCGAATACGCGTGGGGCACGGACATGGATCGCGCGGGTCTCGATGTGCGCGACAAACTCGATACCGTCAGTCTGCCGTTGCAGGCCAAGTCGCCGGTGGTGCTGCGTTTCAATCCGTCGACCGAGCCAATCATGCGTCTCGCGCTGACGGAGCCCGAGTCCGGCGATCCCATCATGCAGCTCATGGAGTTGCGTCGTTTCGCGGACGACGATCTGCGCAAAAAACTGGAACCGGTTGATGGCGTTGCCGCGGTTAAAGTCGGCGGCGGTCTGGAAGACGAGATCCAGGTCGATATCGATCCGAAGCGTCTCGCAGCACTGCATATTTCGCCCGAGACGGTAATCAACCGCCTGCAAGTGGAGAACGTCAATCTGTCGGGCGGTCGCATTGAAGAGGGGATGCAACGTTACCTGGTGCGTACCGTCAATGAATTCCGGTCGCTGGATGATTTGCGCAATCTGCTGATCACCACGCAGGCGCAAACCGGTAATGCCTCACAGGATGCGCTGGCGCAAGTGGCATCACTCGCCGCCGCACAAGGTAACTCGGCGGCATTGGCCGCAGCATCGTCTGCGCAATCGGCAAACTCTTCGAGCAACGTGTCGCCGGGTGGCGGCAAGGCCATCCGCTTAGGCGATGTGGCCACGGTCCGTCAGTCGTACAAGGAACGGGAGGCGATTATCCGTCTCAACGGTCGTGAGACGGTGGAGCTGGCAGTTTATAAAGAGGGCGATGCCAACACGGTTGCTACTGCCGATGCGCTGACACAGCGACTGGAGCTCATTCGCAAGGAACTGCCCAAAGGTTTCGAAGTCACTACGATCGAGGACCAGTCGCAGTTCATCCGTCACGCCATCGGTGACGTCAAGCTCGATGCGGTGATCGGTGGTGTGCTCGCCATTCTGATTATCTTTCTGTTCCTGCGCGACGGCTGGAGTACCTTCGTCATCAGCTTGAGCCTGCCGGTTTCGATCATCACGACCTTCTTCTTTATGGGGCAGCTCGGCTTGTCCTTGAACGTGATGTCACTTGGCGGTCTGGCCTTGGCCACCGGTCTGGTTGTCGACGACTCGATCGTGGTGCTGGAGAGTATTGCCAAGGCGCGCGAGCGCGGGCTGGGGGTGCTTGAGGCTGCAATCCAAGGCACGCGAGAGGTATCCCTGGCAGTGGTCGCTTCGACATTGACCACCATTGCCGTGTTCCTGCCGCTGGTCTTTGTCGAAGGCGTGGCCGGTCAACTGTTCCGCGATCAGGCGCTGACGATTGCCATCGCCATTGCGATCTCGCTGGTCGTCTCGATGACCTTGATCCCCATGCTGAGTGCGCTGAAGGCCCGTTCGCCGATGGCGTATCCGGTGGAGCCTGCACATCCGCAATGGCAACCCACGAAGCGTTGGCAACAACCGTTTGCGTTTATCGGCCGCTGGATCGGCAAAATCTTCGGCGCGGTGCAGTTTGCGCTGTACTGGTTGGGCTTCCGCATCTGGAACGGTCTGAATCGTGTCATGGCACCGGTGATGGGCAAGTTCAGTGACTTGGCGATGCGTCCGTATCACTGGCTTGAAGGCCGTTATTTTGCGGCCTTGCCCTCGGCATTGTCGCGTCCGCGTTTTGTGTTGAGTGTGGCGGCCGGCGTGTTTGCGCTGAGCATGCTGATCGTGCCGATGCTCGGTACCGACCTGATTCCGCAACTGGCACAGGATCGATTTGATCTGACAATGAAACTGCCGCCGGGAACGCCATTGCAGCGCACCGATGCGATGGTTCGCGATCTGCAGGTGGCCCACGGCAAGGAAGGTGGGGTCCGCGCGTTGTATGGCGTGTCCGGTACCGGTACGCGTCTGGATGCCAATCCGACCGAGAGCGGCGAAAACATCGGCAAAATCAGCATCCTGATGATCGATGGCGGTTCGACCAAGGTCGAAGCCGATGTCACGCAGTCGATGCGACGCTCGTTGCGGAACTATCCCAATGCGCAGGTGACGTTCGCGCGCCCGCAGCTGTTCTCGTTCTCGACGCCGCTCGAAATTGAAATTTCGGGTAACGATCTGGAAACCATTCGCCGTGCCGGTCAGCGCATGGCGGCGATGCTGCGCGATAACGATCACTACGCCGACGTCAAATCGACAGTCGAGCAGGGTTTTCCTGAAATCCAGATTCACTTTGACGAAGCGCGTGCGGCCGCTCTCGGTCTGACTTCGCGTCAGATTGCCGATGCCGTCGTGCGTCAGGTCGCGGGTGAAGTGGCGACACGCTACAGCTTCCGCGACCGCAAAATCGATGTGCTGGTGCGCGCCAATGAGAACGAGCGCAATTCCGTTGATGCGATTCGTGATCTGGTCGTGTCCACGCCATCGGGTCGCACCATCACCTTGTCGAGCGTCGCGGACATCGTCAGCACCGAGGGTCCTTCGGAAATTCACCGCGCCGATCAGCAACGCGTAGCTGTCGTGAGTGCGAACTTGCGCGGTATCGATCTGGGCGCCGCAGTGCGTGAGGTCAATGCGATGGTGGTACGTCAGCCCTTGGGTGCCGACACCGCCATTCATATCGGCGGGCAGGGTGCCGAGCTGAAGGAGTCGACGCGTTCGCTGCTGTTCGCGTTCGGGCTCGCGGTGTTCCTGGTGTATCTGGTGATGGCATCGCAGTTTGAATCGCTGCGCCATCCCTTCGTCATTCTGTTCACGATTCCGCTGGCCATGGTCGGTGCGGTCTGGGCGCTGTTCCTGACCGGCAACTCCATCTCGGTAGTGGTGTTTATCGGTCTGATTCTGCTGGTGGGTCTGGTCACCAAGAATGCCATCATCCTGATTGACCGTATTAATCAGCTCCGTGCCGATGGCATGGCGCTGGACGAAGCGATCACCGCCGGTGCCCGTTCGCGCTTGCGTCCGATTGTGATGACGACTTTGTGTTCGCTGTTCGGCTTCCTGCCGTTGGCCATCGCCATGGGGCAGGGTGCCGAGGTGCGCTCGCCGATGGCCATTACCGTGATCGGCGGTTTGCTGGTCTCGACGCTGCTGACGCTGTTTGTGATTCCGGTGGCGTATCGTCTGATGGAGAGCCGTCGCCAATGAGCTTGACCGAGTTCAGCCTGCGGCGGCCCATTACGACCATCATGTTCTTCGTGTCCATGGTGGTGATCGGGCTGGTGTCGGCCGTGCGCCTACCGTTAGAGCAGCTGCCGGATATCTCGTTCCCGTTTGTTGGCGTTTCGATGGGTTACCAGGGCTCCACGCCCGAGGAAACCGAACGCTCATTGGTGCGTCCTGCCGAAGAAGCCTTATCGACGATTCCCGGCGTCAAGTCCATGAACGGCCAGGCCACCAGTGAGGGTGCCTTCGTCGGTCTGTTCTTTAAAGACTGGAGCAAGGACATCTCGCTGTTTGCGGCCGAGGCTCGCGAAAAGATGGATGCCATCCGCGATCAGCTGCCCGAGGACTTTCAACGCTATACCATCGTTAAGTTCTCTACATCCGATCAGCCTGTGCTGCGGATTCGGCTTGCCGGCCAGGGAGATCTGAGCCGACAGTACGAACTGATTGACCGCCGGATCAAGCGGCGCATTGAACGCATTGATGGTGTGGCCCGCGTGACCATTTCCGGCGCCATGCCGAACGAGGTCGAGATTGCGGTGCATCCGGATCGGATGACGGCCAACGGCCTCACTTTGAATGCGCTCGCCAGCCGTCTGCAGACCATGAATTTTTCGCTGTCGGGTGGTGTCATTACCGATGGCGAGACGCGCTATCGGATTCAGCCGCAAGGTGAGGTCCGCAAGCTCGATGATTACGCGAACCTGGTGCTGAACACCCGTGGTGTGCGTCTGCGCGATGTCGCAGACGTGCAACTCAAACCGGCACGGTTGGATTCGGGTCGTCGCATCAACGGTCGACCGGCGATCGGTATTGATGTGTTTAAATCCCGCGATGCGAATCTGGTCGATACGACCGGTGCCGTGATGCGCGAGATTGAAAAGCTGGGTTCCGATCCCGAACTGCGCGGAATCGATATCAAAGTGGTCGCCAACCAGGGCGACGATGTGACTAACTCGCTGACCCAGCTGGCCGAAGCCGGTCTGGTGGGTCTGTTCCTGTCGACCGCAGTGCTGTTCTTCTTCCTGCGCCATTGGCCGTCGACACTGATGGTGTCGACTGCGATTCCGATCTGCTTTGTGATGACCCTGGGGTTCATGTACTTTGCGGGCCTGAGTCTCAACATCCTGACCATGATGGGCTTGCTGCTGGCCGTCGGTATGCTGGTCGATAACGCCGTGGTGGTGGTCGAGAGCATCTATCAGGAACGCGAGCGAATGCCCGGTGATCCGCAGCGTGCTGCCATCATCGGCACTCGCAACGTCGCCATTGCGCTGTCGGCAGGTACGCTGTGCCACTGCATCGTGTTTGTGCCCAATCTGTTTGGCGAACGCAATCAGATCAGTATCTTTATGGCGCAGATTGCGGCGACCATTTCCGTCTCGCTGCTGGCCTCGTGGCTGGTTGCGATCAGCCTGATTCCCATGCTGGCCGCGCGTATGAAAACCCCGCCGGCCGTGCACAGCAATAAGGGCGTCATCTATCGGCTGCAGCTGCGCTATGCGGAGCTGCTGCGTTATTCGTTGCGCCATCGCGGCTTGAGTTTGCTGGGCATGTTGCTGATCCTGCTGATCAGCATCGTTCCGATCGTGATGACCAAGGTCAACATGTTCGAAGACGATGGCGGCACGGAAATAAATCTCAACTACGAATTCAAAGGCGCCTACACGAAGGATCAGATTTCATCCGAGCTGGCCAAGGCCGAGAATTTCCTGCAGGCCCATCGTAAGGAATACAAGATCAAGCAGGTCTATGCCTACTACCAGGATGGTGGTGGCGATACCTTTGGCGGCTCCAGCATCAATCTGACGTTCGAAGATGGCACCAAGGACACCAAGGCGATCGCCGAGCGCATCTCCAAGGCCTTGCCGAAGTCGGCGATTGCTGACATCAACGTCAGTGGTGCCGGCGACGGCGGTGGTGGTCAGGACAAGATCCAGGTCCATCTGACCGGTGACTCCGTCAGTCAGATTCGCGAAGTAGCCGATGACATTCTGCCGATCCTGCGACGGATCCCTTCGATTCGCGATCTGCGGATCGACAACATGTCGCGCCTGAGTGAAATGAACGTCAGCGTCGATCGCGATCGTGCGGCGGCGTTCGGTGTGTCCGCCGACGAGGTGTCGCGCTTTATCGGCATCGCCCTGCGTGGTGCCGTGCTGCGCTCGTATCGTCAGGATGATGTCGAAGTGCCCGTGTGGGTCCGTTTCGAAGGCTCGGAGAAGCGCACGACAGCCGACATGGCCGGCTTCAATATCATCAGCTCCGATGGTCGCACGGTGCCCTTGCTGAGCGTGGTGCGCGTGAATGTCGTGCCCACAGCCACCACCATCAATCGTGTTGATCGCCGCACCACCATTACGTTGACGGGTGAGCTGGCACCCAAGGCCACCGTGCCCGAGGCCCGCAAAGCGCTCGAGGATCGGCTCAAGTCCGTTGCGTTCCCGCCGGGCTATGGCTACAACTTCGAAGGCTCAGCGTTTGAACGCGATGACGAGGCGATGGGCCAGATGATGTTCAACCTGCTGCTGGCACTGGTCATGATTTACGTCGTGATGGCCGCAGTGTTTGAATCGCTGCTGTTCCCGTCGGCCATCATGAGCGGCGTGGTGTTCTCCGTGCTCGGCGTGTTCTGGCTGTTCATGCTGACCGGCACGACGTTCTCGGTCATGGCCTTTATCGGCATTCTTGTGCTGATGGGCGTGGTAGTGAACAACGGCATCGTGATGATTGAGCATATCAACAATCTGCGCCGCAGCGGTATGAATCGCACCGATGCATTGGTCGAAGGCTCGAAGGAGCGTTTGCGCCCGATTCTGATGACCATGGGTACCGCGATTCTGGCGATGGTGCCGCTGTCAATTGAACGTGGTGGCGGTGATGGCAACGGCATCGAATACTTTGTGATGGCCAGAGCCATCGCCGGCGGCCTGTCGTTCTCGACTTTGGTGAGCCTACTGTTCCTGCCCACCATCTACGCCATTTTGGATGACCTCGGTCACCGCAATGAGGGCATGCTGACCCGTGCACGCACGTGGCGTCGCTCGGGTCGCTCAGCGCTTGCGGCCGGTAGCTAGTCGTAAGACCAGCCGCTGCAGCATTTCACGGTCGGCATCGTCCAGCTCGCGCAGGACTTTGCCGACCTGCTCGGGCGTCAGCATCGGCAGGGAGCCGAGAGCAGAGTCCGGGGCAGGTGCGTCCTGCACACTCAAGTAGCCCGGGATCGCCGGGCCCACGCCGAAAACCAGCCAGTCCAGACTGACGGTCAGCAGGCGTGATAGCTTCTCCAGATGTCTGAAGCTGGGCGTCTCACGATTGTTTTCCCACGCGGAGATCTGCGTCGGCGAAACATCCAGTTCCAGTGCCAACGTAATTTGGGTGAACCTGGCATCGCGACGCGCTTTGCGCAGTCGGTTACCGAAGTCGGGCATGGGAAATGGGGGAATTACCTTTCATCAAATCAAGGTAAGTCTGAACATTTCCCTTGTCGTAGTGTGGCGGCCCGCCAAAACTACTGCTATAGCAGTAGATCGAAGTTAACTGGCTAATTGGCTGATCATGCGGGCGGTTGCCGCCCAGACGCCGACTGCGGTGCCAAGACTGGTCAGAAAGAAATTGACCAACGTACGTGCCACCCGATTGCGCCACCAGCCACCGATCGTCTGGACATCCTGCCGCAGCGCCATGAAGTCGGCATGCGTAGGCTTGCGGATCCATGCCTCGATCAATGCGCTCACAGTTCCCGAAGCCAACGCCGGGTGCAGCGGAGTTAACGGTGAAGAGAGCGCGCCGCCCAGAATGCTAAGCGGATGTCCGCCGGCAGCCAGAGCGCCGAGGGCACCGCCGGCCATCGCAAACAGAACATAACGCAGGATCAGTTCCGAGCCGACCTGATATCCGCCTTGTGCAAAACCGATCGCAAAGCCGCCGGCCAGGAATACTGCAAGGATGATGGTCATCCACGGGATGTTGCTCTTGGGCTTGGTCTGCGCGAGTGCAAGGCGACGCGATTCCGGCGCACTTGTGTCTCTGCGCAGATGTTCGCTCATGCCCTGCAGGTGTCCGGCGCCGATCACGGCCAGCACATTACGCGGTCCTTGCATTTCGCGCAGGGCACAGGCCATGTACTCATCGCGTTCGGCAATCACGTGCTTATAAATGACCGGCGATTCGGCCGCGAATTCGTTAAACGAGGCTTCGAGGACGTCGCCTTCTTTGAGTCGTTCGATGTCGTCGTCGCTGATATCTTCATCGGTGACGATGCCGGCCAACAGGCCTGAGCTCAATTTGGCACGATCCCACCAGCCCAAGGCCTGCGAGGTGCGTTTAAAGGTCACGCCGATATCGCGATCGATCAGCGTGACCGGCAGGCCCATTTCATTCGCCGCGTTGACGGCTGCAATCAGTTCGGCTCCGGGTTCGATCTGCAGCTTTTCCGCCATCCGTCGCTGATAGGCCGACAGTGCAAGGTGTGCTGCGAACAGGGCGGTCTTGCCTTCGCGAATGACCTGCACCAGATCGGTGCGGGCCATGCGATCAGGATCCTGCATCGCTTGCAGGCGATTGGCATCGAGCTCGACGGCCACGCCATCGTAAGCGCCGCTGCGAATCAGTTCACTGACAATTTCGGCACTGCGTGCGGAGACGTGGGCGGTTCCGAGAACCGTGTAGCGGACGCCATCGCGCTCGATGATTTCATGCGGCTGATCCTGCAGCCAAGCGGTAGTATCAGTCACGGAAACGTTTCAGCAAGTCCTGATAAGCATCGATACGGCGATCGCGCAGGAACGGCCAAATGCGGCGCACGTGTTCGCTGCGCTGCATGTCGACTTCGGCATAGAGAATGGTCGGGTCGGTACCGGCTTGTGCCAGAAACTCACCTTGCGGGCCCAGCACGTGCGAATGGCCCCAGAAGTCGATACCGGCAGCGCCCATCGGCGAGGCTTCGTGTCCGACACGATTGCACGACAGCACCGGCAAGCCGTTGGCTACCGCGTGGCCGCGATGCGACAGAATCCAGGCATCGCGCTGGCGCGTCTTCTCGTCATCGTGATCAGTCGGATCCCAACCGATTGCCGTCGGATAGAGCAGCAATTCGGCGCCGGCCAAAGCCATCAGACGTGCGCCCTCGGGGTACCACTGATCCCAGCACACCAGCACGCCCAGACGGCCGACCGAAGTATCGATCGGTTCAAAGCCCAAGTCGCCCGGCGTGAAATAAAACTTTTCGTAGAAACCCGGATCGTCCGGAATGTGCATCTTGCGATACTTGCCCACGATCGAACCGTCGGCATCGTAGACAACCGCCGTGTTGTGATACAGACCGGCCGCTCGCTTTTCAAACAGCGAGCTGACCAGCACCACACCATGTTGTTTGGCGAGTTGCGACAGACGCTGCGTCGACGGACCCGGAATCGGCTCGGCCAGATCAAACTCCGCCACGTCTTCGTGCTGGCAGAAATACGGACCGTTGTGCAGTTCCTGCAGCAGAATCAGTTTGGCGCCGGCGCGTGCAGCCTCGGCGACCTTGTTCTCGATGTGCGCGAGATTCTCTTCGGCACCGCCTTGATTGCGGTCTTGAATCAGCGCGACGGGAAGCTTGCTGTACTTGCTCATGAGTTCAGTACCTTGTGGGCCACGCTACCGCGCGGCATTTGCATGGTGATGCAATGCAGACTGCCGTTCTGCCAGATCAGCGGACGGCAATTCACTTGCACAATTTCATGTTGCGGGAAGGCTTGCTGCATGACGGCAACGGCCTCCGCATCTTTAACATCGCCGTAGCCCGGCATGATCACGGCACCGTTGACGATCAGGAAGTTCGCATACGATGCGGCGAGGCGACGGCCTTCGTCCAGAATCGGATCGGCCCAGGGCAGGGCGAACAGCTGATACGGCGCACCCTCGGTAGTGCGGAACGCAGCGAGCTCTTTAGCCATGGCTTGCAGCGGTTCGAAATGGGTATCGCTAGCGTCATCGCACGACTGATACACAATGCGATCGGCACCGGCAAAACGTGCGAGCGTGTCGATGTGCGCATCGGTGTCATCGCCTTCGAGATAACCGTTTTCCAGCCACAAAATACGGTCCTGATTCAACGTCGATTGCAGGATGGCATTGACGTCATCGCGCGAACTATCCGGATGACGAGTCTGCAGACAAGTCCACGTGGAGAGCAGGGTGCCGGCACCATCGGTTTCGATGGCACCGCCTTCGAGCGCAAAATCCACGCTTTCCAGACGGTCCTGATTGAACGTGCCGTGCTCGCTCAGACGCTGCACCAGCAGATCATCTTGCGAGGCGCCGAACTTGCCGCCCCAACCGGTGAAACGGTAATCGAGCGTCAGGAAGCGATCGCCGTCGCGCAACGTAATCGGGCCGGTGTCACGCAGCCAGGTGTCGTCGTAAGGCGCTTGCAGGAACTTGACGCGATCCATGTCCACACGGTTCGAGCTCAGACGCGCTTGGGCATAGGATTCGACGTCGTCATCGGCAGCCACGATCAGCACCGGCTGATAGCGGGTGATGGCTTGCACCAGCGCGATATAGGTCTCTTCGACCTCGCCCAGACGATCAGCCCAGTCGGTCTGTTCGGTCGGCCAGGCAATCAGAATGGCGTCTTGGGGTTCCCATTCGGCGGGAAAGCGAAAGGCTTGTTCAGTCATTGCGGTGCATTGCTCCAGTCAGGCTCCATTGTACGGACAGCCGCTGCAATAAAAAAACCGCCCGGTAAACGGGCGGTTTCATAATCACTTTGTTACAAAGCGCGCGCGGATTAGCGCATGCGAGCCTTGAAACGGGGATTGGTCTTGCAAATCACGAAGACCTTACCGCGGCGGCGAACCACCTTGCAGTCGCGGTGACGGGTCTTCGCCGACTTCAGGGAGGACAACACCTTCATGACATAACCTCGGCAGAATCTTAGAAAAATAGTGGGATGACATTACTGCCAGCCCAGCACCTGGTCCCGCAGTAAGCCCAACATTATGTATCAAAAATATTTTCAATTCAAGTGCTTAGCAGATGAATTACGAATCCGCATAATGTCCCGATGACCGAAGACAGCACACTCATCCTCACAATCGACGGCCCGAGCGGGTCCGGCAAGGGCACCATCAGCCGCCTGGTGGCACAACAACTGGGCTGGCACTATCTGGATTCAGGGGCATTGTACCGTGCCGTGGCGGTTGCCGCGGGCTGGGCCGATGTCGACCTGGCCGACCCCAGCGCCCTGGTGCGCTGCACCTTTGATACCGATATTCAGTTTGTCGATGAACCCGGTCAGGAGCTGAAAATCTTGGTCAACGGGGCCGATGCCACGCTTGAATTGCGCACCGAAACGGCCGGCGCCGCAGCCTCTGCCATCGCCGCCATCCCTGAGGTCCGCTCGGCCTTGGTCGAGCGTCAACGCCGTTTTGCCCGCGAGCCCGGGCTGGTGACCGACGGCCGCGACATGGGGACCGTTATTTTCCCCAATGCCCGCTTCAAGGTGTTTCTGACCGCCAGCGCCCAGGAGCGGGCCGAAAGGCGCTATAAGCAGTTGATTGATAAGGGAGTTTCCGTTACAATCGACGGCCTACTGCGGGAGATCCTCGCCCGGGACGCGCGCGATTCGCAGCGCACCGTGGCGCCGTTACGTCCGGCACCTGATGCCGTACATGTCGACACCACCGGGCTGTCCATCCAAGAGGTGGTCGAGCAAGTCCTAAGCGTGGTTCGCTCTCAGTAGATCTAGGTCCGTCCCGTCATCCTGACGGCGGCGGTTGTCGCATCATCTTAACCCTGGTGGGTTTGTCGCCGTGTGCCATTGAACGCGGAGTCCGACAGGCCTGTTCCTTTTTTGAGTATTTTCATCAATGACTGAATCCTTTGCAGAGCTGTTTGAACAAAGCCAGCAATTCCTGACCAACCTCAAGCCCGGCGCTATCGTTACCGGCACCGTCGTAGATGTCCGCGGCGATGTTGTCGTCATCAACGCCGGCCTGAAGTCCGAGGGCATTGTTCCGATCGAACAGTTCCGTAATGACGCCGGCGAAATCGATGTCGGTATCGGCGACCAAGTTAAGGTTGCCCTTGACTCCATCGAAAACGGCTTCGGCGAAACCGTGCTCTCGCGCGAAAAAGCCAAGCGTGCCATGGTGTGGGACGAACTCGAGCAAGCGCTCGAAAACAACGACACCATTACCGGTCGCATCAGCGGCAAGGTCAAGGGCGGTTTCACCGTCGACATCAAGGACGTACGCGGCTTCCTGCCGGGCTCCCTGGTCGATGTGCGTCCGGTCCGCGACTCGTCGTACCTCGAGGGCAAAGAACTCGAATTCAAGCTCATCAAGCTGGATCGCAAGCGCAACAACATCGTTGTGTCGCGCCGCGCCGTGGTCGAAACCGAACATTCGGAAGATCGCGAAGAGCTGCTGGGCAAGCTGGTTGAAGGCGCCGTGCTCAAGGGCGTGGTCAAGAACCTCACCGATTACGGTGCGTTCGTTGATCTGGGCGGTATCGATGGCCTGTTGCACATCACCGACATGGCATGGAAGCGCGTGCGCCATCCGTCCGAAGTCGTTGAAGTCGGTCAGGAACTCGACGTCCGCGTCCTCAAGTACGACCGCGAACGCAACCGCGTTTCGCTGGGCCTCAAGCAAATGGGCGAAGATCCGTGGGATAACATCGCCCGTCGCTACCCGGCCAACACCCGTGCCTTCGGTAAGGTCAGCAACGTCACCGAATACGGTGCGTTCGTTGAAATCGAACCGGGCGTCGAGGGTCTGGTCCACGTTTCCGAAATGGATTGGACCAACAAGAACGTCAACCCGGCCAAGATTGTCCAAGTCGGTGACGAAGTCCAAGTCATGGTCATCGATGTCGACGAAGAACGTCGTCGCATTTCGCTGGGCATGAAGCAAGTGACCTCGAATCCGTGGGAAACCTTTGCTGCTACCCATAAGAAGGGTGACAAGGTCGAAGGCCAAATCAAGTCGATCACCGATTTCGGTATCTTCATCGGTCTGGACGGCGGCATCGACGGTCTGGTTCACCTGTCCGACATCAGCTGGTCGAACGATGGCGAAGAAGTCGTCCGCAACTACAAGAAGGGCGACACGCTTGAAGCCGTTGTCCTGGCAGTGGATCCGGAACGTGAACGCATCTCGCTGGGCGTCAAGCAACTGGAACAGGACCCGATGGGTCAGTTCCAAGCTTCGAACTCGCGCGGTTCGATCGTCAAGGGCACCGTGCGTGAAGTTGACGCACGCGGCGCCGTGATCGATCTGGAAGGCGGCGTTGAAGGTTACCTCGCTGCGCGCGACATCTCGTCGTCGCGTGTCGAAGACGCTTCGCACGTCCTCAAGGTCGGTGACAGCATCGAAGCCAAGGTCATCGGTACCGATCGCAAGAGCCGCGCTATGCAGCTGTCGATCCGCGCTAAGGATCAGGCTGAAGAGCAGGAAGCTCTGGCTGACTACAACCGTAAGGCAGCCGAAGCTGCTACCGGTACCACTCAGCTGGGCGCGCTGCTGCGCGAACAACTGGGCGGCGACAAGGCCGAGTAATTCGGCTACTGTCCGCACGCAATACGCAGTGGCGGTCCGGCGCATGCCGGGCCGCCATCTGCCAAGTGTGCGGTAGCCGTCGCGCGCAATGACCAAGTCCGAACTGATCGAAATTCTGTCCCGCAAGCAAGGCCATCTCAAGGCCGAGGACGTTGACCTGTCCGTCAAATCCATTCTGGATATGATGGCGGCGACGTTGGCGCGCGGTGAGCGCATCGAGATCCGCGGCTTTGGCAGTTTCAATCTGCACTTTCGCCCGCCGCGTCTGGGACGCAATCCCAAGACGGGTGAATCGGTGGCATTGGCTTCTAAGCATGTGCCGCATTTCAAGCCGGGCAAAGAGCTGCGCGAACGCGTTGCGATGGTGGAACCGCTACCCGAGGAATGAGCCGGGTAGTGAGCTCACCTATGCAGTTGCAGTATTTGCAAAAGGAACCTTCGGGTTCCTTTATTTGTTCGGTGCTCCGCGATACCTTCGTAAGGGTAAGGACCGGCGCCCAAAGTGCGCATCGTGCACTACACTATGCGAATGGAATTTCTAGACGAATGGTTCTGGTTTCTGCTGCTGATACCGGCGGCAGGATTGATCGGTTGGATTGTGGGGCGTCGCGGTGGCGAGTTCCATAAAGACACGCAAGTTAGCCAGCTTTCCAGTACGTACTTTCGGGGCCTGAACTATCTGCTGAATGAGCAGCCCGACAAAGCCATCGAGCTGTTCCTGCACATTGCCGAGCTCGATAAAGAGACGTTTGAAACGCAAGTGGCGCTGGGGCATCTGTTCCGTCGTCGCGGTGAGGTCGATCGTGCCATTCGTCTGCATCAGGGTCTCGTGCAACGCACCGACATCACCGATGCGCAGCGTATTCAAGCCTTGCTCGCACTGGGCGAGGACTACATGAAGTCCGGTCTGCTCGATCGTGCTGAGACGGTCTACACCGATCTGGTCGCGCTCGATGGTCGTGCACCGCAGGCGCTCAAGCATCTGATGGGAATCTACGAAAGCGAACGCGAATGGGAGAAGGCCATTCGGGTGGCCCATCAGTACGAGGCGGCCACCGGTGAAAATCTGGGCCGACTGGTTGCACAGTTCGAATGCGAACTGGCCGAGCGTCAATTGGCTGCCGGCGATGGCGACTCTGCGCGTCAGTCGGTGCAGCGCGCATACGATGCCGATTCCGATTCGCCACGCGCAGGTATGATCGAAGGCCGTATGGCCATTCGTGACGGGAATGATGCGGGCGCCATTCGTGCCTTCGAACGGGTGACTAAAGCCGATCCGGATTATCTGCCGGAGATCCTGCCCGACATGCTGGCGGCTTATCGTCGGCGCAATGATTTTGTCGGTGCCAAGTCGTTCCTCAGTGCCATCGCTGAGCATTACAAGGGCGTTGCGCCGGTACTGGCGCTGACGCGCATGGTCGAGGAGGAGCAGGGCGTGCCGGCGGCGCGTGAGTATCTGGCCAAGGAACTCAAGAACCGTCCGTCCGTTCGTGGTGAAGCGGCCCTCATCGATCTGACGTTAGCCGATGGTGCCGAACCGATTCGCACCTTAGAGGAATTGCGCGGCATTACCGATCAGCTGCTGGTCCGCAATCCGAGCTATCGCTGCAAGAGCTGCGGTTTCGGCGCCCGTACGCACCATTGGCAATGCCCAAGCTGCCGCGCATGGGGCACCGTCAAGCCGGTGCTGAACTATGCCCTGGTCTGATCCGGCATTACTGTTTGCCTGTGTCTTTGCCGTTGCGTCACTGATCCTGACCGGTGGCGCCTATCTATATGGGCGTCGCGCGCGCCTGGTAGATGAACCTGGCGATCGCCGCAGTCATACCCAAGCCACCGTGCGCGGTGGCGGCATCGGCATCGTGATCACCTTAGGTCTGGTGATGCTGGTACTTCGCCGATTTATCTTTGATCCGCCGTTCATGGCATTTGCCATTGGCTTTGCGCTGGTTGCAGGCATCGGCTGGGTCGATGACCACCGGCCGCTGTCCGCCCGTATCCGCTTGGCAGTGCATGTGCTGGCCTCATTGATCTTTGCGATCGGACTGGCCATGACTATTACGAATCCGACAGTAGCGATCGCATCGGGCGTGGTGGCGTTTGCCTCGTGTCTGGTACTGACCAACGTCTGGAACTTTATGGACGGCATCAACGGCATCGCGGCGTCTTGCGCCGTGTTGGCCGTGGTGCCGGCCGCTTTGCTGGCGGGCGACTACTGGTCGCCGTTAGCCATTGGTCTGGCCGCCGCCTGTATCGGCTTCCTGCCCTGGAATTTCCCGCGGGCGCGTCTGTTTATGGGTGATGTCGGCAGCGGGGCGTTGGGCTTTGCCGTCGGTGCCCTGTCGATGGCCACGATCTTGCAGTTGCCGGTACCGGTGGCGCAGCAGGGACTGGCGGCGGAGTCACCACTGTTCTGGCTGGCCCGCAATACGATCCTGGTCAGCTTGGCCTTCGCGCCGTTTTTAGTGGACGCGAGCCTGACGCTGGGCCGCCGGATCTTGCGCAGGGAGACCTGGTGGATGCCGCACGTGCAGCATAGTTATCAGGTGGCGGCGCAGCGGTTCGGACACCCGAAAGTCACACTAATGTATGTGCTGTTGGCCGCGGTCGGCACAGTGGGAACGCTATTGCTGACTTGGCGTGAAGAAAAAGTCTCACTTTATTCAGCATTAGTTTGGTATATCTGTGTTGTTAGTATTTGGTTAGTCCCTCAGCGTCGCTGGGTAAAACAATAAAACTAACGGGTTCAGTTTCATCATTACACGGGACCAATTGGGCAGAAAATGGGGCGGGTGACCGACAAGTGGCTGAACCTGTTGCCTAAGGCGGCAGTGGTTGCGCATGACCTGTTCATGACGTGGCTAGTCTGGACGTCCCTCGGATATATCCGTACCACCACGTACGCCGTCTCGTTGCCGCACAGCTGGTTCGATTCCACCGTTCTGTTTGTACTGGTGGTGCAGGGACTGGTGCTGTGGGGCGTGGGTCTGTACCGCGGCCTGTGGCGCTATGCGAGCATGCCGGACTTTGCCAACATTGTTAAGGGCAGTGCCATCGGTGTGTTGCTGATCGTGCTCGGACTCTTTCTGTACAACCGCCTGGACTCGGTCTCTCGGGTAGTCCTGTTGTGTTATCCGTTTACGCTCATGGCCTTCCTGGGCGCGCCGCGTCTGTTTTACCGCGCCTATAAAGACCACCACATTGCCCGCGTCAGTAACGCCAATGCGGTACGGACGCTGATTCTGGGGGCCGGTCAGGCCGGTGATGCCCTGGTACGCGACATGCGACGCGTCGGTAACTTTGTTCCGGTCGGTTTCCTTGATGATGCACCCCGGATGCGCGGCGCCAAAGTTCAGGGCCTGCCGGTGTTGGGCACCATTGATGATCTCGCTTCTGTTGCCCGCGAGACCGCCACCAAGCTGATCGTGATCGCGATGCCGTCGGTCGGTGGCGAGGGGATGCAACGCATTTTGGCCGCCTGCGAATCCACCGGTCTGCCGTTCCGCACCGTTCCTAATCTCGAGGACGTGCTCGAAGGCCGTTCCTTGCCGGGTGAGCTCAAAGAGCTGGCCATCGAAGACTTGCTCGGCCGCCAGCCGGTCATGCCCGACTGGAAGGCCATCCGTGGCTGGTTGGGCGGTCGCTCGGTACTGGTTACCGGTGCAGGCGGGTCCATCGGTTCCGAACTGTGCCGTCAGTGTGCCCGTAACGGTGCCATTCGTCTGAGCCTCGTCGAAATCGATGAGCTCGCTATGATGACGATCTGCTCGCAGTTGGCACGTGAGTTCCCGCATGTCGAGGTGCAGCAGTTCCTTGGCAACTGTGGTGATCCCGCGCTGATGGCTCACGCGATGCGCCGATCACGACCCGATGCCGTGTTCCACGCCGCCGCCTATAAACAAGTACCGTTGCTCGAAACGCATTTGCGCGAGGCTGTCCGTAACAATGTTTTGGCCACTGAGACCGTGGCGCGCTCCTGTCTCGATGCGGGCGTCAGCAACTTTGTTCTGATTTCCACGGACAAAGCTGTCGATCCCGTCAACGTGTTGGGTGCCTCTAAACGTCTGGCCGAGATGGCCTGTCAGGCGCTGGCCCGCGGTCAGACCACACGCTTTACGACCGTGCGTTTCGGTAACGTGCTCGATTCGGCCGGTTCCGTGGTGCCGACCTTCCGTGAGCAGATTCGTCGTGGCGGTCCGGTAACTGTGACCGATCCCGATGTGACGCGCTACTTCATGACCATCCCTGAGGCTTGCCTGCTGATCCTGCAGGCCATGGCGCTGGGACAGCAGGAGGCGATCTTCACTTTGGACATGGGCGAACCCGTGCCAATTCGTGTGCTGGCCGAACAGATGATTCGTCTGGCCGGCAAGACGCCCGGCAAGGACATCGCCATTGTCTATACCGGTTTGCGTCCGGGTGAACGTCTGCACGAAACGCTGTTCCATGCTGATGAGACCTATCGCACCACCTCGCATCCCAAGATTCTGCAAGCCATGCCGCGCGAGCTGCAGGTGCAGGAACTGATGCGCATGCTCGAAGAGATGCGTCGCGAGTCCGATAAGTTTAACGAAGACCGCTTGGCCGAACTGCTGAAACAGGCGGTTCGCGAATTCAAGCCGCAACAGGATCCGCAACGTGCCGATCGTCGTGACTACGTCACGGTGGTGCCGTTCGAGTCGCGCCGCTCGCACCGCAGTTGATGCGAAGATGAGAGCATGACGGCTCTCATCCCTCCCAAACCGCAAACCTATTACCGTGCCACGATCGATGAGGCGCTGGTGCAGCGTGCGCCTCTGCGCGAAGCGAATACCGCCACGGTCGTGGTAGTCGGGGCCGGATTTGCCGGGCTCAATACGGCGCTGCGCCTGCTGGAGTCGGGCGTGCCCGATGTGGTGGTGCTGGAGGCAGGTGAGATCGGGCAGGGTGCATCCGGTCGCAATGGTGGCTTTGTATTTGGTGGCTATTCGCTGAGCGAAGAGTCGCTGTACCGCCGGCTTGGCCGCGCTGATGCAGTGCGTCTGTATGGACTCACATTAGATGCAGTGCAGCGCATCCGCGAGCGCGCTCAGACGGCCGCAGTGAGCTGCGATGTTGAGGATCACGGCGTGGTGTGGGCCAACTGGTTCCGCGATCCGGCCGCGATCACCCATCGCCAGCAAGTGTTGGGCAACGTCTATGGGGTGGAATGGGAGTCGTTGGATTCGACGCAACTGCGCAGTTATGTGGTCAGTGATCACTACAGCGGCGGCATGCTGGAGCGCGATGCCTTTCATTTTCATCCGTTGCGTTACGCGGCCAAGCTGGCACGACGCATCGAAGGCTTAGGCGGACGCATCTGCACGGCGAGTGCGGTGATCGGACTCGCGCGCACTAGTGACAGCTGGAGCGTTCGCACGGCGCACGGCGAGGTTCGGTGTGCGCAGGTGGCCCTGTGCGGCGGCGGCTATCTGCACGGCGTACATCGGCGTGTCGAAGGCGCCATGATGCCCATCGCCACCTATGTGATGGTGACCGAGCCGCTGGGTTCCGCGTTGGACGCCGTACTGCCCGGCAAGGCGGCAGTGTACGACTCGCGCTTTGCGTTTGACTATTACCGCAAGCTGCACGATGGCCGCTTGCTTTGGGGCGGACGGATTTCCGTGCACGATCCGTCGCCCGAACGGATGCGTAAACATCTGCGTGCGGATCTGCGACGCGTGTTTCCCTCACTGGCCGAGGCGCGCATCGATCATGTCTGGTCGGGACTGATGAGCTATGCGCGTCACCAGATGCCGCAGCTCGCCGAGCCTGAGCCCGGACTTTGGACGGCGCAAGCTTTTGGCGGTCACGGCGTCGCAACCACTACGGTGGGTGGCGAAGTGCTCGGCACCGCCATCGCAGCGCGTTTGCAGGGTCAACCGATGCCGGCTGATTTTGAGACCTTTCAGCAGTTCGGACTGGTCAGTGCCGGACACAAACTCGGCTTGGCGGCCGCGCAGCTGGGTTACTGGGCCGCACAAACCGCCGACGCGCTTAAGGTAGCCTTTCAGCGATCGCGCTAAACGACATCTGATCGCGGTCTTCCGCCGGCTGCAGTTCGACATCCACCGTCAGTGGCTCCAAGACACGACAGCAGCACGGCAGCACTTCATCAAAACCGACGAAGGCCAGCGGCGGCTCCGGATAGTCCACCAGACCCGTCGTGAATTTGACGCGACACGTCCCGCAAAATCCGGATTGGCATTGGTAATCGATCTGATGACCGGTGCGCAATAAACCCTCGAGCAGGGTCTCGTCATCGCGCAGTTCAAAACTGGTGTCCAGCGTGTAGATGCGCATTGCCGATTACAGCTGGAAGCCGCCGAACTCCTCGCGCGAAAGATCCGCATCGACTTGGCCGACCAGATACGAGCTCACTTCGACCTCCTGCGGTGCGACTTGCACGGTATCGGAAGCGAGCCAACTGTTGATCCAGGGGATCGGATTGCGTTTGGCATCGGCAAACAAAGGCTCAAGACCGATCGCGCTCATGCGGGCATTGGTGATGTATTCGACATAGCGGCACAGCACGTCGGTGTTCAGGCCGACCATCGGTCCATCCTTAAACAGGAACTGGGCCCAACGTTTTTCCTGCTCGGCCGCTTGCGCAAACAAGTCACGCGCCGCTTCGCGCTGATCGCGCGCGATCTGTGCGAATTCCGGATCGTCATCGCCTTGCGCCATGATGTTCAGCAGATGCTGAGTGCCGGACAGATGCAAAGCTTCATCGCGGGCGATCAGGCGAATGATCTTGGCATTGCCTTCCATGAGTTTGCGTTCGGCAAATGCAAACGCGCAGGCAAAGCTGACGTAAAAACGCACGGCCTCGAGCACGTTGACGCTCATCACGCACAGGTACAACGAGGTCTTAAGCGCCAGACGATTGGCATCGCTTGGCTCGTCGTCGAAACGGCGAGTGGCGGCGATCACCTCGTCATAGTGATGGGCGATATCGGCGGCGCGACGCAAGATCGCCTCATTGCGCGTAATGTCATCAAAGATCAAAGCCGGATCGTTGACGATGTTGCGGATGATGTGCGTGTAGCTGCGGCTGTGGATCGTTTCGGAGAAGGCCCAGGTTTCGATCCACGTTTCCAGCTCCGGCAGCGAAACCAGCGGCAGGAAGGCGACATTGGGGCTGCGGCCCTGAATGGAGTCGAGCAGCGACTGGTATTTCAGATTGCTCAGAAAGATGTGGCGCTCCGCATCGGACAGGGACGCAAAGTCGATGCGGTCACGGCTGAGATCGACTTCCTCCGGACGCCAGAAGAAGGACAACTGTTTTTCAATCAGTTTTTCAAACACCGGATAGCGTTGCTGATCGTAACGTGCAACGTTGACCGGCGCGCCCAAAAATAAGGGCTGGCGCAGCGGATCGGCGTGATGCGGGTGGAAAGTGCTGTATCGCATGGACATTAAATCTTGCAGGCGCCCCCGGCGCAGTCATCGGCCATGTCGTGCTGACCGTCGTCGGCACCGTCACGGGTGTTGTGGTAGTAAAGCGTCTTGAGGCCGTATTTGTAAGCCGTCAGCAAATCCTTGATCAGTACGCGTACCGGGACCTTGCCGCCTTCGAAACGTTGCGGATCGTAGTTGGTGTTGGCCGAGATCGCCTGGTCCACAAACTTTTGCATGATGCCGACCAGTTGCAGATAACCGTCGTTGTCCGGAATCTCCCACAGCAGTTCGTACTGATGGCCCAGTGTGCGGATATCGGGCACCACCTGACGCAGGATGCCGTCCTTGGATTGCTTAACGCTGACCAGACCGCGCGGCGGTTCGATACCGTTCGTGGCGTTAGAAATCTGGCTCGACGTTTCCGAAGGCATTAGTGCCGTAAGTGTCGAGTTGCGCAGGCCGTGTTTGAGAATGTCCTGACGCAGTGTCTCCCAATCGAGTTGCAGCGGTTCACTGCAAACGGCATCCAGATCTTTCTTGTAGCTGTCGATCGGCAAAATGCCTTGCGCATAGGTGGTTTCGTCGAAGGCAGGGCAGGCGCCGCGTTCTGCCGCGAGACGGTTGGATGCACGCAGCAGATGGTATTGAATCGCCTCGAATGCGCGGTGCGTCAGACCGTTGGCCGAGCCATCGGAATAGCGCACACCGTTCTTGGCCAAGTAATTGGCAAAGTTGATCACACCGATACCGAGCGTGCGGCGCTTCATGCTGGATTCGCGGGCCGCTTCAACCGGATAGTCCTGATAGTCGAGCAGGGCATCGAGTGCGCGTACGGCCAGGTCGGCCAGATCTTCGAGCTCGTCTAAGGATTCAATCGCGCCGAGGTTGAATGCAGACAACGTACACAGGGCAATCTCGCCCGAGGTGTCATGCAAGTCGTTGAGGGGACGCGTCGGCAGCGCGATTTCCAGACACAGGTTCGATTGGCGAATCGGAGCGACGCGCGGATCAAACGGGCTGTGCGTATTGCAGTGATCGACGTTCTGGATGTAGATGCGGCCGGTGCCGGCACGTTCCTGCATCAGCAGGGAGAACAGTTCGACGGCCTGAATCGAGCGCTTGCGGATCGACGGATCGGCTTCATACTGCGCGTACAGACGTTCGAACTCCGCCTGATCGGCAAAGAACGCGTCGTACAGTCCCGGCACATCGTGCGGCGAGAATAAAGTGATGTTGCCGCCTTCGATCAGGCGCTGATAGAGCAGGCGATTGATCTGCACGCCGTAGTCGAGATGGCGGACGCGGTTTTCTTCGACACCGCGATTGTTTTTGAGCACCAGCAACGACTCGACCTCGAGATGCCAGAGCGGATAGAACAAGGTGGCCGCACCGCCGCGCACGCCACCTTGCGAGCACGATTTCACGGCGCTCTGGAACAGCTTGAAGAACGGCAGCATGCCGGTGTGCTGCGCCTCACCGCCGCGAATCGGGCTGCCGACTGCACGGATGCGACCGGCGTTGATGCCGATACCGGCACGCATCGACACATAACGCACGATGGCCGACGTGGTCGCGTTGATCGAATCGAGTGAGTCATCGCATTCAATCAGCACGCAGGAGCTGAACTGACGCGACGGCGTACGCACACCGGCCATGATCGGCGTGGGCAGCGACAGCTTGAAACCCGAGACCGCATCGTAAAAGCGCTGAATCGTCGTCAGACGCGTTGCCGAAGGGTACTCCGCAAACAGACACATGCCGATCAGCAGGTAGAGCATCTGGGGCGATTCGTGGACTTGGCGTGTGACGCGGTTCTGGACCAGGTACTTGCCCTCGAGCTGGCGCACGGCGGCGTAAGCGAACTGCAGATCGCGATCGTGATCGAGCATTGCATCGAGTTGCGCGTATTCGGCTTCGGAGTAGTCGCGCAGCAGATGGGCATCGTAACGGCCGGCCTCGACCTGGGTGCGCACATGCTCCAGCAGCGACGGCGGCGTGAATTGTCCGTAGGAGGTCTTGCGCAGCTGGCCGATCAGCAGGCGTCCGGCCAGGTACTGGTAATCGGGCTGAGCGGCACTGATCCGGTCCGCGGCGGACTTGATCAGGATCTCGTGCAAATTGGCGGTGCTCAGGCCATCGTGGAATTGCACGCGGGCGTCGGCCAGAATCTGCTCGGCAGACACGCCGCTTAAGCCTTGCGAAGCGGTCTCCAGCAGCTGCAGCAGACGGTCCTCGCGGAGGGGTTCGGTGCGGCCGTCGCGCTTGCGGACTGCCGGCACCTGAGTTGCGGCTACAACGGAGATTTCATCCAATTTGGTCATGACCGGATCCTGAACGCCAAAACAGAGACCACCATATCTTGTGGTTTGTTCGGTCGTCAAGGCCCTAGATGTGGGATTTTGCCGACCTGGCGTGAAACCCCAGCAAAAAGGGCAACGGCCGCTGCGAAAAGTTCAGAACCCTCGCTACAACCGTTGCCCTTAACTAACAAATGCGCTCAAACCCTTAAGTCCGAGCGCCTGTCATTCACTCTTACAGCGACTCAAAAATACCGGCGGCACCCATGCCGGTACCGATACACATGGTGACCATGCCGTAACGGTCACCGCGGGCCTTCATGCCATGGGTGATGGTGGCGGTACGCACCGAACCGGTCGCACCCAGCGGATGGCCCAGCGCGATGGCGCCACCCAGCGGATTGACCTTGGACGGATTCAGACCCAAGTCACGGATCACCGCCAGCGCCTGTGCGGCAAACGCTTCGTTGAGTTCGATCCAGTCGATCTGATCCTGGGTCAGGCCGGCTTGCTTCAGAGCCTTGGGGATGGCGGCGATCGGGCCGATACCCATGACTTCGGGACGGACACCGGCGACCGAAAACGACACAAAACGTGCCAGCGGGGTCAGACCGTAATCCTTGATAGCCTGTTCCGAGGCGAGCAGCACAGCGGCCGCACCGTCGCTCATTTGCGAGGAGTTGCCGGCGGTGACGCTGCCACCGAACTGACCGTTGCGGAACACCGGACGCAGCTTGCTCAGGCCTTCGGCCGTGGTATCGGCACGCGGGCCTTCGTCGGTATCGACCACAATGCGACGTTCCTTGATCTCACCGCCGATCAGATCGGGCTGACGGGTGATGATTTCGTACGGCGAAATTTCATTGCGGAACGCACCGGATGCAATCGCGGCCAAGGCCTTGCGGTGTGAGTCGGCAGCAAACGCATCCTGATCTTCGCGGGAGATTTTCCATTCTTCTGCGACTTTTTCAGCGGTAATGCCCATGCCGTAAGCGATGGCCACGTTCTCATCTTTGGCAAACACTTGCGGCGAGAGTGCGACCTTGTTGCCCATCATCGGCACCATCGACATCGATTCGGTACCACCGGCCAACATCAGATCGGCGTTGCCCAGGCGAATCTGATCTGCAGCCAATGCCACCGATTGCAGACCCGATGAACAGAAACGGTTGATGGTTTGCGCGGCAAGGTGATTCGGCAGACCGGCCAGCAACGAACCGATACGGGCCACGTTCATGCCTTGCTCGCCTTCGGGCATCGCACAGCCGATGATGACGTCATCGATGCGCGAGACATCAACGCCCGGTGCTTGCGCCACAACGTTGCGCAGCACATGCGCGAGCATGTCGTCGGGACGGGTGTTGCGGAACATACCGCGCGGAGCCTTGCCGACCGGCGTGCGGGTTGCGGCAACGATATAAGCGTCTTGAATGATCTTAGTCATGAGTTGAATTCCTTGCTCAGTTGCGCAGCGGCTTGCCGGTGGTCAGCATATGCGCGATGCGTTCCTGGGTCTTTTGGGTCTTGGCCAGCTCGACAAAATGTTCGCGTTCGAGACGGATCAGCCATTCTTCGTCGACGACGGTATTGCGGTCGACATTGCCGCCGCTCAGCACCGTAGCGATGCGCACTGCGATGTCGTAGTCATGCTTGGAGATGAAATAACCTTCGAGCATGTTGACCAGCATCATCTTGAACGTGGCAATGCCGACATCACCGGCAACGCGAATGTTGCGGGCAGGCAAGGGCGGGCGATAACCGCTTTCGGCCAGCGCACGCGCCTGTTGTTTGGCGACATGCAACAGTTCGAAGGCATTCAGAACGACGACGTCATCCGGGCGTGCCAACTGCAGCGACTTGGCTTCGGCAGCCGAGCTCGACACCTTGGCCATCGCAACGCTTTCGAAGGCCGTCTTGAGTTCGGCGAGTACATCACCGTTCGCACCGGCGCGCTCCGACGCACGCAGTGCCAGTTCTTTCAGACCGCCGCCAGCAGGCAGCAGACCGACACCCGCTTCGACCAGACCGACATACGATTCAAGTGCAAACACGGCGCGGGCCGAATGCATCTGGAATTCGCAGCCGCCACCAAGTGCCAGGCCGCGAACTGCAGCAATGACCGGAATCGAAGCGTACTTGATCGCTTGCGAGGTGCGCTGGAAGTTGGCGACCATCGCTTCGAACGCTTCGTAGTTGTTGTCTTTCAGCAGACCCAACGCACCGGCCAGATCGGCACCGGCCGAGAAGGGTTCGGACGATTGCCAGATCACCACGCCGCGCAGTTGCGATTCGGCGACGCGGATCGCTTCCTGAATACCGTTGAGCACGTGATCGTTGACCGTATGCATCTTGGTCTTGAACGAGATGACGCCGATGTCGTCGCCTTCGTCGTGCCACAGGCGCACGCCGTCGTTTTCCCACAAGGTCGTGCCCTTGGCAAAGGACTCGCCCAGCAACGGATCGGGGAAGCGCTGACGGGCATACACGGGATTGCTCGAGCGCGGATCGTCGACTTGCGTCGTCGGGTTGTAAGAGCCGGCCGGCGAATGGACACCGTTACGGCCGTCAAAGACCCAATTCGGCAGCGGCGCATTGGCCATCGACTTGCCTTGACGGATGTCATCGGCAATCCAGTCGGCAACCGTTTGCCAGCCGGCAGCTTGCCAAGTTTCAAACGGACCGAGCGACCAGCCGTAGCCCCAGCGCAGTGCGAAATCGACATCGCGCGCCGTGGCGGCGATATCGGCCAAGTGATACGCGGAGTAGTGGAAGGTATCGCGGAACACGGCCCACAGGAATTGCGCTTGCGGATGCGACGACGCACGCAGCGCTGCAAACTTCTTGACCGGATCGCGTTCCTTCAGAATCGCAAGCACTTCAGGGTCGATGGCACTGTCGCTGGCGCGATAGTCTGCTGCCTTCAGATCCAGCACCATGATGTCTTTGCCGCGCTTGGTATACAGACCGGCGCCGGTCTTCTGACCCAGTGCACCTTTCTCGACCAGTTGCTGCAACCACGTCGGCGTCTTAAAGAAGGCATGCCACGGATCGTTGGGCAGTGTATCGGCCATCGTTTTGACGACGTGAGCCAAGGTATCCAGACCCACCACGTCGGCGGTGCGATACGTTGCCGATTTCGGGCGACCGATCAGCGGCCCGGTCAGGCCATCGACGGTATCAAAGCCCAGACCGAACTGTTCGGTGTGATGCATCGCGGCCAGCATGGCGAACACACCGATGCGGTTACCGATAAAGTTCGGGGTGTCCTTGGCAATGACAACACCCTTGCCCATGGTCGTCACCAGGAAGGTTTCGAGCGCAGCGAGCACTTCGGGATCGGTGCTTTGTGCCGGAATCAGTTCGGCCAGATGCATGTAGCGCGGCGGATTAAAGAAGTGCACACCGCAGAAACGCGAGCGCAGGGCGGTGGGGAGCACATCGGACAGTGCATTGATGCCCAGGCCGGACGTGTTGGACGCCAGGATGGCCTTCTCGCTCACGTGCGGAGCAATCTTGCGGTACAGGTCCTGTTTCCAGTCCATGCGTTCGGCGATGGCTTCGATGATCAGATCGCAATCGGCCAGCAGCGCCAGGTGCTCATCGTAATTGGCGGCGACGATGCGGCCTTCGGAACCCTTAATTGCCATTGGCGAAGGGCTGAGCTTGCCCAGATTGGCAATCGCCTTGGTGACGACACCATTGGCCGGGCCTTCTTTGGCCGGCAAGTCGAACAGGACCGTATCCACACCTGCATTGATGAGATGGCCCGCAATTTGCGCGCCCATCACGCCGGCTCCGAGAACCGCAACCCGTTTTACATGTATCACGTTATATATGTCCTATAAGATATTGAAAAATCAGGATTTAAAGCCAGCTGCACAGAACGAAATCAGGGTATCTGTGAGCTTGTCCAGGTGCTGGGCTTCGGACACGCCGGCTGCCCGTTTGACCATGCCGAACTCGGACAGGGTGTATGTCAGTGCGCCCGCGACAAAGTCGAGTCGCAGGTACATCTGTTCCTTGCTGAGCCCGGGACGGACTTGGTCAATTGCTTTGGCAAAGTCGCGTTGGACGCTGCCGTAATTCTCAGAAAGAAATTTGCGAAGGCGATCGTTCTGCTCCGCATAAGCTCGCGCGAGGATCCGAACGAAGTGACCGCCGTTGTGTTTGCGGCCCATCTGCAAGGCAGGTTCAATGTAGGCGCGCAGGACCGCTTCTAAGGTCACATCAGTGCCGGAAAGTGCTTTTTGCAAGGCATTTCTGCGATCCGTGCTCATCTGATCCATGCGGCGGCGGAAGAGTTCTTCGACCAGATTTTCTTTACTGCCGAAGTGGTAGTTCACTGCCGCGATATTGACGTCGGCATGGCTGGTGATTTGCCGCAGGCTGGTCGAGCCGAAGCCATGCTTGGCAAACAGCTCTTCGGCGGCGCCGAGGATCCGATGCTTGGTGGAGAACGCCTGGGTCATAAGCCGTGACTGCCGTTTTCGATTCAAACGATCGTTTGAGGATAGGGCAATGCCTGAACCCCTGTCAACGCATCCGTCCGCATGCGTATGGAAAACCGTTCTGCGGCTGCTACCGCGGACGAAATATCGGTGCTAACTCCGTGATTTGCTGATGGTTTTTTGTTAGACTTCTGTGGTTAACCATCCCTCTTTAGTTTTGGAGTCCCATATGGCGCTGGAGCGCACCCTCTCGATCATCAAACCCGACGCTGTCGCCAAGAACGTCATCGGTCAGATCTATTCGCGTTTTGAACAAGGTGGCCTGAAAATCATCGCCGCCAAAATGGTTCAACTGTCGCGTGCCGAGGCTGAAGGCTTCTACGCCGTGCACCGTGAACGTCCGTTCTTCAACGCTCTGGTCGAGTTCATGATCTCGGGCCCGGTGATGGTGCAAGTCCTCGAAGGCGAGGGCGCTGTGCTCAAGAACCGCGACCTGATGGGCGCCACCAACCCGAAGGAAGCCGCTGCCGGTACCATCCGCGCCGACTTTGCTGACAGCATTGATGCCAATGCCGTCCACGGTTCCGACTCGCTGGAAAATGCCGCGATTGAAATCGCGTACTTCTTCCCGGCGACTGCCGTGTACGCCGGCCGCTAAGTAACGGTAACGGATAGGATCCATTTCAATTTTCGACATGAATGCCGTGACGCTAGCGCCAGCCAACACCGAAGCCCGGGTCAACCTGTTTGACCTGGATCGGGCAGGTCTGGAGCAATTCTTCGAATCCGTCGGAGAAAAAAAGTTCCGCGCGCACCAGGTCATGAAATGGATCCATCACCGCTACGTCACAGACTTTGCCGAGATGACAGATCTCGGCAAAGCGCTGCGAACCAAGCTCGAAGAGCACGCCGTGGTCCATGTGCCGCAGGTGCTGTTCGACAAGGTATCCGATGACGGCACCCAGAAGTGGCTGCTCGGCATGGATCCCAAGAACGCCATCGAAACGGTTTATATCCCCGAGAAAAACCGCGGCACGTTGTGCGTGTCCTCGCAGGTCGGTTGTGCACTGAACTGTCAGTTCTGTTCCACCGCAACGCAAGGCTTTAACCGTAACCTCAGCACCGCCGAAATCATCGGCCAGGTCTGGGTTGCCGCACGTGCGCTCGGCAATATTCCCCATCAGCAACGTCGTCTCACCAACGTGGTGATGATGGGTATGGGCGAACCGCTGGCCAACTTCGACAATGTCGTGCGGGCTATGAGCATCATGCGTGATGATCTGGGCTACGGCCTGGCCAATAAGCGCGTGACCTTGTCCACGGCCGGTATGGTGCCGCAAATCGACAAACTTGCCGAGGTCGCTGACGTCTCCTTGGCTGTGTCGTTGCATGCACCGTTCGATGAGCTTCGCACCGAGCTCGTGCCGCTCAATCGCAAGTACCCCATCAATGAGCTGATGGCTGCTTGCGTGCGCTATGCCAAGCGCAAAAAAGGCACCAGCGTTACGTTTGAGTACACCCTCATGAAGGGCGTTAACGACGGACCCGAGCATGCACGCGGTCTGGCCAAGCTGATGCGTCAGTTCGATAACGCCGTGCAGATGAAAGATGCTGCCAAGGTCAATCTCATTCCGTTCAATCCGTTCCCCGGAACGCGCTTCGAGCGCCCCGAGGAATCCAGTATTCGTGATTTCCAGACGCTCATGATGGAATCCAAGGTCCTGACTATGGTCCGTCGCACACGCGGTGACGATATCGATGCCGCCTGCGGGCAGCTGAAAGGCCAAGTCATGGATCGCACGCGTCGCCAAGCCCAATTCCTACAGCACCTCGCCCAAACGCAATCGCAATGACCGACACCGCACCCGTTTCTACCGGACCTTCTGCCATGACCTCGACTGCCGCGAGAGAGCTGTATCAGCACGCCGGACTTAAACTCAAGCTGGCCCGGGAGCAAGCGGGGCTGAGCATCCAGGAGATGTCCGATCGCACCAAGCTCACCACCAAGGTGCTGCGCGAACTCGAGGCCGGTGAGGGCGGTATTTTCGCTACCCCGGTTTATGTGCGCGGACAACTGCGCAGCTATGCACGTGCTCTGGGTGTCGACATCGTGCCGGATCTGCAGCAACTGATGGCGCTCGATAATCCGGCGCCGGTTCTGCAAGTGCGCGAGACCACTACGCCGACTTCGCGTGCAGTAGCCAGTGCCGGTCAATATGCGCTGTACTTTCTGGTGACCGCATTGGTCGCCGTGCCGGTCGTCTCCTCGCTGAATCTGTTCCGCGGTGAGATGCCGCAATCGCGTCCGCTCGATGGCCCGGCTGCCACGGCCGAGGCTGCACAAATCACTGAGGAACTGCCGCCGGCTGCCATGGTGCAAGAGCCGATGGTCGCTTCCACGCATCCGGCCGCTGCAACCACAGCTGCAACGACTGCTGCGCCTGCAACGGCGACCACCGATCCTGCTTTGGCCGGTTTCAGCACTAACGTCGGTGCCATGACGCCGGGCGCGGATTCGCGTCAGCCGATTGCCGCGTCGCTGACCGGTGTGCCTTCGAACGGTATCGTATTCCGTTTCAATCAGGATTCCTGGGTGAAATTCATCGGCCCTAACGGTTCGGTGATTGAACAAGGTCTGCAACCGGCCGGCACCGTCAAGCAATTTGCGGTCGGTCAACTGGGCAAGGCACGCATTGGCGCTGCCGAACAAGTGCAAATGATTGTGAACGGTCAGCCAGCAGATATCACGGGCTTCACCAAGGGCTCCGTCGCAAACCTTACAATCGGAACGGACGGCCGTCCGGTCGCCGCTTCGCGCTAATCCACTTGCGCGTTGCATTCCACACAACTCGACACATTGCGGTATTGAATGGCAATTGATGATCTATTGGACGAACACGAACAGAGTGTTCGACTGCAGCAATGGCTGCGCAAGAACGGTGGCTCCATCCTGCTGGGCCTGTTACTCGGCCTGGGCCTGCTCGGAGCACTAAACTGGTACCAAGGTCATCGCGCCCGTCAGGGCATGGCCGCTGCCGACGGTTACACCGCGGCGGTTGAAGCCATCAATGCCGGCAGCGCCGATGCGGCTGCCAAGGTCGATGTGATCGGTACGCCTGCCTACAAGGCCTTGGCCATGTTGCATCTGGCACGCTCGCAAGTGACTGCCGGTAAATCGGCCGATGCCATCGCCACGCTGAAAAAGATCGAAACTAAAGATGCCGAGCTGCGCGAACTGACCGATGTGCGCCTGGCTCGTCTGTATACCGAAACCGGTAAAGCCAAGGAAGCCATCGCTTTGCTGGCCCAACGTAAAACACCGGACGCGCTTGAGGCATTGGGTGATGCCTACGCCGCCGATCAGCAACTCGAACCGGCTCGCAAGTCGTACACCGATGCACTGACGCATATGGACGCCGCATCGGCCAGTCGCCAAGTTGTTGAACTGAAACTCACTCAAGTCGGCGGCACGCCCGTCGTCAAGGCAGAGGCCCCGTAATGAAGAATTCCCGTTCGTTGTTGACCCGCTCGCTGATGGCTGCGGCCATTGTGTCCGTGCTGAGCCTGAGCGGCTGTGCCTCGGTCAAGAATATTTTTGGCAAAAAAGAGGTCGATGCTCACGCGCCCGTCGCGCTGGTTGCATTGAACCCGACCGCCGCCGTGACGCGCGCCTGGAGTGCAAGTGTGGGCAAGGGCGAAGATTCCATCGGTGCGCGTCAAGGTCCGTCCAGCGACGGTAATTTTGTGTACGCCGCCGGTGTGACCTCGGGTGTTCGTGCACTCGATCTGCAAACCGGTCGTACGGTCTGGACCCATGCCAGCAAGTCGCGTTTGAGCGGCGGCCCCGGTGTGGGCGAGGGCGTTGTTGTCGTTGGCGGTCTCGATGGCGAAGTCATTGCTCTGGATGCCACCACCGGTGCCCTGAAATGGTCGCAAAAAGTCTCGAACGAAGTGATCGCCACTCCGACCGTCGGTCAAGGTCTGGCACTGATTCGCAGCAACGATGGCCGCCTCACCGCCTTCGATCTGCAAACCGGTGAACGGCGCTGGTTCACGGCACATGACATGCCGGCTCTGACGGTTCGTGGCAATGATGCCGCTACCCTGGGGCCGGGCGTGGCCTTCGTCGGCAATGACGATGGCACCATGAGTGCGCTGGTGCTGAGCAACGGCCAAGTCGTATTTGATGCGCCGGTCGGTGAACCCATCGGCCGCACCGATCTGGAACGTCTGGCTGACGTTGACGGATCACCCGTCCTCGATGGCTCCACTTTGTATGCCACTAGCTTCAAGAACTCGACTCTGGCAATGGACGGCCCGAGCGGCCGCGTGCTGTGGACGTCGGAGCACGGTGGTGTCGGCCGCGCTGCACCGGCAGCCAACGCGCTGATCGTGGCCGATTCACAGGGTATCGTCTGGGGTCTCGATAAGAGCACCGGTACTGCCATCTGGAAAAACGAACAGCTCAAGAACCGTCGTCTGTATTCGCCGGTGGTGCATGGCAACTACGTCGCTGTCGGCGATGTTGAGGGCTATGTCCATTGGTTGCGTCTCGATGACGGCGCACTGGCCGGTCGTGCCAAGCTGAGCAAGGCTCCAATCAAGAGCAACCCGATCGTTGTGAATGACCTGCTGCTGGTGCAAGATACCGCCGGCAACGTCAGCGCATTCCGCGTCGGTCAATAAACGTATACGGCCGTCGAGTCTAAATTCATGTTGCCCCTAGTCGCACTCGTCGGTCGTCCCAACGTCGGTAAGTCCACCCTGTTCAATGCATTGACGCGTACGCGCGATGCGCTGGTACACGATCAGCCGGGCGTTACACGTGACCGCCATTACGGCGTCGCCCGCCCCGAAGATCAACGTCATTTTGCCGTGGTGGATACCGGCGGTATTGCCGAAGCGTCCGAAGGTCTGGCCGGTGCGACTACGCGTCAAGCCCGTGCCGCCGCCGAAGAGGCCGACCTGATTCTGTTTATTGTGGATGCACGTGACGGCGCCAACGCGCTCGATGACGACATCCTCAAGTGGCTGCGCAAAGTCGACAAGCGGACCTTGCTGGTGATCAACAAGATCGATGGTGTTTCGCTGAACGCCGTCGAATCCGAGTTTGCGCACTACGGCTTCAAGGATCCGATCACCACATCTTCCGCGCATCGTCAGGGCATCGACGAGTTGATGGAGGCCATTCTCGAAAACCTCCCCGAAGAGGGCGTGGTCGATCCGCTGGACACGGATCCGGACCGTATTCGCATCGCCTTTATCGGTCGCCCCAACGTCGGCAAGTCCACACTGGTAAACCGTCTGCTTGGCGAAGAGCGCATGATCGCCTCCGAAGTGCCGGGCACGACGCGCGACTCGGTGGCCATCGACATGGAACGTGAGGGCAAGCCCTACCGCCTGGTCGATACCGCCGGTTTGCGCCGCAAGTCCAAGGTCGATGAAGCTGTCGAAAAGTTCTCGGCATTCAAGACGCTACAGGCGATTGAACAGTGCCAGGTCGCCGTCGTCATGCTCGATGCAGGCGAGGGCGTTACCGACCAGGATGCCAGCGTGCTCGGTTATGCACTCGATGCAGGTCGCGCCCTGGTGATTGCCGTTAACAAGTGGGATGGCCAGACCGAGTATCAGCGTCAGCAGACCGAAGACCTGCTGTCACGCAAGCTCGCCTTTGTACCCTGGGCCGAACGCGTCCGCATCAGTGCCAAGCACGGTTCGGGCCTGCTCGAACTGTTCCGCGCCGTGCATCGGGCACATCGCTCGGCAACGACTCCGATCTCCACCTCTGAAGCCACCAAGGCTCTGGAAATTGCTTACGAAACCAATCCGCCGGCAGTGGTGCGCGGTCACGTCGCCAAGATGCGCTTCTGCCATCCGAGCGGCTTGAATCCGCCGACCTTTGTGGTGCACGGTACGCGTCTGAAAACACTGCAGGAAAGCTACAAGCGCTATCTGGAAAACTTCTTCCGCAAGCGTTTCAAGCTGATCGGTACGCCGGTGCAGTTTATTTTCAAAGACAGCGCCAACCCGTTCGAAGGCAAGAAGAACGTTCTGAACGAGCGCCAGATCGCCAAGAAGCGTCGCCTCATCCGCCACGTCAAACGACGCGGCAGCTGATCCCCATCGCGATTGCGATGACTCCGCCTGATTCCACTTCAGCAATAACCGTGCTCAAGCCGGCGGCGGCCTTTGCGTGCATGCAAGCCGAATCGGCGGTGTTGCTGGATGTTCGCGAGTCTGTTGAGTTCGATGCTGGCCATGCGCAGTTGGCGCGCCACTTGCCCCTGTCTGCGCTAGAAAGTGACATGGACGCCGCGGCCGGCTTCCGTCAAACGCCACTGCTGCTGATCTGCCAGAGAGGCCCACGCTCTCAACGTGCCGCTGAACTGCTACGTGACGCGGGTTTCAATGTGCGTGCTGTAGTCGAAGGCGGTTCCGAAGCTTGGCAAGCTGCCGGTTTGCCATGGCAAGCCGGCGACGACGCGGCGCAGCGCTATTCGCGCCATTTGTTGCTCCCCGAAGTCGGCCCCGCAGGGCAGGCGCGACTCAAAGCAGCGCACGTGGTCCTGGTTGGTGCCGGTGGACTGGGATCGCCCGTGGCTTTGTATCTGGCCGCAGCGGGTGTCGGCACCTTGACGCTGATCGACGACGATCACGTGGAACTCAGCAACCTGCAACGTCAGGTGCTGCACGGTCAGGCCGATATCGGACGCCTAAAAGTGGCGTCCGCGCGGGACCGCTTGCTCGCGCTCAACCCCGGCATCAAGGTACATGCCGTCGCGCAACGGCTGACAACCGACAATGCCGCGGAACTGTTAAAGAACGCCGATGTCGTCGTCGATGGCGCCGACAACTTCGCCACACGCCATTTGGTGAACGCGACCTGCCACGCTCAACGCAAGCCGTGGGTGTACGCCGCCATTCAATGCTTCGATGGCCATGCGGCCGTATTCGACTTGCGCGAGCCCGGCCGGTTGCCGTGTTATCGCTGCCTGTTCCCTGAGGCACCCGATGCCCAATTCGCACCCAACTGCGCCGAGGCCGGCGTGCTTGGTGTGCTGCCCGGAATGCTCGGCACCATACAGGCGACCGAGACCGTCAAGCTGCTGCTGGGCATTGGCGAGACCTTGAGCGGCCGCGTACTGCATGTGGATGCGCTGACCATGCGCATTCGCGAGAGCCGACTGCAGCGCGATCCGGAGTGTCCGCAATGCGGTCACTCAACAATGCGATAATTACACGGCCCGCCGTAACCGATTCGACTCCATGACGAACACCGCCAAGATTCTGGATGGCAAACGCATTGCCGATGATTTGCTCGATGGCCTGCGCACTCGCGTAGAAGCCCGTCTTGCGGCAGGGCAGGCGGCACCCGGACTGGCTGTGATTCTGGTCGGTGCCGATCCCGCGTCGGCGGTGTACGTGCGCAACAAGCGTCGCGCTGCCAAATACGTCGGCATCAAGGCCATGGACTACGATCTTCCGGCGAGTACCACCGATGAAGAACTCATCGAGCTGATTGACCGACTCAATGCCGATCCGTCCGTGCACGGCATCCTGTTGCAGCTGCCGCTACCGGGTAACCGCGACGGTACTCGCATCATTCATCGCATTGCGCCCGAGAAAGACGTGGACGGATTCCATCCGGAGAATGTCGGCCACCTGGCGCTGCGTCAGTTCGGTCTGCGGCCCTGCACGCCGCGCGGCATTACCACCTTGCTGGCCTACACCGACCGCCCGGTGCGCGGTGCCGATGCCACGATCGTCGGCGTCTCCAACCATGTCGGCCGTCCGATGGCGCTGGAACTGCTGATTGCCGGCTGCACCGTGACCAGCTGCCATAAGTTCACCAAACCGGAAACCTTAGAGGCGTCCGTGCGCAATGCCGACATTCTGGTCGTGGCGGTGGGCATTCCCGGTCTGATTCCCGGCGAATGGGTCAAGCCCGGCGCCGTGGTCATCGACGTCGGCATCAACCGCCTGGACGATGGCCGTCTGGTAGGCGATGTCGGCTTTGCCGAGGCGGCCAAGCGAGCTTCCTGGATCACGCCCGTGCCGGGTGGGGTAGGTCCTATGACCGTGGCGACGCTGATGCAAAACACACTGGAAGCGGCTGACGCGCTTGATATGGTAAAATAAACCGCTTCAAATTCTCAGGTGACCTTATGTTGCGCATCCGGGCTGAAGCACTAACCTACGACGACGTTTCTCTTATTCCGGCTCACTCGACGATCTTGCCCAAAGATGTCCAGCTCGGAACCCGCCTGACCCGTAATTTGCGCCTAGGTTTGCCGATTGTGTCGGCAGCCATGGATACCGTGTCCGAAGCCCGTCTGGCCGTTGCCATGGCCCAACTCGGCGGTATTTCCATCATCCACAAGAACATGACCGTGGCCGAACAGGCTGCGCAAATCCGCTACGTCAAGAAGTTCGAAGCGGGCGTCATCAAAGAACCCTTCACGGTCTCGCCCGACACCACCATCGGTGACGTGCTGGCCCTGACGCGTGCTCGCAATATCAGCGGCGTGCCGGTGGTCGACGGCGGTCAGCTGGTCGGTATCGTCACCTCGCGCGACATGCGCTTCGAAAAGAAGCTCGACGATCCGGTCCGCCACATCATGACCAAAAAGGAACGTCTGATCACCGTTCGCGAAGGCGCACCCGACGCCGAAGTGCTGGATCTGCTGCATCGCCATCGCATTGAAAAGGTTCTGGTAGTTAACGATGCCTTTGAACTGCGCGGCCTGATCACCGTCAAGGACATCCAGAAGAAACGCGACAACCCGAATGCGGCTTACGATCAGCACGAATCACTGATTGTCGGTGCGGCGGTTGGTGTCGGCGGCGATACCGAAGAGCGCGTCGCGGCTCTGGCCGAAGCCGGCGTCGATGTGCTCGTGGTGGATACCGCTCACGGTCACTCGCAGGGCGTGCTCGAACGCGTGGCCTGGGTCAAGAAGAACTTCCCGCAGGTTGAAGTGATCGGCGGCAACATCGTCACCGGTGATGCGGCCTTGGCTCTGATGGATTCGGGCGCCGATGCGGTCAAGGTCGGTGTCGGTCCGGGTTCGATCTGCACGACGCGGATCGTGGCCGGTGTGGGCGTGCCGCAAATCACGGCCATCGACATGGTCGCTTCGGCGCTGCAGGATCGCATCCCGCTGATTGCCGACGGCGGTATCCGCTACTCGGGCGATATCGGCAAGGCGCTGGTCGCCGGTGCCTCGACCGTTATGATCGGCGGTCTGTTCGCCGGTACCGAGGAAGCCCCGGGCGACGTCGAACTGTTCCAAGGCCGTTCGTACAAGGCCTATCGCGGTATGGGTTCGCTGGGTGCGATGGAGCAGGGCTCCAAGGATCGCTACTTCCAGGATGCATCCGATGCCGACAAGCTCGTGCCCGAAGGCATCGAAGGTCGTGTCCCGTATCGCGGTCCGCTGGGCGCCATCGTGCATCAGCTCGCCGGTGGTCTGCGTGCCACGATGGGCTATGTCGGTTGTGCCACCATCGAAGAAATGCGCACCAAGCCCGAATTCGTCACCGTCACCAACGCCGGTTCGACGGAAAGCCACGTGCACGATGTGCAGATCACCAAGGAGCCGCCGAACTACCGTTCGCGCTGATTCCATTTCACCGAGGAGCGACCCGCAATGGCGCTCCTCGTTTTTCATTAGACCTTTAAGTTGTCTTTGCCATGACTGATATCCACAGCGACAAGATTCTGATTCTCGACTTCGGCGCGCAGTACACGCAGCTGATTGCCCGTCGTATTCGCGAGATTGGTGTGTATTGCGAGATCTGGGCCTGGGATCATAATCCCGATGACATCGCGGCCTACGGTGCGCGCGGCATCATCCTGTCCGGCGGTCCGGAATCGACCACACTCG
Organism: uncultured Lysobacteraceae bacterium; assembly: GCA_936911875.1. GTDB lineage: Bacteria > Pseudomonadota > Gammaproteobacteria > Xanthomonadales > Xanthomonadaceae > Aquilutibacter. Next base: position 111,396 of record CAKZGB010000006.1, read on the forward strand.
AAGGCGCACCCCGCGCACCGCAGCAGGTGTTTGATTCCGGCTTGCCGATTCTCGGTATCTGTTACGGCATGCAAACGATGGCCGCGCAACTGGGTGGTGCCACGGAGGCTGCAGACCAGCGCGAGTTCGGTCATGCGCAAGTGTCCCTGATCGCGGAAGACCGTCTGTTCGCAGGCCTTAAGGATCATCCGGGTTCGCCGCCCAAGCTCGATGTCTGGATGAGCCACGGCGATCACGTGTCGGTCGCGCCGCCGGGCTTTACCATCACCGCCAAGACCGATCGCATCCCCGTTGCCGCCTTCGCCGATGATGCACGTGGCTGGTATGGCGTGCAGTTCCACCCCGAAGTGACGCACACCAAGCAAGGTGAAAACCTGCTGCGTCGTTTCGTGACGGAAATCTGCGGCTGCGCCACCAACTGGACGCCGGCCAAGATTATCGAGGACCAGATCGAACGCGTCCGCGCTCAAGTCGGCAACGACGAAGTCATTCTGGGTCTGTCCGGCGGCGTGGATTCGTCGGTAGTTGCTGCACTCCTGCATAAGGCCATCGGCGAGCAACTGACCTGTGTGTTCGTGGATACCGGTCTGCTGCGCTGGCGCGAAGGCGATCAGGTCATGGATATGTTTACGCGCAACCTGGGCGTCAAAGTGGTTCGCGTCAATGCCGCCGATCGCTATTTCGAAGCACTCAAAGGCGTTGACGATCCGGAAGCCAAGCGCAAGATCATCGGCAACCTGTTCGTTGAAATTTTTGACGAAGAGTCGGCCAAACTCTCCAACGCCAAGTGGCTGGCGCAAGGCACGATCTATCCTGACGTGATCGAATCGGCGGGTAGTGCAACCGGCAAGGCCCACGTTATCAAGTCGCACCATAACGTCGGCGGCCTGCCCGAGAACATGAAGCTCGGTTTGGTGGAGCCTCTGCGCGAGCTGTTCAAAGACGAAGTGCGCCGCCTAGGTGTCGAACTGGGTCTGCCTCGCGAAATGGTGTATCGCCATCCGTTCCCGGGTCCGGGTCTGGGCGTTCGTATTCTCGGCGAGGTCAAGCCGGAATTTGCGCGCATCCTGCAAATGGCCGATCAGATTTTTATCGATGAGCTGCGCAAGTCCGGCTGGTACGACAAGACCTCGCAGGCCTTTGCCGTGTTCCTGCCCGTCAAGTCCGTTGGCGTGGTCGGTGATGCACGCGCGTACGAGTGGGTGATTGCCCTGCGTGCGGTCGAGACCATCGATTTCATGACGGCCCATTGGGCGCACCTGCCGTACGAACTGCTCGGTACGGTCTCCAATCGGATCATCAATGAGCTGCGCGGCGTCTCGCGGGTCGTGTACGACATCAGCGGCAAGCCGCCCGCCACGATTGAGTGGGAATGAAATCAGGTCCTTCGGGGACTATCGCCAGCTATCGAAAAACAGCCGCAACGTATTGATTTAGAAAGAAATACGTCGCGGCAGCTATCGGTGGCTATCGCCGGCCAGCAGAAAAAGTTGACGGTAGCGCTGACGGTAAAAATCGAGGCCGGATTAAGACACTCTCGTTCACTATCCAGAATTTTACCGTCTTTGACGGTAAAAGCCTCCTCGGGAAAGCTTGTTTTATGCGGCTTTCCGGACATCAGCAGGTCTCCAGGTCCCTGACGGTAAAACCTGACGGTAAAACCTGACGGTAAAGCCGTCACAAGCCGGAGGAAACCTCGATGCTGACCGACGCTGCACTACGAAATCTCAAGCCTAAGCCCAAGATTTATAAGGCTTCTGACCGGGATGGGATGTACGTGACGGTATCGCCTGGCGGTACTGTCACCTTCCGCTACGACTACCGCCTCAACGGTCGCCGCGAGACGCTGACGCTCGGGCGCTATGGACCTGGCGGCATTTCACTGGCGATGGCGCGCGAACTGCTCTTGGACGCGCGCAAAGCCGTGCTCAAGGGCGTATCGCCCGCGCTGGAAAAGCAGCGCGAGAAACGCCGGGTGGTCGCCATCAAGACCTTCGGCGCGGCAATGGAGACATGGCTGGCCAACGCTAGGTTGGCCGACAGCACCCGCGCCATGCGCAAGCACATCATCGACCGGGACATCCTGCCGGTCTTCCAGAACCGCCTGCTGACCGAAATCCAGGCCGAAGACCTGCGGGCCTTGTGCAACAAGGTCAAGTAGCGCGGGGCGCCGGCCACGGCGGTCCAGATCCGGGACATCGTGAAGCAGGTCTATGTCTACGCCATCGCCCACGGCGAGAAGGTGGACAACCCCGCCGACGGCGTGGGGGCAGCCTCGATCGCTACCTTCGTGCCGAAGGATCGCGCTTTGTCGCCGCTGGAAATCCGGCTGTTCGTGCAACAGATGGAATCGGTGGTGACCTATCCGACCATCAAGTTGGCGTTGCGCCTGATTTTGCTGACGCTGGTGCGCAAGAGCGAACTGATCCAGGCCACTTGGGATGAGGTCGATTTCGAGAGCAAGACCTGGACGATTCCGAAGCAGCGGATGAAGGGCCGCAACCCACACGTGGTCTATCTGTCCAGCCAGGCGCTCGACATCTTCGTGACGCTGCACGCCTGCGCGGCAGGCTCAAGGTTCGTTTTCCCTTCTCGTTACGATGCAGAGCGGTGCATGTCCAATGCGACCTTGAATCGGGTCACGCAGCTCGTGGCCCAGGCTGCGAAAACCAAAGGGCTGCCCCTGCAACCGTTCACCGTCCATGACCTGCGCCGCACGGGCTCGACGCTTTTGAACGAAATCGGCTTCAACCGCGACTGGATCGAGAAGTGTTTGGCGCACGAGGATGGACGCTCCTCGCGTTCGGTGTACAACAAGGCCGAGTACGCCGAGCAGCGGCGGCACATGCTGCAAGAGTGGGCCAATCTGGTCGTTGCTTGGGGCGACGGGAAGACCTACATCCCGAAGTTGTTGCCGAAAAACGTGGTGGTGCCGGCGTTGAGTGCAGCAGCCTGATTGAATGAGGGCTGCTGTCCAGCTTCAAACCTCGCTCGAACCCGCCCGAACAGGGCGGGTTTTTCGTAAGTGGACATCCGGCTTCGAGACGCTGCCACGACGAGCTTGCTTCCGTTGCTCGATCCACGCTTCCACTTCGGCCAAGTCCCACACGACGCAGCGCGGCGTCAGGTTGAAGCGACGCGGGAACTCGCCGCGGCGCTCCATTTCGTAGATCGTCGTTTCGGCCAAAGGGACGATTTGCCGCAGTTCCTGGCGGCGGATGGTGCGCCGAAAGGGAAGGGGGCTCTTCGGAAACTGGAGCAGCGCCTCGTAGGCTTCAGTGCCCGGCAAGGGGAGCGCGTTGGATGTTTGCGATAGCTGTTCCACATCGAACTCCATGAGTACGCTGCATGGAGACATGGTGAAGTTCAATACCTATCGGGACAACTTGCTGTGGCGTAGTGCAGCTAATGACAGGGCACGGGGAACTGAGAACATTACCGTCGGCCACTACATAGGAGGAGCAATGTCGAAGCTTGCCGCGGTCGACATTCGGGAAGTCCGATCGTCATGAGCACAACAGTCCAGGCGGCGGTTCTCACCGCTGGAACCGGCAATCACAGCTTCACAAACGAGTATCGATTCTTGATGTTGGCGTGAAGATACTTCCCCTTGGAATCTGCGTTCATGATTCCGTCGTGCTCGCTAGAAGACACACCGGAATACTGGTAGACCGATCCATCATTGAACTCGATCTCAAGTATATGGTTGTCCTCATCGTAGCCGATGGAGGCGATGTTGCTTGAGCTAACTGGCGTACGTTCCACGATTGTCTCTCCTGATCCATTTAGGGTGTCGGTTCCGTTGGTGCAGTCGTACCTGCGTCCGGGTCTTGCGTGCGCCACGCCTCGACAAGAGGCTTGTAGTTCTCATTTTGCACGGGTTCCGTCCAGCCGCCACTTCGTATGCGCTTCCCGGTTGGGTCTTTTGGAACGACGACCATCGGATCGTCGCTGTCGGGGCGCCGACCCTCGCTAGGCCGATCAATGATCGCCCTGATAGGCATGTTGACCGCTTCTCCTACCACCAACGCCTCACCGGTGCGTAGTACCGGCAACATTGAGAACAATCCTTTGAGGTTGTCTGAAGCACAAGAAGTGACCTGCGCGCGATCCGAGTCGTTCGTTAGCCGCATTGCTATGACGGTTCCGCACTGAGACAAAATCGTGGGATCAACTTCGGCGGGGCGTTGGCTGACTAGCATCAAGCCAACGCCGTACTTTCTTCCTTCCTTTGCGATACGTCGTGCAGCGTTCGCTGCACGGCCTTTCGACTGTGCTCCCAGATATACATGCGCTTCCTCCAGCACGATCATCAGCGGCCTTTGCCGGCCGCCCTCGGGTTTCCGCCGTCCCCAAAATACGGCATCGTAGAGAATGCGAAGCACGGCTCCTACGAGATCATCAACAACCGAAGTTGGAATCCCCGATAGGTCGAAGACCGAGATTGGAGAGTCCGCGCCTATCCAATCTTCAAGAAGTGCATCAAGATCTGCGGCAGTTGAATTGTCCTTGGCGACGGACCATTTGCCTGGGCGAAAGAGGAACTGCATCCGAGGATCGCGGAGCTTGCTTTCCAAGACGTCCAAGTGCGCGCGTGGTATATCGGCGTAGAGGCCGGCGTAGACTTTGTCAGGGTCATTCGTCTCGTTTTTAAGCGCTCGGAATCGTGGTCTCTCAAGTTTGTCCGCATCGCCAACCATCTTCACTGGCGGTGTGCCTTCCTCTGCATAGGCGCGCGTGTTCTCGCCCTGGTTCTGGTTCTTGCTAACGCTGTGGCTCGCGCAATGCAGCGAGTACAAGTCATGCCAGAGTTGATAAACAGAGAACGGCAATGGCGTGTCGATTGTCACCGAGAGATCGGGCAGTCCGTGAGCAACGCCGCCGGCTTTGGAGGCTCTTTTGCTCGCAAGTAGACGCTCTTGTAGCAGCGTCAGCGGAGTCGAGGTGACAGACCCCATTGACATCGAAATGAATTCTTCTGCCGTAAGCGCCCAGAACGGTACGTGTAGCTCACGCTCTCCGGCTTCGGTATCCGCGCCGACTTTGAAGACTCTGGCTAGGTCACCAAATGCCTTTCCGTACTCGCCGTGAAGGTCGAACAACACGACGCGGGCTGATTTGAAGTGGTCCGGATTCGACACGGCGCTGAGCAAATTTGCAACCGCATTGGACTTGCCAGCGCCTGTGCTTCCGACGACCGCAGAATGACGACTGACGAGCCGATTCAGGTCAAGATAAGCGCGAATCGACTCGGCGCTGGCAACGCGGCCAATCGCAACGTACCCGTCTTCGTCACCTGGAGCGTAAACGGTCTTGAGGTCCGACTCGGTGACTACGTGAACCGTGTCACCGATGGATGGGTATTGAGCTATGCCTCGCTCAAACTTCGTGCCTCGACGACCTTGACCGACGAGTTCCACGCGAAGCCATCGGTTGCCGAACTGCGGAGCAAGTTCGGGAGGCCCAGGCGCAGCTCCTGCACCAACTTGGGAGATCACCCCGTAGAGGTCAACATAGCCGGAGGGGATGCGAACGAATCCGCCGACTTGGCCGACCTGGTACGCCTCTCCGTTGACAAAAAGGAGTCCTCCTGGCGTGTTTTCTTCGAGTTTTACACTGATACTCGATCCATCAACGTTCTCCACGGTGCCGAGCCGAGAAGGGGTCAGGTTAGACGGGGACGTGTGCATCGGAAGCGCCCCCACCGCAAAGTTGCTCCAAGAACAGTCCGAAGTAATGAAAATCTCCGAGGCGGCAGCGCGGCACGCGTTCTTTCGGATCGACGCCCGCGGCGGATTCCTCGATCAACCACGGCGAGTTTTCATCGCCACCCGTAGTTCCGGGTCGGTATCGTCCAGCACGTGTTCCCACCACCGCCCCGTCTGAGGCGAGCACGGTCAGATTGCTTTGCTTCGATGCATATTCGACGACACGAGGATGTGCGTCGAGACTGGAGTACATCAGGGCAAAGCACTGGGCGTTGCGGTTGCCGCGCAGGCCATCGAGCAGGATCTCATTCAGGTGGTCGTCGAGGAACGAATAGCCGCAGACGATCAACCGAGGTGCATCTTTTCCATGAAAGAAGGCCCTCAAACGATCGAGCATCGCCAAGTACGGCATACGGCGGCTTTGGTCGTACTTCAAGTGTGATGGATAGATCATCACCTTGCCCGCCGCAGCAGCACGGGTGACCCGAACGATTCGTGTCACCGTCGTCGCGTTCACGGTCTCCTCGTTCCTTTCCCAATTAATCGAACCGTGAAGTTTCCAAAGCCGCGTCCAGCGATTGGGAATCGCATCGTGTTCGATCGAAGAAAGATCGAACCAGGGTTCACGCGACCCGACAAAGCCGTCGAAGTGCGGCAGTGGATGCTGCTCAAGAGCCTGCTCAAAGAGTAGGTCGTAGTTGGGCGTGAAAATCTCCGCAGGCCAATCACGTTGGACGCCACCGATCCACGAGGCAAAACGATTGTAAGAGTTTCGATAGGCCGGGAGACTCTTGCTAATCTCGTTGGCGATCAGTGTGCAAATCTCCTCGTCGAGATCGGTAAGGTTCTTTTTTGTCATCCCGAGGATTTCTGCGTTCCCTCGGCGATTGGCCAATGCCCGGAGTTCTGTCAGAACGTCCTCGACTGTTGGATCTTTTCCATCAGACGGTTTGCACTCTCCATACATCGCGTCCCAATGTGTCTTGAACTTGGAGGCGGCGCCAGGCGCGCTGTCGATGGCTTGCAATCCATTGGCGACCCGTTTTGTCAACTCGACGACAGCGGGAATTAGTACGACGCTATTCTCACCAGCCGCGTCGTAGACGCCGAGAGGGCAGCCTGCACCAAGAAAGCAACCGATGCGCTGCTTGTCGTCCTGAAGAACTTGACGAAGATTCCTCGCCTGCTGGGCGGCATCGTGGATCTGCGGCAGTACCGGCGCGGGAGGCGCGGTTGAATCGGCCGATGCTGCGCCCGGAGTTGGTCCGGTTGTCATTGTGGCAACTCTCCTTGGTTGTCATCGCCCGGACTTGGCAATGCCGCCAAGCTCAAGCCTTCGATTTCCTGCAACGTCTTTCCTGCTATACCCTGAAGGTCGCCATACATTCCAACCGTGGCAACCATGACTCGCTCGATTTGCTCGTCGCGTTTCGCCCATTGTTTCATGATCGCCTTGCGCTCCCTGTCTAAGTCATCTTTCATCGAAGAAAAGGCTTCGACGATAGCCTCGACGCGGTGACGAAATCTGGGGCCGGTGAGGTACTGATAGACCATTTCTGTCTTTGTTTGCTGTCCTTCACCGACCTGTCGCACGATGCCAATTTCGAGCAGCGTGTGACGCAGAATAGTGGCTACCGGCAATGCAGCGCGGGGTGTGGTTACCCATACGCCGTCCACCACGTCAAATGTCTCGATGCCTTTCGGTAGCGCTTGGCTGACAAGAATCGACACTTCCGCCTTGGCGGCTCGCTGATCGTCGCGCAACTTGGCAAGCCAGCCATCGCTCCAGTTCTTGGTGCGCTTCGATTCCCAGAGAATCGCTCCACTTGGTTGCCCGGTGGAGCTGTTGACACGCTGAAGCACGTCGCCGCCAAACTCGCCTTTGGCGACTGGCTCAATGGAGTCGAACGGGAATTTGGCTCGCAGGAGGCTTTCTAGATCCATCTCCTGAACCTCCCCTTGCAACTGTTGAGAGCCTTGCTCGGCTTTCTGCTTCAGCTCCTCGATCTTCTGTTGCATGGAGGCGATCGTCTGATCTTTCTCCAACACCTTGAGCTTGAGGCTGTCCTCGGCTTCTCGTTTTGCGGACGTACGAACGTCGTTAAGGTTCTCTTGAACACGCTTTTCTACGGTAAGTTCAAGCTCCCGCTTTGCATCATCTAGCTCGCGCTGTTTCTTGATTAGCTCGGCCTGCGCGTTTTGCGCTTCGGCCAGTTTCGCGTCTCGGGCCTTCAGCACCTCTTGCAGATCGACAAGCTCGCGCGCCTTTGCTTCCAACTCAGTCGCTGCGGCAAGTCGTGCCTTCTTGGCTTCTTCGGCTATGACGCGTTCGCGCTCAGTTTTTAGCTGAGCAGCAACTTGATCCGCGACTTGTTCGTCTAGGGAGCGTCGTGCATCGAGAATCTGTTTTTCTCTATCGCGTATGTTCTGCTCTCGCTTGGCAACGTCCTCATCCTTCTGGCGTAATTGCTGTTCGTACTGCTGGCGAGTTGCGGCAATCAACGGAGCCGCGAGCGATTCAGTCAGGCGAATTTCCGTCTTGCAGTTCGGGCATATGATCTTCGGGTCCGATATTGACGTGCTATTCATGACTTCTTGCGCCTTGTCTTGGTGACGACATTGACGTCGAAAGGTAGCGCCTTGTCTGTAGCGACTCGGGTGAGGAGCATCCGAATAACATCGGAGACAGACAAACCCATTCGCGCCAAGACGTTGCTGGCTTCCTCTTTAATTTGCGCGTCGATTCTGGCCCGAACGACATCGGTACTCGCCATCGGATTGGCCTCAGGTTGCGTGTAGCTACATTGTGGCTCATTTGGGCCATCAAGTCATTCATGTGCTTCGCAAGGCAAGGCGGTGTGGCGTCCCGGCGTGCCGCCGTCGGGCTCGCGGGCTACGCCCCGCGCCTCGCGTCGAGTCGCGGCCATCCGGTTTTGATCCCTGACGCCTTCGGCCCTCACGGGCCAGCTACACGCCGCCCGGCCAGGATGCGGCGGCGGCCGAACGCGACGCGTTGCGCAAGGAGGCGGAAGCGGCGGCAGGTTCGTCGGTGTTCTTCCGGTCCGGCAACCAACGCGCTGCTGCTCCTGCACCCGCCGCGCAGACCGCTTCAGTCGCGCAGCCGTCCGGCCTCGCGGGCTTCGACCCACAGGCGGCCGGGCCGGCCTCGACGGCAGCACAGCCCGTCGATCCGACTGCCGTGCAAAACCGGCAGGACCAGAAGGAGGCGTTCCAGAAAGCCGGAACCACGGAAACCCGTAATTCCGGCAACCTGCAACTGCCGACCTCGCCGTATCAGGTGATGGCCGGCACGGTGATCGCGGCGGCGCTGGTGACGGGCATCAAGTCGGATTTGCCGGGCGACGTGATCGGCACGGTGACGGAGCCGATGTACGACACGGCGACGGGCCGCTATCTGCTGATCCCGCAGGGGTCGCGCATCTTCGGCAAATACAACAGCCAGGTCGCCTACGGGCAGAGCCGCGTGCAAGTAGTGTGGAACCGCATCATTCTGCCGGACACGTCCTCGTTGACGCTCGACAACTTGGCGGGTACCGACCCGGCCGGCTATTCCGGCTTGGAGGATGGCGTCGATTGGCATTGGGATCGCATCTTCGCCGGCGCGGCGCTGACGACGCTTCTCGGTGTCGGCGCCGAGCTGGCCGCGCCGGAGAACCGCAACGGTGATCGCGTAATCATTGCCGGCCGCGACAGCTTGCAGGACAGCGTGAATCAGGTTGGGCAGGAGATGACCCAGCGCAACCTCAACATCCAGCCGACGCTGACCGAGCGCCCCGGTTTGCCGGTGCGCATCATCGTCAACCGCGACCTGGTACTGCGGCCGTAGCAGCCGCTGTTCTTCAACCGGGGGACTTCACGATGAGCACGTCGCGCAAGCTGCGGCTGGGGCCACTGCCGAAGACCGAGAGCGTGAAGCTGACGTTCGCGTGCCCGGCGGGGCTCAAGGCCGACCTCGACCGCTACGCGGCCATGCATGCGCAGGCGTATGGCGAAGCGGTCGATGCGACGACGCTGATCCCGCACATGCTGGAGGCGTTCATCGCGGGGGATCGGGGGTTCAGGCGGGGCAGGGGAGAGGGCAGCCCACAACCTTCCCGTGCGGCTGTGCCGAAGGGGTGAGAAATTGGATATATTTGCATTGTCGTATTCAGGCTACGACTGGGAGCGCCAGATCAAATTGACTTCCGCTTGGAAAAGTTGTAATAATCGTAGTATGGCTACGACTTCTCCAAGCAAGCTAAATGCCCTCTACACCCGGCTGGCACCGGGAACGCCGCTGACCTCGGAGGACTTGGCGGCGCTGGGCATCTCTGCCGACCTGGCCGTCCACTACGTCCGGTCAGGCTGGCTCACGCGCCTGGCCCGCGGGGTGTTCGGCCGACCGAACGACGCGCTGGCCCTGCATCCCAGTCTGCTGTTGTTGCAGCGCCGGTTCGAGGGGCTGCACGTCGGCGGCAAGTCGGCGCTGGACTGGTATGGCGTGCGCCAGTATGTGTCGCAGCAGCCCGTGTTGCACCTGTACGGCTGGACGGCGGCGCGTCTGCCGGAATGGTTTACCGAGCGATTTCCGGCCGAGTACCACCGCAAGCGCCTGTTCGACGAGCAGCCTGATTCCTTGCTGCACGTTGGCCCGTTCGAGCAGCGCAGCGGGGCGCCGCAAGTCTCGGCGCCGGAGCGCGCCTTGCTGGAACTGTTGAGTGAAGTCGGCGTGCGCCAACCCTTGCAGGAAGCACGCGAACTCGTCGAGAGCGCCTACAGCCTGCGCGCCGACGTGCTGCGCGAGTTGTTGCAGCACTGCACGAACGTCAAGACCGTGCGGCTGTGCCTGCAACTCGGCCGCGAGGCCTCGTTGCCTTGGGTGGCCAAGCTCGATCCGGCCACGTTGCCGACCGGCAGCGACCGGCCTTGGGTGTCCCGATCGACCGATGGCCTGCTGGTGCTCAAGCCGTGAACCAGACCTATCTCGATACCGCGCGGTTGCTGACGCAGGTAGCGCCGCTGGTGTTCGTGGACGACACGTTCGCGCTGAAGGGCGGTACCGCGATCAATCTGTTTGTGCGCGACATGCCGCGCCTGTCGGTCGATCTCGATCTGGTCTTTCCTGATCATGCGCTGCCGCGCGACGAGGCACTGGCACGCATCAACGAAGCTGTTCGGCAGGCCGCCGAACGCTTGAAGAAGCGAGGGTTCCAGACGCACGCGCCAGCGGCAGCAGCAGGGGAGACGAAGTTGCTGGTACGCCGCGACTCGATCCAGGTGAAGGTCGAAGTCAACTTCGTCATGCGCGGCACGGTACAGCCGGTGCGTCATGCTTCGCTCACGCCCACCGCGCGCGACGTGCTGATGGCTGATCTGGACATTCCGGTGGTGTCCTTGGAAGACGTGTACGGCGGCAAGCTGGTGGCGGCTCTGGATCGGCAGCACCCGCGCGACCTGTTCGACGTGATGCAGCTCTTTGCACACGAGGGCATCACGCCCTGCATCCGGCGCGCGTTCGTGGTCTACCTGACCAGCAGCAACCGGCCGATCCATGAAGTGCTGTTCCCGCCACTGCGGGACATCCGGCACGACTACGAGCACAACTTCCAGGGCATGACGGCCGAGCCGGTGCCGCTCGATGCACTGCTCGCTGCGCGGGAACGCATGGTGCGCGAACTCCAGCAGGGCTTGGACGAGCGCGAGCGGCGCTTCCTGCTGTCGCTGGCCGCCGGCACGCCGAAGTGGTCGCTGCTCGGCATCGCGCACCTCGAACACCTGCCGGGTATCCGCTGGAAGCTGCACAACCTGGCGCAGTTGCAGAAGACCGATCCGAAGAAGTTTGCCGAGCAAGCAAATACGCTGGCCGCACGGTTTAGGTAGGGGAGACTCCTCAACACAAACCGGCCTGACCCGAAGCCCGTTGGGCCTTAACAATGGACACGAAACCCAGTGACTTCTCCTCGCACTGCCGACCGATTTGCGTTCCATCGTTCTACGCCACAGATCACGATCGAGGAGTACGAGCGACGCCGCGTGATCGAACTCGGCGAGTGGGTGGCTGCGCGGGATCGCATCTATCTCGACAAGTGCTTCTGGATTCACCTGCGCGCCGCACGCACGCTCGCGTCGAGTCCACCAGGCGCGGCGGATCTGTTGGATGCCCTCGTAGCTGGTGTCTCCAACGGGCAGCTGGTGTGTCCCATCAGCGATGCACTGTTTCTTGAACTAATGAAGCAGTCGGACCCAGTAACCCGGGGTGCAACGGCCGAACTGATTGACGAGCTGAGCTGCGGCATCACGCTTAGCCCTGAACCGACGCGCGTGGCGACGGAGGTGGCACATTTCATCCATGCGAATGCTGGGCACAGCGTTCATCCATTGGAACACTTGGTCTGGACCAAGGTCCCGTACGTCTTGGGTGTCCAGCATCCGGTGGCCACAGCCTTCCCAGAGGACGAGCGACTCGTCATTCAGAAGGCGTTCTTCGACCACCTCTGGGAGGTTTCTTTATCGACGATGGTTGGGACGATCGGAGACGCTTGGCCGCCTGCTTCGCCATTCGTCGACATTGCCGATCGGCTGAATCGTGATAACGCGGCGCATGCTCCGTCGATGAAAAGCTTCGCGCAGGTCTATCGCGACGAGATTAATGGTGTCCTGGAACTCGCAGCTCCGATCGCCGCCGAGGTGTTGCACGATATGGCCGTGAAGTCGCTTGGCCCTGGTATCCAACCTTCAGCAGATGAGCGGCAAGGAATCACGAGGCAGTGTCTCGGCTTGCTACGGGCAGCAGTTCGGAAGCCGGTCGGTCGGCGGGCTCTGCGCACGCTGCAAGTTGGTGCTCTGTTGCATGCGGCGCTACGCTGGAACCGCACGCAGAAACTGAATGCAAACGACATATTTGATTTTCATCATGCCGGCGCCGCGTTAGGCTACTGCGATGCCCTCTTGACGGACGGGCCTATGCACGCGCTTCTGACGCAGCGGCACTTGGGCATCGAGCGCGATTTCCCGTGCCAAGTCATGTCTTCCGTTGAGGAGGCTGCCACTTGGGTTCGGCATCGCATCGCGTGATGGGTGAGAGGCTGAAGTTCGGCCCCTTGTTCGGTATGATTGAAGCTGATTGATGATGAGCCGATGCCGCGCAAACCCGCGCCAGGAAAGGGCGTGTTTTTCTGACGGTAAAAGCGACGGTAAAGGCCCATGTCGATCACAGCCAAACCCTTTAACCACGCGGACTTGCGTGATCCGTTGATGATCGAGTGGGAGTGATTCGGCGTCTGGCATCGGCTGGCACTGAGTAGCACTGAGTAGCACGAGAACACACCTAAGCCCGCGTCACTGCGGGCTTTTTTATGGTTTCGTTCGGCACCATCAGGCAATCTTTGGCATCGCCAAGCACCGTTTTTTCATGGCATGATGAATGGCATTGAATGCTTCAATGCCATGAGATGCCGTCGATACCATGTAGCAACCTTTCTGGTGCTCATGGTATTGACCTGACGTAGTGCAATGATTTCATTGTGGTTTTACGCCAGGATGGGCTGATTTCAGATCATGGTATTTGAGCCGAATTCGGGCGAGAACCATGCTGACCGATACCAACCTGCGTAACCTCAAGCCTAGGGACAAGCTCTACAAGGAAAACGACCGCGACGGCCTCTATGTGGTCGTCACGCCCGCCGGGGCGATCTCGTTCCGCTACAACTACTCGATCCACGGCCGGCAGGAGACCATCACCTTCGGCCGCTACGGTGTTGGGGGCATCACCCTGGCGGAAGCCCGCGAACGGTTGGGCGAGGCCAAGAAGATGATCGCGGCCGGGAAGTCGCCGGCCAAAGAGAAGGCGCGGGACAAGGCCCGCGTTGAGGATGCAGAGACGTTCGGGGCGTGGGCGGAAAAGTGGCTGCGTGGCTACCAGATGGCTGACTCCACCCGCGACATGCGCCGTTCAATCTACGAGCGCGAGCTGAAGCCTAAATTCAGCAACCAGAAGCTGGTGGAGATCACCCACGAGGACTTGCGGGCGCTGACCGATGCCATCGTGGAGCGCGGTGCACCGGCGACCGCAGTGCATGCTCGCGAGGTGATGTTGCAGGTCTTTCGCTGGGCCATCGAGCGCGGCCAGAAGGTCGAGAACCCGGCAGAGCTGGTGCGGCCGACGACTATCGCCAAGTTCGAGCCGCGCGACCGTGCGCTGACGCCCGACGAGATCGGTCTGATGTATCAGTACATGGAGCGCATCGGCACAACGCCACCTGCGCCGCGTCATTGAGGACGGTGCCGGGGCGAGGCTGATTGTGCTGGACAGACAATGGCTGCCCTTGTCGTCTCCGGGCCTGCATCGTCGGAAGTGGCGATGCGCGCCGGCGCTCGAGCATCGCCAGATGGGGCGATGACGCCCCGCCTTACTCTTCCCCTTGGAGTGGATCTCTCATCGTCATTTCCGGCGATGAAATCCAACTGCAGCACCGCCAGGAATGGCGATTCTGGCCAGCTCGCTCACGACGCGATGCCGTGCATGGTTCGCGCACGTGCCGCGACCTGGTGCGCGTGCTCGATATAGGCCGGGTCGGCCGTGGCCTCGGCGTCCGCCAAGAATGCGGCCACGGCTTCGACGGTGGTCAGGTCTTCGGCCGGGTCAAAGGGCGTTAGGGATTCTAGGTCCGCATCGACGCGGCGGGCTAGTTCGATAGCTTGGGCGATGTCGGCCAGACGGGTGCGCACCTGGTCAGCGGTAACGGCGCGGCCTGGGTCGGCCTTCAACGCATCGTAGGCTGGGCCGATCCGTTCATGCAGCCAATGTTCCATATCCACTTTCTCTGTTTCCTCTTTGCCCATCGCACGCCTTACGCTGATATTGCTTAGTCCGTCTCATCCAGATGAGGCCACAGGCTACTACGTTGCCTGCTTTCCTTGGAAAAAGACACGCCGTCCACCTTCTTGGCGTAATCCATTTACGACCTGGCGGCCAAAGCACATAGCGTTGCCGTCAAGTTGGTGTGGCGAACTTGCCGCAGGGCGGAGCGCCGGCCGAATCTGTGGCTTCGCCACATGAGATTCGGGGTTCATTCGGGCAGCTCAAATGGTAAACTTGGCCAAAATTTGGAAGACTTCGCCATGCAAAACCAAGCGAGCCCCTTGTTATGAACCAACCCGATAGTGAAATTCTCACGCTGGACGAAGTGGCGGTCTACCTCAAGGCTGGGAAGAAGACCGTGTATCGGCTGGCCCAGCAGGGGGAGATACCGGGATTCAAGCTAGGTGGCACCTGGCGGTTTCGTCGCAGCGAGTTGGACCGCTGGATTGCCGCAGAGATAGCCGAGAAAACGCAGGATAAGACATGAGCGCCCCACTCAACGATAGCAGCCAGGCGGCTACGCCCCGAGGGGAGGCTGCACGCTGATGAATGCCGTAGAAATAGAACAAGCCATTACCGACCTTGCGGAGCAGCCCTTTGACCCCGCAGAATTCGCCTACGCTTTCCTTGAAGCCTTTGGCAACAAGGCGACGACCATCAAGCGCCTGCGTGCGGGGGCTTCGAACAAGTCCGACCTTGGCGGTGTTCTCCAGACCAGCAACATCCACATCCTGACCTGCGACGCAGGGCGGGTGACGCAGACTTTGGCCGCACTTAAAGCCAGCCCGGCGACAGGCAAGGCTAAGGCGAAGTTCATCCTCGCTACGGACGGCGTGGACTTCGAGGCCGAAGACCTTGCCAGTGGTGAGACAGTAGCCTGTTCCTTCAAGGACTTCCCGGATCACTTCGGCTTCTTCCTGCCGCTGGCAGGCATCAGTACCGTCCGTCAGATCAGCGAAAACGCCTTCGACATCCGGGCCACTAGCCGCCTTAATCGCCTGTACGTCGAGCTACTGAAAGACAACCCCGAATGGGGCACGGCGGAGCGCCGCCACGACATGAACAAACTCATGGCGCGGCTAATCTTCTGCTTCTTCGCTGAGGACACCGACATTTTTATTGGTAAGGGGCGCTTCACCGACACTATCGCGCAGATGAGTGAGCGCGACGCCTCCAATACGCACGATGTCATCGCCACACTGTTTCGTGCCATGAATACCAAGCGCGAGGAGCGGGCGGCCGCCGGCATCCCCCGTTGGGCCGCAGAGTTTCCTTACGTTAATGGTGCTTTGTTCTCTGGCAGCGACGAGGTACCGCGCTTCAGCCGCATCGCCCGCTCCTACCTGCTGCATGTCGGCGGGCTGGAATGGACCAAGATCAACCCGGACATCTTTGGCTCGATGATTCAGGCCATTGCCGAAGACGAAGAGCGCGGAGAGTTGGGCATGCATTACACCAGCGTGCCCAATATCCTGAAGGTGCTGAATCCGCTATTCCTCGACGATCTGCGGGCGAAATTGGAGGAAGCAGGCGACAACTCGCGCGTGTTGTTGAACCTGCGCAAGCGCATGGCTCGAATCCGCGTGTTCGATCCAGCTTGCGGCTCGGGCAACTTTCTGGTGATCGCTTACAAGGAAATGCGCGCGATCGAGGCGGAGATCAATAAGCGCCGCGGTGAAACAGATCGTGCGTCCGATATCCCGCTTACCAACTTTCGCGGGATCGAGTTGCGTGACTTCCCGGCGGAAATTGCGCGACTGGCTCTGGTCATCGCCGAATATCAGTGCGATGTGCTGTACCGGGGGCAGCGGTTGGCCCTGGCTGAGTTTCTACCGCTACGCAACGAAAACTGGATTACTTGCGGCAATGCGCTGCGGCTCGACTGGTTGAGCATTTGCCCGCCGACTGGAACCGGCGTAAAGATGCAGGCCGATGACTTGTTCCGTTCTCCGCTCGATCAATCTGAGATCGACTTCGAGAACGAAGGCGGCGAGACCTATATTTGTGGCAACCCGCCCTACAAAGGTAGCCAGACGCAGACAAAGGAGCAGAAGGCTGATTTGGCTTCGGTGTTTGATCCCTGTGGCATTTCGTCCAAACAAATTGACTATGTTGGTGGCTGGTTCATGAAAGCCGCCGCCTACGCGCAAGCAACGCCAACGGATTCAGCTTTCGTCAGCACCAACTCCATCTGCCAAGGCCGCATCGTTCCGATCTTGTGGCCGGAAATTTTCAAACGCGGCTGCCACATTCGATTCGCGCACACCAGCTTTAAATGGACGAACCTTGCCGCGTACAACGCGGGCGTGATGGTCGCCATCGTCGGTCTTTCCACGGACGCAAGCAAGAGGCGCCAGCTTTACAACCTGGACCGCGATGGTGAAACCACTGCGCGCGAAGCGACAAACATCACGCCTTATCTGACCATTGGCGAGAACGTGGTGGTCGAAGGCCAGCGCAAGAGCGTTTCGGACTTGCCCGATATGTCTTTCGGCAACATGCCCATCGATGGAGGAAATCTCTTATTCTCGGTGGATGAAGCGGCCTCGCTTGGCCTGAGCAAACAGGATGAAGAGACCTTTCTTCGGCGCATCTACGGCTCCGCTGAGTTCATTCGCGGAGTTGTTCGCAAGTGTCTCTGGATTCCTGATGAAAAATTGCCGAAGGCCTTGCGAATAGCCTCCATTCGAGCTCGCATTGAACGCGTTCGTGAAATGCGGCTCAAGAGCAAAGACGCAGGCACAAGAGACATGGCGGCGCGGGCTCATCAGTTCCGAGAAATGCATGGAAGCGAATCCCGTACGCTTATTGTTGCGCGTGTGTCATCGGAGAGTCGTGAGTTTATACCTGTTGACCTACTCGATAGCCAGTCGGTCGTATCTGACAGCGCCTTCGCTCTCTACGACGCCCCTCTTTGGAACCTCGCCGTCATCGCCAGCCGCCTGCATTTGGTCTGGATCGCAACCGTCTGCGGCAAGCTGAAAACAGACTTCCGATACTCCAATACCCTTGGCTGGAGCACGTTCCCGGTGCCGGCACTGACCGAGAAAAATAAGGCTGATCTCACGCGCTGCGCCGAAGACATCCTGCTGGTCCGCGAGCATCACTTCCCCGCGACCATCTCCGACCTCTACAGCCCCGACACTATGCCCGCCGACCTGCGCGCCGCCCATGACCGCAATGACGAAGTGCTGGAACGCATCTACATCGGTCGCCGCTTCAAGAACGACACCGAGCGGCTGGAAAAGCTGTTCGATCTCTATACAAAGATGGTGGCAGGGGGCAAAGCGCCGACGAAGAAAGACGTGGTGAGAAGAGCAACTGCGAGGAGGAGGGCATGAATCGGCCTGAGCCTTTGCAGCCCGCATACGATTTCTCTTCCGCGCCCGAGCCTGTCCGCCTGCTCCACGGGTCAGCGGAACTGGAGTGGCGAGATAAGAGCTATTCCGGAAATTCTGACGTGTTGCTGCAATTTCTTCCCAGTCCACGTGTGACCCTTCATGCCTCGCTTCAAAGTGCGACGGAGGCAGAAGCATTTCGTTTTTGTTTCGATGAATCGGGGGATCGATCGCTTTCCTTCAATGGCCAGAAGGTTGAGGGGTTTCTTGTGAAGAGCAAAGCACATGATGCCATATTGGAATTGAATTGGATGCCGAAATTCGAACCAGTGGAGTTGTGTGATATGCTATCCAAGACTTCGGTTGCGGCAATCTTTCACCTCTTCAACTTTCCTGATTTCCGGGGTGGTCAGCATCAGAGAGCTGCACCTGCAGGGTGTGCTTTGTTAGTGCTGGAATCTGAAGAATGGAGAATTTCCCTTCAGGAACTACCGGACGGTGCTACGCGTGAAGCTTGGGATCGAATCAAAGACGAAGGCGGTTGTTTCCTGACGCATGTGGTGAAACTGGAGCGCAAGGACGGCAAGCTGTTCTCGGGGGACGATGCCAGCGAGCAATGCCATCTCCTTAACAACTTCCTCTCGTTCGTCAAAGGCGGGAAGAGTGCGCCTGTATGTGGGGTGGGAGTCGATGCTGCAGGTGCAACGACGTGGAAGACCTTTGCTTCCCCGCATGCTGTCAAGCCGCCTTATTCGTGGTTCAACCCGTTCAAAGCGAGTCAGGCCGAACTTCTCTTTCCGCTGTTCGTAAAGCGTTGGCAGCAGTCGGAGGAGTGGAGGGACTGTCTGCGCTCGTCCATCTACTGGTATGCGCAGGCCAACACGAGTGGCAGCTCGCCGGGCATTGATGCGGCTATCATCCTGGCACAGTCTGCCTTGGAGAGATTGGCATACCACTACCTTGTTGTGGATCGCAAGATGATCTCTGGCAAGGGTTTCGATGACTTGCGTGCTTCCGACCGGCTGCGAATGCTTTTCACCGTCTGTGGTATTTCTAACGAGATCACGGATACCACACCGGACATCCGTCAAGCGAATGAGACCTTCAGAAAAGAGTCCAAGTGGATGGATGCGCCGCACGCCATCACAGACATCCGAAATTCTCTGGTTCATCCCGTTAGCAAGAAGAAAGTGCACGGTTGCTACGTGGATGCATGGAAGTTGAGCCTGTGGTACCTGGAGCTGTCTGTGCTGGCCTTGTGCAGCTACGACGATACCTACACCAGTCGGTTGACGGCGAAATACGTGACCGAATCAGAGACAGTGCCATGGGGAAAGAAAGCATGAGTGACAAGATCAAGTCCGTACCGTCCGTTTCCGTCACCTACGCTCGCAACGGCGCATCGACCAAGGCTAATGCACTTGGTATGCGGCCCATGCAAGAGCGGGCCTACGAGAAGCGGGGCGAGCAATACCTGCTTATCAAGTCGCCGCCAGCTTCGGGTAAGAGCCGTGCATTGATGTTCGTGGCACTCGACAAACTCGAGAATCAGGGCATTAAGCAGGCCATCATCGTCGTGCCTGAGAAGTCCATCGGGGCCAGTTTCAACGACGAGCCGCTTTCGAAGTATGGATTCTGGGCTGACTGGCACGTCGACCCAAAGTGGAACCTGTGTAATGCGCCGGGCAACGACAACGGCGGTAAGGTCAGGTCGCTGGGCGCGTTCCTCGGAAGTGGCGACAAGGTGCTGGTCTGCACTCACGCGACCTTCCGCTTCGCGGTCGATGCTTACGGCGTAGAAGCGTTCGACGACCGCCTGATCGCCGTCGATGAGTTCCATCATGTTTCGGCTAACCCAGACAACAAGCTTGGTCAGCATCTGGGGCAGTTCATTGGACGGGACAAGACGCACATCTTCGCTATGACTGGCTCCTACTTCCGGGGCGACGCGGAGGCCGTCCTTGCTCCGCAAGACGAATCCAAGTTCGATACCATCACCTACACCTACTACGAACAGCTCAACGGCTACGAATACCTCAAGCAACTCGACATTGGCTACTTCTTCTACAGCGGGCCTTACGTCGATGACATCCTCAACGTCCTCGATCCCGCCGAGAAGACCATCATCCACATCCCCAACGTCAATTCGCGCGAAAGCACGAAGGACAAAATGCGCGAGGTGGAGCACATAATCGAGGCGCTGGGGGAGTGGCATGGCATCGACGCCACCACAGGGTTCCAGCTCGTTAAGCTCCCCGATGACCGCGTGTTGCGCATCGCTGATCTGGTCGATGACGATGCCTCGAAGCGCGACCGAGTGTCCGCCGCGTTGAAAGACCCGGCTCAGAAGAACAATCGCGACCATGTGGACATCATCATCGCGCTGGGTATGGCGAAGGAAGGCTTCGACTGGATTTGGTGCGAGCACGCGCTGACCGTGGGCTACCGTGCCAGCTTGACCGAGATCGTTCAGATCATTGGTCGTGCCACCCGAGATGCGCCTGGAAAGACTCGTGCGAGGTTCACCAACCTGATCGCCGAGCCGGACGCGACCGAGGAAGCGGTCACCGAGGCCATCAACGATACGTTGAAGGCCATCGCGGCGAGTCTGCTGATGGAGCAGGTTCTCGCTCCGCGCTTCGAGTTCAAGTCCAAGAATCCCGACAGCGGCCCGACGCCAGGCTTTAATTATGGCGAGGGTGGCTATGACCCGGACCGCTGCAACATCGGTGTCAATGAGCAGACAGGTGCCTACCAGTTCGAGATCAAGGGCCTCGCCGAACCCAAGAGCAAAGAGGCAGCGCGCATCTGCCAGGAAGACTTGAACGAAGTGATCGCGGCTTTCGTGCAGGACAAGCACACCATCGAGCGTGGCTTGTTCGACGAAGAGCTGGTTCCCGAGGAGCTCACGCAGGTTCGCATGGGCAAGATCATCAAGGACAAATATCCCGAGCTTGACGCTGAAGATCAGGAGGCGGTACGCCAGCACGCCATCGCCGCCCTCAACCTTACGCAGCAGGCCAAGCGGCTTGTCACCGAAGGCGAGAGCGACGGATCGCCCAACACCGCCCTGATCGATGGCGTGCGCCGCTTTGCGATGGACGTGCGCGAGCTGGACATTGACCTCATCGACCGCATCAACCCCTTTGGCGAAGCCTATGCCATCCTCGCCAAGACAATGAGCGAGGACAGCTTGAAGCAGGTCGCGGCGGCCATCTCGGCCAAACGCACCTCTATCACGCCTGAAGATGCCAAAGTGATCGCCAAACGCGCGGCTGAGTTCAAGCGCGAACGCGGGCGGCTTCCATCGGCGACCTCGCAAGATGCCTGGGAAAAGCACCTTGCCGAAGGCGCGGCCGCATTCATGCGTTTCAGGGCGGAGGGCCGTTATGAGTAACTTCGATCTTGACGACCTGGCAGCAGAACTGGCCGATTTCGCGCCGCCTGAGAAGAAAAAAGGGCGCCCAGCCAGCGAGGAGCGTGTCATCGCCGGTTTCGAGGAAATCCAACGCTTTACCGAGCAGCATGGGCGTGCGCCGCAGCATGGCGAAGACCGCGATATATTCGAACGTCTGTATGCCGTGCGGCTCGACCGTCTACGCGCACTCCCGGACTGCCGTGCCTTGCTGGAGCCACTGGACCACCAGGGCTTACTTGCTGAGGCACAGACCGATGCCGCTTCAGCAGATGACGCTATCGACATCGACGATCTGGCTGCCGAACTGGCGGGCGTTGCCGGCGCGGATGACATAACGGTCTTGCGCCATGTCCGAACCAGCGCCGAAAAGCGGGCCGCTGAGGAGATTGCGGATCGCAAACCGTGCGAAGACTTTGATGCGTTCAAGCCTCTGTTCGAGCATGTGCAAACGGAAGTCAAGACCGGCTTGCGTCAGGCTCAGCCCATTACAGCGGACAACCGAGCGATTGAAACCGGGGATTTTTTCGTTCTCGATGGCATCACGCTCTATGTCGCCGAGGTCGGCGAACCGTTGAAAACCACCGCTGGGGAAGTGGACCGTCGCTTGCGCCTTATCTTCTCCAACGGCACCGAAAGCAACCTGTTGCTGCGCTCTCTCCAGCGCGCGTTCTACGACGATCCTGTCGCACGTCGGCTGGCCTCGCCCGAGAGCGGACAGCTTTCCTTCGGTGGTGAGCTTGAAGCCGATGATGTTGAAAGCGGCACGATCTACGTCCTGCGCTCGCTGTCCGATCATCCCTATGTTGCGCAGCATCGAGATGTCATCCACAAGGTGGGTGTAACCGGTGGCAGAGTGGAGACGCGCATCGCCAACGCCGAACACGACTCGACCTATCTGCTGGCGAAAGTGGAAGTGGTAGCGACCTACAAGCTCGCAGGCATCAACCGCAGTCGGATGGAGAGCCTGTTTCACAGGCTGTTTGCACCCGCACGGTTAAATATCACCATAAATGATCGTTTCGGCCATCCTGTGCAACCCGAGGAATGGTTCCTCGTTCCGCTGTTTGTGATTGATGAGGCTGTCGCGCGAATTAAGGATGGCAGCATCACTGGGTATATCTACGATCCCAAGGCTGCGAAGCTGGTGAAGGCATAGGGCAGCGCAAATATGGCCGTAGGCCAGGAGGATGAGGCATGACAGAACTGCATCAGGACGACCGTACCGAGCCGTTTTTCATCACCGAGGAAGTCGCGGCCGAAATGATCGTCAGCGGCTACGAGTTCAAGCCGCCGCCCATTCCTTGCACCATCCGCCTACGCGGCGTGCTGGAGGGCATGACCAACGCTGAGCTGGCATTGCAGCCGGGAGAAATCGCGGAGCAGGAACGCAAGCGCCGGAAAAACGAGCAGTCTTCACTCTACGGATCCAATAGGTAAAGCAATGACAACAGAGGGGACGTCGGTAGACGAGACGGAATTGGCTACGCAGCTCCGCACATGCGGTTTGGTTCGTACTGTTGCGCATCGTGGGTATCGGCGTTTGGATGATAGCCATACTGCATTGCTCGAGACTCTTGCAACTATCTTGAACGCTATTGATGCGCCACCGATTGATCTTCATATCGAAGATGCGCTGGCGGAGTTGGAGGGGCCACGCTTCTTCTTTGTTCAGCATGTTCTATGCGATCTGATACCCCTTCTGAACGTAGATCAGGATGTCCTTCTTGCCTTCATCACGCGCCTGCTTGATGCGGGCGGCAACGACCTGGCTGCAGGCACCCCTAGTACTGCTTTTGGAGAATGGACGAAGAGGAACCCAGTCAGATCTTCCAAGGTCTACGAAGCGGCACGTGCTGGCGATAACCTGGCTCTGCGTCAATTATTCACGGTTCTCGTCATGAACGTCGATATCGAAGAAGGCCTCATTTTCGCGCAGGCTCCCGAGAGGGAGGCGAAGCTCGCCGCCCTCTCAGCTTTGGGGGCTATGGAACTGGGTGAACGCTACGGTGAGGTACTCGACATCCTGCTCCAAGGAGCGTCCAGCAATGACGAAG
The DNA here is from genome assembly GCA_936911875.1 of uncultured Lysobacteraceae bacterium. GTDB lineage: Bacteria > Pseudomonadota > Gammaproteobacteria > Xanthomonadales > Xanthomonadaceae > Aquilutibacter. Next base: position 134,774 of record CAKZGB010000006.1, read on the forward strand.
ACATCACACTCCGGTCTCTCGAAGCGGGCTATCGAGCTGCTGCACAGCGAAAAACACTTGCACCAGTCGGCTTTGACGAACAACTTGATCGGGTCTTTCAGACGAGAAGTCCCTTCTCGATCCACTTGGCAGTGGACCTGCTGTGGCGTCACTGTGTCGGTCTCACAGAAAACGCTATGAACCTGTGCCTTGATGCCGCTGCGGATGTTGACCCAGATAGCGCAGGAACGATTTCACACCTCGACCATGCAGCATATCAGCTCGTGGGTGCCGGGCATGCTGAAAAAGTGATTTGTCTGCTTAGTGAGTTATTTGATCGCTCAAAGGGTCAGATTACGCTAGACGCGTTCCAGAGTGCCTACCACGCGTTGCAAAATTCCGGCTCTGAGGTGCTGGGTAGCGCAGTTGTGTACTGGCTGCTGAACGGGAGCACGCATACCCACAAATGTGTAGCTAGCGAAGTTTGCGGTGTCGGAAATGACGATCCTCCTTTCTCCGTCCCCACGTCATCTCTTCCATTGGAGCCATCGGATCAACTATATCTTTGCCACAAGGCCGTCGGGTGGTTCTTCATTGATCCAGTGGTCGCAGTTGTCATACCGTTAGCGGTACTTCGCGATGGGTCTTCAGATATCAAAAATGATGTCCTCGATCTGATCTATCACCCCTTGCTCGTGAGCTATGGGGGCAAGTTGAAGGACTATCTTGAGCGTTACGTCGAGAGTATTCCGGACCTTGCTGAATTGCTCACACGAAAGGCAGCACTTCAGGATGCGATGGAAGGTATTAAGCGTTTAGTCGAGTTGCACCCTAGTGAAATGCAGCGCGAGGCGGCACACGTCCAATGGCACGAGCAGATGGAACGGGGCATGGAGCAAGGGCGCCGGAAATCTATTTTTGAGGATCTCGTCGCCAAACAATACATCCTGTATGGCCGATCGTCGTTGACGCCGATCCACACCGGAGAGGGCACCACACATCTCACCGAGACTGCGATGCATTCGTTCTCGATCTCGTCCGAGTTGCCCATCCTCGACATCATTGACCCGGTTGGCCTCGACCATATGCTCCTCCACTTCAGGCTTGAGCAGCGAGAACAGAGATGAAACTTGTCGTGATGCACTATCTGCGCTCGCTACGCGAGCGTGACGAACTCGACGCTATTCTGCCTGACCTTTTGGCTGAGAGTGGTTTCGAAGTTCTAACTCGTCCTCGTCGTGGCACACGGCAAGCTGGTGTCGACGTAGCAGCAGTCGGACCCAATCCGGATCGTGATGGCGCTCGAAGTCTGTTCCTATTCACGATCAAATCCGGTGATTTGACACGAGAGCATTGGGATACCGGTCAGCAGGCCGTGCGTCCGTCGCTGAATGAGGTTTTGGATGACTATATTCCGAACCGCATCCCACCCCATTTTGCGGGTCTGCCTGTCGTTATATGCGTCTGCATGGGCGGAGAGATGCGCGAGGATGTTCGGGCACAGTGGAGCGGTTATTGTAGGGCGAACGAGAAAGCCAACATTCACTTTGCCGAATGGAACGGGGATCGTCTTTCAGATTTAATCCTGGGTGGCATGTTACGTGCTGAGTTAGTCGAGAGCGAGAACAGGGGACTGTTTCAGAAAGCGCTAGCGATGCTTGATCAGCCCGACGTTTCTTATCGGCACTTCCGCCACTTGCTCAATGTTATTTTTATAGAGCCGAAGAACCAGACAGAGTGTACGCGCCAGCTACGCAAGGCCTACCTGTGCCTTTGGATCCTCTTTGTATGGGCTCGCGATGCCGATAACCTTGAGGCTGCGTATCGAGCATCCGAGTTGGTGCTGCTACGCAGTTGGCCCCATTGCGATAGTACCCGCCTGCGCAAGGGTGCGATGCAACAAGAGCGGCTAGCTCATTTCGATCAGGTCTTGAAACTGCACCTCATCATTGCTCACCTTCTACTCATCGAGAAGATTGGCCCGTTCGCTGGCAAGCGCTATGCACTCTCAATGGCCGTAAATTCACGCAACGCGGTAGACATTAACATTGCGCTGTTCGAGACGCTGGGGAGACTGTCGCTCCACGGACTATGGCTGGATGCCATGAGTGCCGGGGAGGACGAATCATTCGCGCAGGCAATGAGTGAAGGTGCGGATAAGGTGCTTAACATAGCAATAGGGATGCTGAACGCGAATCCGACGCTTGCCGCCCCAGTTCGTGACGATTTCACGATTGAACTGGCTCTGTTTATGCGTCTGGCAGATGTGCGTGGCCGACTATCCAGTGTTGCTGATTACATCCGTAGCATGTCCGACCGCCTATGCTACGTACTAAGGGTTCGGCGGCACTATCCGACGCCGATTACAGGTTATCGAGATGTCCTCGCTCATCCAAGAGACCGCAGCGACGCATACTTCGAAGAGCATACGCGTGCGGGGATTCTTTACACCTTCGTGCTCGCTTGGCTTGCGATGATAGGAGATCAGGAGCGAGCAGAGCAGTTACGCAGCACGCTGTTAGAGCTCACACCGCATATGACCCACCAAGTCTGGATTCCCGATGCACGAACGGATGAAGTTTTCTGGGATGGTGATCGAGATCACGGGGTGTCGGTGCCTGGCCTCCCACTCAGTGATTCGCTAGATGCCGTTTTTAGTCTGCTGAATCGTGTAATGAAAGAGCATCCGCTGGATGAGCGAATAAGCGCTGTCCGAAATCACCTGACTCCAATTTTTCTTATGGCCTGCCGCCACTATCGCATGCCTGTACCACCGCATGTTTGGCAAGGTCAGAAGCGTTTATCACCAGACAGCACCGTTCCCGATCAAGGAGCGCCAGATGCGGAGGTGCAGCAGTCTCAAGGCGGGTAATCTTTGGCGTGGGCACGCTTCTGCCGGAGGGCAATCCAACAAAATCAGAGATGACGACAGTAGATTCCGATGTAGCCAAAGGTGGCTTTCGATCATGGTATTTTTCATGGCACCGTTGGCGTGATAGATTTTATAGTATTGAATTAAAATGACTTTTTCCTCCTATCTATAATAGAGTGGGAATGATTTATTGGTTAATGCAAGCATTCATATCTGAGCTATAACGGCTAAATATGTGGATTAGTGGATCATATATAGACTGTTAAGCATCAATTAACAAATATCAATAACATTTCATATATGATCCGTACTATGCCTTTATTGAAGGTAAGGATTCGTATATGGACGACTACATCTCTCCGAAAATCAAGCGGGAACTGACCGTGCTGGGGCAGCGCCTCGCCGATTTGCGTCTGTCCTTGAACCGAACTCAAGCCGAAACGGCGCGGCAAGCGGGTATCGGCGTCAGTAGCTTGCGGCGTCTGGAGTCGGGTGAGAACGCCTCCCTCGATACGTTCCTTCGCGTTTTGACGGCACTCGAGCTGCCCTCGGACCTGAGCTCCTGGATCCCTGATGCCGCTGTCCGACCGGTTGATCGGGTGAAACTGTCCGGGCATCAGCGCCAGCGCGCCTCCGGTAGTCGCGTAGCGGACTCCCGTCAGGGGGCGGCTTCGGTCTGGGCTTGGGGCGACGAGTCCGCGTCTGCGGAGCCTTCGGAATGACCGATGCCACTGTCCGCCTGTGGGGGCGCGATGTGGCGGCTGTCAGTTGGCTGGCCGATCGGGGAGTGGCTGCGTTTCAGTACATGCCGGAGTTCGTGGACAGCGGTGTGCAGTTGGCCCCGTTGACGATGCCGTTGTCGTCTGCGGTCCGGCAGTTTCCCGAGCTTCCCCGCGAATCGTTCTATGGCTTACCGGGTCTTTTGGCCGACTCTTTGCCGGATCGCTTTGGTAACGCACTGATTGATGCGTGGCTGGCAGCGCAGGGTCGGGATAGTGCCTCGTTCAATCCCGTCGAGCGTCTGTGCTACATCGGAACGCGTGGCATGGGTGCGCTGGAGTTTGCACCTGCGATCTTGCGTGGCGGAGTCGCGACACAGCCGGTCGAGTTGGAGGCATTGCGCCAGCTTGCAGCCGATGTGCTCAATGATCGCCGCGCATTGATTGGCGAATTGCGCGGTGGCGATGACCGCGTGGCCTTACGGCAGATTCTGCGTGTCGGCACATCTGCCGGTGGGGCACAGGCGAAGGCGGTGCTGGCCTGGAATGAACGCACCGGACAGTTCCGTTCCGGTCAGAGCGAAGCCGATGAAGGCTATACGCAATGGATATTGAAGTTCGACGGCGTCGCCAATAACCGCGACAAGGAATTGGCCGATCCGCACGGCTTTGGGCGCATTGAATATGCCTGTCATCTGCTGGCAATGGCTGCGGGCGTGGACATGACGCCATCGCGTTTGCATCTTGAAGGTGGCCGCGCACACTTTATGACGCGCCGTTTCGATCGCGATATGCAGGGTCGCAAACTCCATATGCAATCGCTGGCAGCCATGCGCCATTACGATTTCAATGCCGCGGGTGCCTATTCCTACGAGCAGGCGGTGGAGACGGTGATTCGGCTTGGGCTGCCCGCGCACGATCGGGAGCAAATGGTACGGCGTGCATTTCTCAATGTGCTGCTGCGCAATCAGGACGATCACGTCAAGAACATCGCTTTTCTCATGAATCGAGCAGGGGAGTGGCGTCTGGCGCCGGCCTTCGATGTGACCTATGCGTATAACCCCCAGGGCCTATGGACCGGACGGCACCAGATGACCTTGGCCGGCAAGCGTGATGAATTTACCGTGGGTGATCTGCTGCAGTTCGCTGCCGTTGCAGGCATCAAGCGAGCCGCAGCGTTACGGCTTCTCGAAGCGGTCCATGCGGCAGTCAGTCGTTGGCCCGAATATGCCGAGCAAGCGGGTGTCGATGGCGAGACCACACGGACCATCCATCGCGCGCTGCGGTTGGACCTGGCGCCGCCTTCGGCAACAGTACAATAAGCGGCATGACGAGCGAGAATCCCGATCTGCATTTCATGCGCATGGCCTTAGATCTGGCCGTGCAGGCTCGCGACACCCACGGTGAAATTCCGGTCGGTGCGTTGGTGGTCAATGCACAGGGTGAGGTGATCGGCCGTGGCTTCAACCGCAACATCATGGATCGCGACCCGTCCGCACATGCCGAGCTGGTGGCTCTGCGTGAGGCCGGTGCCGCCGTCGATAACCACCGGCTGTTAGGTTGCACCGTCTATGTAACACTCGAGCCCTGCACGATGTGCGCCATGGCGATGATCCACGCGCGGGTCGGACGGGTGGTCTATGGTGCGGCAGATCCAAAGACCGGCGCTGCCGGCAGTGTCTTCAACGTACTGACTGATGAGCGCCATAACCACAGACTGCAGGTCACCGGTGGTGTGCTGGCCGAGTCCTGCGGAACGCTGTTAACTGACTTTTTTCGCGGGCGGCGTAGCCGGCGGGGATGAATCCGGTCGCCGGTGCGTTTCAATCTCGTAATCAATTTCGCTGTTAAACGTCATCATGGCGATGCGGACCTCGCGCCACATGCAGATGCAGCCAAGCAACATTAGCGACACACCCAGGATGCTGAAACCAATCGGCAGGAAATTCAGCCGCTCGTGGCCGAGTACGTTAAACGCCAAGGCGAGACTGCAGCCGACATAGCTGGCCATCGAAGCATAGAGCAGGGACACCGCCTGCAAAATGAGTTTGGAGCGCTGCCGATGCCGCAGAATTTGGACAGCCTTATACGTTTGTTCCTCGCGTGCGTGATCGTATTCGCGCAACAGGACACGCAGACGATCGACTACACGGGCCAAGCGGGCGTTGGCCGATGTCAGTAGGCCGGCCGTGCCGGTCATCAGCAAGGCGGGCGCCAGCATGGCACCCAACACGCTGGACGGATCCAGCTTGGGCAAGGGGAGATCAATTGCGGCCAGGATTACAGACATGCGCCTACTGTAACAAACCCGCTACACTGAGGCATTCGTTTAGTGACACCGGAACTCTGTTTTGCCCATGACTGCCAATCGCGACAACCTGATCTGGATTGACCTCGAGATGACCGGACTCAATCCGGATACCGATACGATTCTTGAAATCGCCACGCTGGTCACCGATTCGCAGTTGAACATCCTGGCGCAAGGTCCGGAGATGGCGATTACGCAGTCCTTGCAGCGTCTTGAGAGCATGGATGACTGGAATCGCAATCAGCATCGAGGATCAGGTCTTTGGCAGCGGAGCCTAGAGCAGGGCGTCAGTCTCGAACATGCCGAGGCCGCCACCATTGAGTTTTTACGCGAGTGGGTGCCGGCCGGTGCTTCGCCGATCTGCGGCAATTCGATCTGTCAGGATCGGCGCTTTCTGGCGCGCCATATGCCTGCGTTGAACGCGTATTTCCACTATCGGCAGATCGATGTCAGCAGCCTCAAGGAATTGGCACGCCGTTGGGCACCGAACCTGCTCGAAGGCGTCGTCAAGCGCAATGCGCATACCGCGCTATCGGACATCGAGGATTCGATCAACGAACTGCGACATTATCGGCAGTTCCTTGGTGCTTTCGCCGCCGACTGACCGTCGTTACTTACTTTGTGGCAGGACGATCGGAGTAATCGCCGTCGCCGTCGTGCGCTACCGATCGCGTCACCTTCAGCAGATCGCGGCCATCGGCATCGTGATGATAGACATGCAGATCGCGTGTCGGATACGGAATATGCAGACCGTTGGTCATCAGCGTCTCGCGCACGGCGCGGTTCAAATCGCTACGGGCATGCAGCAGGTCCGAGTTGGCAACCCAGGCACGCAGTTCCAGATCGACGCTGCTTTCGCTTAGAGCCGTGACCAGCACTTCGGGTGCGGGTTCCTTGAGGACCCGTGCATCGGCCGCAGCCAGCTCCAGCAGGACGCGGCGGGCGTCTTCGAGATTATCCTCGTAGCCGACGCCTACTTTGATCTCCAGGCGACGCTCGACTTGGCGGCTCATGTTGATGATCGCCTGCGAGGTGACCATGGAGTTGGGCATAACCACATCGCGATTGTCGAGCGTGCGCAAATTGGTCGTAAAAATACGTACCTGCGTGACCTTGCCTTCCTGCCCGCCGATTTGCACGACATCGCCGACGTGGAACGGCTTTTGCACGATCAGCAACACACCCGAGGCAATGTTCGACAGCGAGTCTTTGAGCGCCAAGCCGATGGCCAGACCGGCGGCGCCCAACATGGCCAGCAGCGAAGCCGGCGGCACGCCAAGCTGCTGCAGCACCGCCACGCCAACCAGCACCATGCAGAAGGCATAGGCGAAGTTCTTTAAAAACAGGCGGGAGATGGTCTCAATGTGCGAGCGAGCCAGTACCCGATCCAGGCCTTGAATCAGGCGGCTAACTAGCCAGACACCAATTAGAGCAATGGCAACCGCACCGAAGACGCGCAACCCCAGGGTTTCCAGGGCGGCGCGCCAATCGATGCGTTGGGCGTTATCGAGCGTATCGGAAATCAGAAACATTCCGATATTTTACGTGTTTACGCTTTGGCTGCCTTGACCTTGGCCAAACGGAGCCACGTATCCACCACGGTGTCAGGATTGAGCGACACGGATTCGATACCCTGTTCCATCAGCCATTCGGCCAGATCCGGGTGGTCCGAAGGACCTTGACCGCAGATACCGACATACTTGCCCTTGGCGCGTGCGGCTTGAATGGCCATGGACAGCATCTTCTTGACAGCCGGATCGCGTTCGTCGAACAGATGCGCCACGATGCCGGAGTCGCGGTCCAGACCCAGCGTCAGCTGCGTCAGGTCATTGGAGCCGATCGAGAACCCGTCGAAGATGTCGAGGAATTCATCGGCGAGCAGGGCGTTCGATGGCACTTCGCACATCATGATGACCTTGAGGCCGTTCTCGCCCTTGACCAGGCCATTGGCAGCGAGCACTTCGAGCACCTTGCGGCCTTCGTCGAGCGTGCGCACAAACGGGATCATGATCCAGCAGTTGGTCAGGCCCATTTCTTCGCGAACCTTGCGGACTGCGCGGCATTCGAGTGCAAAGCAATCAGTGAACGAAGGGTCGACGTAACGCGAAGCGCCGCGGAAACCGATCATCGGGTTTTCTTCGTGCGGTTCGTAGGCCGCGCCGCCGATCAGGTTGGCGTATTCGTTGGACTTGAAATCGGACAGACGCACGATCACCGGGTTCGGCGCAGCCGATGCCGTAATGGTGGCAATGCCTTCGGCCAGGCGGTCGACATAGAAATCAACCGGCGAGCTGTAGCCGGCCATGCGTTCTTCGATACGTTGGCGGATTTCTGCAGGCTGCTTGTCAAATTCAAGCAGCGCCTTGGGATGTACGCCAATGTGCGAGGCGATGATCATTTCCAGGCGAGCCAGACCGATACCGGCATTGGGCAGCATGGCAAAGTCGAAGGCACGTTCCGGGTTGGCGACGTTCATCATGACCTTGAGCGGTGCTTCGGGCATGGATTCGAGATCGGCAACGTGGCGGTCGTAGCCCAGTTGGCCTTCGTAGATGAAGCCGGTATCGCCCTCGGCGCAGGAGACGGTGACCGGTTGGCCATCGACAATGGTATCCAGCGCATTGCCGGTACCGACCACAGCCGGAACGCCCAGTTCGCGCGCGATGATGGCGGCGTGGCAGGTGCGGCCACCGCGGTTGGTAACGATAGCTGCAGAGCGTTTCATCACCGGTTCCCAGTCGGGGTCGGTCATGTCGGCAACGAGCACATCACCGGGCTGCACACGGTTCATGTCATCGAGCGAACGGACGACGCGAGCGACACCGCTGCCGATGCGTTGACCGATGGCACGGCCTTCGGCAATGACTTCACCGCGTTCGGTGAGTGCAAAGCGTTCGATCTGCGTAGCTTTGGCGCGCGATTTCACCGTCTCAGGACGGGCCTGCACGATAAACAGCTTGCCGCTTACGCCATCCTTCGCCCATTCGATATCCATCGGACGACCGTAATGTTTTTCGATCGTCAGTGCCTGACGTGCCAGTTCCTGCACGTCTTCATCGCTGATGGAGAAGGTGTTACGCAGTTCTGCCGGCGTATCTTCGATGCGCACACGTTCGCCAGGTTGGTCGGAGTAGACCATGCGCAGTTGCTTGGCACCAATCGAGCGACGCAGGACGGCTTTCTTGCCTTGTTCCAGCGTGGGCTTGTAGACGTAGAACTCGTCGGGGTTCACAGCGCCTTGCACCACCATTTCACCGAGGCCATACGATGAGGTGATAAACACGACGTCACGGAAGCCGGATTCGGTATCGAGCGTGAACAGCACGCCCGAGGCGCCGACATTAGAGCGCACCATCAGCTGCACACCGGCGCTCAGGAACACGTCTTCGTGCTTGAAGCCATGGTGGACGCGATAGGCGATTGCGCGATCGTTATACAGCGAAGCAAACACTTCCTTGACCTTGTGCACGACGTCGTCGGCGCCGGTCACATTGAGGAAGGTTTCCTGTTGGCCGGCGAACGAGGCGTCGGGCAGATCTTCGGCAGTGGCCGAGGAGCGCACGGCAACGGCAACGTCACCACCGCCGTTTTCGTCGCACAGTTGCCTGTAAGCGGTGCGGATGTCGGCATCCAGCTGCGGTTGCAGCGGTGCATCGATCACCCACTGGCGGATTTCCTGGCCGGCGCGGGTGAGGGCGGGGACGTCTTCGACATCGAGCGTCGCCAACTTATCGAAAATGCGCTGGTGCAGATCGTTGTGGGCGATAAAGTCTTTGAAGGCATCGGCCGTCGTTGCGAAGCCACCGGGAACCGAGACGCCCAGACCGGACAGATTGCCGATCATTTCACCAAGGGAGGAGTTTTTGCCCCCAACGCTGGCGAGGTCATCAAGACGAAGGGCGTGCAACCACAGAATATTCTGGCTCAAGCGGGAACTCCAAAGCTTGTGATAGGTTGGAAAGGCTACGCATACGAATGCGGGCTGGCCATATTGTCGCCGCCCGGCCCCTCGGATTCAAGCAAATTAGCCCCAATCTATCCATTAACGATCCAAATTCTCACTTTCATGCCCGATACTCGCTCTGTTTTCTACGTCTCCGATGGCACCGGTATTACCACCGAGACGCTTGGTCATACCTTGCTTTCGCTGTTTCCGGGCAGCAAGTTCGTCTCTGAACGCATGCCGTTTGTGGACACGCCGGAAAAGGCCGAAGAGACGGTCGCGGAGATCATTGCCAAGTCCGCTGCGTTCGGCACGCGCCCCATCGTGATCAATACCTGCATGGACCCGCAGATCGGCCAGATTCTGGCGCGCTCCGGCGGCATGATGCTCGATGTGCTCGAGCCCTTTATCGCGCCGCTCGAGGCCGAGCTGGAGGCGTCTGCGCAACGCAATGTCGGTAAGGCGCACGGCATCGTGGACTTTGATCGTTACCATCAGCGCATCAACGCCATGAACTTTGCGCTGGCCTATGACGACGGTCAGCAAATCAATTACGACGAGGCCGATGTGATCCTGGTCGCCGTCTCGCGTGCGGGTAAAACACCAACGTGCGTCTACCTTGCATTGCACTACGGCATTCGCGCTGCGAATTACCCGTTAACGCCCGAGGATCTGGAGCACGATCGGCTGCCGGAACGCCTTCGTAAATATCGGAACAAGCTGTTTGCGCTGACGATCGATCCGGCGCGACTGTCGCAGATCCGGCAGCAGCGTCGCCCCAATTCGAAATATGCGGACTTGAACAATTGCCGGTCCGAGGTGACTGCAGCCGAAGCGCTGTTCCGCTCCGAACGCTTGCCGACTTTGTCCACCACCAACAAATCGATTGAAGAGTTGGCGTCGAACATTCTTTCGACCCTGGATATCCAGCGGGAAATGTTCTGATGGGTGAGAAGTGGATCGTCGATCGCGAGACGCGGCTGGTGTTGGGCCGGGCCAGCGGTCGGCACATCCGTCTGCCGCGTTTGAGTCGGCTGTCGTATCTGATGGGTTTGTATGCGGAGAATTTCCGCAAATTAAATGCGTGGTTGCCGGTGCGCACACTGGCTCCGGGTGTGCATCATCTTGAGGTCGAGGGCAGTCCGGCCGTCCGCGTCGAAGTCATTGAGCAGCATCGTTTTACTACCGAGCTGCGTTTGTCGTACGACATCACGGATCCGGTGACGGGTGAGTACGATCCGTCTGCGCATGTGCGGGTTTATCACGACACGCATCAGACCGAAGTGACGCATTGCTATGTGGGCCGCAATTGGCAGGATGCCATTGGTATGTCGCCGCCGCGGGACATGCTGTATGCGCATCGCCTGCAGATGAATGTGTTTTTCAGCAAGTGGCTCGATTATCTGCATCAGCAGGGTTACTGATCGAGCAAATATTCTGTTGCGTCCCCACGGGGATTGGATGCGGTGCAATCCTTGCACCGCACGCTCGCAAGGCTCGCGCAACCTGCGGTTGTCCCGCAGGGCCATCCATGGCCCTGCGTCGAACCCCTCGGCGGGGTTCATCATCCCGTTAGGGACGCACAAAGAAAAAGAGCCACTCTTGCGAGTGGCTCTTTTCTTTATAGTGGCGTCCCCACGGGGATTCGAACCCCGGTCGTCGCCGTGAAAGGGCGGTGTCCTAGGCCTCTAGACGATGGGGACGCAGTAAACAAAAGCAAAAACTTTGTCGGCCTAAAACAAATTTTATTTCCTGTCCTGGTGGAGCCAGGCGGGATCGAACCGCCGACCTCTTGCATGCCATGCAAGCGCTCTCCCAGCTGAGCTATGGCCCCGTAGGACTGGAAAGACGACTATCTTAATTTGGAATTTTACTTCCGTCAAGCCCATCCTGAAAAAATTTTGCAATGTTTTTCTGATGGGGTCATCAAGGACGGCAATGTTACCGACTCGCCGCCATTTCGGCAATAGGCAAAACGGTGCCAATGGAGCCAATGATAAACTCAGCATCCAACCTGGCTGACGTTCAAATTGCCCATGACCACCACTGCTGCCCAAGCGCTCGCCCGTCCCGGCTTTGATGCCAACAACCTGCCATATGGTGCGTTTGTCCGCGCCGGCCAGACGCAGTCCCGCCTCGGTGTGCGGCTTGGCGATCATGTCATCGACTTGCATGCACTGGCGCTGGCTTTGAGTTCAGATCTGGCCAACTGGTTCGAAGGCGGAAACCTCGATTCACTGCTGCAGGGCGGCCCGAGCGACTGGGACGCTGTCCGTAACGCCATCGTCGAATGGGTGACGACGCCGGCGCACGCAGAAGCCGTACAGGCGAACGCAATTGCGCTAAGTGAAGTGGAAATGGTCATGCCGTTTACGCCCGCGGACTACGTCGACTTCTACGCCAGCGAATCGCACGCATTGAATGTCGGCAAGATTTTCCGTCCGCAGAGCCCGGATCTGCCGGCCGCATGGAAGCAACTGCCAATCGGCTATCACGGCCGCAGCGGCACCTTGTTTGTATCCGGTACGCCGATTGCGCGTCCGAACGGACTGCGTCGCGTCGATGGCAACATCGAATACGGTCCGTGCCGTTTCCTCGATATCGAAGCGGAAATGGGCTTTGTTTGCGGCAACGGCACGATGGGTCCTATCAGCTTGGCCAACGCCGATCGCCACGTGTTCGGTGCCTTCATTCTCAACGACTGGTCGGCACGCGACATTCAAGCCTTCGAATACGTGCCGCTGGGTCCGTTCCTGGGTAAATCGTTCGCCACGTCGATCTCACCGTGGGTGGTGCCGATGGCAGCACTGAACGCCGCACGCATTTCGACGCCGCCGCGTGATCTGCCGCTGGCTGATTATCTGGATGATGGGCGCACGACGCCGAGCGGTCTGGACGTGCAACTCGAAGTGCTGTGGAACGATGAGACGGTCAGCCGTCCGCCGTTCCGCGTGATGTATTACAGCTACGCGCAAATGGTCACGCACATGGTCGTGAACGGTGCCTCGTTGCGTGCCGGTGACGTGTTCGGTTCGGGCACGATCTCGGGCGACGAAGTGCGTCAGCGCGGCTCGTTCCTGGAGCTGACCTGGAATGGCGCCGAGCCGATTACGCTGGCCGATGGCGGCGAGCGCAAGTCACTGGTCGATGGCGACGTGATTGAGATGCGTGCCACGGCTCCGGGCCCGGATGGCAGCGTGATCGATTTCGGTAGCGTGATCGGGCGCATCACCGCCTAAGCCTAAGCGGATCGTCGCATTAAAGCCCTTGCTCCGCAGCGCGGAGCAGGGGATTCATTCCGGATCGTAATCGAGATTCGAGGCCAGCAGACGTTCGGCTTCGGCTTGCGTAATGCCTTTACGGCGAGCGTAATCCTGCACTTGGTCAACGGTGAGGCGACCCACCACGAAATACGTGGATTCCGGATGCGCAAAGTAATAGCCGCTGACCGCCGCTGCCGGCAGCATCGCAAAGCTTTCTGTCAGTTGCATGCCAATGCTTTCCGCATCGAGCAGGCGGAATAGCGTGGCCTTTTCCGAATGCTCCGGACAAGCCGGGTAGCCTGGTGCGGGACGAATGCCGCGATACGCTTCTGCAATCAGGGCATCGTTATCGAGCGATTCGTCGGTTGCGTAGCCCCAATGTTGAATGCGTACCTGGCGATGCAACCACTCGGCGCAGGCTTCGGCCAGTCGGTCCGCCAGCGACTTCAGCAAGATGGCGTTGTAATCATCCAAGTCGGCGTTGAAGCGTGCCAGATGCGGTTCGATACCGAGACCCGCGGTACAGGCAAACGCACCGATAAAGTCCTGCGGTTGACCTTGTGCATCCGCGCCTTCAATGAAATCCGCCAAGCAATAAGTCGGACGATCAAGTGGCTTGTCGACTTGCTGACGCAGGAAGTGCAGGGGCTCATCGCCGTTTTGCGTATGCGCAATGACATCGTCGCCCTGACGCGTCGCAGGCCACAGACCGATGGCCGCGCGGGCTTGCAGCCAATTTTCATTGACGATGCGATCCAGCATCTCCCGGGCATCTTTGTACAGTTCGCTGGCCTGCTTACCGACGATCTCGTCCTTAAGAATTGCGGGGTATTTACCGGCCAGTTCCCAGGTCTGGAAGAATGGCGTCCAGTCGATAAACGGCACCAGCTCGCTCAAGGGCACATCCAGATGCTGCACACCTTGAGTGTTCGGCACGGTGATGGCGTCAATGGCCGAATGCGCGAATCCGCGCTGACGCGCGGTGGCCAAATCAATCAGGCGGCTCTGATCGCCTTTGAGCGAATGGCGCTCGCGAATCTTGGCGTACTCGGCATCATTGGCCGCAACGAAGGGTGCACGCAGATCCTCGGAGAGCAGGGATTGCGCGACACCAACAGCGCGCGATGCATCCTTGACCCACACGGTGGGCGAGGCATAGTGCGGATCGATCTTGATGGCCGTGTGAGCACGGGATGTGGTGGCACCGCCGATCAGCAAGGGCATCTCAAAACCCTGACGCTTCATTTCGCGAGCGACGTGCGACATTTCCTCGAGCGATGGCGTAATCAAGCCCGACAGACCGATCATGTCGGCATTCTCGCGCTTTGCGGCATCCAGAATGGTCTGCGCAGGAACCATCACGCCCAGATCGACGATCTCAAAGTTGTTGCAGGCCAGTACCACGCCGACAATGTTCTTGCCGATGTCGTGGACGTCGCCTTTGACCGTCGCCAGCACGATCTTGCCTTTGGAGCTGCTGCTGTCACCGCCTGCGGCCTTCTCGGCTTCGATATAGGGCAACAGATGGGCCACGGCACGCTTCATGACGCGCGCCGATTTGACGACTTGCGGCAGAAACATCTTGCCGGCGCCGAACAGGTCGCCGACGATGTTCATGCCTTCCATCAACGGGCCTTCAATCACGTGCAACGGACGCTCCGCCTGCATGCGGGCTTCTTCGGTGTCCTGTTCGATATACAGATCGATGCCGTGCACCAGTGAGTGCGCGAGACGTCCCGCCACCGGCTGATCACGCCAGGCCAGATCTGCAACTTTGGCCTTGCCTTTTTGCGGCTTGAACTGATCGGCAATCGCCAACAGCCGCTCGGTACCATCGGGGCGGCGATTCAGAACGACGTCTTCGACGGCCTCACGCAGCACCGGATCCAGATCGTCATAGATGGGCAGGGCACCGGCGTTAACAATGCCCATGTCCAATCCCGCACGAATGGCGTGATACAGAAACACCACGTGGATCGCCTGACGCAGCGGTTCATTACCGCGGAACGAGAACGAAACGTTGGAGATACCGCCGGAAATATGACTTAGCGGAAAGCGCTGCTTGAGCTCACGTGCCGCTTCAATAAACGCCACAGCATAATCGTTGTGCTCTTCAATGCCGGTGGCAATCGCAAACACGTTCGGGTCGAAGATGATATCGGCCGGCTCAAAACCCACTTTTTCGGTGAGCAGCTGATAAGCGCGGGCACAGATATCGACCTTACGGCGCAGTGTATCGGCCTGGCCGTCTTCGTCGAAGGCCATCACGACCACCGCGGCACCATAGCGTCGGACTAAACGCGCTTGCCGCAAAAAGGCCTCTTCGCCTTCTTTAAGTGAAATCGAATTGACAATGCACTTGCCCTGCACACATTGCAGGCCCGCCTCGATCACCTCCCATTTGGAGGAGTCAATCATGACCGGCACGCGGGCAATATCCGGCTCGGCTGCGATCAGGTTCAGAAAATCAATCATGGCTTGGCGCGAATCGAGCATGCCTTCGTCCATGTTGATGTCGATGATCTGGGCGCCGTTTTCCACCTGCTGGCGCGCAACGACTAGCGCCTCGTCAAAACGGTTTTCCAGAATCAGCTTTTTAAACTGCGCCGAGCCGGTGACATTGGTGCGCTCGCCGACGTTGATGAAGTTCAGATCCGGCGTCAGGATCAGCGGCTCGAGACCGCTCAATAGGGTGTACTTGCTCACGCCACGGCCTCCGTCGCGGACGTCTGGCGCGCACGGGGTGGCAGATCGGCTACCGCTTCGCGAATGGCATTGATGTGATCCGGTGTCGTGCCACAACAGCCGCCCACAATGTTCAACAAACCCGATTCGGCAAACTCGCGCAGGACAA
This sequence comes from uncultured Lysobacteraceae bacterium, assembly GCA_936911875.1. GTDB lineage: Bacteria > Pseudomonadota > Gammaproteobacteria > Xanthomonadales > Xanthomonadaceae > Aquilutibacter. The sequence continues at coordinate 150,712 of CAKZGB010000006.1, forward strand.
CGGCCATGTCGTCGGGCGTTTCGTCGTAGCCGCCAAAGGCATTGGGTAGGCCTGCATTGGGATGGCAGCTGATAAACGTCTCCGGAGCGACCTGCGACAGCAGATCGATATACGCCCGCATATCGGCCGCGCCCAAAGCACAGTTCAAGCCGATGCTCAGCGGACGCGAATGACGCAGCGAATACCAGAAGGCATCGGTGGTCTGGCCTGACAGCGTGCGACCCGAGGCGTCAGTGATGGTGCCGGAGATCATGATCGGCACGCGGTAGCCACGCTCATCAAACACATTCTCGATGGCAAACAGGGCCGCCTTGGCGTTCAAGGTGTCGAACACGGTTTCCACCATCAGGGCGTCAGCACCGCCATCGAGCAGGCCATGCGCGGCCTCTGTGTACGCAACGCGCAGCTCATCAAATGAGGTCGCACGGTAACCGGGACGATTGACGTCCGGGCTCAACGACGCGGTACGCGAAGTAGGACCCAGAATGCCGACTGCAAAACGCGGCTTGCCGGTTTCGCGTTCAAACTCATCGCAGGCTTCACGCGCCAGACGCGCACCCGCTTCATTCAATTCCCGCGCCAAGTGAGTCAGGCCGTAATCCAACAACGACAGTGTCGTGGAGTTAAACGTATTGGTCTCAATGAAGTCGGCACCGGCCGCCAGATACTGACGGTGAATGTCTTTGATCAGGTCGGGGCGTGTCAGGCTGAGCAAGTCGTTGTTGCCGCGCTGATCGTGCCCGCAGCCGCAGGACTGGCCATGCACATGATCGGGACCGGGAGTGAACAGGGCGTCATAGCCCTCGCGAAATCGGTCCCCGCGGTAATCGGCCTCAACCAGTTCGTACCGCTGAATCATGGTGCCCATGGCGCCATCCAGAATCGCAATGCGCTGCGCCAACACGGATTCCATGGCGGCAACGCGTTCGGGATTAAGAAAGGGGAGCTGCATCGTGGGTTAATCCTTGGTCGCGGTAGCGGCAATCAGTTCAAAATTAGGATGGCGTCGCTCGCGGCTGATCTTTTGGCACGATTCGATGCGCAGGCCGGCGTTTTCGAGCATTTTGCGCAGCTCCTTGACCTCAAAGCCCATGTTCAAGTGATCAAAGGTGCGATGGGCCATGGTGTGGCCATGTTTGGCCAAGGTAGTGACCAGCATGCGGCCACCGCTACGCAGGACACGCGCCGATTCGCGGACCGCCGTGGCCGGGTCGCGCGAGTAATTGATGGCCTGCATCAGCACCACCAGGTCAAAACTGCGGTCACGGAACGGCAAGTCGTGCATATCGCCGCACTGCAGCTCCACGTTCGGCAGGTTGGTCAAGCGCGGGGCGGAGGCCTCCAACGCGGCCTGCGAGACGTCCAAGCAGACATAACGTTGACTGCGAGGTGCCAGCAACTCGGCCAAGGCACCATCGCCCGAGGCCACATCCAACACATCGCCAACGGTGAGAAGCTGCAGTGTAGAGCGTGCTAAGGCTTCCCAGGTGCGGCCCGGCGTGTAATGGCGCTCCAGATCATCGGCGACGGAATCGGTGGGATCACCCGCAGCGCGCGAACGCAAAAAGCGTTGCAGGGCATTGGCATCGGCTGCGAGTACCGGATCTTTGGCATCGGTCGAGACAATTTCCCACAGACGACGCGAGGAATCGGACAGCGAATCGGTATCCATGCGATAAAACGACGACACGCCGGCTTTACGATCGCGGACCAGTGCGGCTTCGCGTAATTTGGCCAAATGTGTAGAGACGCGCGGTTGCTGCAAACCTGTGATTTCACACAGTTCGGCGACGGTCAGCTCGGCCTTCGACAATAAGGCGAGCAATCGAACGCGTGTTGGCTCCGCAAACAGGCGAAACTGGTCCGACCAATCCTGCAAATCCATAAATATCTCTTAATCATGATGGATTGATGTATTGTCGGCATTTTTACCGCATTCGTCAACGTACTGAAACCATCGGGTTACGCATCAGGGTTACAATGGGCGCTTCAACAACTCAGTACGATTGACTGAAGGAGATTCGTCGCGTGGACTTTAAGCTGACTGAAGAGCAACTGATGATTCAAGATGTTGCACGTCGCATTGCACAGGACAAGATTGCACCCAGTGCAGAGCACCACGACAGCACCGGCGAGTTCCCGCTCGAAAACATTCGTACTCTGGGTGAGAACGGCCTGATGGGCATTGAAGTGCCGGCCGAATACGGTGGCGCCGGCATGGATCCGATCAGCTACGTGCTGGCCATGATTGAAATTGCTGCAGCCGATGCCGCGCACTCCACGATCATGTCGGTCAATAACTCGCTGTTCTGCAACGGCATCCTCAAGTACGGTACCGAGGACCAAAAGCAACTCTATGTGCGGGCTATCGCCGAGGGTCGCGAAATCGGTGCCTTTGCTCTGACTGAACCGCAATCGGGTAGCGATGCCACGGCCATGCGCTGCAAGGCCGTCAAGCAAGACGATGGCACCTGGGTCATCAACGGCAAAAAGTCCTGGATCACGTCGGGTCCGGTTGCCAAGTACATCGTGCTGTTTGCCATGACCGATCCGTCGGCCGGTGCTCGCGGCATTACCGCATTTATGATCGACACCGCCAAGCCCGGCTTCCACAAGGGCAAGACCGAGCCCAAGCTCGGCATTCGCGCATCGGCGACCTGCGAAATTGAGTTTGAAAACTACGTCGCCTCGGCCGAAGACGTGCTGGGCAAGGAGGGCGAGGGCTTCAAGATCGCCATGACCGTGCTCGATGCCGGCCGTATCGGTATTGCGTCGCAAGCCATTGGTATCGCCCGCGCTGCCTACGAAAAGACGCTGGAATACGTGCGTGAGCGCCAAGCCTTCGGTGCGCCGATCGGTACCTTCCAGATGACGCAGGCCAAAATTGCCGACATGAAGTGCAAGCTTGATGCCGCCACCTTGCTGACGCTGCGTGCCGCATGGCAGAAGGGTCAGTTCGATCAGGGCGGTGCCAAGTTCAGCAATGAGGCGGCCATCGCCAAGTTGACGGCATCAGAAGCAGCCATGTGGATCGCCCACCAGGCCGTCCAAATCCACGGTGGTATGGGTTACTCCAAGGAAATGCCGCTGGAGCGTTACTTCCGTGACGCCAAGATTACTGAAATTTACGAAGGCACCTCTGAGATCCAACGCCTCGTGATCGCCCGTAACGAAACAGGACTGCGCTGAAATCATGTCTTCGATCCACGTCTCCCTGACCCCGATTCTCAATTCCCTTAAATCCACGCTGCCCAAGTCGCGCGTCGCGCAGGCTCAAGCCTTCGCCAAGGCCTTTTACAACCGCCTCGAAGAAGACGAGGCACCGGTGCACAATGCCGAGGGTTGGGCGGCACTGGCTGCCGAGTTCCTGCAGTTTGCATCGACCCGCAAGAACGGCACGTCGCTGGTGCGCGTGTTCAATACGGACAGCAAGGTTAACGGCTGGAATTCGCCGCATACCGTGCTGCAGATCGTCAATGACGACATGCCGTTCCTGGTGGATACCGTCAGCATGACGCTGGCCAATCTGGGTGTCGGCATTCACGTGCTGGGTCACCCGGTCGTGAGCTTCTCGCGCGATGCGAAGGGCAACCTGAAGGCAGTGGGTGAGGGCGTCGATGAGTCGGTGATGCATCTGGAGATCGATCGCCAGACGCCGGCTGAAATGCGCAATATTGAAAAAGCCATTCAAACGGCACTGCAAGATGTGCGTCTGGTGGTTAATGACTGGCGTGCCCTGCGTGACAAGATGCAGGAAACCGCGATGGCGGTGGGTTCGCGTCAGCCGAGCAAGACCATTTCTGCATCCGGTTTGCAGGAAGCTCAGGATTTCCTGAACTGGGCGGCTGCCGATAACTTCATCCTGATGGGTTACCGTGAGTACTATCGGGAAATCAAGGGTAAGTCCGATGTTCTGAAACCGGTCGAAGGCACCGGCTTGGGTCTGATGCGCAAGTCCGATGGCGAATCGCGCAAGATGGCCAGCCTGGCTGCACATCTGATGCCGCAATCGGGGGCTGTGCAATCGCTTATTCTCACCAAGACCAACGGTCGTTCTACCGTGCATCGTCCGGGTTATCTGGATTACATCGGTGTGCTGGAGTTCGATGCCAAGGGCACGCCGGTCCGCGAGCAACGTTTCGTCGGTCTGTACACCTCGAATGTGTACACCACGCGTCCGTGGGATATTCCGATTGTGCGCCAGCGCTACGAATACGTGGTGGACAAGTCGGGCCTGGCGCCCAACAGCCACAACGGCAAGGCACTGCGCCACATTCTCGAAACGCTGCCGCGTGATGAACTGTTCCAACTGAGCGAAAAGGAATTGCTCAACATGGGCCGTGGCATTCTCGGCCTGCAGGAGCGCGTGCGCAGCAAGTTGTTCCTGCGTCGTGATACGTACGGTCGTTTCTTCTCGGCGTTGATCTACATTCCGCGCGACCGCTTCAATACCGAAGTCCGTCTGCGTATCGAGGCCCTGCTGAAAGACGCTCTGAACGGCGATCACGTCGATTCGTGGGTCTATCTGGGCGAATCGCCGATGGCACAGCTGCACCTGATGGTGCGTCCGCCGTCCGGTGATGTGCGCGATGTCGATACTGCAGAGCTCGAAGCCCGCATCATTGAAATCGTCCGTAACTGGAACGATGTGCTGCGCGAATCACTGTCCGCACGCCTCGATGAATCCGAAGCGATGGAGCTCAATCAGCGCTTTGGCCGTTCGTTACCCCAGAGCTACATCGAAAGCTACGGTGGCGACGCCGCTGCCGATGATGTCATCCAGCTCTCGCAACTGACCGATCCCGAAGATCTGCGTCTGACTTTGGCACCGCGCGATTCCGACGGCAGCCTGCGTCTCAAGTTCTATCGTCTGGGCGAGGACGTCGCACTGTCCGATGCGCTGCCGGTCATGGAAAACATGGGCCTGCGCGTTATTGCGGAGAACCCGCATCGTCTCGATACTCCGGGCGGCACGGCGTACATCCAGGATTTCGAAGTGGAACTGTCCGGCAAGGATCTCGATGTCGCGGCCAATCGCGCCAACTTCGAGGAAGCCTTCGTCAAGGTCTGGAATGGCGATGCCGAAAGCGACACCTTTAACCGTCTGATTCTGGCTGCGGGTCTGAGCTGGAAGCAGGTGGCCATGCTGCGTGCGTACTGCAAGTACCTGCTGCAAACGGGTGTGCCGTTCTCGCAAAGCTACATGGAGCAGACGCTCAACCGTTATCCCTTGCTGACGCGCATGCTGGTCGAGCTGTTCGAAGCCCGTTTCGATCCGCGTACCGGTGCCGAAACCAAGGCCGAGATCAAGGCCGGTGCCGATCACTTCAAGGCACAGATTCAGACCTTGGCCGGAGGCGATGCCTCGGTGCTGGCAGCAATTGAGCCCGTTCTGGGTGCACGCAGCGGCAAACGCGATGTGCAGATCAAAGCCGCACAGGACACTTTGATCGGCTTGCTCGATCGCGTCACCGCACTCGACGAAGACCGCATTCTGCGCGCCTTTATGGGCGTGATCTGCGCCACCTTGCGCACCAGCTATTACATGCAACGTGAAAACGGTTTGCGTGCCGATGGTGGTCCGGCCGATTACGTGAGTTTCAAGTTTGATAGCGCGGCCGTGCCGGAACTGCCCAAGCCGCGTCCGTATCGCGAAATCTTTGTCTACGGTCCGCGTGTCGAAGGCGTGCACTTGCGCTTTGGACCTGTGGCCCGCGGCGGTTTGCGCTGGTCGGATCGTCGCGAAGACTTCCGCACCGAAGTGCTGGGCCTGGTCAAGGCACAGATGGTCAAGAACACGGTCATTGTGCCGGTCGGTTCCAAGGGCGGCTTCTTCTGCAAGCAATTGCCGGATCCGTCGGTCGATCGTGATGCCTGGTTCAACGAGGGCGTGGCCTGCTATAAACGCTTTATCAACGGTCTGTTGGATATCACCGACAACCTGGTCAACAACAAGGTCGTGCCGCCGTTGAATGTGGTGCGTCATGATGGCGACGATCCGTATCTCGTAGTGGCAGCCGACAAGGGCACCGCCACGTTCTCCGATACCGCCAACGGCATCGCACAGGCACACGGCTTCTGGCTTGATGACGCCTTCGCATCGGGTGGCTCGGTTGGCTATGACCACAAGGGCATGGGCATCACCGCACGCGGTGCGTGGGAGTCGGTCAAGCGTCACTTCCGCTCCTTCGGTGTCGATAGCCAGACCACCGACTTCACGGCAGTGGGCGTGGGCGACATGTCGGGTGACGTGTTCGGCAACGGCATGCTGCTAAGCAAGCACATCCGCCTGGTCGCAGCATTCGATCACCGTCACATCTTTGTCGACCCGAACCCGACGGCAGCCACTTCCTTTAAGGAACGTCAACGTCTGTTCAATCTGCCGCGTTCGAGCTGGGCCGACTACGACGCCAAGCTGATCAGTAAGGGTGGCGGTATCTTCCCGCGTTCGGCCAAGTCGGTCGCCATCTCGCCGGAGATGCGTGCGGCACTCGGCATTGCCGATGATGTGACGGCCATGAGCCCGAACGAGCTGATGACGGCCATCCTCAAGGCACCGGTCGATCTGCTGTGGAACGGCGGTATCGGTACCTACGTCAAGGCCACCTTTGAGACTAACGAAGACGTCGGCGATCGCGCCAACAATGCGATCCGCGTCAACGGCAAGGATCTGCGTTGCAAGATCGTTGGCGAAGGCGGCAACTTGGGTCTGACTCAAAACGGCCGGGTCGAAGCCGCGCAGCATGGTGTGCTGCTCAACACCGACTTCATCGACAACTCGGCCGGTGTGGATACGTCCGACCACGAAGTCAACATCAAGATTCTGCTCAATGCAGCGGTCAAGACCAAGTCGCTGACCTTGCCGGCACGCAACAAGCTGCTGGCCGCCATGACCGACGAAGTCGCGCAACTGGTGCTGATGGATAACTACCGTCAGAATCAGGCCATCAGTCTGATGGCGCATATGAGCGTGTCCCGTCTGGGTGCCAAGAAGCACTTCATCCAAACGCTCGAATCGCAGGGCCTGCTGGATCGTCAGATTGAGTTCCTGCCTTCGGACGCGGAGTTCGAAGAGCGCGCTCAACGCGGTGCGGGTCTGACCCGTCCGGAACTGTCGGTGCTGCTGTCGTACAGCAAGCTGGTGCTGTTTGAACAACTGCTGCAATCGGATATTCCGGAAGACAGCTACTTTGCCGGTGAACTGATCAGCTATTTCCCGGAGCCGTTGCGTCGCAAGTATGCCAAGGAAATGCAGGGTCATCGCCTGAAGCGCGAAATCATCGCAACGATGGTGACGAACTCCACCATCAACCGCATGGGCGCCACGTTTATTCTGCGTATGCAGGAAGACACGGGCCGTTCGCCGGCTGAAATCACTCGCGCCTTTACCATTGCTCGCGAAGTGATCGGTGCACGTGCGTTGTGGCGTCAGATCGATGCGCTCGACGGCAAGGTACCGGAGTCCACCCAGATTGATGCGCTATACGCGATCTGGAATGCACTGCGCACCATGAGCCGTTGGTTGCTGCAACGTCCGGGCGCCGTGCCCGGCGTGGCCGAAGGCATTGCTCTGTATGGCAATGATGTCGCCGTGCTGCGCAAGAACTTGGCCAAGGTCGTACCGGCGCAACGCAAGAGCGAAATCGCCGCCAAGGCCGCTCATTGGCAGCAACGCAAGGTGCCCGATGCATTGGCCGCCGAACTGGCTTCCTTGCCGCTGATCGTGTTTGCGTTTGACATCGCCGATATCGCCAAGACGGTGCGCCAGGACATCGTGCAAGTGGCCGAAGGCTACTTCGCGCTCGGTGCCGGTCTGCAGATCCCCTGGCTGTACCGTCAGATCGATCAGATCAAGGTCGAGGGCCGTTGGCAGGCGTTGGCCTCGGGCGCTCTGCGTGATGAGCTCGGTACGCAGCAACGCACGCTGGCCTTGCAGATCTTCGGCAAGGGCGGTCGTAAGACGCCGGCCGCCAAGGTCAGCGAATGGCTTGCGCGCGATGATGCCAGCTGGCGCTTTACGCAAAGCATGCTGACCGAGTTGAGCTCGCAGAAGTCGCTCGACTATCCGACCTTGTCGGTGGCTGCACGCCGTCTGGCCCTGTTGGCTAGCCAAGGCTAAGGGCTATACACTGGGGGCATGATTCCCGCTCATGCCAAACTCGCCTTTGTAGCCAGTCCGACGCCGGAAGCGCAGAACGCGCTTTCGGCGTTGGTGGCGGCGCACGGTCAACATGATGTCGCCGATGCCGATCTGATCGTGGCATTGGGTGGCGATGGCTTTATGCTGCAGACCCTGCATCGCTACGGCGAACTGGGCAAGCCGTTCTACGGCATGAAATTGGGCACTGTCGGTTTCCTGATGAATCATCAGGAGCTCGACGGATTGCTCGATCGTCTGGCGCAAGCCGAGCCCGCCCGTTTACGTCCGTTAGAGATGATCGCAACCAGCGAGTCGGGCAGTTCGGTACGCACCCTGGCCTTTAACGAGGTCAGCTTGCTGCGGCAGACGCGTCAGGCGGCCCACATTGCCATCGTGCTTAACGGTAAGGAACGTTTAGAGGAGCTGATCTGCGATGGCGTCATGGTCGCCGCGCCGGCCGGATCCACGGCGTACAACTTCAGTGCCGGCGGTCCCATCCTGCCGCTCGATAGCCAGACCTTGGCGTTGACCCCCATTGCTCCGTTCCGTCCGCGTCGCTGGCGCGGCGCCGTGTTGCGTGCCGATACCGAGGTTCGTTTTCGTGTATTGGATGGTCTCAAGCGCCCTGTGAGTGCAACGGCCGACTCGCACGAAGTGCGCAACGTGACCGAAGTCAGCATTCGCGAAGCGGGCGATCCCTATGGCGTGACCTTGCTGTTCGATCGCGGTCACAACCTCGAGGAGCGCATCCTCGCCGAACAGTTCACTTCAGGTTGATGCATGCCGGACCGTGATGCCGATCCGCTAATTGTTGCGATTTCCTCGCGTACGCTTTTCAATCTCGAAGAGAGTCATGCGCTGTTCGAGCGCGATGGCATTGATGCTTATCTTGATCATCAGCGCAGCCAGGAAAATGTGGTGCTGCAGCCGGGTGTTGCGTTTCCGCTGGTGCGCAAGCTGCTGGCACTGAACGACGGCGCGCCCGCCGAAGCGCCACATGTCGAGATCATTCTGATCTCGCGTAACTCAGCAGATACCGGCATGCGCATCTTCAATTCGATTGCGCATCATGGACTGAACATCAAACGCGCGGCCTTCAGCAATGGGGCGGCGCCGTTTCCATACATCAAACCGTTCGGCTGTGATCTGTTTCTGAGCGCCAATGGCGAGGATGTGCGCAACGCACTGCAAGCCGGCGTCGCCGCGGCCACGCTGCTGCCCGGTGGGCCGAATCAGTCACGGCATGATCAGCTGCGCATCGCATTCGACGGCGATGCCGTCCTGTTTGGTGACGAGAGCGAACGCGTCTCGCAGCAGGAGGGCCTGGAGGCCTTTACGCGCTTCGAGATGGATCACCGGGAGCAACCCTTAAGCGGTGGGCCGTTCCGCGGCTTCCTCGATGCCTTGCATCGCCTGCAGCAGGCGTTTCCGACCGGTGAGCAATCGCCGATCCGTACTGCGCTGGTGACGGCGCGTTCGATTCCGGCGCATGAGCGCGTCATTCGGACCTTACGTGACTGGGATATCCGTCTCGACGAGGCGATGTTTCTGGGCGGCCGCGCGAAAGGTCCGTTCCTTGAGGCCTTCGGTGCGGACATCTTTTTTGACGACTCGATGCACAACATCGATTCGGCGCGCGATCATGTCGCAGCAGGGCATGTGCCCCACGGGGTCTCAAACTCCTGAGACGCGTTCCAGCAGCATGTTGGCAAAGCTTTCAGTCTCATCCAGCACGCGCAGAACCTCAGCATCTTCGGCAAATTGCGCACGAGCTTCGGCGAGCTCCTCCAGGAACTTGACATGGCCGACGGGTGAGTCGGGCTCGAGCAGATTTTTGCGGCAGTGCGAGAGCCACTCCGCACGCTCTGCGGCATTGAGCGAGTCCGGATAGTTCTGCGCCCGATAGCGCAACAGCAGTGTCGGCAAACGCGGATCCACGCTCGCTTCGTCCTGCAATGCAGCCAGCTGATCCGGCGGCGTGCTGCGAACCTTGCGACGAAATGCATCCGCGGCGCCCGAGAAGAAGCCCTCGAACATGGCGCCATCGACATCGTCGGCAGGGGCGTACTCACGGCGCGTGGCGCGCAATGCCGCATGCAGGGCATCTAGATCCAGAGTAGCGCCCAATTGCTCGGCATTCGCGGAAATAGCATTGCGATCCCAGCCCAGACGTTCCAGCTCGCCATCGCGCAAGTGGCGCAAAGCGAACAGTGGCGGTGCTTCATTGATCGAGAGACGGCGCAGCATGCGCGGCCATGGCAAGTCCTGCGGTGCCTGAATCCATGCCTGCAGATCGGATGGATCTTCGAGCAGATTCAAAGCATAGAACTTGTTGGGGTCGGATTCGTCCGCGAATAAGGGCAGCAACGGTGCCGAAGAGAAATTCCGCAAGCCGAACTGCGCCTGGATCCCGAGCAGTATCTGCGGCGTGCCGGAGTCGAGCAACTGCCGCACCTCGTGCTTGTTGCGCAGAGACAGCAGGTAATCCCAAAAGCGCGGTTGGTTCTTGCGCAGCAGACGAGCCATGCCGATAGTTGCACGCACATCGGACAGGGCCTCATGCGCATCTCCCTCGCGGACGTCGTTGGCTTCCGCTAAGGCTTCGAGCCGGAAATAGACATTGCCATCGGCATTGGTTGGCCAGTTGATGCCATCGGGACGCAAGGCATACGCCGCACGCAGCGCGTTCAAGGTGTCGAAACGCGAATTGCCATGGCGCCATTCGCGATCGTAAATCGGCAGAAAGTTGCGGTACAGCAGATTGCGGACCATGCCATCGTCAAAGCCGTAGCTGTTGTGGCCAAGGGTGCAGGTATTGGCGACGGACATGGCATCGGCGATGACCAATGCGGCCTCGGCCTCCGGCATGCCATGTTGCCAATGTTGCCAGGGGCTGGTGCGCGTGATCGCGCAGGCCATCGGTGAGGGCAGACGATCGGTGGCCGGACGAATCAGCAGGTCGTACGTCTCACCGGTGTCTCGGAGCTCGTCATCGGTTCGGATTGCTGCAAACTGTGCGATCCGATGCCATTGCGGATTGGTGCCGAAGGTTTCGAGATCGTAGAAAAGAAAACTCACGCGGCCGTATCGGTAAAGAGTGGCAGGCGTTCGCGAACCAGAGTCGCGGCGCGATCCCAATCGACCTGATCGACGAGTTCAATATCGCGCGTCAGTTCGTTGAGGATTTCATTTTGAGCCAGCGTGCGCTCGTAGGCCTCGCGATACGGCATCAGGCGGAACGTCACCATCGTGTAGTGCGGCAGAAAACGCTCGGGGTGCCGCGCCGACAGTTCAATCTCGAGTTCGCGTTGCAGCAGGAACAGCGGATCATCGACTTTGTCGCGCATTTCCAGATAGTTATCCAGGGCCATCTGCTGAATAGCACGCGCGTTCGGCAGGCGCTCCTCCTGGAAGGCCGCAAACGCAGCGGCGCGATCCGTCTGCGCACCGAGATGGCGGGCTAGGGCAACGCAATCTTCAAACGCGGCGTTCATGCCTTGACCATGGAACGGCACCATCGCATGCGCGGCATCGCCCAACAGAATGGCGCGATCATCCATCGCCCAATGGTCCAGATACAAAGTGCCTAGCACGCCGACCGGATTGTGTTCCCAGTCGTATTCCAGATCGTCGATGTGGATCGAGGCCGACTGGAATTCACAATCAAAGAAGGCGCGAGCCTCTTCACCCGTCTGCAGTTCGGCAAAGCTCGGCGAGCCTTCGTTCGGCAAAAACAGCGTGACGGTAAAGGTCTTTTCGTCGTTGGGCAGCGCAATGCACATGTACGTGCCTCGCGGCCAGATGTGCAGCGCGTTGGGCTCGAGTGAGAAATCGCCACTGTTGTCGAAGGGCGGAATCTCCAGCTCCTTGTAACCGTGTCCCAGAAAATCCGTGCGCGCGGTGAACTGCTGCGGATCGCGATCGGCCATGGCACGGCGCAAGGCCGAACCCGCACCGTCGGCACCAATGAGTGAGGTAAACGGTTCGTCGACCGGGCCTTCGGGCGTGAGCAGACGAATGCGACGCGACTCAAAATCAACGGTCTGCAGCTCGTGGTGGAAAAAGATCTCCACACCGGCGTCGGCGGCGAAATTGAGCAAGATGGAGTTCAAGTCGCCGCGATGGACGGACCAGATGACCTCGGTATCGTCTTTGCCGTAACGCAAAAAGCTATGCGTACCGTTGCGGTTGTGCACCATGCGACCGCGCATCATCACGCATTGGTCGATGACTTCATCGTCGGCACCGGCTAAACGCAGGGCATGGTAGCCGCGCTCTGCCAGAGCGAGATTGATGGAACGGCCGCCTTCGTATTGCTCGACACGCGGATCGCCGCGCTTTTCGTGGATGTGTACGCGAAAGCCCTGACGCGCCAGCAGCGCACCCAGCAGCGCACCGGCCAAGCCGGCACCGATGATGGTAATGTCGCCGCGATCGCTCACGTTGGAATCAGCCATTGCACCACTCAGTTAGGGTATTGGCCAGGCGCAATACATCCCGGTGCGTGTTGTAGAGCGGCACGGGTGCAATGCGAATCACATCGGGTTCGCGCCAGTCGCCCAGCACACCACGCGATTCCAGGAACGTGAACAGCTCGCGGCCTTTCTCGCGACCGGCACGAATGCGCAGCGACACTTGGCAACCGCGGCGCGTCGGTTCGCGCGGTGTCACGGCCTCGATGGTGTCGGCAAAATGACGGTCGACCAACGCAAACAGGTAATCGGTCATGGAGCGCGCATACGCATAGCGGCGGTCTTCCGGCACGCTGTCAAACAGCTCCAGCGAAGCGCGCAGCGGTGCCATCGCCAAGACCGGCGGATTGCTCAGCTGCCAGGCTTCGGCGCCTTGTGCGGGTTCAAAATGCGAGGCCATCTTAAAGCGTGTGTCCTGACGATTGCCCCACCAGCCGGCCAAGCGTGGACGATCGGAACCATTGCCGTGGCGCGAGTGGACAAAGGCGCCGGCAACAGCACCCGGACCCGAGTTGACGTACTTGTAATGGCACCAGACGGCGAAGTCGGCATTGGCATCGTGCAGATTCATAGGCACATTGCCGATCGAATGCGCGCAGTCGAACCCGACCATGGCACCGGCCTGATGGGCCCGCTCGGCAATTGCCTTGAGATCAAACACTTGACCCGTGCGGTACTGCACACCGGGCCACAGCACCAATGCGAGTCGGTCGGCATTGTCGGCGATGGCATTGCGGATGATGTCATCGCTAAACCAACCGTCCGCGCCCGGTTCGACTTCGATCAGATCGTGCGCCGGATCCAGGCCGTGGAATTCGAGTTGCGACTGCACCGCATAGGTATCGGTGGGGAAGGCACCTTTTTCGATCAGAATCGCCTTGCGCTCGCCGGCGGGTTTGAAAAAGCTCGCCATCAGCAGATGCAAGTTGACGGTCAGCGTGTTCATGGCAACGACTTCGGACGGCTCCGCGCCGACGAGACGGGCAATGCCATCGCGCACTAAACGGTGATAGTTCAGCCACTGCGTTTCGCCGGTGAAGTGACCGTCGACACCAAGGTCGGCCCATTTGGTCAGAATCTCACTGACCATCTCCGCAGCTCGCACCGGTTGCAAGCCCAGTGAATTGCCGACGAAATAAGCCATATCGGCGCCATCATGCTGCGGGATGCGAAAGGCATCGCGACGGCTCACGTCGGCAAATTGGCGATCCAGTTCGGCAATAGCGCCGGCATCAAACAGGTTCTCAAGCATGCTCAGGTATCCGGCATCTGGTAATGATCGGGTGCAGGGTGCACGGTGCCGCACTGAGTGCACGTGCGATGGCTCAACGAGCTGTAAAACTCGTCAAAGATCGGCGGGAAATCCGTCTCGATATTGTGCAGATGGAAATACTTTTCAAAGATGCGGTGATTGCAGTTAGGGCAATACCACTGCAGGCCATCGTTCTCCTCGGGGCGGCGGCGACGTTCAATCACCAGACCGATCGAATCGGGCATGCGCTGCGGCGAGTGGGGGATCTCGGGCGCCAGCAGATGCATCTCACCGGCACGGATCGGAATCTCTTTGACTTGGCCCTGGTCCTGCACGCGCAGAATCATTTCGCCTTCGAGCTGATAGAACAGCTCGGCACCTAAGTCGTAGTGATAGTCGGTGCGCGAGTTCGGGCCGCCGACCACCATCACGATGAAATCTTCGGACCAGATGACTTTGTTGCCCACGGGTGGCTTGAGCAGATCGCGATGTTCTTCGACCCAGGCTTGCAGTTCGATCGGATTCAAGCGCATGTTGCGGTCTCCTGATTACTTGCCGGTCTGCAAGGCGCGATTGCGGATGCCTTGCAGGGCGAGCTGATAGCTGGATTCCAGCTTGGCCGGCGAATCGCAGCTCAGTTGCAGATCGGTGACGCGACCATTGCTCAGCGAATACACCCAGGCATGAATGGCCAGCTTCTGGCCGCGTTCCCATGCATCGGTGACGACCGTCGTCTGTGCCACATTGACGGCCTGCTCTAAAGCATTGAGTTCACACAGCAAATCGTGGCGCAGGGCAGGCGTCAGCTCGGGACGCTCATTGAACAGATCACTATGCAAGTCGCGCAAATCCACAACATGACGCAGCCAGTTATCGGCCAGCCCAACGCGACGATTATTGAGCGCGGCTTCGACACCGCTGCAGCCGTAGTGACCGACGACCAGCACGTGTTTGACCTTGAGCAGATCCACAGCGAACTGCAGCACTGACAGGCAATTCAAGTCCGAGTGCGAAACGACGTTGGCGATATTGCGGTGGACGAATACCTCGCCCGGGGCCATGTCGATGATCTGATTCGCCGGTACGCGTGAATCCGAGCAACCGATCCACAGAAACTCCGGCGACTGCTGTTGCGAAAGGGACTTAAAAAAGCCCGGATCTTCGCGTTCAAGCCGTTCGGCCCATTCGCGGTTACGTTCCAGCAGGGGGGCGAGATCAGACAAAACGTTGTTCCTTAGTTAGTTGGGCGAACGGCCGGCAATTTCTGCAGCAACTGGCCATGAAGCAAATCAGGATCAGTACCGGATGGCGGCTGCAACTCCGACAGTTCCACGCCAAAAGCGCGCGCATCGTCATCGTCGAGACCGTCAAGCTGCACATAGCCGGCATCCATCAGCGCGGCGCGTGCGGTATCGGTGGAATCGTAGGGCAGAAGATTGCCATCGGTATCGAGCACTTGCGCCGTACCTGCAGGCAATTCACGCAAACCGCACCACAACACATTGCGGCCCAATGCCGTCAACCACCAGTCAAACGCATCGCTCATTTAAAGAAGTACTCCGACAGTAGCCACAAAATCCAGGCGCCGACCAGACCGGTAATGATGGTCCATAGTGCCACTTGTGCCGGACGAGCGAGGCCGTTGAGGTTGCCATCGTTCAATTGACCGAACCGGCCGAACAAAAACCAAGCCCACTGATTGCTGCCGCCGAGTTGGTTTTTCCAATCCGGGTGGCGATCGCGCAGATGCACTTTGCTCAGCGGCCAGAAGATGGCCAATGCCGTGCAACCGGCGATTGCTAACGCGATAAACGACAACGCCAGTGTCAGGACCAAATCGTGTGTGGTAAATCCAGGTTCCATAAATCAAAACTCCGCTTGGCCGGGTGCGCGCGGGTAGGCGATGGCATCACGGATGTTGGACAGACCGCAGACATAAACGACCAGACGCTCAAAGCCCAAGCCGAAACCGCCATGCGGCACGCTGCCATAACGGCGGAAGTCGCGATACCAACCGTAATGCGCCGGATCGAGACCGAATTGCGCCATGCGCGTGTCGAGCTGATCCAGACGCTCTTCGCGTTGCGAGCCGCCAATGATTTCACCAATGCCGGGCGCCAGCACGTCCATTGCCGCGACGGTCTTGCCATCGTCATTGAGACGCATGTAGAAGGCCTTGATGTGCTCCGGATAGTTGGTGACCACCACCGGACGGCCGACGTGCTGCTCGGTTAGCCAACGCTCGTGTTCGGTCTGCAGATCGAGACCCCATTCGACAGGGAATTCGAAGGACTGATCGGCCTTCTTCAGCAGTTCGATGGCGTCGGTATATTCGATGCGTTCAAACGGTGCGTTGACGAAACGCTCGAGACGATCGATCGCGTCTTTTTCTACGCGTTCTGCAATGAAGGCCATGTCGTCGCCACGTTCTTCGAGCACGGCGCGGAACAGGTACTTCAGGAAGTCTTCGGAGACGGAGGCCAGCTCGGCCAGATCGGCAAATGCAATTTCCGGCTCGACCATCCAGAACTCGGCCAAGTGACGCGTGGTGTGCGACTGCTCAGCGCGGAACGTAGGACCAAAGGTGTAGACCTTGCTCATCGACAGCGCATAGGCCTCGACGTTGAGCTGACCCGAAACCGTCAGGAACGTTTCTTTACCGAAGAAGTCACGCGAGTAATCGACCGAACCATCGGGCAGACGCGGCGCGTTGACCATGTCCAGAGTCGAGACGCGGAACATCTGACCGGCACCCTCGGCATCGGAGGTGGTGATGATCGGCGTGCTGATCCAGTAGAAACCGTTCTCGTGGAAATAACGGTGCACCGCCTTGGCCAGACAGTCACGGATGCGAGTGACGGCGCCGAACAGGTTGGTGCGCGGACGCAGATGCGCCACTTCGCGCAGGAACTCGAGCGAGTGCGCCTTGGGTTGAATCGGGTAGGTTTCCGGATCATCGACCCAGCCGACCACTTCGAGCGAGGTGGCCTGAATTTCGAAGGCCTGACCCTTGCCCTGCGACGGCACCAGAGTGCCCGTAGCAATAACGGCGCAGCCTGCGGTCAGACGGCGAGCTTCGGATTCGTAATTGGGCAGCGCGTCGGTCAGCACGGCCTGAATGGGGTGGAAGCAGGAGCCATCGCTGATGTGAATAAAGCTCAGGCCATTTTTGGCATCGCGACGGGTGCGGACCCAGCCGCGAACCGAAACTTCACCACCGGCGGCGACTTTACCGCTTAGGGCCTCTTGCACACTTAAAACCGTCATTGAATCCTTCCCGGATGAAACCTTGCCGCTTGGCAACAATTAATCCGTTAGTTTACAGGCTAGCCAGCTAGGCCCGCTATAATGTGTGCATGTCGATTCAACTGACCCCTGCTGCTGCCGAACGTGTCCGTCATTTCATGAGCCAAGCTGCCGCCAAAGGCGAGCCCGGCATTGGCCTGCGTTTCGGTGTCAAACGCACGGGTTGCTCAGGATGGCAACACGTCGCCGACTTGGCCACCGGCGCCGAGCCCGATGATCACCGCTTTGAGTCTCTGGGTGTCCTGGTTCTGGTCGATGACGAGAGCCTGCCGATTGTCGACGGCACCGAGATTGACGTGATCCGCGCCAAGCTGGGCGACCAGTTTGTGTTCCGTAACCCGCACGCCCTGGAGGCCTGCGGTTGTGGTGAAAGTTTCACCACTACGGTGATTCCGGACCTGCCTGTGCATTCCTTGCCAAGTCTTTGATTTTCCGTCATAATATTTAGCTCACTCGGCCCATAGGGGTCGTTTGACCTTGCTCCACGTCGGCATCGGCCTATCGGGTCGGCTGCAGAACGGGGGCTTTAACCGGTCGCGGATTCTTCGTCGGCCGTTCAATCCAAAAGGAAATCACAATGCGTCATTACGAAATCGTGTTCCTGGTCCATCCGGATCAGTCCGAACAAGTTCCCGCCATGATCGAGCGTTACAAGACGCTGATTGAGGGCGGTCAAGGCAAGATCCACCGTCTCGAAGACTGGGGTCGTCGCCAACTCGCGTACCCGATCAACAACCTGGTCAAGGCACATTACGTGCTGATGAACGTTGAGTGCAGCCAAGAATCGCTGAACGACCTGGTCGACGGCTTCCGCTTCAACGATGCCATCCTGCGTCACCTGATCATCAAGCGTGACGGTGCCGACACCGAGCAGTCCTTCATCATGAAGTTCAAGGATGAAAAGGACGCCAAGCCGGAACGCGGCCCGCGTCGCCGTGACAACGACGAGTTCGGCGCCGATACCGATGCCGACACCAACGTGGCTGATGCCGAAACTGCTGCCGAACAGGCCTGATTCGCGCCCCGCATACCGACCAGATTAGGAATACGACAATGTCCAAGTTCTTCCGCCGCCGTAAGTTCTGCAAGTTCACTGCAGAAGGCATCAAAGAGATCGATTACAAGGATCTCAACACCCTGCGCCAATACCTGACCGAAACCGGCAAGATCGTGCCGAGCCGCGTCACCGGCACCAAGTCCAAGTACCAGCGCCAACTGGCAACGGCCGTCAAGCGCGCCCGTTTCCTGGCCCTGCTGCCGTACACCGACAGCCACGACGTTTAATCCAGGATTGGTGGAGATTTAATTCATGAAACTCATTCTTCTGCAAAAGATCGGCAAGCTCGGTAACCTGGGCGATACCGTCGATGTCAAGCCCGGTTTCGGCCGCAACTTCCTGGTTCCGCAAGGCAAGGCCGTCCCGGCTACCGCTGCGAACCTTGCCGAGTTCGAAACCCGTCGCGCCGAGTACGAAGCCAAGGCACAGTCCATCGCTGCCGAGGCACAAAGCCGTCTGGGCCAACTGCAAGACGTGGCCATCACGATCTACGCCAACGCTGCCACTGAGGGCAAGCTGTACGGCTCGATCACCAACCGTGACATCGCCGATGCGCTGACCAAGCAAGGTCACAAAGTTGCCAAGGCAGAGGTGATCATGGGCGAAGGCCCGATCCGTCACGTCGGTGAATACGACATCGCCCTGCATCTGGGTCCCGATGCCGAAACCACTGTCAAGGTCACGGTTGCTCCTGAAGCGGCTGTCTGATCTGACACCGGGCAGGAAATTTCCTGCCTGAAAGAGAACCGCAGCTCCGGCTGCGGTTTTTTTTTCGCCCCGAGATTTCCAAAGCTTATCCACAGGGTTGTGCGTATCACCGGGTGAGAAAAGCGCCTAAGATAATTCCACTAAAGACTTCGTTGAACGCCGTCCACATATTGCGGTCCCTTTCGTCAGACACTCATGCCCACTGAACCCAAACGCTTTAGCTCCACCTCACCGGCCGATTCCAAAATCGCGGAGCTGCGGGTCCCCCCGCAATCGGTAGAGGCGGAACAGGCCGTGCTCGGCGGCTTGCTGCTGTCGCCACGCGCGTTTGATGACGTCACTAACGAGGTCGGGGCCGAGGATTTTTATCGGCGTGAGCACCAGGTCATTTTCCAGGCCATTGAGGCGCTCAATTCGGCGCAGCAACCCACTGACCTGATCACGGTCGGCAACTTGCTCAAGTCGCGTGGCCAGGCCGATCTGGTCGCCAACGGTGCGTATCTCACCGAGCTTGCCACCACCACGCCCAGCGCTGCCAACATCAAGCAGTACGCTTCCATCGTGCGTGACAAGGCCATCTTGCGCCAAATGATTGATGTGGGTACCTCCATCATCAACAAAGGCTTCCAGCCCGATGGTCGCGCCAGCCGTGACATCCTGGCCGAGGCCGAGGCCGAGGTGCTACGCATTGCCGAGACGCGTTCGCTGGGCAAGGCTGACTTCACCACCATCAATGATGCGCTGGCCGAGGCCTTCACCATGCTCAATGAGCGGGCGGAAAACGGCGGCGGCATTACCGGTCTGCCAACCGGTTACGAGGATTTCGACAAGCTCACCGCCGGTCTGCAAAAAACCGACTTGGTGATTCTTGCGGCGCGTCCTGCCATGGGCAAGACGGCCTTCGCGCTGAACATTGCGCAGCATGCAGCACTGAATCCGGACAAGCCCGTCAACGTGGCGGTGTACTCCATGGAAATGTCGGCATCGCAGCTGGCCATGCGTCTGATTTCCAGCGTCGGTCGTATCGATGCGCAACGCCTGCGTACCGGCCAGCTCGAGGATATGGATTGGCCGCGCGTCTCGCTGGCGATTAAGCAGCTCAATTCGTCGGCCGGCAAAATCTTTATTGACGATGAGCCCGGTCTGAGCCCAACCAAGCTGGCCGCCAAGGCGCGCCGCCTCAAGCGTGAGCAAAACGGTGAGCTCGGTCTGATCGTGATCGACTACCTGCAGCTCATGTCGGTGCCGGGCAATAGTGAAAACCGCGCCACCGAAATCTCCGAGATTTCGCGTTCGCTTAAGGGTTTGGCCAAGGAACTCAACGTGCCGGTGATTGCACTGTCGCAGCTCAACCGCTCACTCGAAACGCGTACCGACAAGCGCCCGCAAATGGCCGACTTACGTGAGTCGGGTGCTATCGAGCAAGACGCCGATATGATCGTCTTCATCTACCGCGATGAGTACTACCACAAGGAAAATACCGCCGCTAAAGGCATTGCCGAGATCATCATCGGCAAGCAACGTAGCGGTCCCACCGGTACCTGCCGGCTGCGCTTCTTTGGTGAGTACACGCGCTTTGACAATCTCGCCCGTGATGCCGAGGGCATCTACGACTCCGATTACGAGTAGGGCACTCAAGCCACATGATGTCCGCGTCATGTTGCGTTTCCAATCGGGTTTCTGCGCCTTAAACTATCGGTATGTCCAGACCCACCACAGCTACGATTCATCACGCCGCGTTGCGGCATAACCTGCAACACATCCGCAAGGCCGCTGCCGGCGCCAATGTCATGGCGGTCGTCAAGGCCGATGCTTACGGCCATGGGCTCGAGCGCGTCGCCGGTGTCTTGCGTGATGCCGATGCCTTCGGCGTGGCGGCATTGGGTGATCTGGAGCGCCTGCGCGCCATTGGTCTTGGCAATCGCGTCCTGATTCTTTCCGGTTTCGATGAGCCTGCGGACTTGCCCAAGCTGCGAGATCTAGCCGGCGACACCGCCATCCACCATGAATTTCAGCTGGAGATTCTCGAGTCGGCCGCAGCGCAGTGGAATGGGGCGCAAGCGTTAGACGTCTGGCTCAAAGTTGATAGCGGCATGCATCGTCTCGGGTTTGCACCGGACAAAGTTCCCGCCGCCTACGCGCGACTGCAACGTCTGCAACAGCAGGGCGTAGTAGGGGAGATCCGCGCAATCAATCACTTTGCATCCAGCGATGAATTTGAAAATCCCAAAACGCTGCAGCAACTGCAGGCGTTTGATGCCGCGACGCAAGACATGCGCATCGAACGCACCACTGCAAATTCCGCGGCGATTTTCGGGTTCCCGCAGACGCATCGCAATTGGGTGCGTGCCGGAGGTGCGCTGTACGGTCAAACCGTTGTTGAAAACAAATGCGGTGCCGATTTCGGTTTGCGTCCTGCAATGACGTTGCATACACGACTGATTGCGGTCAATCAGATTCAACAGGGTGAAACGGTGGGTTATTCCGAACGTTTCCGTTGTCCTGAGAATATGCCCGTTGGTGTGGCGGCTGTGGGCTATGCCGACGGTTACCCGCGCATCGTGCAGGAAGGCACTCCGGTACTCGTCAACGGACAGCGCACGCAAATTATCGGCCGCGTCTCGATGGATCTGATGACCATTGATCTGCGCAATATCGAGGGCGCAGAGGTCGGTGCCAATGTCACCTTGTGGGGTAACGAGCTACCGGTCGAGGAAGTCGCGCGCCATGCCGGCACCATCGGTTACGACTTGACCTGTTCGATTACGCGACGGGTTCTCTTCACAGACGCATAAGGCCGCCTTCACATTAGTCTCACCACGCTTAACGGTCTGAATTCCATCACGGAAGTGTTCAGTTTCACGGCTATACACTCAACTTGCGATTCACCCTTCGCCTCAACAAATTAAAGGACGAGACAATGAAAGCAATGATGATCAAGTCGGTACTGACCGCTTCGCTGGTTGGCGTGATGGCCACCGGTTGCGCTACCACCGGTTACATGGGCCCCGATGGCCAAGCCGGTATGTCCAAGACCACCAAGGGCGCCGTGATCGGCGGACTGGTTGGCGCTGTCGCCGGTGTGCTGACGGGTGACGATGCCGTTGAACGCCGTCAACGTGCGCTGGTTGGCGCCGGTGTTGGTGGCCTGGCTGGCGGTGCCATCGGTAACTATCAGGACCGTCAGGAACGCGCTCTGCGTGACCGCCTGTCGGGTTCGGGCGTCCAAGTCGTCCGTAACGGTGACAACATCACCCTCAACATGCCGGGCAATGTGACCTTTGACCACGATCAGTCGAACGTCAAGTCGCAGTTCTACGGCACCCTCGATCAGGTCGCTTCGACCTTGAACGAATACAACCAAACCGTGATCCAAGTTGCCGGCTTCACCGACAGCACGGGTTCGGACGCTTACAACCAAGGTCTGTCGGAACGTCGTGCTAACGCCGTCGCCTCGTACCTGACCTCTAAGGGTGTCGGTTCGAACCGTATGGTCATCAAGGGCATGGGCGAATCCTATCCGATCGCCTCGAACGACTCGGATGCCGGTCGCGCCCAAAACCGTCGTGTTGAAATCACGATCGTGCCGATCGCCCAGTAAAACCGGGTTCGTTGGTGCCAAGAATTCGGTGCCAATGCAAGACAAGAGCGCCCCTTCGGGGGCGCTTTTCGTTAGGCGCCGTTACACTGTCTGACATGCAGTCCACACGTCATCCGATTTTCCTGCCCATCGCCGCTATGCTCGGCGCCATTCTCAGCTTGTGCTTAGGCTCCACAGTGGCCAAGCAACTGTTCCCCATCATCGGTCCTTCGGGCACGACGGCATTGCGCGTAGGCTTTAGTGCGCTGGTGCTGTGCATCGTGTGGCGACCGTGGCGTTACGGCTGGCCCAACCGCACCGACTGGCCGCGCATCGTGCTGTACGGCACCGTGTTGGGTCTGATGAACTGGATGTTCTACCAGGCCATTCGCACGATTCCGTTCGGACTGGCGGTGGCGATTGAACTTATCGGCCCCTTGGGCGTGGCGTTTCTGTCGAGCCGACGTCTGGGCAACATGATCTGGGTGTTGGTCGCGGCCGCGGGACTTGCATTGCTGTTGCCACTGGCCAACGTCTCGCATGCAGGTCAACTCGATCCGGGCGGCATGATGTGGGCGTTTAGCGCCGCCATTTGCTGGGGTCTGTACATTGTGATCGGGAAGGGCGCCCAACACCTGCCAAGCGGTCAGCTGCTGCCACTGGGTCTGCTCATTGCGACACTGATCATTGCCCCGATCGGATGGTCCGCCGCCGGCACCAAGCTGTTCACTCCGCACGTGCTCGCTATCGGCTTGCTGGTCGGTATCGTGTCCAGCGCCATCCCGTATACCTTGGAGTTCTTTGCCATCAAGCGGCTGCCCAAGTATGCCTTCGGTACACTGGCCGCAATTGAGCCCGCGGTGGCCGCCATGGTCGGTTGGGTGACGCTAGGCGAAGCATTGACGGGCCAACAGATGCTGGCGATTGCGTTGGTGATGACCGCAAGCGTGGGTGCCGTGTTTACCTCACGTAATCAGATCGAAGCACCGCCACCGCAATAGATACACACTATCGAATCCATGAAAAGGATTCATTAGAGATTGTCATGAAATAGGACTATCGTTAATGGACCCCATTCAAAGGACTTCCGCCATGACGGATTCGACAAAAAAATGCCCGGTAACGCATCTGACCACTGCGTTCGGTGCGCCGGTTCCTGACAACCAGAACAGCATGACGGCCGGCCCGCGCGGCCCCTTACTGATGCAGGACGTCTGGCTGCTGGAAAAGCTGGCCAACCTTAACCGCGAGGTCATTCCCGAGCGCCGCATGCATGCCAAGGGCAGTGGTGCCTTCGGTACGTTTACGGTAACCAACGACATCACGCGCTACACCAAGGCCAAGATCTTTTCGGCCGTGGGCAAGCAGACCGAGATGTTCGCGCGTTTCACGACGGTGGCCGGTGAACGCGGCGCCGCCGATGCCGAACGTGACATCCGCGGTTTCGCTCTCAAGTTCTACACAGAGGAAGGCAACTGGGACCTCGTCGGCAACAACACGCCGGTGTTCTTCCTGCGCGACCCGCGCAAGTTCCCGGACTTGAACAAGGCGGTCAAACGCGATCCGCGCACCAACCTGCGCAGCGCCCAAAACAACTGGGATTTCTGGACACTGCTGCCCGAGGCCTTGCTGCAAGTCACCGTGGTGATGAGCGACCGCGGCATACCGCGCACCTACCGTCATATGCACGGATTCGGTTCGCATACCTACAGCTTTATCAATGCGCAGGGCGAACGCTTCTGGATCAAGTTCCACATGCACTCGCAGCAGGGCATTGAGGCCTTTACCGATGAGCAAGCCGCTGACGTTGTCGCCGGCGACCGCGAAAGCCATCAGCGCGATCTGCTCGACTCGATTGATCGCGGTGACTATCCCAAGTGGAAGATGTACATCCAGGTCATGCCGGAAATGGAGGCCGAGACCTACCGCGTGCATCCGTTCGACCTGACCAAGGTCTGGCCCAAGAGCGATTACCCGCTGATCGAAGTCGGCGAGTTCGAACTCAACCGCAACCCGGAAAACTTCTTTGCCGATGTCGAACAGTCCGCGTTCGCACCGAGCAATCTGGTACCCGGCATCAGCGTCTCGCCCGACAAGATGCTGCAGGCCCGTCTGTTCGCCTACAGCGATGCACAACGCTACCGTCTGGGCGTCAATCACCATCAGATTCCGGTCAATGCTGCACGCTGCCCGGTGCACACGAATCACCGCGATGGCCAAGGCCGTACCGATGGCAACTACGGCGGTCTGCCGCATTACGAGCCCAACAGTTTCTCGCAATGGCAGGAACAGCCGGAATACAAGGATCCGCCGCTGCGCATCAATGGTGACGCCGATTTCTGGAACTTCCGCGAAGACGATGCCGACTACTTCACGCAACCCGGCGCCCTGTTCCGCAGCTACAACGACGCGCAAAAGGAACGTCTGTTCTTTAACACCGCGCGTGCACTGGGCGATGCACCGGACTTCATCAAGCAACGTCACATCGACAACTGCACGAAGGCCGATCCGGCTTACGGCGCCGGCATCAAGGACGCGTTAGCCCGCCTCGCCGCCGGCAACTTGCCGACGCCGTCGAACGATCATCCGACCGCCACACCCGGCGCTGAGGATGTCGAGTACTGATCGATTCGATCGGCACTAAGCGCAAAAAAAGAAATCGGCCGCAGTTGCGGCCGATTTTGTTAGCGCAGCAGGAAGCTGACCGCTAGCACCAGTAGGATGGCCGCGCCCGCGTACTCGGCGCCTTTGCCGACCAACGTGCCGATCTGCCGGCCGAGCCAGACACCCAGCAAGGACAGCACAAAGGTGCAGATCGCAATGATCGATGCCGTCTGACCGATCGACAGATCGACAAACGCCAGACCGACACCGGCCGCCAACGCATCGAGACTGGTCGCAATCCCCGCCACCAGCAGTTCCATATTCGAGATGCGCCCGTCTTTGCCGCCGAGCGTGTCTTCTTCGCCGACGCTGCGGGCTTCCTTGAGCATCTTGAGCGCCACGAAAGCGAGCAGGGCAAAGGCAATGTAGCGCCCCCAGGTCTCGACCCATACCGCAGCCGCGCGACCCAAATACCAGCCGATCAGCGGCATCAGGCCCTGCATGGCACCAAACACGATGGCAATGCGAGTCGCCTCACCCCAGCGCATCACCTTGAGGCGCGCGCCGTGCGACACCGACACGGCAAACGCATCGGCTGCCATGGCAAAGGCTAGGGCGAGTATGGCTATCAGGCTCATTGAATTCACGCTGAAATTTAAAGGCGCCATTTTAGCAAAGCGGACAGAAGCCCAAGAAAAATGACAAAATTTAGCGGCCCCTTAGAGCGGTTAGCCGATAATTGGCAGCAGAAATAGAACTGCGGTGAGCCAGCGTGGGTCAATGGTGGCCCGTGCAATCCGTTGCGGAACACAGGTGGAAAATGCCATTGAAAAAATCAATGAGAGTTAATTAGGCATCCTCCCCCTGCGTCCCCTCACAGAAGCGCTGTTTCTAGGCGCTGTTTACGTTGTTCCCAGTCCGGCATCACCTGTCCCAATAAATTAAAGAACCGGGCATTGTGGTCGCGGTGTTTGGTGTGGCAAAGCTCATGCGCAACCACGTATTCGATGCATCCGCGCGGCGCCCTCACGAGATTGGCGTTCAGGGTCATGGTGCCTGCTGGGGATAGGCTGCCCCAGCGTGATTGCATTGTGCGCACTATCAATCGGGGGCACTCAACACCTTTAAAGTGAAGCAAGCTGGCTTCGAGCACATCGCCGAACACGGCCCGGGCACGGTCGAGATACCAGCGGTGCAGCAGCGCTTTGACGCGGTCTGGTTCAGCCTCGCCTGGCAGACTGACTAGCAGTTGGCCGCGCGTCAGTTTCACGTCCGCGGAGTCGCCATGCAGCACTTTTAGCCGATACTGCCGGCCCAGGTAGAGATGGGACTCGCCGTTGACATACTGCCGCGCCGGGGTACGGGGACGGTAGCGCTCGAATTCGGCAAGTTGCCGGCTGATCCATCGGGCGCGCTTCTGCACCCGCTCCACAATCAACGATTCCGGGCAATTGAGTGGCGCGCGCACCAGCACGCGGCTGTCCGGGTGCACCTCGATGGCCAGCGACTGTCGCGATGCTAGAAAACGCACCTCATAGGTGATGGTGTCGCGGCCGTAAATCACGCAGCCGTTCATGCGCTTCACTCTACCATCCGGTGTCGAGCGAGTTGCATCGTCCTGTCGATGATCTCGTCCATCTCGTCAGTGGACAACGCGATGCGTCGAGCCCCTTTAACTTCGTCGTAGAGATAGTCGTCGATCTCGTTCATGGTGCGGCGCTGGGCATCCAGGTCATCCCAATAGCCCACCTTGCGGTTACGCCGAAAGATGTCCCACACCGCCATCGCTGCCTCGGCGGCGGTCGATTGGGCTTGTTCAACGTCGACCAAGTGGTTTGCTACGAAGGGGCGCAGTAAACCATAGACGGCGGCTGCGTCGGCATCACCGCTCAGGACCAATGGCAAGTCATCGCACTTCCGCGAAACCACGGCATCCTTGATCTCAGTGACCCGCTGCAGATACTCCAGATCGGACAGGCGCTTAGCGCGATAGTCGTCGATGGCCTGCTGGATCAGCCTGGAGAATTTCTCGTAGAAAGCCGGGTCCTGCTCCAGTCGTTCGTTGATGGCGCGCCTCGTAGCGTGCGCGATCATATCGGCTTTGGCGCCAAGGGTTTTTTCACCGCCCGCACCTTGCTCCTCTACCACCTTCTGGAACGCAGCCTCATCAAAAATGTTTACTGGCGCGTTCAGCTGTACCACCTCTGATGCCGAGATGTGTGTATCCAGTAATTTTTGGATGCGCGGCTCGAAGTCGCGGTAATCCACGGACTCGGCAAAGCGAAGCTTGACGGCTCCCTTCAAGTTTACGAAACGCTTAAGGTCATTCTTATATGTTCGCAGTTTCTGCTCGGTCGTCTCGGTGATAAAGCGCTCACTAGAGAGCGCAATTGCGAGTGTCTTCGCATAAGCCGACAGACGATCATAGAAGTCGGTGCGCAGCTTTTCGTTGGCTAGTAGTTGCTCAAAGGCCTCCTCGTCTTGGCGATTTTTCACCGTCTTGAATAGGTCCCACAGCTCAGCATGGCGCTGGGGCAATGCAAGGACTTCTTCATGGATCGAGCTCAACGCGCCTTCGAGATCCGCGGCCTCAAATCCTTCCAGCGCACTGTAAGTAGTCAGCGCCTGGTCCAGTTCGCCGAGCACGCCCACGTAGTCGATGATGTAGCCAAAATCTTTCGCCTTGCTGCCCGATTCGTCTTCGTACAGACGATTCACTCGCGCAATGGCCTGCAGCAGGGAGTGGTCCTTGAGCCGACGCGCGAGATAGAGTACCGTGTTGCGTGGTGCGTCGAACCCGGTTAGCAGTTTATCCACCACGATCAGGATCTCGGGTTCGTCTCCGTTCTTGAATGCATTGACGACATTTTTGTTGTAGTCCTCCTCTGAGCCATGCCGTTTCATCATGCGCTGCCAGAAGGCCACAACGACATCCGTGGATTCTTCGGCATCGATCTCGTCGAAACCCTCACGTTCATCGGGCGGGGAAATGATCACATCGCTGGTTACTGCGCCCAGTTCATCCAAGAACGCCTTATAGCGCAGTGCCGCCGCTTTATTAGGCGCCACCAGCTGTGCCTTGAAGCCGGTGCCCTGCCAGTTCAGGCGGTAATGCTCGCTGATATCAAAGGCGCGCATATAGATCACCTGTTCCGCCTTGTTAAGCATCTCGGCGCGAGCATATTTCTTCTTGAGATCCGCCTTCTGTTGGTCGCTCAATCCCTGCGTATGGCGTTCGAACCAGGTGTCGATAGCGGCCTGGTTCTGTTCCAGTTCGACCATGCGTCCTTCGTAAAGCAGCGGCACGATGGCGCCGTCCGCCACCGCTTGGTCGATAGCGTAGGTGTGGATCACGCCGCCGAACTTTGCCACGTCGCTCTTCTCGCGCTTGAGCAACGGTGTTCCGGTGAAGCCGATGTAGCAGGCATTCGGGAACATCTGCCGCATTCGTGCCGAGTATCCGCCCAGCTGGGTGCGCTGGGTTTCATCCACCAGAACAAAGATATCGGGTGATGCATCACTGAACTTCTTGTGAGCCAGCGCTTTGTCAAACTTGTGCACCAAAGTTGTGATGATGTGTGCCTTGCCATCTGACACTAGCTCCACCAAGTGGCGGCCGCTCTCGGCACGATCGGGAGAGAGGCCGCAGGCGGCGAAGGTGTTACCAAGCTGTTTGTCCAGATCCACCCGGTCGGTTACCAGCACAATGCGCGGGCTGCGGATGGCCGGCTCCAGCGCCAGTGCTCGAGCTAGCATTACCATGGTCAGCGATTTGCCCGAACCCTGGGTATGCCAGACGATGCCGCCGCGGCGCTTGCCGCTGTCATCTGACTGTTTGACTCGCGCGAGCACCTCTCGGATAGCGAACACCTGTTGGTAGCGCGCGATCTTTCGGACGCCACCGTCGAACACCGTGTAGGCCCACGCCATTTCCAGCAGACGATCTGGGCGGCATAGTGCGTAGAGCACCCGATCCTGCTCGGTCACCTGCCGGCCGACCAAGTAGGGCGCAATATCCTCGCGTACCCCTAGCTCGGCAAAGGCGAGATCGAACAACGAGGCCTTCACAGACTCCGGTAATGTGCGCTCCAAGAGGGGCGAGAGTTCGGCATCGGACACATCTTCTTTCCATTTCGACCAGAACTTGGCCGGCGTGCCGACGGTAGCGTAGCGAGCTTCGTTCTTGTTTATCGCCAACACTGTTTGCACATAAGTAAACAGGCGAGGGATGTACTCGTCGCGCTGGTTTCGGATGGTCTGAGAGATGGCCTGGGCCACTTCGACCTTAGGCGACTTGCACTCGATCACCGTGAAAGGAATACCGTTGACGAATAGCACCACGTCCGGCCGACAGGTTTCGACGCTGCGGGTACGTTCCACCGCAAACTCGGCGACCACGTGGAAGATGTTGTTGGCCGGGTTTTGCCAGTCCACGTAGTTCAACGTGAAGCTCTTCAGATCACCCTCGATGGACTGCTCCAGCGCCACGCCCAGAGTCAGCAGGTCGTACACCGCCTCGTTGGTCTTCAGCAGACCGTCGTATTTGACGTTCTTTAGCCGCTGGATAGCGCTCTGGAGGTTCTCCTCGCTGAAGAGGTAGCTGCCGCCCTTGTGCTGAATGCGGTTCAGCCTTTTCAACTGCTCGCGTAGGATCTCATCCAGCAGCACGTTGCCGGCCTTGCCGCCGCGTGCGGCAAGCGCCTCTGCAGGCGTCAGGTACTGGTAGCCCAAATTGACCAACACCTGCAGGGCCGGAATCTGCGAGAGGTACTTTTCGTCGAAACGGAAGCTGTCCATCGTCATACCTTAGAGCGTCCAAGCGGGGTGCTTGACCGCCTTATAGAAATCTATGCACTCGGCATCGGGAGTGCGGCCCAGCCGCTCGCGTTTTGCATCAAGCCGCGCCACCAGTCCGGCATAAAACGCCTGCTCCCCTTCCCACGCTTCAGGCATTGTGGTGAGCTCCAAATAGCGGCGATATACGAAACTAACGGCATCTGCGACCTGCACTAACGAGGAATGCTGTGAATTAATCGCAAATGCGGTATTGATTATGTGGTCAAAGCGTTGGGGCTGCTTCAGTTCACGCCACTGACTTTTGCCTTTGACCTTACTCGTCTGCTGGTACAAAGCGTCGAACCACGGTTCGGCATTATAAAGCCCGTCTGACACCTTGGGCATATGGGCTTTGTTATCGTCGAAGATGAGCACGGTCAGCCCTTTGTTGTTGGCCCTTCCTTGCATCTTCTTCTGGATAAGGCCACTGAGGAACATGCCGCTGAGAGCCCAGTAGTTACGGGCGCATGGCATCGTATAAGCGCCGCTTATGCAGGCACTGTTAAAGCGTTCAAAGGACATGCCGAAGCCATAGATCGACGAGACCTCTGCAGCTAGTTCACACATGTCTGTCAGGAACTGTTTGCGATCGTCGGCAGAAATCGTGCTCCATCCACCACGACCATTGATAAAGGCCTTGGTCTTGAGCTCGTTCGTCGCGCCAGGGTGCTTGGCCAGAAAGTTGGTTAGTGCCTTATCGAAGTGGCTTGTGTACTTGCGCAGACGGTACGCGTCGATCAACAGGCCCGCCATGACGAACACGTCTCCTTCATCGGTGCTGCCGGATTCGTCGACATAGGCGAATTTCATGCACTGGCTTCGTCGTGGATTCGTACGCGCCACTTCCCGGTGACCAGCTTCTGCATCAGGCCGCGCTTCTGGGTCTTCAGCGTCACAACGGTCTGTTCGAGCAAGTCGATCTCCCGGCGGAGCGTGTTGAGATATTGGGCGATGGCAGATTGGGTGGCGAGGTCCGGCAAAGTGATCCGAATCTTGAATAACTCTTCAGGGTGCAACCGTTTCGATCCTGAGCCAGCGGCTAGTGATTCGAGCGATTTGTAGAATCTTTTGCGAGACAGTAAGTAGTACAGCCATTTAGGATCTACACCCAATCCGATATCAAAAGCGGGTAAGTCCTGGGTCGAGCAGTAGCCATCCAGTTCAGGCGGAATCAATCCAATGGCGCCACGGAAGATATTCTGCTTTCCATATATCAATTGCCCCGATCGCCGGCGAAAGTACACGGTTGCGCCGTCGCTTTCCGTGCCTCGAATCGGCCGAGCTTCAACTCCCTGTAGATGTAAACGAACGGTCAATCGCTTCGCGGTGTCCTGAGCGGTATCGGGATCACGGCTTTCAGATAGGATGTCGCCAAGGACGGACAGTCTACCGCTGCGATTACCAGTTAAGACTTCCTCGGAAGAGAAGCCGACTTGGCCGCGCGGGTGCTGGCCATGGCCGATCAGGCGTGAAAGTTCATAGCTGTAATGCCGCTCCTTTGCCGCGATCAGTTGCTCTGTCTTTTGCATGGCAGTATCCCAGGTGCCCCATAGCTGCGCGAGCATTCGCTGCTCATGTATTGGAGGTAAGGGAAGCTTGAATCTACCGAGTTCGCTAGTGTTGATGTGGGCCAATGACGAGCCAACATGCAGGCCGCGCAGTCGAGCTTGGCCTATCTGGGAGTTCAGATACTGCGAGGCGAAATGCGGATCGACGATCTCAGATTTAAACCGGCAAATGATTGCAGCATGACAGTTGGAACCTGCGGCCTCTTTTGGTACGACTGCGGCAGTCCCTATGTGTCCTGACTGCACTACGAGTACGTCCCCCTCGCGAAGCTGGCTCTTCCTATTCTTTGCATGAAAGTCATGTGTGACCCAGGTAGTTTTCGTTAGGTCCACTTTATTTGGCCTTACGTTGAAGCCCTGCAAATAACGGATTCCTGTCTCACTGTTCTCGGTCTGATGCGGCAACGAAGTGCCCACGAACCCGTTGGTTAAAAGGTCCGTGATTTCATCAATATATGGTTGCCTCCATTCTGCCGGGCAAGGTCCCACAAGGAGAGGGGTTAGGCGTTCAGCACTCATTTCTTACTTCTCGTTCCCATTTCTTCTAAGGCTTTCTCAAGCTGCTCCAACTCGACGATGTCCTCGGCATCAGCCGCCAACTGTGCTGCTTCTCGTCGGGCCGCATCGAAGCTGTCATAGCGTTCTTGCGCCAGTTTTTCGACTAGATCCGCGCGCAGTTTGCCGCCGTGTGTAAGCACCTCGCGGTCGTTAAACTGCAGGAAGGCGTCGAGCTTGTCTTCCCAATCGCGCATGGTCAGGGTGCGGCGGCGCTGGGCCTGGTCCTCGGCGTAATCGAGGTACATGACGACGATGCGGTCCAGAGACTCGATCTCGTCCTGGCTCAAGTAGTTCTTGGCGATGGTAACGTCCTGTTTTCGCACCCGACCGCCGGCCCAGGTTGTCAGACCCATGTTGGGCTGGGTGGGGTCGGCGCGGCCGGCGATAAGTTCGGGCGCGGTGTGTCCGGTGACTGCCCACAGCATTTTGTTTTGCACCTTCTTGAAGAACAGCTGGGCGGACTCGGACTTGCTGTCGTAGTCCACAGCGGTGGCGTAGATGTCACGAATCTTCTGATAGAAACGCTTTTCCGATGCGCGGATGTCGCGGATGCGCGCTAGCAGCTCGTCGAAGTAGTCCCAGCCGCCTGGTTCCTTGAGGCGAGCGTCGTCGAGCACGAAGCCCTTAACTAGATACTCGCGCAGGTGGATGGTGGCCCACTGGCGGAACTGAGTGCCGCGCGGGGAACGGACCCTGTACCCGACGGCCAGGATCATGTCGAGGTTGAAGAGCAGGGTACTCCGTCGCACCTGTCGTTTACCCTCTGCTTGAACTGTCAAGGATTCCTTGACAGTTGCAGTCTCGCTCAGTTCACCCTCGGCCAGGATGTTGTTGATATGCAAGCTGATATTCTGCTTAGAGGTATCGAACAGCGTGGCCATCTCCAGTTGGGTGAGCCATACAGTGCCTTCCTCAGCGCGCAACTGAATGGCGGCGCTGCCGTCCTCGGCGGTGTAGAGGATCAGTTCGCCTCCGCTCATACACCCAGCTCCTTAAGGTACTGCTTCATTCGAGATCGAACCTCGACCAATTCCTTTTCAAGTTGCTCGATCTCCTGCTCGACAGCGGCGACATCGATTTCCTCCTCTTCCTCGAAAGTGTCCACGTAGCGCGGGATGTTGAGGTTGAAGTTGTTGTCGGCAATTTCTTGCTGGCTGGCTACATGAGCGTACTTGTCCACCGGCTGGCGGGTAAGGAAAGTAGCGAGCACCCTGGCCATATGCTCATCGAGCAGGGCATTCTGGTTCTTGCCGCTCTGGAAATCGCGGCTAGCGTCGATGAATAGTACGTCCTGGCAGGCTTCACGTGCGCCGCCTTTTTCTCGGGCGCGGTCGAGCACCAGGATGGCGACCGGGATCGAGGTAGTGGGAAATAGGTTGCCCGGCAGGCCGATAACAGCGTCGAGCAGGTTCTCCTCGATCAGGGCGCGACGGATACGGCCTTCGGCACCACCTCGGAACAACACGCCATGGGGCACCACCACCGCCACGCGGCCTTCCTGCGGCAATGCGGTCTCGATCATGTGAGTAATAAATGCGTAGTCACCCTTGGACTTAGGTGGCATTCCGCGCCAGAAGCGGTTGTAGCGGTCGGCCTGTACTTCCGTACCACCCCATTTGTCGAGGCTGAAGGGCGGGTTGGCCACCACCACATTGAATCGCATCAATCGATCAGCCTCTACCAGGGCCGGGCTGTTGATGGTGTCGCCCCATTCAATTCGGGCGGAATCTTTGCCGTGCAGGAACATGTTCATGCGCGCTAGCGCCCAAGTACTGCCGTTGACCTCCTGACCGAACAGGGCGAAATCGCGACTGCCTTGCGCCTCGACCAGCGCAGCGGCCTCGACCAGCAGGCCGCCAGCACCGCAAGTAGGGTCACAGATGCGGTCGCCGGGTTTTGGGGCGGCCAGTTGCGCCAGCAGCTTGGACACCTGCTTGGGCGTGTAGAACTCGCCTGCCTTCTTGCCGGCGTCAGAGGCGAAGCGTTCGATCAGGTAGATGTAGGTGTCGCCGATCACGTCCTCTGATACGCGTGAGGGTCGCAGATCTAGTTTGGAGAAGTCGCCGAGCAGGTTTTCCAGGCGCCGGTTGCGGTCCTTGGTTTTGCCTAAATTGGCCTCGCTGTTGAAGTCGATATTGCGGAACACGCCTTCGAGCTTGGCCTTGTTAGCCTCCTCGATATGGTCAAGCACGATATTGATCAACTCGCCGAGATTGGTCGCCTTGCGCCGCTCAAACAACGCATGAAAATCGGCGAGGAACCGATCGGTGACTTGGCCGGTTTCGTCCTTGAATTCGACATAGGGCAGGATGAAGCGCTCGCGCTCCAGCTTGCGGCGGATGCGTTCGTCGTTATCGCCGTATTCCTTCTTATATTCGGCGTAATGGTCGGCCCACTGGTCACTGATGTATTTCAGGAACAACATCACCAGGATGTAGTCCTTGTACTGCGCCGGGTCGACGACGCCGCGAAATGTGTCGCAGGCGGCCCAGGCAGTGTTGTTGACGTCTTGTTGGGTGAGTTGAGCGGTCATGGTGTGGCCCTGTTTTGTAGTGGGTGGGCAAGCTTCATTAGCATATGGTTAGTCAGCCGTTGGCGCAGGGTGGCGATTTGTGCCAGCAGTATTTGTTCTCGTTCGGCTGCGGCGGCGACCAGCGCGATGTACTGCTGAGTTCGAAGTGCAGGCATTGGTACATCCAGCGATTTCAGGGTCTCCGCACTAATCATCTGCACCGAAGTGCCTTCGGCCAGCGCTGCCAGTTGGACCTGGGTTTCCGGCGCGTTGATGTACCAGCACAAGTAGGCGGGCAGTACGTTGCGGGGGCGGATTAGCAGCATCGGAGCCGAAAGCACGGCCGGCTCAATGTCTTCCAGAATCTGCGCCGCGCCATTGCTGCGGCCGCGCGAGCGGAACAGTAGGTCGCCCGCACGCAACAGATGGTGCGACTTTACCTTGGGCAGGGTTACTCTTATAGCGTGCTCGGCATGTAGCAGGTTGGTGTCGTCGATATCTTTCATTTGGATAACGGCGAAATTGCCTTGAGGATCATGCTCGAGACGTGACCGGAATGGGTAGCCCATTTGTACTTCAGCTAGTTCGCCGAGTTTCATTTATGCAAAAACGCCGTTACGACAATATTGTTGAATCTAATCGTAAGCAGGGAGATTCGGTTTGTCAATACGCCGAAACGGCGTTACTACAGAATGTCTCGATAGGCCGCGCGCGATGTGTGCGCCTCTATGTCAGTCCGGCAAGGGAACCCGTGCCGCACAAGGATCTCGAAAAAGAAAAAGGCCCGGAATTGATCCGAGCCTTTTAGGGTTGGTGGAGGTGGGCGGAATCGAACCGCCGTCCGAAAGTGCTCCATCCCCGGCACTACATGCTTATCTCACTGTTAGATCTCGCCCCGCAGAAGCACAATGAGCGAAGCGCACTGCGGGACCACCCTGTTAAAGGTTAACTACAGACCGACAGGTGGCAGACAGTAGCGATTCCGTGATAATAACCTTACGCAGCGAGCACGGACACAAGCTGTTTCAGGGCAAAGCCTTAAGCGGCTAAAGCGTAGTTGTCGTCGTTGGCAACTAAAGTTTGCAACTGGATTAACGTGGACAGTTACCCCCACGGCATGCGCCAAGTGATTTTGCTACCCCCGTCGAAGCCAGGTGCACCCCCGTATTCCGATGAGGCAGGAAAGGAAACGACGCCTTTCACCGCTTGTCCCCGACAGTATAGCGCAGATGGCACCCGCAGCGCCCGCCGTCTACGCGGCGTTGCCGTGCATTTAGCTACACTTACACCATGAATTCCGTACAGAACAACGCCTCGGCCAACGCCCAACTGGCCCGCCTGCAGCCGCTGCTGCTCACGACCCGTGTGGTCATTTCCCTAGCCATTGCGGCGGTCATCGTGCTGGCCTGGGTGCTGTTTACGCAATACGAGCACTTTACGATAGACGGACTGCAGACCATTCGCATGTCGATCATCATTGCGGGCTTGCTAGGACTGGGCGCGCTGACGCTCAGTTCCCGCTGGGCCACGCGCCGCGATCAGATCATTGCCGATGCCCGCTATGCGTCCATCCGCGAAGAAAAGCAGGCCAATCTGCGCTTTCAGACTGCGCTGGAATACAGCATGGTGCCCAAGGTGCTGGTCGATCGCGATGACTTCATCACGGTGGCCAACCTTGCGTTTGCGACGCTGGTGTCGCGAACGCCTTCGGAACTGATCGGTTCGCGCATCGATCAGCTCATGACCACACTGCCCGATGAGCCCGCCGGCGCTCCTCCGGTCACCACCCTGCGCGAAGAAGTCAAAGTGGATTACTGCACCATCACGCGCCCGTCCGATCAGAGTGCGCGGATCCTGCGCCGAATGACCGTGATGATTCCGCGCTCGCTCAACGAGAGCTATTCCAAGATTGTCCAGTTCGACGACCTGACCGGCACCATCGAGGATCAGCGCATGCTGGCCAACGACAAACGCATTCTCGAGGAACGCGTTGAACAGCGCACCCGTGCGCTGCAGATCCTCAATTCCGAGCTCGAAGGTTTTGCCTACAGCGTCTCGCACGACTTGCGCGGCCCCTTGCGCGCGATCGATGGCTTTGGCCAAGTATTGCGTCATTCAGCGGCGGATAAACTCGATCCGACCGAGTTGCAGTATCTCGACCGCATCATTTCCGCCACGCAAAAAATGGGCGAACTGATCGATTCGCTACTGCGCATGTCCCGTCTCTCAACCGCGCAACTGGACATGGCCGATCTCGATCTCACGCAACTGGTGAACGATGTCCTGCTCGATGTGCGCACCGAACATCCAGGGCATCCGGCCGACGTCAAAGTGGACGAGGGCATGCGGGTTCGCGGCGATCGTGTGCTGCTGCGCAATGCCTTCGCCAATCTGATCGGCAACAGCTTTAAGTTCTCGCGCAATACCGAGCATCCGCAGATTGAGATCCGCATGGTCAATCGCAATCGCTACTGGAACGAGGTCACGGTCCGCGATAACGGCGCCGGCTTTGAGCAACAGTATGCGGAGAAACTGTTCCGTCCGTTCCAGCGTCTGCATCGCAGCGACGAATTCGAAGGCCATGGCATCGGCTTGGCGTCTGTCAAACGCGTGGTCGATCGCCACGGCGGCACGCTATCCGCCACCGGCGAGCCGGGGCAGGGCGCAACGATCAGCATGACGCTGCCGGTTGCCAGTAGCGCCGAGACGGACTCGGACGATTAAGGATGCGCGAAGGCCGCAACAGGGACCTTAGGCGTCCTTGTTGTGAGCCCGCATGGCGCGTTGCTTGTCGCGCTGCCAGTCACGATCGCGCGCCGTATGACGCTTGTCGTGCTCCTGCTTGCCCTTGGCCAGGCAGATCTCGGCTTTGACGCGGTTGGCCTTCCAGTACAGAGCGGTTGGCACCAAGGTGTAGCCATCGCGCTGGACTTTACCGATCAGATTGTCGATCTCGTGACGGTGCAGCAGCAGCTTGCGGGTGCGGCGCTCATCGGCCACCACATGGGTGGAGGCGTGCACCAGTGGCGTCATCTGTGAATTGAACAGATACAGCTCGCCGTTGCGGATCACCGCGTAAGCCTCGCCAATGTTGGCCCGGCCGGCGCGGATGGACTTGAGTTCCCAGCCCTGCAGCTCCAGCCCGGCCTCGTACTTGGTCTCGAGGTGGTATTCATGGCGCGCACGCTTATTGAGCGCAATCGTAGGGGACGATCCGCTGCTTTTTTTGTTCGTAGATTTCTTGGCCATTGTGCCTATTATAAAATAGTCTGTTGATTCCACGATTTTCTGCGCATGCCCAGTATTTCCCGTTCGGCCCTGGTCGAGCATTCCAGCCTTAAGATGTTCAACCTCGTCAACGACGTGGAGCACTATCCTGAGCGCTTTTCGTGGTGTGAATCGGCCGAGGTCAGTATTGCCACCCCGGATCGTAAAGTAGCCAAACTGCAGCTGCGCATGGCCGGTTTCAGTACCTGGTTCATGACCGATAACGCACTGAATCCGCCGCACGACATCCGTATGCGCTTTGTCGATGGCCCGTTCCGCTCGCTCGATGGCTTGTGGACGTTCCACGCGCTCGACGAATCGGCCTGCAAAGTCAGCCTGAAACTGGACTTCGAGCCGCGCATTGGCCTGTTAGGGCCTGCGTTTGCTCTGGGTTTTCAGGCACTGGCCGACCGCATGGTCGATGACTTTATCCGCGTCGCCGATCAGGTTAGTCCGACGGCACAAGACGAATGAAAATCGAGATCGTCCGCGCCTGGCCGGGCGAGGTGCAGATCCAATCGCTCGATTTGCCCACCGGCGCGACAGTAGCCGATGCTCGCGCACAATGCGGTTGGGAGGAACCCATCGTGGCGATCTTCGGTGACCGCGTGACAGACGAGCGCAAAGCACTGCGCGAAGGCGATCGCCTCGAATTCCTGCGGGTGCTGATTGCCGACCCCAAGGACGCACGTCGCCGCAGAGCGGAACACAATCCGCTCCCGCGTACGCATCGAACGCCTAAATCAAAGCGCTGAATTTAACGGAGTTAAAAAACCGAAAGTGCGGACTTAGCCGCCTCTCTTTTTCTTTTCCTTGGCCAGGTTCGGGCCGAACTGCTTGCGCGCATTCTTGGCCAGATCGGAGTCCTGTTCCGGGAAGTAATCACCCTCCCAGCGCGTCACGGCATCGTTCTCGAAATAGACCGTGAAGTTATGGACCTCGGCGCGTTTGACGCGACCGATGCGTTGCGAAGAGGTGTAATCCCAGCGGCCGGCATTGTAAGGATCGGCAATCGAAGGGGTACCGAGCAGGTTCAGAACCTGTTCCTTATTCATGCCCACTTGCAGTTGCTGTACGGCCGCAGATTCCAGCAGGTTGCCCTGGTAAATTGGCTGGCGGTAGACGCACGCGCTCAAACCCAGTGTGGTGACGGCAACAGAAATCAGGAGCAACTTGCGCATAGGGAAATGTGACAACCGGCAAACGGGGAAACCCAAATGATACACTGCTACGGACCTTTCGCTTCACCGTTCAGATATTCGTTCAGGAGTTGACATGGAACAGCCACAGGAGCTGCGTAACGCCGGCCTTAAAGTGACGCATCCGCGTGTCCGCATCCTGAGTCTGCTCGAGAATGCCGACCAGCATCACATGACGGCCGAGGATATCTACCGGG
The DNA here is from genome assembly GCA_936911875.1 of uncultured Lysobacteraceae bacterium. Classification (GTDB taxonomy): domain Bacteria; phylum Pseudomonadota; class Gammaproteobacteria; order Xanthomonadales; family Xanthomonadaceae; genus Aquilutibacter. Next base: position 189,968 of record CAKZGB010000006.1, read on the forward strand.
AGCTGACCCGCGCCGGTGAGGACATCGGTCTGGCCACGGTGTACCGCGTGCTGACGCAGTTCGAGGCCGCCGGCCTGGTGCTCAAGCACAACTTTGAATCCGGTCAGTCGGTGTACGAGCTTGATCGCGGTGAGCACCACGATCACATGGTCGATATCGACACCGGACAGGTCATCGAGTTCGAATCCACTGAGATTGAAGCGATCCAGTCGCGCATTGCGGCCGAACATGGCTTTGAGATCCAAGCGCATTCGCTCGTGCTGTACGTCCGCAAGCGTGCGCCTGCCGCCGACTGAGTTCTTACTCGGCGGCTTGGGATTCGAGCAGTGCCACGGCAGCGGCCTTGGCCTGCGCCGTCAGTTTCGCACCGCCCAGCATGCGGGCAATTTCTTCGACGCGACCGTCATCGTCCAGCAACTGGACTGCGCTTTGTGTGAGTCCTTGCGCCGAGAACTTTTGCACTTGGACATGATGATGGCCGGCGCTGGCCACTTGCGGCAAATGGGTCACGCACAGCACTTGGCGTTCCTTGCCGAGCAGTCGCAAACGACGTCCCACAGCCTCAGCCACCGCACCGCCGATACCGGAGTCAACTTCGTCGAACACCATGGTCGGTACGGGATCGAGTCCCATCGTCACCACTTCGATGGCCAGCGACAGGCGTGACAGTTCGCCGCCCGATGCCACTTTGCGCAGGGGACGTGCCGGCTGACCGGGGTTGGCCGCGACCATCAGTTCAATGCGCTCGGTACCGTTCGGATCCGGCCGTTCCACCGGCAGCAACTCGAGCTCGCAGGCGAACTGACCGCCTTCCATGCCCAACTGCTGCATCATTTGCGTGACGTGCTCGCCCAGTTGGCTCGCTGCAGTCACACGGGACTGACGTAAGGCCTCGGCAGCGGTCGTGTAATCGGCGCGCGCACGGGCCAGCTGCGGCTCGAGATTGGCCAGTTCCTGTTCGGCGTTGGCGAGCGTTTCGAGCTCCTGCGTGATTGCGGTCAGGCGGTCCTGCAGTTGCGATACATCGCAGCGATGCTTGCGACTTAACTCATGCAATCGCGCCAGTTGGCGATCGAGTTCGGCCAGCGTCTCGGGATCGGGATCCAGACGATCAAGCTGTCGTTCCAGTCGGTCCGATGCCTCGCTCAACGACGTCTCGGCCTCGACCATCAGTACGGCCACTTCGGCCAACTCAGGATCGGCTTCGCCTTTGCGCTGCAGCTCGGACAGCATCCGCCGCACGGTGTTGAGCGCGCCGGGCAGCTCATCGTCACCTTGCAACGCGGTGATCTGCAGGCGCAGCAGTTCGCGCATCGAATCGGCATTGGCCAACATGCGATGTTCGCGCTGCAAGCGTTCAATCGCGTCGATCTGCAAGGGTTCGCGTTCGAGTTCCGTCGCCTGATGCTGCAGGAAGGCCAGACGGTCACTGACATCGCCACGCTCCAGCAATTCGGTTTGGCGGTCGAGCAGGTGTTGCCATGCGGTCGCGGCCTCTTTAACCGCAGCGGTCAGTTGCGGATGGCGGGCAAAGCCATCGAGCAGGTGCAGCTGTTTACTGCGCTGCAGGAGTGCCTGCTGATCGTGCTGACCATGAATTTCCAGCAGACGCGATGCGATTTCGGCGAGCTGCGAGGTGGCCGCAGGACGCCCGTTGATCCAGGCTTTGGAACCGCCATCGGCACGCACGATGCGCCGCAGACTGACGGTGCCGGTGTCCTCATCGAGCTCCTGATCCTGCAGCCATGCAAAGGCAGGGTCAGTAGGTTGGACGCGGAAGCTGGCGGTGACTTCGGCCCGATCGGCGCCATGACGGACCGCGCCGCTATCGGCACGACGGCCGGTGAGCAGGAGCAGGGCATCGATCAGCAGGGATTTACCCGCACCCGTCTCGCCGGAGATGACCGTCAGGCCATCGGACAAGGTCAGTGCGGCCTCGGATACGACGGCAAGGTTCTTGAGGTGAAGCTCCAGCAGCATGCAATGCGGATCGTCAGGCAGGTCTGCGCAGATTATCGCATTGCAGCCCCGTGCATCGGTACCCGGCTATGAACGCGGCGGTGTCCTACGCTTGATTTGGCGTTCAACTGACCTGATATTGTCAGCATGAACCATCCGAGTTGCCCCAATCTGGATCTGCGGTCGCGCCATCTGCTGCGCACTCTGATCACCCGTCACATTGAGACGGGGGATGCCGTGGGCTCGCAGACCTTGGCCAAACAGGCACAACTCGAGGTCAGTTCGGCCACGATCCGCAACATCCTGGCCGATCTCGAGGAGTTGGGGCTGCTTTCGGCGCCGCATACGTCCAGCGGCCGCGTGCCCACGCCCAAGGGCTACCGATTTTATGTCGATGCGCTGCTGCACGTCTCGCCGGTCTCCGCCGCCGAGCGGATGGAGGTGGCCCGCACGCTCGGAGAGTCCGCAACCACTTCGCAACGGTTAGGAACGGCGTCGGATCTGCTGAGCTCGCTGAGCCAGTTTGCCGGCGTGGTGAGTTTGCCCAAGCGCGATCGGATGGCCTTTAAGCATGTTGAGTTCGTCGGGCTGGAGCCCACGCGGGTGCTGGCTGTCGTGGTGTTTGCCGACAACTCCGTGCAGAACCGGGTGATTGATTTGCCCGTGCCGATTCAGCCCGATGAGTTGGTCGAGATTTCCAACTTCCTTAATCAGGAGTTGGCCGGTCGGTCCTTGGCCGAACTGCGTCGGCGCATGGTGCGCGAGTTACGCCAGGCGCAGGATGAGTTGCAGACCCTGATGTCGGACTCGATCCGTCTGGCCGAATCCGCCTTGGATCCGATGGCAGAGGACATGCTCGTCAGCGGTCAGAATCGCTTGCTGGGGTCGCCGGGTCTGACCGACATGACGCGGCTGCGGGAGCTGTTTGATGCCTTCAACAGTAAGCGCGAGATTTTGCAGCTGCTGGAGCGTACCGAGCAGGCCGAGGGCGTGCAGATCTTTATCGGTGAGGAATGCGGGGCCCAGCCCTTGCACAACGTCAGCGTGATTTCCGCTCCGTATTGCGACGCCGAGGGGCAGGTGCTTGGCGTGCTGGGTGTGATCGGGCCGCAACGCATGGATTACAGCCGCATCGTGCCGGTGGTGCAGACCACGGCGGCGATCTTGGGCGAATCGCTGGCAGCCGATGCACTGCCTAGGCCTTGAAAGCCGGGTCGCTAGCCCTTAAGTCTCGGGTATCGCCACGACAGGTGGCATCGTTTGAGGCGCTGAGTAATGCAAGACCCTGAATTTGACCCGCAAAATGACAGCCCGTTGAGCCAGGACCCTGCTGCGGTCGAGACTGCCGAAGCAGTCGATCCGGCCCAGGCTCGTATCAACGAACTCGAGGCCGAACTGGCCGAACTCAAAGACAACGTGCTGCGCGAACGCGCCGATCTGGCCAACCGTCAGAACCGTCTGGCGCGTGACATGGATCAGGTCCGCAAGTTCGCCAACGAAAAACTGCTGGCCGAACTGCTGCCGGTGGTCGACGCGCTCGAAGCCGGTCTGTCCACTCCCGGTTCCGATGGCGAAGCCCTGCGCCAAGGGCTGGAACTGACCCACCGCGAATTGCTGCGTGTGATGGAGGCCAACGGTCTCAAGCCGGTCAATCCGGTCGGCGAGGCCTTTAACCCCGAACATCATCAGGCGATTCAAATGACGGAGTCCGATGCCGTTGCACCGGGCCACGTCATTACCGTGTTCCAAAAGGGCTGGCTGCTCAACGAGCGCCTGCTGCGTCCGGCCATGGTTGTCGTGCGTAATCACTGAACCACGGACAACCGGCCCCTTGAATGGCCGGCCGATAGCCCCATTAAGCATTCATTGGCGAGTTTTATCGCCTCACTAAATTGACACATTGCAAAGGTAAAGCAACATGGCAAAGATCATTGGCATTGACTTGGGTACCACCAACTCCTGCGTCGCCATCATGCAGGACGGGAAGGCCCGCGTTATCGAAAACGCAGAAGGCGATCGCACCACGCCGTCTATCGTCGCCTACACCAAAGATGGCGAGGTCCTGGTTGGCGCCACCGCCAAGCGTCAGGCCGTCACCAATCCGAACAACACGTTCTACGCCGTCAAGCGTCTGATCGGCCGCAAGTTCACCGACGCCGAAGTGCAGAAGGATCTGGAACTGGTTCCGTACACCATCTCTGCGCACGACAACGGCGACGCTTGGGTTGCAACCGCCGACGGCAAGAAGATGGCGCCGCAACAGGTCTCAGCTGAAGTGCTGGCCAAGATGAAGAAAACTGCCGAAGACTACTTGGGTGAAAAGATCACCGAAGCGGTCATCACCGTGCCGGCTTACTTCAATGACTCGCAACGTCAGGCCACCAAGGATGCAGGTCGCATCGCCGGTCTCGACGTCAAGCGCATCATCAACGAACCGACCGCAGCCGCACTGGCTTACGGTATGGACAAGCAAGGCGGCGACCGCAAGGTTGCAGTCTACGATCTGGGCGGCGGTACCTTTGACGTCTCGATCATCGAACTGGCTTCGATCGACGGTGAAATGCAAGTCGAAGTGCTGGCCACCAACGGTGATACGTTCCTGGGCGGCGAAGACTTCGACAAGCGCGTCATCGACTATTTGGTCGAAGAATTCCAGAAAGATCAGGGCATCGACCTGCGCAAGGATCCGCTGGCTCTGCAACGTCTGAAGGACGCTGCCGAACGCGCCAAGATCGAACTGTCGTCGGCTCAACAGACCGAAGTCAACCTGCCGTACGTGACGGCCGATGCCTCGGGTCCGAAGCACCTCAACATCAAGCTGACCCGCGCCAAGCTCGAATCGCTGGTCGACGATCTGATCAAGAAGTCGATTGAACCGTGCCGCATTGCGCTGAATGACGCCAACCTGCGCGCTTCGGATATTGCCGAAGTGATCCTGGTCGGTGGCCAAACCCGCATGCCCAAGGTGCAGCAAGCTGTGGCCGATTTCTTCGGCAAGGAACCGCGTAAGGACGTCAACCCCGATGAAGCGGTCGCCCTGGGCGCTGCGATTCAAGGTGGCGTGCTGGCCGGTGACGTCAAGGACGTGCTGCTGCTCGACGTGACCCCGCTGTCGCTGGGTATCGAAACGCTGGGTGGCGTGTTCACCAAGATCATCGAAAAGAACACCACGATTCCTACCAAGGCTTCGCAAGTGTTCTCGACCGCTGCTGACAATCAGCCGGAAGTGACCGTGCACGTGCTGCAAGGTGAGCGCGAGCAAGCCAAGTTCAACAAGTCGCTGGCTTCGTTCAACCTGTCGGGTATTGAACCGGCACCGCGTGGCATGCCGCAGATCGAAGTGACCTTCGATATCGACGCCAACGGTATCGTGCACGTGACCGCCAAGGACAAGAATACCGGTAAGGAACAGAAGGTCGAAATCAAGGCCGGTTCGGGTCTGTCGGATGACGAAATCAAGAACATGATTAACGACGCCGAAGCCAACCGCGAAGAAGATCGCAAGTTCCACGAGCTGGTCGGCGCACGCAACCAGGCCGATGCCTTGGTGCACAGCGTCCGTCAGGTGATCTCGGAACAAGGTTCGAACCTGCAGGCTGACTTGCTGGGCCGCGCCGAAACCGCCATCGCCGATGTCGAAACGGCCATGAAGGGTGACGACCAGGCTCAAATCGAAGCCAAGTCGAAGCAACTCGAAGCCGTGGCACAGGAACTGTTCCAGGCAACGCAAGCCGCCGCCGGTGCCGCCGAAGGCGCTGCCGATGCCGGTTCAGCAGGTGACGACGTGGTGGACGCTGAGTTCACTGAAGTCAAGGACGACAACAACAAGGCGTAACAACCTCGCATGAGCAAGCGTGATTACTACGAGGTCTTAGGCGTCTCCAAGGGCGCCTCTGAGACTGAACTCAAGACCGCGTATCGCCGCTGTGCAATGAAGTATCACCCGGACCGCAATCCGGGTGATGCTGTTGCCGAGGCCAATTTCAAGGAATGCAAAGAGGCCTACGAAGTGCTCTCCGATGCATCCAAGCGCCAGGCCTATGATGCCCACGGGCATGCCGCCTTTGAGCACGGCGCAGGTGGCTTCGGCGGTGCCGGCGGTTTTGGCGGCGCTGAATTCGGTGACATCTTCGGCGACCTGTTCGGAAATATCTTCGGTCAGGGTGGCGCCCGCGGTCCCGTTCGCGGACAGGATCTCGGGTTCCGCATGAACCTCACGCTCGAAGAAGCCATCAACGGCGTCGAGCGTGAAATCGAAGTGCCCAGCATGCAGTCCTGCGATCCGTGTAACGGATCGGGTTCGGCAGATGGCAAGATCGAGAGCTGTTCGCAATGCGGCGGTCGCGGTCAGGTCATCATGCAGCGCGGTCCGTTCCGCATGCAGCAGCCGTGCCCGTCGTGTGGCGGTAGCGGCAAGTCCATCGTCACGCCCTGTAACGAATGTCACGGCCAAGGTCGTGTCCGCAAGGTCAAGACGCTCAAGGTCAATGTGCCCGCCGGTGTCGATGACGGCGATCGCATTCGCTTAGCAGGCGAGGGCGAGGCCGGTCCGCAGGGTGCGCCTCCGGGCGATCTGCTGGTCGAAGTCTCGGTCCGCAAGCACGATGTGTTTACGCGCGATGGCGATGACTTGCATTGCGAAGTGCCGTTGCGCATCTCGCAAGCGGCGCTGGGTGATGTGATTACGATCCCGACGTTGGATGGTCGTGCCGAACTGCGGATTCCTGCAGAGACGCAAACGGGCAAGATTTTCCGTCTGCGCGAGAAGGGCGTGAAGTCGGTGCGTTCGTATCACAAGGGCGATCTGTATTGCCATGTGGTCGTTGAAACGCCGATCAACCTGACACCCGAACAGCGTGAGCTGCTCGAAAAGTTCGAGGCCACGTTTGTCGGTGAGGAAGCCGCGCGACGCCACTCGCCCAAGTCGTCCACCTTGATGGATGGCGTCAAGGGCATTTGGGATCGCATGACGTCCTAACCTGACTTATGCTGTAGAGCATGAGCTCAAACACTGCTGTCGGCGATCAAGCCACTCCGCCAATTCGAGTCCTGATTCATGGCGCCTCCGGGCGCATGGGTCAGGCCTTATTGCGTCTGCTGCCCGAGTTTCCTTCGGTGCAGCTGGTAGCCACCCCGGGCCGTGGTGAACTGGCGTCGTCGCCTGATTTTGATGTGGCCGTGGATTTCTCCTTGCCCGAGGCCATGCCGGCCTTGCTCCAACGTTGTCGCGAGCAGGGCGCTGCACTCGTCACGGGAACGACCGGACTCGATGACTCGGCACGGCATGGACTGGCATCGCTGGCGGAGCACGTGCCGGTGTTGTCGGCCAGCAATTTCTCGCTGGGCGTTGCGGTCATAGATCGCTTGGTCGAAGAGGCCTCTGCCGTCCTCACGCCCGCCGGCTGGCAATGCGACATCGTGGAACAGCATCACATCCATAAAAAAGATGCGCCCAGTGGAACGGCTCTGACGCTCGGAGCTTCGGCAGCAAGTGCCGGCGCCGACGTCCGTTATGCTGCGCTGCGGGCAGGAGACATCGTCGGTGAACACACTGTGCAATTTGCCGGCAACGGCGAGCGCATCGAACTGATTCATCGGGCCACCAACCGCGATATCTTTGCGCGCGGTGCCTTGTGGTGTGCAACGCGCGTGGCTGTGGCCCCCGCCGGCATGCATACGATTCGAAGCCTGATATTTCCGGCCTGAAACGCTTTAAACCGGGCGCCATACCATAGCGGTTTGCAGGCACTTCCTGTAGAATGCTTTCTCGCCTCCATTCGATTGCCGCACTGCCATCCGGTCGTGTGGCCGATGGTACAGGCGGTTGCCGCAGCCAGGTGCCGCCCACCCCCCGCAGTCCACATTTCAAGGCGATTTCAGTGACCGAACCCGCAATCCTAGCGCTCGAAGATGGCACCATTTTCGAGGGCGTATCCGTAGGCGCCGCCGGCCTTTCCACCGGTGAAGTCGTGTTCAATACCGCATTGACCGGGTATCAGGAGGTGGTGACCGATCCGTCCTACGCCCGTCAACTCGTCACGCTGACCTATCCGCATATCGGCAACACCGGTTGCACCTCGCAAGATGACGAGGCCAGCAACATCTGGGCCTCGGGCCTGATCGTTCGCGATGTGCCGCGTCTGCACAGCAATTACCGCGCCACCTCGAACCTGCAGGATTGGCTGCAGCAAAACGGCGTGGTCGCCATCGCCGATATCGATACCCGCAAGCTCACGCGCATCCTGCGCGACAATGGCGCACAGAACGGCGCGCTGATGGCAGGCCCCGGTGCCAATGCCGACGAAGCGCTGGCCGCCGCCCGCAAGTTCCCGGGACTTAAGGGCATGGATCTGGCCAAGGTCGTCACCACCCGGTCTTCGTATTCGTGGACTGAGGGCAGCCTTGATCTGGATAGCGATGAGTTTGCTCAGAGCCCCGGCACCTATCACGTCGTGGCCTACGACTTTGGCGTCAAGACCAATATCCTGCGCATGCTGGCCGATCGCGGCTGCCGCCTGACGGTGGTGCCGGCGACAACGCCCGCTGCCGATGTGCTGGCGATAAATCCCGATGGCGTGTTTCTGTCCAACGGCCCCGGCGATCCGGAGCCTTGCGATTACGCCATCGCTGCCATTCGCGAACTGGTGAGCGCACGCATTCCGCTGTTCGGTATCTGCCTGGGTCACCAGCTGCTGGGTCTGGCCATTGGCGCCAAGACCGTCAAGATGCCGCACGGCCATCACGGCGCCAATCACCCGGTGCAGGATCTGCAGAGCGGTCGCGTCATGATCACCTCGCAGAATCACGGCTTCTGCATTGACGAGAGCACCTTGCCGGCCGGTGTCGAAGTCACGCACCGTTCGCTGTTTGACGGCACCAATCAGGGCATCGCTCTGTCGCAAGTACCGGCCTTCAGCTTCCAAGGTCACCCTGAAGCCAGCCCGGGTCCGCACGATGTGGCGGGACTGTTCGATCGTTTCACCAATGCCATCCGACAACATCGGCAAGGACGCTAAAAGTTTATGACCCGATTCCGCATCGCAGCGCTCGCTACCTTTTTACTTACGCTGGTCATGCCTATGGCATCGGCCGTTGCAGCCCCGGTGGTGCCGATCGGTGATTTCTTTAAAGATCCCGAATTCAACGGCGTCTCGATGTCGCCGACGGGCGAGTACATCACGGTAGCCACGCCGGTCAAGAATCGCACCATCCTGACCTCGTTCCGTGTCGCCGACATGAAGAAGATGGCGGGTTGGGAGTTCGGCGATCGCAGTCACGTTGATCGTGTGGTGTGGGTCGGTGACGATCGCTTCATCATGTATGTCAGCTACCGCGAGGGTCGTTACGATCTCGAGGGGCAGGGGGGTGTGGCATTTGCGGCCAATGTCGATGGCTCTCAGCGCATTGAAATCGGCAATGGCATCTACTACAACATCGTCGATACCACGCCCGATGATCCGCAAACCATTTTGGTCGAGCGTTCCGCACCCGATGCGTATCTTTCCAAGTTGAATGTGTATACGGGCAAGGTGAGCACGGTTGCGACGGCACCGCTGCGTCCGGGGCGTTTCCTGGTTGACGGTTCGCAGAATGTCCGTTTCGCCATCGGCAATAAAGACGGCACGCGCACGTATACGCTCAAGCGCGAGAACGGTGAATGGAAGGAAGTCTCTTCGTCTGAAATGGGCGAAGGCGCTGCAACGCCCGTACGTCTTACGGCTGACGGCAAACATGCGTACTTCCTGATCAGCGATCACGGCGAACCCGATCGTCTGGCGTTGCGGGATATGGCAACGGGCAAGGACGAGGTGCTGATTCCGTCGCAGACGGTCGATCCCGACGGATTTGTGCGCAGCGCCGATCGCAAAGAAATTCTGATGGCGCACTACAGCGATGGCTTGCCGGAATACAAGTTCATCAACAAGTCGCATCCCGAATCCAAGACGTATGCCAGCCTGATCAACAGCTTCCCGGACAAGGCCGTGACGTTTGGTGGGATCAGTCGCGATGGCCGTCGTGTGCTGTTCACCACGTACAGCGATACCGATCCGGGTTCGTACTACCTGTTCGATCGTGAGACCGGCAAGGCCACGTTCCTTGTGAGTTCGATGGAGTGGATTCGTCCGGAGAACATGGCGGAGTCGACACCGATCTCGTACAAGGCCCGCGACGGCGAAATCATTCACGGCTATCTGACGATGCCGCGCGGTGTCGAACATCGCAATCTGCCGCTGATCATGCATCCGCACGGTGGCCCGCACGGTCCGCGCGACAACTGGGGTTTCGATCCCGAGGTCCAATACCTGGCCAACCTCGGCTATGCCGTGTTGCAACCGAATTTCCGTGGATCGGGCGGCTACGGCAATGCCTTCGAGCGGAAGGGCTACCGTCAATGGGGCCTGAAGATGATTGATGACATGACCGACGGCGTGCGTTGGGCCATTGCACAAGGTTTTGCCGATCCCAAGCGCATCTGCACCTACGGTGCCTCGTACGGCGGTTATGCAGCGCTGCAATCGGTGGTGCGCGAGCCCGATCTGTATCAGTGCGCCATTGGTTATGTGGGCGTCTACAACATGGATCTGTGGCTGCAAGATAGTGACGTCGCGGCGCGCAAAGCCGGTCGTGCCTATCAGCGCCGTGTCTTCCCCGAGGATCGTGCATCCCGCAATGCGCAGTCGGCCGGCTACAACATCGACAAGATCAAGGTGCCGGTGATGCTCGTCCACGGTTTCGAGGACAAGCGCGTGCCCATCTCTCAATACGAGTTCCTGAAATCGGAACTTGAAAAGGCCGGTAAGCCGGCCGAAGTGACCATCGTAGAACGCAAGGAAGGCCACGGCTTTTACGCCTACGATGCACAAATCAATCTGTACACCAAGCTGGCGGCGTTTTTGCGCAAGCATTTGGGCGCAACAGCCAATAACCCGTAATCAGCACATTATTCGGAATCGAAATGCCAAAGCGTACTGACCTAAAGACCATCCTGATCATCGGCGCCGGTCCGATTGTGATCGGACAGGCCTGCGAATTTGACTATTCGGGTGCCCAAGCCTGTAAGGCCTTGCGCGATGAGGGTTATCGCGTGGTACTGGTCAACAGCAACCCGGCCACGATCATGACCGATCCGGAGATGGCCGATGCTGTCTATATCGAGCCGATTAACTGGCAAACGGTCGAAAAGATCATCGCTAAGGAACGTCCGGATGCGCTGCTGCCGACCATGGGCGGACAAACCGCGCTGAACTGTGCGCTGGATCTGGCTGACAATGGCGTGCTCGAGAAGTACAACGTCGAACTGATCGGTGCCAAGCGCGATGCGATCCGCATGGCCGAAGACCGCGAACTGTTCCGCGTTGCCATGCAGGACATCGGTCTGGAATGCCCCAAGGCTGAAGTCGCCCGCACGTACGAAGAAGCCGTTGCCATCCAGGCCAAGGTCGGCTACCCGACCATCGTTCGTCCGTCGTTTACGCTGGGCGGTACGGGTGGTGGTATTGCGTACAACAAGGAAGAGTTCGAAGAGATCGCCAACCGCGGCCTCGAACTGTCGCCGGTTTCGGAAATCCTGGTCGAAGAATCCGTTCTCGGCTGGAAGGAATTTGAAATGGAAGTGGTCCGCGATACGGCGGACAACTGCATCATCGTCTGCTCCATTGAAAACTTTGACGCCATGGGCGTGCACACCGGTGACTCGATCACGGTGGCTCCTGCCCAGACGCTGACGGACAAGGAATATCAACGTCTGCGCGATGCCTCGATTGCTGTGCTGCGCAAAATCGGCGTCGATACCGGCGGTTCCAACGTGCAGTTCGGCATCAACCCGCGCAACGGTCGCGTGGTCGTGATCGAAATGAATCCGCGCGTCTCGCGTTCGTCGGCACTGGCCTCCAAGGCCACCGGTTTCCCCATCGCCAAGGTCGCTGCCAAGCTGGCCGTGGGTTACACGCTCGATGAGCTGCGTAACGAAATCACGGGCGGTGCAACGCCGGCGTCGTTCGAGCCTTCGATCGATTATGTGGTCACCAAGATTCCGCGCTTTGCGTTCGAGAAATTCCCGCAAGCCGATGCGCGTCTCACTACGCAAATGAAATCGGTGGGTGAGGTGATGGCCATGGGTCGCACCTTCCAGGAATCGCTGCAGAAGGCATTGCGCGGTCTGGAAATCGGCAAGGTCGGTCTCGACCCCACCGGTCTGGATATCGAACGCGACGAAGACCTCGACGAACTGAAATACGAACTCAAGGCCCCGGGTCCGGAACGTATTTTCTACATTGCCGATGCATTCCGCTCCGGTATGGACCTGGAAACCGTGCATCGTCACAGCTCGGTCGATCCGTGGTTCCTTGATCAGATCGAAGGCATCATCGAGGTTGAGCGTGACCTGGAGTCGCAAGGGCTCGCCAACATGGATGCGCGTCGCATGCGTCAGCTCAAGCGCATGGGATTCTCCGATGCTCGCATCGCGCAGCTGACACGTTCCGACGAAACGGCCGTGCGCACCTTGCGTCACGCGCTGAATGTGCGTCCGGTCTACAAGCGCGTTGACTCCTGCGCTGCCGAGTTCGCGACGGCCACTGCCTACATGTACTCCACCTACGAGGACGAGTGCGAATCCGCGCCGACCGACCGTAAAAAGATCATGGTGCTGGGTGGTGGTCCGAACCGCATCGGGCAGGGCATCGAGTTCGACTACTGCTGTGTGCATGCCGCATTGGCCCTGCGCGAAGACGGCTACGAAACCATCATGGTCAACTGCAATCCCGAGACCGTGTCGACCGACTACGACACCTCGGATCGTCTGTACTTTGAGCCGCTGACGCTCGAAGACGTGCTCGAAATTGCCAATATTGAAAAGCCCTACGGTGTGATCGTGCAGTACGGCGGTCAGACGCCGCTGAAACTGGCTAAAGCGCTCGAAGCCAATGGCGTGCCGGTGATCGGCACCTCGCCGGACAGCATCGATCTGGCCGAAGACCGCGAACGCTTCCAGCAACTGGTCAATGAACTGGGTCTGGCACAACCGCTGAACCGTACCGCGCGCAATCCCGAAGAAGCCCTGATTCTGGCTTCGCAGATCGGCTATCCGCTGGTGGTGCGTCCTTCGTACGTACTCGGTGGCCGCGCCATGGAAATCGTGCACTCCGATGCCGATCTTTCGCGTTATATCCGCGACGCGGTGCAAGTCTCCAATGATTCGCCGGTGCTGCTCGATCGCTTCCTGGACAACGCTGTCGAAGTCGACGTCGATGTCATTTCCGACAAGGATGGCAACGTCCTGATCGGCGGCGTGATGGAACATATCGAAGAAGCCGGCGTTCACTCGGGTGACTCGTCGTGCTCGCTGCCTCCGTATTCGCTGTCGCCTGAAGTCCAGGCCAAACTGCGTGAGCAAGTCGTGGCATTGGCCAAGGCGCTTAACGTGGTCGGTCTGATGAACACGCAGTTCGCGGTGACGTTCGATGAGCAAGGCAACGACACGGTCTATCTGATCGAAGTCAATCCGCGTGCCTCGCGCACCGTGCCGTACGTGTCCAAGGCCACCGGTCTGTCGCTGGCCAAGATTGCCGCACGTTGTATGGCCGGTATGACGTTGGCCGAGCAGGGCACCACGCGTGAAGTCGTGCCGCCGTATTACTCAGTGAAGGAAGCCATCTTCCCGTTCGCCAAGTTCCAGAACGTCGACCCGATCCTGGGCCCGGAAATGCGTTCCACCGGCGAAGTGATGGGTGTCGGTGATTCCTTCCCCGCGGCGATTGCACGTGCGCAGGAAGCGGCCGGTATCCGCGCCATTCCCGCCACCGGCAAGGTGTTCATCTCGGTTCGTGATCCGGACAAGCAACGCGTCCTGCCGATTGCGGCCAAGTTGGCGGCCAAGGGCTACGATCTGGTTGCGACCGAAGGCACCCGTGACGTTCTGGTCAAAGCCGGTCTGCCTTGCGAACATGTCAATAAGGTGACCGAAGGCCGTCCGCACATCGTGGATCTGATCAAGAACGATGAAATCGTGTACATCATCAACACGACCGAGGGCCGTATGGCCATCAACGATTCGTTCTCGATCCGCCGCGAAGCGCTGCAGCACCGCGTGACGTATTCAACGACGATCAACGGTGCCCGAGCCTTTGTCGATGCGATGGAGTTCCGCGGTACCGGTTCGGTGTCTTCGTTGCAGGAACTGCACAAGACGCTGGTGACGTCGGCCTAAGTCCGAATTCCAATACTGATAACTACAGGGTGCGTTTGGCGCCCGGGAGATGATTTGCCATGGCACAGGTGCCAATTACTGCTAAGGGTGCGCAACGTCTGCGCGCTGAACTCGAAGAACTGAAGTCCGTCCAACGTCCGGCGATCATCGCTGCGATTGCGGAGGCGCGCGATCACGGCGATCTCAAGGAGAATGCCGAGTACCATGCCGCACGCGAACAGCAGGGCTTTGTCGAAGGCCGTATCAAGCAGCTCGAAGCCGACCTGTCGCACGCGCAAATCATCGATACCGATACTTTGGATGCCGGTAGCCGCATCGTGTTCGGTGCGCATGTCGAACTGATCGACCTGGACTCGGATGAAACCCGCGAATATCAGATCGTTGGCGATCTCGAAGCCGATATTAAGAACGGCATGATTGCCATCTCGTCGCCGGTGGCACGCGCCCTGATCGGTAAGAACGAGGGCGATACGGTCTCCATCACGGTGCCCGGCGGCACGCGCGAATACGAAATCACACGGGTCCGCTACGGCGACTGATATGTGGACCGTGCTGCTGCCGCCCGCGGATGCATTGCATGGCGCCTTCTCGCCTCGCATGCAACGGCGGCAGCGGCGCGCGCATCGCCGGCCTTTCGCAGGTTGGCTGCGCACCGACACGCAGCACATCTTGCCGGAAACGGACTGGCCCGTCATCGCGGGCGGTTTACTCCGTGACGAAGGAATTCTTGCGCAGCCCGGCGATCGCTGGCTGCGGTTAGATCCTTCAAGCGCCACCGTCGATATCAACGGCATTCGCTTGCTCGCATTCGGCGAGATGTTGCGCTTGAGTGAAGCCGAACATTTGGCCTTGCGCTCGGCGTTGCAGGATTTTGTGCGCGACGCCGGTATTGAATTGCACTGGACGCAACCCGAGCGTGCGTATCTGCTTGCTCGTTCGACAGCGCCCGCTGTCGTTGAGATGATCCCGACCGCTGAAATTCTGGGTGAAGATCTGCTGGAGTATTTGCCCGGTGATGGTCGCTGTGAGGATTCACGTCGCTGGAGGTCCTTGCTCACTGACTGGCAGATGCAGTTGCACGAGCATCCGGTCAATAAGCGGCGGCGTCAGAACGGCCTTCCTACGGTGAACCTGTTGTGGCCGTGGGAGCAGGAGCAAGCTGAGTTGCGTGTGCAGCTGCGTGAGCCGATGGCACTGATCTCGCCCGACGCCGACTGGCGTGCGGTCTGGAGCTGGGCCGGTGGTGAGGCGCACGAGCGTGGCCACGATGCGCAGTCAGTCGCTGAGATGTCGGCGGGACTGGTGGATTTGCGGGACATTCGTCGTGCGGCCAGCTTGGAGCGCGACTGGCTCGAGCCGTTGCTGGAACGCACCGGCGGCCGCTTGCGTCTGGTGAACGAAACCGACGATTTGCGCCTTGGCCGCTGGGACCGTTTAAAGGTCTGGCGATAAGCACTCTGCGCTCGGGCCTTGCGGGCGCATCTGTTAAACTAGTCGATTATCTATCTTTGTATTGCGTGACATGATTGAACTGAATCCTGTCCGTCAGCGTATTGCCGATCTGCGTGAGCGGACGGAATCGCTGAGGGGGTACCTTTGACTTCGACAGCAAAGTCGAACGTCTTGAAGAAGTAAACCGCGAACTGGAAAGCCCCGATGTCTGGAATGACGCCGAGCGGGCCCAGTCGCTAGGTCGCGAGCGCGCTTCGCTCGACAAGGTCGTCAGCGGCCTGAATGAACTGAGAGATGGCCTGACCGGCGCCGAGGAACTCCTCGAACTGGCCGAGATGGAATCCGACGAAGACACGGCACTGGCCGTGGTCGACGATCTCGACCGGTTCACCAAGCACATCGAACAGCTCGAGTTCCGCCGCATGTTCAGTGGCGAAATGGACTCCGCCAATGCCTTCGTGGATATCCAGGCAGGTGCCGGCGGTACTGAGGCTCAGGACTGGGCTGAAATCCTGCTGCGCATGTATCTGCGCTGGGGCGAGTCGCGCGGCTGGAAGGTCGAACTGATGGAAGCCTCGGGCGGTGACGTGGCCGGTATCAAGTCCGCCACATTCCGTGTCGAAGGCGAATACGCCTACGGTTGGTTGAAGACCGAGACCGGTGTGCATCGCTTGGTTCGCAAGTCGCCGTTCGATAGCGACAACCGTCGTCATACCTCGTTTACGTCGTTGTTTGTCTCGCCTGAAATCGACGACAAGATCGAGATCGATATCAATCCTGCGGACCTGAAGACCGACGTGTATCGTGCCTCGGGTGCGGGTGGTCAGCACGTCAATAAAACCGAATCGGCGGTGCGGATCACGCACGTGCCCAGCGGCATTGTCGTGGCCTGTCAGACCGAACGTTCGCAGCACGCCAACCGCGATCGCGCCATGAAGATGCTGGCGGCCAAGTTGTACGAAATGGAGCTGCTCAAGCGCAGTGCTGAAAAAGACGCGCTCGAAGCCACCAAGTCCGACATCGGCTGGGGCTCGCAGATCCGTAACTACGTTTTAGACCAATCGCGCATCAAGGATCTGCGGACGGGCGTTGAACGCACGGACACGCAGAAGGTTCTCGATGGCGATCTCGATGAATTCGTCGAAGCCAGCCTGAAAATGGGCCTCGATGTCGGCTCCAAGCGTCCGGACCAGCTATGACCAGCAGCACTGAAAACAACGACAACCGCACGGCAACTGCCGCCGATGAAAACCAGTTGATTGCCGAGCGCCGTCGTAAGCTGGGCGAGCTGCGCGAGCAGGGCGTGGCCTTCCCCAATGATTTCCGTCGTGCGGATTACGCCGGTGATCTGCAGGCGCAGTACGCGGATGTCGAACAATGGACGGCTGAAGCACTCGAACAGAAGGCACATCGCGTGCAACTGGCCGGTCGCATGCTGCTCAAGCGCGTGATGGGTAAAGCCAGCTTTGCGCAGATCCGCGATGAGAGCGGTGCGATCCAGCTGTTCCTGCAAGCCAACGCACTGGGCGATGCCTACGTCGCGTTCAAGACTTGGGACGTCGGCGATATCCTTGCGGCCGAGGGTGTACTGACCCGCACCAAGACCGGTGAACTGTCGGTCAAGGTCGATTCTTTGCGTCTGCTGACCAAATCGCTGCGCCCGTTGCCGGACAAGTTCCATGGTCTGAGCGATGTCGAACAGCGTTACCGCCAGCGTTATGTCGATCTGATCGTCACGCCCGAAGCGCGCGATGTCTTCATCAAGCGTTCGCAGATCATTCGGGCGATGCGCGAATGGCTAGATACGCGACGTTTCCTTGAAGTGGAAACGCCGATGATGCATTACATCCCCGGCGGTGCCACGGCCAAGCCGTTCACCACGCACCACAATGCCTTGGACCTCGATCTGTACTTGCGCGTCGCACCCGAGCTGTATCTGAAGCGTCTGGTCGTCGGCGGCATGGAGCGCGTGTACGAGATCAACCGCAACTTCCGCAACGAGGGCGTCTCGACTCGCCACAATCCGGAGTTCACCATGATGGAACTGTACGAGGCCTATGCCACGTACAACGAGATCATGGACCTCACGGAAAATCTGATGCGTGACGTTGCGCAGTCCGTATTCGGCAATACGCAAGTGGAGTGGGAGGGTCGCAGCATCGATCTGGGGCCCAAGTTCCGCCGCTGGTCAATGATCGACGCCGTGCTCGAACTCAATCCGGAGATCAAGGCCGAAGACATCCGCAACCCTGAAGCCATGCGTGCTCACTGCGCGCGTCTGGGCATCAAGGTGAAGCCCGGTTACGGCTGGGGCAAGTTGCTGCTGGAAATCTTCGAGGCCACTGTCGAAGAAACGCTGGTGCAACCGACCTTCATTACCGAACATCCGGTCGAAGTCTCGCCGTTGGCTCGCGCTCGCGATCACGATCCGGAAGTCACCGATCGCTTCGAACTGTTTATCGGCGGCAAAGAAATGGCCAACGGGTTCTCGGAACTCAACGATCCGGAAGATCAGGCCGCGCGCTTCATGGCGCAAGTTGATGCCAAGGATGCCGGTGACGATGAAGCCATGCATTTCGATGCCGATTACATTCGTGCGCTCGAAGTGGGTCTGCCGCCGACCGGTGGCCTGGGTATCGGTATCGACCGTTTTGTGATGTTGCTGACGGGCTCCGCATCCATTCGCGATGTGCTGCTGTTCCCGTACATGCGGCCGCAAGCCGGTTAATACCGGACTTCAATTGCAGTCACAAAAAAACCGCCCGATAAAATCGGGCGGTTTTTTTATTACATAGGATCCGGTGCGACTTACTGCTTGGCCAGCTCGCGGTCACGCAGTTCGCGGCGCAGGATCTTGCCGACGTTGGTCTTGGGCAAGTCGGTAACGAACTCGACATGACGCGGGCGCTTATAGCCCGTCAGGCTGCCGTGGGCGTATTCCTTGACTTGTGCCTCCGTCAGGGACGGATCCTTACGCACCACGAAAAGTTTTACGGCTTCACCGGAGTGCTCATCGGGCACACCGATGGCTGCCACTTCGAGGATGCCGGGCATGGCCACCATCACGTCTTCGATTTCATTCGGGTAGACGTTGAAACCGGAAACCAGGATCATGTCCTTCTTGCGGTCAACGATATAGAAGTAACCCTTCTCATCCATGCGGGCAATGTCGCCCGTACGCAGCCAACCGTCAGCGGACAGGACCTGTGCGGTCTCCTCAGGACGTTGCCAGTATTCCTTCATCACTTGCGGGCCCTTGATGCAGAGCTCGCCCGGATCTCCGGCACGAACCTCATTGCCTTCCTCATCAATGATGCGGGCATCGGTCGAAGGAATCGGCAAACCGATCGCGCCGTTGTATTCCGCCAGTGTGACCGGATTGATCACAGCGGCCGGCGAGGTTTCGGTCAGACCGTAGGCCTCGACCAGGGTGCAGCCGGTGGTCTTCTTCCAGCGTTCTGCCACTGCACGTTGCACGGCCATGCCGCCACCGAGCGTCAGATGCAGGCGCGAGAAATCGAGATCACTGAAACCGGGCGTATTCAGCAGGCCGTTGAACAGCGTATTCACACCGGTAATCGCCGTAAAGTTCGATTTCTTCAGCTCTTTAATAAAGGCCGGCATGTCACGCGGATTGGTTATCATCCAGTTCAGACCGCCGAACTTCATGAACACCAGGCTGTTCGCCGTCAGTGCAAAGATGTGATACAGCGGCAGAGCAGTGATGATGGTTTCCTTGCCGAGTTCGACATTCTGACCGACCCAAGCCGACGCCTGTTGCATGTTGGCAATCATGTTGCGATGAGTCAGCACTGCGCCCTTGGCCACACCGGTAGTACCGCCGGTGTACTGCAGGAAGGCCGTATCGGTCTGTTCAATCTTCGGACGCGAGCAGTTCAGTGCTTTACCGGCGGCCAGTGCATCGTTAAAACGAATCGCGCCGGGAATCGAGTAGGCCGGCACCATCTTCTTGATGCGCTTGACCACAAAATTGACGATGGGACGCTTCAGACCACTGAGCTGGTCACCCAGACCCGACGTAATGATGTGCGGCACTTTGATTTCTTTCAGGACGGTCTGCACCGTTGCACCGAAGTTGTCCAGCACCACGATCGCCTTCGCACCCGAATCCTGCAGCTGATGCTTAAGTTCGCGAGGTGTATACAGCGGATTGGTATTGACCACTATCAGGCCCGCGCGCAACGCACCGAACAGCGCAACCGGATACTGCAGACAGTTCGGCATCATCAGGGAGATCCGATCGCCCTTCTTCAGACCGAGCTTGCATTCCAGAAAGGAAGCGAACTGCGAGACCCGCTCATCCAGTTCCTTATAGGTAATGGTGGTACCCATGTTGTGGAAGGCCGGACGGTCCGCGTAATTGCGAACGGCCTCGTCGAACACATCGTTGACGCTACTGAACTCGGTGAGATCGATTTCAGCGGGGATGCCTTCCGGATAACTGGAGAGCCAAGGTTTAGAGTCCGTCATAATGCTGGGCTGTTCCTTGCAAGTAGAGGGGATTTCGGCCGAATTCGGCACGTATTGCACTGAGATTACGGTACCGGCCCGTATTTATCAACAGTTAACATACGGGCCGGCATGGCATGCGATTCAACACTCAGGCGCGTGCTGCCAGTTGTCGCAGCACGTACTGCAGAATGCCACCGTGACGGAAGTACTCGACTTCCTTGGGCGTCAGCAGCAGAACCTTGGCGGGGAATTGAACCGTCTCACCCGATGTCCGAGTCGCCGTAATCGTGACCTGACCGGCAGTGCCATCGCCCAAACCGATAATGTCGAGGCGTTCGCTGCCATCGAGCTGATACGTGTCGGCCGTCGCGCCATCGGTGAATTGCAACGGCAATACGCCCATGCCCACCAGATTCGAGCGGTGGATGCGTTCAAACGACTCGGCCAGAACTGCTTTAACGCCCAACAGGTTGGTGCCCTTGGCTGCCCAGTCACGCGAGGAGCCCGTGCCGTATTCCTTGCCGGCAATCACGACCAGTGGCGTGCCTTGCTCGCGATACTTGGTGGCGGCATCAAAGATGGCCATGGCGGTGCCTTCGTTATTGTCGCCATAGAACAGCGTGTTGCCGCCTTCGGCACCACCCATCATGCGATTGCGCAGACGGATATTGGCGAAGGTGCCGCGGACCATCACTTCATCGTTGCCGCGACGCGAGCCGTACGAATTGAAGTCGGCCGGTGCAACGCCACGTTCCTGCAGGTAACGACCCGCCGGCGAATCGGCCTTGATATTGCCGGCCGGCGAGATGTGGTCGGTAGTGATGCTGTCGCCGAACAGACCGAGAATCCGTGCGCCTTGGATATCCTGCACGGGATCGGTTTCCATGCGCATGCCGGCAAAGTAGGGCGGATTCTTGATGTAGGTCGAGTGCGCATCCCACGCAAATCGCTCGCTCGTGGGCGAGGCGATATCGTTCCAGCGCGCATCGCCCTTGAACACATCGGCATAATTGCCGCGGAACATGCCCGAGTTAATGGTCTCGCGGATCAGTGCATCGATCTCCGATGTTTTCGGCCACAGATCACGCAGATAAACCGGCTGACCGTTGGCATCGGTTGCAATCGGATCATTGGTCAGGTCGATATCAATCGTACCGGCGATGGCATAGGCCACCACCAGCGGCGGTGAGGCCAGATAGTTGAGTTTGACCTCGGGGTGGATACGGCCTTCGAAATTGCGATTGCCGGAGAGCACGCCGGCAACGGCCAGATCGTTCTCGGCAATGGCGCGCGACACCGCATCAGGCAGCGGGCCGGAGTTGCCGATACAAGTCGTGCAACCGTAACCGACCAGATAGAAGCCCAAGGCTTCGAGCTCGGTCAGCAAACCGACTTTGGTCAGATAGTCAGTGACCACTTTGGAACCGGGCGCCAACGAGGTCTTGACCCATGGCTTGGCCTTGATCCCCAGTCGATGCGCGTTGCGTGCGACGAGACCTGCTGCCAGCATCACCGCCGGGTTCGAGGTATTGGTACACGAGGTAATGGCCGCGATGACCACAGCGCCATCGCCAATGTCGGTTTCGACGCCGTTGATCGTTAGACGACTGCGTGGCGGCTTGGCCAGATGCGTGCTTTGCGGTTGTGCACCGCCTTCGTCGAGCAAAGTCTCCGAGTCGCAGCTTTTGTCCTTTCGCACGGCGGTATGGGCGCCGACGTTGTCGAGGAAGTTCTGCTGCATGCCCGAGAGTGCCACACGATCCTGCGGACGCTTAGGACCCGCTAACGAAGGCTCGACCGTTCCCATATCGAGTGACAAGGTTGATGAGTAGTGCGCCGCCTGCATTCCCGGCTCGTGCCACAGACCTTGAGCGCGGGCATACGCTTCGACAAATTCAATGTGTTCTGCATCGCGACCCGAGGTGCGCAGATAGGCGATGGCCTCCGCATCGATCGGGAAGATGCCGCAAGTCGCGCCGTATTCTGGCGCCATGTTGGCGATGGTGGCGCGATCGGCCAGCGGCAGATGCTGCAGACCGTCACCGAAGAACTCAACGAATTTGCCGACCACACCATGGGCGCGCAGCATTTGCGTAACGGTCAGGACGAGGTCGGTGGCGGTGGTGCCTTCGCGCAGTTGACCGCGCAGTTCAAAACCGACGACCTCCGGGATCAGCATCGACGAGGGTTGGCCCAGCATCGCGGCTTCCGCTTCGATACCGCCGACGCCCCACCCCAGCACGCCGATACCGTTGATCATGGTCGTGTGCGAGTCGGTACCGAACACCGTATCGGGGAAGGCGAATTGGGTGCCGTTGACCTCACGGCGCATGATGACGCGCGCCAGATACTCGAGATTGACCTGGTGCACGATGCCGGTCTCGGGTGGCACGACCTTGAAATCATGCAGCGCGGTTTGGCCCCATTTCAGAAACGCGTAACGTTCGGCATTGCGTTCGAACTCGATGGTGGCGTTGAGGTCCTTGGCATCGCCGCGACCGTACACATCGACTTGTACCGAGTGGTCAATCACCAGCTCAGACGGAATCAACGGATTGATCTGCGCCGCGTTGCCGCCGAGCTCCACCACCGCATCGCGCATGGCGGCTAAATCCACGACACAAGGTACGCCCGTGAAATCCTGCAGCACCACGCGCGCCGGCATGAAGGCAATTTCCTGCTCTGACGCCGCACTCGGATTCCATTGCGCAACGGCACGAATGTGATCGGCGCTGACAGTCATGCCATCGTCTTCGTGACGCAGCAGATTTTCGAGCAGAATCTTCATGGAATAGGGCAGTCGCGAGATGTCGAACTGCTCCCCCAACGCGGGCAGCGAATAGTATCTGGAAGTGATGCTACCTACGCGCAGTTCGCGCAGCGTATTGAAGGTGTCACGCATGAAAATCTCCGGGAGTTTTGGGGACTGTTTGCATCATAGCGCGAGCCGCGTTTACAAGGCGGTAAGAGGGCGTCGGCACTGGCGTGAAAAGGCCAAATCTGGCAAAATAGATGGGTTAAGCGGCGCCTGTCGCCGCCTCCGTCAGAGAAAGGAAATGACATGCTCCAAGCTTACCGTCAACACGTTGCGGATCGTGCCGCAATGGGTGTTCCGCCGCTGCCACTGACCGCTCAACAGACGAGCGAACTGGTCAGCCTGATCAAGAATCCGCCGGCCGGTGAGGGCGAATTCCTGCTCGATCTGCTTACCAATCGCGTGCCTGCCGGTGTCGACGACGCGGCCTTCGTCAAGGCCTCGTATCTGGCTGCTATTGCCAAGGGCACTGAAACCAATGCGCTGATCTCGCGCACTCGCGCCACTGAACTGCTGGGCACCATGCTCGGCGGTTACAACGTCGCCCCGCTGATTGAACTGCTGACCGATGCCGAAGTCGGCACCGTCGCCGCCAATGCGCTCAAGCACACCTTGCTGGTGTTCGATGCATTCCACGATGTGCAGGAGCTGGCCAAGTCGGGCAATGAAAATGCCAAGGCCGTGCTGCAATCCTGGGCCGATGCCGAATGGTTCACCTCGCGTCCGGAAGTGCCGCAAGCACTGACCGTCACCGTGTTCAAGGTGCCGGGCGAAACCAATACCGACGATCTGTCGCCGGCTCCCGATGCCACCACGCGTCCCGACATTCCGTTGCACGCGCTGGCTATGCTCAAGAACAAGCGTGAGAACGCACCGTTCGTGCCGGAACAGGATGGCGTCCGCGGTCCCATCCAAGCCTTGCAGGATCTCAAGGACAAGGGCCACATGATTGCCTACGTGGGCGACGTGGTCGGTACCGGTTCCTCGCGTAAGTCGGCCACCAACTCGGTGCTGTGGTGGACGGGCGATGACATTCCGTACATCCCGAACAAGCGTTTTGGCGGTGTGTGTCTGGGTAGCAAGATCGCTCCGATTTTCTACAACACCATGGAAGACGCCGGCGCTCTGCCGATCGAACTCGACGTGTCCGATATGAACATGGGCGATGTCATTGAGCTTCGCCCATACGATGGCGTCGCACTCAAGGACGGCAAGGAAATTGCCAAGTTCGAACTCAAGTCCGACGTGCTGCTGGACGAAGTGCGCGCCGGTGGCCGCATCCCGCTGATCATCGGTCGCGGTCTGACTGCCAAGGCTCGTGAAGCACTGGGTCTGCCGGCATCGGATCTGTTCCGTCTGCCGCACAACCCGGCCGATTCCGGCAAGGGCTATACGCTCGCGCAAAAGATGGTGGGCAAGGCCTGCGGTCTGCCGGAAGGCAAGGGCGTCCGTCCGGGCACCTACTGCGAACCGCGCATGACCTCGGTCGGCTCGCAAGACACCACCGGTCCGATGACCCGCGATGAGCTCAAGGATCTGGCTTGCCTGGGCTTCAGCGCCGACTTGGTGATGCAGTCGTTCTGCCACACCGCCGCTTATCCCAAGCCCGTCGACGTGATCACGCATCACACGCTGCCGGACTTCATCTCCAACCGTGGCGGTATTTCGCTGCGCCCGGGCGATGGCATCATCCACAGCTGGTTGAACCGTATGCTGCTGCCCGATACGGTCGGCACCGGCGGCGACTCGCACACCCGTTTCCCGATCGGCATTTCGTTCCCGGCCGGTTCGGGTCTGGTGGCGTTTGCTGCCGCCACCGGCGTCATGCCGCTGGACATGCCCGAATCCGTGCTCGTCCGCTTCAAGGGTGAGATGCAACCGGGCGTCACGCTGCGTGACCTGGTCAATGCCATTCCGCTGTACGCCATCAAGCAAGACCTGCTGACGGTGGCCAAGCAAGGCAAGAAGAACATCTTCTCCGGCCGCATTCTCGAAATCGAGGGCCTGCCGCAACTCAAGATCGAACAAGCCTTCGAACTGACCGATGCCTCGGCCGAACGTTCGGCAGCCGGTTGTACCGTCAAGCTCGACAAAGAACCGATCATCGAATATCTCAACAGCAACATTGCGCTGCTGCGTTGGATGATTGCCGAGGGCTATTCCGATCCGCGTTCGCTGCAACGTCGTATCGACGCCATGGAAGCCTGGGTCGCCAATCCGCAACTCATGGAAGGCGATGCCGATGCCGAATACGCTGCCGTCATTGAAATCGACCTCAATGAAATCGTAGAGCCGATCGTGGCTTGCCCGAACGATCCGGATGACGTCAAGACGCTTTCCGACGTCGCCGGCAGCAAGATCGAGGAAGTGTTTATCGGTTCGTGCATGACCAACATCGGTCACTTCCGTGCCGCCGCCAAGCTGCTGAACGGCGAACGCGACATCCCGACGCGTCTGTGGGTCGCCCCGCCGACCAAGATGGACGCATCGGAACTGACCGAGGAAGGCGTTTACGCCACGTTCGGTACAGCCGGTGCCCGCATGGAGATGCCGGGCTGCTCCTTGTGCATGGGTAACCAGGCTCAAGCTCGCGAAGGCGCTACGGTGTTCTCCACCTCGACGCGTAACTTCCCGAACCGTCTGGGCCGCAATACCAACGTGTATTTGGGTTCGGCTGAACTGGCTGCCATCTGCTCGCGCCTGGGCCGCATTCCGACTCGTGAGGAATACATGGCCGAGATCGAAGTGGTCAATCAGCAAGGCGCTGAGATCTATCGCTACATGAACTTTGATCAGATCCCGGAATACCGCGACGCCGCGAGCAAGGTTGCATAACCGAACCCGCTAATTCGCGATAGGATAGGGCCATGAAGCGCATACCCAATGCCTTGATGGCCCTTTTCTTTGCCGCATGCATGGATCCCCGTGCTGCGAGTCCGTTGCTTTTCGGCCGGTGACACTTGCACTTAGACCGCTGGGTAAAAGCGGGATCTCTCTCACCCAGATTGGCTTCGGGGCTTCCGGGTTCTGGGGTGACACCCGTTTTCCGGAACCGATGGCGGCCAAGGTGCTGCAAGCAGTTACCGATGCCGGTATCCGCTTCATCGATACCGGACGCAATTACAGTGGCTTTCATGCGGAGCCGCGTCTAGGCCGTCTGCTGCAACCGATTTTTCGCCAAGTAGCGCGTGATCAGTGGATACTCTCATCCAAGGGCGGCACGCTGACACCGGCCGGTGCGCTCAGTAATCTCTGGACTCGCGAGCGTAAAGATTTTTCGCTGACCAATATCCAAGCCGGAATCGGTCAGTCGATAGCGAATCTGCAGTGCGACTACTTGGATATGTTTTTCCTGCATGGATTCACGCAGGCCGATGCGACCGATGAGTTGCTGCGCGGTTTGCAGTGCTTGCGCGAAACCGGGCGCATTCGTGCCATCGGTGTAAACACACATACAGAATCCGACATGCAGTGGCTGTGCGCGCATCGCGATGTGTTCGATGTCGCACTGATCGATTACGGCCCCGCGGCTCGTCATCGCGAAGAAATTATCGGGCAAATGCATGCAGCCGGGCTTGGCGTCATTGCCGGTACCGTGCTGGGGCAAGGCCATGTGCTGCCGCCGCGGCCCATGCGCAACAAAAAAGATTGGTGGTATCTGGCGCGGGCCAAGTTGAAACCCTCCGCGCGACGTTTGGCAGAAGCCGCACGACCGGTGCGTGATGTTCTGTCAACACAGAGTGAAATGACGCCCGCCCAGGCGGCCTTCGCCTATGTGCTGAGCAACCCCGGTATAAGTAGCGCCGTCTTTGGCAGTGCTGATGTCGCACACGTCCTTGAGATTGCGCAGGCCTCAGACAAACATTTGTCAGCGGAACTTACGGCAGCGATTCGTCAATCCTGACGAGCGTGCGTCCCAGCGATCCGCCGGCCAACATGTTTTCGAACACCGAAGGCAGCGTTTCTAGCGTCACTTCACGTGTGCACATGGCGTCGAGCTGTTGCGGCTTCCAGGGGCCTGCCAATCGTTCCCAGATCGCTTCACGAATGTCGCGAGCCGTACCGGCCGACGCGACACCCAACAGGCTCACGCCGCGGATGATGAAGGGCATGACCGTGATCGGCAGATCGGCCGTCGCTGCAAGACCTGCGGAGGCGACATTGCCGTAGGGCGCGGTTTGCGCGATCAGGCTGGCCAACATCGGACCGCCGACATTATCCAGACCGCCGCCAAAGCGCGCGGATTCCATTGGACGTTGCGTGTTCAATGCATCACGACCGACGATGCTAGTGGCGCCCATCGAACGCAGGTAATCGGCCTGTTCGGGTTTGCCGCTGACCGCGCACACTTCGAAACCGGCCTGACTGAAAATCGCGCAGGCTATGGAGCCTACGCCACCGGTGGCGCCGGTCACGGCGAGCGGACCCATCGAAGGCGTCTGACGGTTCTCGATCATGCGAAACAGAGCCAGCGCTGCAGTAAAACCGGCGGTGCCCAGGATCATCGCCTCGCGCAGGCTCATGCCGGCCGGCAGGGGAATCGTCCACTCGGACTGCAGTCGCGCATATTGCGCATAACCGCCGTCGCGCGTTTCACTGAGACCGCTACCGGTGCAGAGCACGGCATCGCCTTCGCGATAGGCAGGATCCGTCGATGCGACCACATAGCCCGCAACGTCAATACCACCGTTCAACGGAAACTGACGAAGGATCTTGCCGCGACCGGTGCCGGCCAGCGCATCCTTATAGTTCACCGACGAATACGCGACGCGAATGACGACTTCACCGGGGCTGAGTGCGTCGATGGTCATGGGTTCGATGCCGGCGCGATAGCCTTGCTCGTCGCTGTGAATTCGGAAGGCGTTAAAGGTGGTCATGACGTAGGACTCCGAAAAGAATTAGCGCAGATTGGCATCGCGGCGTTTGCCGTCGAGCCACTTGTCCACTTGAATCGGCTGATAGGCATCCATCCACTGCAGAAGCTCGGGCAGGGAGTCGCCGAAGTAGAGATCGTTGCGCTGATCGGGATGCAGGAATCCTTCGGCAACCATGTGATCGAGCATATCGCGCAGCGGGCTCCAGTAATTGTTGACGTTCCAGAATGCGCAGGGCTTATCGGCAATACCGATCTGACGCCAGGTCAGCATTTCGAACATTTCATCGAGCGTGCCGAATCCGCCCGGCATCGCGATGAAGCCTTCGGCGATATCGAACATGCGCATCTTGCGCGCGTGCATCGTGTCGACCACTTCGAGACGTGTGAGTCCGTGATGGGCAACTTCCCATTGCATCAGGGATTCCGGAATCACACCAATCACTTCGCTACCGGCCAATAGTGCGGCATCCGCAACGGTGCCCATTAGGCCGACATTGCCGCCGCCGTAAACCAACTGACGCGCCTGCTGTCCCAGCACTGTGCCCAGCTCGGTGGCGGCTGCGGTATAACGCGGATCGCGACCGGAATTGCTGCCGCAATAGACGCAGATACTTTGAATCACTGAAATCATCTCCCCGAAAAACAATGGGCCCGTCCGCTGCCGGAAAGGCCCATGTTGAACTTAGCGGCGAACCGCGAGCTTAGTTGGCTTTATGGATCGCACGCTTGGCGACGGCCATGGCCGCGTCGTGAATCGCTTCGGACATGGACGGGTGAGCATGGCAGATGCGTGCCAGGTCGTCGGCCGAGCCGCTGAATTCCATGGTGAGGACGCCTTCGTGCACCAGCTCCGACACCATCGCGCCAACCAGGTGCAGACCCAGAACGCGATCGGTTTCGGCGTGGGCAATGACCTTGGCGAAACCGGCCGGTTCGGCCATCGCCACAGCGCGACCCACCGCAGCAAACGGGAAAGTGCCGACCTTGTAAGGAACACCTTCTGCCTTGAGCTGTTCTTCGGTCTTGCCGACCCATGCAATTTCCGGTTCGGTGTAGATCACCCACGGAATGGTGTCGAAGTTGACGTGACCCGGCAGACCGGCGATCAGTTCGGCAACGGCGATGCCTTCCTCAAAACCCTTGTGGGCCAGCATCGGGCCGCGCACGCAGTCACCTACAGCCCAGACGCCATCGACGCCGGTGTGGTTGTGCTCATCGACTTCGATCTGGCCGCGGTCGTTGACCTTCACGGCGCAATCTTCGGCCAGCAGACCCTTGGTGGCAGCACGGCGGCCGACAGCAACCAGCAGCTTATCGACGACCAGCGTTTGCTCACCCTTGGCATCGGTGTAGGAGATGGTGACTTCTTTCTTCTTGCCTTTGCCGCCGACTTCAACGTTCGAGGCCTTGGCACCGACGATGATGTCCAGACCTTGCTTCTTGAATTCGCGACCTGCAGCCTTGGCGACCTCGGCATCGGCGGCGCCCAGGAAGGTCGGGGCGGCTTCGAGCACCGTGACCTTGGAGCCCAAACGATTCCACACGGAACCCAGTTCCAGACCGATGACGCCGGCGCCGATCACGCCCAGACGTTCGGGCACGGATTCAAAATTCAGTGCACCGACGTTGTCGACGATGGTGTCGCCGTCGAACTTGGCAAACGGCAGTTCAATCGAATCCGAACCGGCCGCAATGATGACATTGGTGCCTTTGAGTTCGACTTCGGAACCTTCGTGTTGCTTGACCTTGACCACATTGCCGGCGTGCAGCGTGCCGAAGCCGTAGAACGGCGTGACCTTGTTGGCTTTAAACAGCATGGCGATACCGCCGGTGAACTGCTTAACGATCTTGTCCTTACGACCGATCATGGTCGGGACATCGACTTGCGCATCCTTGAAGGCGATACCGTGTTCGCCGAACAGGTGACCCATGTTCCAGAACTGACGGCTCGAATCGAGCAGTGCCTTGGACGGAATGCAGCCGACTCGCAGGCAGGTGCCACCGAGCGCCGGTTGGCCGTCTTTGCCGAGAGCGGCATCGATACAGGCAACCTTAAGACCCAGTTGCGCGGCACGAATGGCGGCGTGATAACCGGCAGGGCCGGCACCGATGACGACGACGTCGAATTGCTGTTGTTCTACCATGATGCAGTCCTCTAATTACATGCCGAGCAGCATGCGTTCCGGGTTTTCAAGCTGGTTCTTGATATCAACCAGGAACAGTACGGCGTCCTTACCGTCGATGATGCGGTGATCGTACGACAGGGCGATATACATCATCGGAGCCGCGATGACCTGACCGTTCTCGACAATGGCGCGCTCCTTGATGGCGTGCATGCCCAGGATGGCCGATTGCGGCGGGTTGACGATCGGGGTGGACATCAGCGAACCGAAGGTACCGCCGTTGGTGATCGTGAAGGTACCGCCTTGCAGATCATCCAGCGTCAGCTTGCCGTCGCGAGCCTTGGTGGCGTAATCGCCGATGGCTTTTTCGATGTCGGCAAAGCCCATGTGCTCAACGCTACGCAGAACCGGCGTGACCAGACCGCGATCGGTGGACACAGCGATGGAGATATCGGCGTAACCGTAATAGATGATGTCGTTGCCATCAACCGAGGCATTGATGATCGGATACTTACGCAGTGCGTTGGCAGCGGCCTTGGCAAAGAAGCTCATGAAGCCGAGCTTGACGCCGTGATCCTTCTGGAACTGTTCGCCCAGTTGCTTACGCATCTGCATGACCTTGGACAGGTTCACCTCGTTGAACGAGGTCAACATGGCGATCGAGTCCTTGGATTGCATCAGGCGCTCAGCGATGCGAGTGCGCATGCGCGTCATCGGCACGCGTTCTTCAGGACGGGCACCGCCCTTGACGCCCGGCGTCTTGCCGGTTGCAAAGTTGACGATGTCTTCCTTGGTGACGGCGCCGCGGCGACCGGTGCCTTGCACGTCGGCCGGATTCGTACCGGTGGTGATGGCTTCGAAGCGTGCACCCGGCGGCAGCGTGTTCACGCCTGCAGCCGAAGCAGAGGAGGTGACCGGTGCCGGCGTGTTGCTCGCCGGAGCAGCGGCTTGAGCCTTGGCGGCCTCGGCCTTCGGCTGCACTTCCTGAGCGCCGGCAGCAGGCTGAGCTTCTGCAGTGGCAGGTGCCGGAGCCGCAGCAACGGCGCCTTCTTCGATCACGGCGATGACCTGTTGAGAATTGACGGTGGCGCCTTCCTCAACTTTCAGTTCCTTGATCACGCCATCGGCCGGGGCCGGCACTTCGAGCACGACCTTGTCGGTTTCGAGGTCAACAATGTTTTCGTCGCGCTTGACGGCGTCGCCGACTTTTTTATGCCAGGTGGCAATGGTGGCGTCCGACACGGACTCGGGCAAAACGGGGACTTTGATTTCGATGCTCATGGGAGGGGTCCTGTGTGGAACTTATTCGTCAAGATCGTTTTCGTTCACGTCGCCGGTTAACGCGGCGGCCAGCAAGGCCTCCTGTTCGGCAACGTGATCGCTGAGGTGGCCAACGGCAGGCGAGGAGGAACGGACGCGGCCGGCATAACCCAATGCACGCGAACCGGCACAAGCCTGCAGGTGGTGGCGAATCTGATACCACGCACCTTGGTTCATCGGTTCTTCCTGACACCAGACCATTTCGGTGGCAGCAGGATATTTATCGAGCTCGGCTTGCAGCTCTGCACGCGGGAACGGATACAGCTGTTCAACACGCACGATGGCAATGTCGTCCGCACCGGCCTTGTCGGCGGCTTCGATCAGATCGTAATAGACCTTGCCACCGCAGACCACGACGCGACGTACCTTCTTGCGTGCGGCTGCCGTGTCCTTAAGACGCGTATCGCCGATGACGGTACGGAAGCTGCCATCGGCCATGTCTTCGAGGCTGGACACTGCCAGCTTGTGACGCAGCAGCGACTTGGGTGTCATCACGACCAGCGGCTTGCGCGTGGTCATCATCATCTGACGGCGAATCATGTGATACGCCTGCGCCGGAGTGGTCGGCGTGCATACGATCATGTTGTTCAATGCGCACAGCTGCAGGTAACGTTCGAGACGCGCCGAGCTGTGTTCCGGGCCTTGGCCTTCGTAACCGTGCGGCAGGAACAGCGCCAGACCGCTGAGGCGACCCCACTTGGCTTCGCCCGACGACAGGAACTGATCGACCACCACTTGCGCGCCATTAGCGAAGTCGCCGAATTGCGCTTCCCAGATATCCAGCGTGTTCGGATCGGTGCTCGAATAGCCGTATTCGAAGGCCATCACGGCCTCTTCGGACAGCAGCGAGTCGATGATGGTGACTTGGTTCGGATTGGATACGAGGCGGCGCAACGGCAGCACGTATTCGTCGTTGGTTTGCTCGTGCAGGATTGCATGGCGGTGGAAGAACGTACCTCGACCGCAGTCCTGACCGACCAGGCGCAGACGATAACCCTGATCGATCAGCGTGGCGTACGCCAGATTCTCGGCAAAGCCCCAGTCGCCCGGCAGTTCGCCAACCGTCATCTTGCGACGGTCTTCGTAAATCTTGGCCACGCGCGGATGCAACTTGAGGTTGTCCGGCACGGCGTTGATCAGGGTGGCAAGTTCAGTGAGCTTGGCCTTGGGCACACCGGCATCGAACTTGTCGGTCATCTTGCCTTGCAGCAGATTCTTCCAGGTTGCGGTTAGCTCATCGTGCTCGACTTCTGCCAGTTCCGTGGTGCGTTCACCGGCATCCAGTTTGTCGCGGTAGGCATCGGACATCGCGGCAAAGTCGTTGGCGCCGATCACGCCTTCGGCAACCAGACGTTCGGCATACATCTCAGCCGGACGCTTGTGCGCACGAATCACGCGATACATGACAGGTTGCGTTGCTGCCGGTTCGTCGGCCTCGTTATGGCCGTTACGGCGATAGCAGACCAGATCGATCACGACATCACGACCGAAACGTTCGCGGTAATCGAGCGCGATTTCGGTAGCGAACAGCACGGCCTCGGGGTCATCACCGTTGACGTGGAACACCGGTGCATTGACCATGCGAGCGACGTCTGTGCAATACGGTGTGGAGCGGGCATCTTCGGTGTACGAAGTAGTAAAGCCGATCTGGTTATTGATCACGATGTGCACAATGCCGCCGACCTTAAAGCCGCGAGCCTGTGACATCTGGAACAGTTCCATGTTCACGCCTTGCCCTGCGAAGGCCGCGTCGCCATGAATCAGCACGCCCATGACCTGCTGCTGTGCCTTGTCGGCGCGACGATCCTGACGCGAACGCACCGAACCTGCAACCACCGGATTGACGATTTCCAAATGCGACGGGTTGAACGCCAGTGCCAAATGCACCGGGCCGCCCGGGCTCGCAACATCGGCCGAGAAGCCCATGTGATATTTCACGTCACCGGCGTTGGCAACCGGATCGTGCTCGAACTTACCTTCGAACTCGTCAAACAGTTTGCGCGGCGGCTTGCCGAGGGTGTTGACCAGCACATTGAGGCGACCGCGGTGGGCCATGCCCAGCACGATTTCCTGCACGCCCTTGCTGCCAGAGCGGGCAATCAGGTCGTCGAGCAGCGGGATCAGTGCGTCACCGCCTTCGAGCGAGAAGCGCTTTTGACCCACGTACTTGGTGCCCAGATAACGCTCAAGACCATCGGCGGCAATCAGACGCTCGAGGATGCGCTTCTTCTGTTCCGGGGTACGCGAGTAACGGCCTTCGCCGCCGGCCTTTTCGATGCGATCAATCAGCCAGTAACGTTGCTCGGTGTCATCGATGTGCATGAACTCGGCACCGATCGAACCGGTATAGGCCTTGTCCATCCAGGCGATGAGATCGCGGAGCTTCATTTGCTCGCGGCCACCGATACCGCCCGTGGCGAACTCGGTATCCAAGTCGGCAGCGGAGAGGTTGTGGAATTCGAGAGTCAGATCCTGCGCGGTCGATTTTTGCCACAGACCCAGCGGATCGATGTTGGCGAACAGGTGGCCACGTGCACGATAGGCGTGAATGAGGCGGCCCACGTTGTACTGTGCCGAATTCTCACCGGTGGCAGCGCCACGGGAGCTACCGGCACCAGCAGCACCGGGCTTGCCGGCAGAGCGAGCAGCCGCACGTACTTCCTCGATCACTGCGGAGTGGGGAATATCACCGGCTTCGCGGCCTTTGAGACCGTCAAAGTACTGACGCCATTGAGCATCGACACTGTCGGGATCGACGAGCCATGACTCGTACAAATCATCAATAAAGGCGGCGTTGGCGCCGAGCTGCGAGGATTGCCGGAACTGCTTTAGGAGACTGTCCACGTCGGATTTTCAGCTTAAGAGATCAGAATTTGCGCCTGCATTGCGGTGCCGCAAGCGATTCAGAATTATACCCCAAGGCGCACTGAATGGCCCGCTTATGGGGGTTCCAATGCGTATTGACCTGCAGCGAACAATTGGACCACGGCTTCCTGTGCATCGTTCGGCAATTCCTTCCATGTGCGGCGGTCGAGTGTTTGCAGGGCAGCGAGGCGCGCGGCACCGTTCGGATGCATCGTGATCGCTTCGCCATTAAAGAAGAGCTGCGCCTGATTGGCGTTGATTTGTCGCCACGCCATGTTGGACCACGGATGGCGCTGCAGTCGCAAGCCACCACCCAAGGCAATGTCGATGGCCGTACGGTCGGGCTGCTCTTCGGATGGCATGATGTCACCCGGATTGCGATAGGCCGTGATGAAGCGGCCGAACCAGTCCTCGAGCGCGCCATCGGGGGACTCCAGTAAGGCCTTCATCGCCTGACGCACGCGCTGAAGTGCAGCGGCGTCGATTTCGCGCGGGTCCGTTGGCGGTTGCAGATCCGGATCGGTGTAGCGTTGTTCTTCGCCGAGTTCAATGGTCAGGCGATCGGCAAAGTCGCCAATCAGATCGGCCTGACTGGGGGCCCGCATGCCGACTGAGTAGGTAAGGCACGGGTTCACAGCCACGCCGTGATGCGGCACCTCGGGTGGCAGATACAACATGTCGCCGGGATTCAAGGTCCAGGCATGCGTCGCCGTAAACGTGCGCAGCAGTTTCAGTTCCACGTCATCGCGGAAGGCCAGGTCGGGCAGGGTGCCGTGCATGGCCATCGATGCATCGATCTCCCAGCGACGTTGACCTTGGCCTTGCAGCAGGAACACATCGTAATGATCGACGTGCGCACCGACATTACCGCCGGTGGCTGCGAACGAGATCATGATGTCGTCAATGCGCCAGCGCGGCAGAAAGGAGAAGGCATCGAGAAGGGAAGCGACTTCGGCATCCCACTTATCAACGTCCTGGACTAGTAGCGTCCAGTTCTTATCGCCGAGTCCCGGGAACTTCTCCTCGGGGAAGGGGCCGTGTTCGACCTGCCATTGCGTGCCTTCGGCATCGTGCTGGATCAGACGCGAGAGCGCCAGTTCTTCGCAAGCTAGGCCGGCCAGATCCTCGGGTTCCAGCGGCGATTCAAAGCCCGGAAACGCATTCCGAATCAGCAGCGGACGCTTTTGCCAGTAGTCCCGCAGAAACTCGGCGGGCGTCATGCCCAACGGTTGCTGCGCGCTTGCATCGACCTCGAACGGCAATGCGGCAGTCACGCTCAGATATCCTGCGCGAGTTCGCGGGCCAGACCGATATAACTGCCGGGCGTCAGATCGAGCAGGCGTTGCTTGGCATCGGCGGGAATGTCCTGCGCCTCAATAAATACACGAAGGCTCTCCGGCGTGATGCCCTGACCGCGCGTCAGATCCTTGAGCTTTTCGTAGGGGTTCTCAATGCCGTAACGGCGCATCACGGTTTGGATGGCCTCGCCCAACACTTCCCACGACTGATCCAAGTCCGTTGCGAGACGCTCTTCGTTGAGGCTGAGTTTACCCAGGCCGCGTTGCAGCGCGTCGTATCCGATGACCGCATGACCGAAACCGACGCCGAGTGCGCGCAGCACTGTGGAGTCCGTCAGGTCGCGTTGCCAACGGCTGATCGGCAGCTTGTGTGCGAAATGTTCGAGCAATGCGGTGGCGATGCCCAAATTGCCTTCGGCATTTTCAAAATCGATCGGGTTGACCTTATGCGGCATGGTCGAAGAGCCCACCTCGCCGGCGCGCAGCGCCTGCTTAAAGTATCCCTGCGAGATGTAGCCCCAGACGTCCCGGCTGAAATCAATCAGGATCGTGTTGATGCGGCGTTGCACGTCACAGTATTCGGCGATGCCATCGTGCGGTTCAATCTGCGTGGTGTAGGGCTGCCAGCTCAAACCCAGCGAGGTCACAAAGGCCTTGGAGAAGGCACGCCAGTCCACTTCGGGGTAGGCAATCTGATGGGCATTGAAGTTGCCGACGGCGCCGTTGATCTTGCCCGGCACCGGCAGCTCGGCAAGCACCTGACGCTGACGCTGCAAGCGGGCGACGACATTGGCGATTTCTTTGCCGACGGTGGTGGGCGATGCGGTCTGGCCATGGGTGCGTGACAGCATCGGGACATTCGCAAACTCATGAGCCATGTCACGCAGATTGGCGATTAGCGCATCGATCTGCGGCAGCAGCACTTGGTCACGGGCGCCTTTGAGCATCAGCGAATAGCTGAGGTTGTTGATGTCTTCCGAGGTGCAGGCGAAGTGCACGAATTCGAGCTTGGGTGCGAGTTCGGCGTCGTCACGCAGCGCCTCTTTAATGAGGTACTCCACCGCCTTCACGTCGTGATTGGTGGTGCGTTCAATTTCCTTGACCCGCACTGCCTGCTTGATGGAGAGGCCATCGGCAAAGGCACGTAGGCGACCGATCTGCGCATCAGCAAAGGCCGGCAGCTCGGCAATGCCATCGTCGGCGGCGAGCGCAATCAGCCATTCCACTTCGACCTTGACCCGGGCCTGGATCAGGCCGAATTCCGAGAACAGGGGACGCAGGGCGTCGACCTTGCCTGCATACCGGCCGTCCAGGGGCGATAGCGCCAGCAGTTGAGACTCGATCACGGAAAACGCGGACATGATGACTTCCTTAACAGTGGATGTGGTGCAATTTCGGGACTCCATTGTAACGCCCACTCGGGATGCCCCGGCTCGGCTATTCTGAAATTGATATCCGCACGGGAACCTGCCATGACCAAGGCCAAGAACAACGTCCGCATCGAGTCCGACAGCATGGGCCCGCTCGAGGTCCCGGCCTCAGCACTGTGGGGCGCGAGCACGCAGCGGGCCATCCGGAACTTCCGCTTCTCCGGCCAGCGCATCCCGCGTCCGCTGATCCGCGCCTTGGGTCTGATCAAGGCCTGCGCCGCCGCCGTCAATGCCGAACATGGCTACCTGCGCAAAGGGCCGGCACGCGCCATCGAAACGGCCGCCATGGCCGTCGCGCGTGGTGATCACGACGATCAGTTCCCGGTCGATCTGTATCAGACCGGCTCGGGCACCTCAAGCAACATGAATGCCAATGAGGTGATCGCGCATCTGGCCAGTCACAGTGGTCGTTACTCCGTGCATCCCAATGATCATGTGAATTTCGGCCAGTCCTCGAACGATGTAATTCCCACCGCGATCCGCATCGCCATTCGCCTGACCGCCGACGAGGAGCTGCTGCCGTCCTTAAAGCATTTGCGTCGGGTCATCACACGTCGCGCGCGTCAGCTCACTAAAGTTGCCAAGACCGGTCGCACTCATTTAATGGATGCGGTGCCGTTGACCTTTGCGCAGGAATTCGGCACGTGGGCCGCGCAGCTATCCAGCGCCACAGACCGGATCGAGGACACTCTCAAACGTATTCGACGCTTGCCGATTGGCGGCACGGCCATCGGTACCGAGCTCAACAGCGATATCCGCTTCGGTCACGCCATGGCCAAGGCCTTGAACACCGCAACCGGCCTGGTGTTTGAATCGGCTGACAACAAGTTCGAAGGCATTGCCGCCCAGGATGATCTGGTCGAGTTCTCCGGGCAGCTCAACGCGCTGGCGGTGGCGCTGATGAAAATCTCTAATGACCTTCGTTGGATGAACTCCGGCCCCTTGTCGGGTCTAGGCGAGATTGAGTTGCCCGCGTTGCAACCGGGCAGTTCCATCATGCCGGGCAAGGTCAATCCGGTGATCCCGGAGGCGGTGGCCATGATCTGCGCCCGCGTCATGGGTGCGCATCATTCCGTCAGCATCGCCGGGCAGAGCGGTAATTTCCAGCTCAATGTGATGTTGCCGCTGCTTGCAGGCGAAATGCTCGAGAGCGTGCGACTGCTGAGCAATGCAATGCGTCAGCTGACCGATGATGCCATCAATGGTTTGGTCATTCGCCACGACGAAGTGGCCCACGCGCTCAATCGCAACCCGATTCTGGTGACGGCACTCAATCCGGTGATCGGATACGAAAACGCCGCTCGCATTGCCAAGAAGGCGTATGCAGAGCGGCGTTCCGTGTTGGATGTGGCTCGCGAACTGACCGACCTCAAAGAGGCCGATCTGATTCGTCTGCTGGATCCTACTGAGTTGACGAAGGGTGGTCTGTAGTTTCTTTTGATGCGAACTCACGCTCGATTTCAACCGGATCACAACGATCGCTGTCACCGACATAGGGCTTAAATTCGGCAACTTGGTCTGCCAGTTGCTTGCGCGTCGTCTGCATCGCGTTGGTGGATTTGCAAATCGCGATTGCGGCCGGCTTGATGCGCTCTTTGACCGTGCTTTCGATTTTCTGTTCAAATTCGGCTTCGCGTTTCGGATCGTCGCCCTTAATAATGGAGCTAATGGCCATGCGCACACCTTGGGACATTGCAGTCGATGCAACCCCTACGGCATCACCGGCGATATTGACGGCATCGGCCGCAACTTGCTTGCTTTGCTGATGCAAGGTAGCGGCCAGTTGCTGATGCTGCGCAGTCAAGGACACCGGCTTGCCATCGATGGTCAGCTTGCCATCGGCTGAGATTAACGCTTCCGGCTGACCGTCAGCTTTCAGGACCAGGTTGTCATTCTTAAAGCGGATGTTGTCGCCATGAATTTCGATACCGTCACCGATCTTTTCATGCACCTTGGACTCAACGGCAACGCGGACGCTTTCAGCTTTCTGTTCCTGCACTTTATTGTCCGAGCAGCCGGTGAGTGAACCCATCAGTGCAGAGACGAGCAATGTATGTGCGAGTACGTGGTTCATGATTTTCATTCCTTTGCAGAGTGCTTTACAGAGCGCCGGCGTGGCGACGTTGGCGGATGGCCAGGCTGATCATGCCAACACCGGCAATCACACCCGCCCACAGTTCAGGCTTCAGCAGCAGGCGATACATTTCGCCCAGAACCGGCAGCGAATAGGGCATCAGGTCGTTGTGACCCATGATGTCGATCTCACCCAGGGACGGCGCAAAGCTTCCCGGCACGATACCCGGCAGGATTCGATAGACGATGTGGTGGAAGTAATTTTCCGTGATGGCACTGGAGGCGCCAAAAGAACTACCCGATTCGATCCAGACAATGATCAGGCCGACCAGCAGCGGCAGACCGATGGCCCACAACAGCGGGACGCGCTTGGCATAAGCCGAGCAGAGCAACAGCCATCCGGCAGCAGGCAAGGCCCACAAGGCATGCAGCGGCAGGCCGGCAAACACGCTGGCGATCACGCCAAACGGATTGCTGTGTTGCCAAACCATCAGCGGCGACACACCGACAAACAGACAGGCAATGCTGACCAGAGCTGCGTAGACCAGTACCAATGCTGCACTGACTAACATCGCAGTTCCGGGAATGATCACCAGGGCCATGACTGCTTTGCTGACCACCGTGTCGCGGTCCGATACCGGCATCGACTTCCAGAACAGCAGGCTGCGGTCTTTACGCTCATCGTAAATGGCGCCGATGCAGTAGAAGAACGCAACGATACCCGCCAGCAGCAGCGGCCACATGGAAGCTGCATAGTAGAGCATGTCCAGCGCTTTGCCGGCCTTGGCCAGATCGTTGCCGTCGAGCTTGCTGACGATACCGTTGAGGCTGTTGACCGTGAACTCCATGTGCTGACCGTTGATGGTCACATCACCGGTTTCACCGTGAAAACGCGCATAAGCAACCGCGGAAGTGACAGCCGTCACCAGAACTTGCACAGCAGCCAAGATGGCCGGGGCCCATACCACGGCACCCTTGTGCTCCCAGATCTCCCGCTTTAACAGCGTCAGGAACCGGGAATTGCGGTGGGATGCACGAACCGCAGGTCGTTCATTTAGAGCGGCGGCATTCATGCGACTTCTCCTTTCAGGGTGGCAACAAACAGATCAGCGACGCTCGGCGTGCGAACTTCGCCGAGGGTGGCGAGAGCAGCGCGGTCAGCGCCGTCAAAAACAAAGATAGACTTACCGAACGGCATGGACTGTTCGCTGATGGGCTTGAGTGCACGAGCCGCTTCCACCTGATCAGCGGAAGTCAGCACCTGCGTATAACGCTCGCCCATCACATCCAGCGAAGTTTGCAACGCAATCTTGCCGTGATCGATAAAGATGACATCGGTCAGGATCGATTCCACTTCTTCCACCTGGTGCGTGGTGATCAGAATGGTCTTGTCCTCATCAAAGTAGTCTTCGAGCAGGCGCTTGTAGAACTGCTTCCGGTGCAGGATATCCAGGCCGAGCGTGGGCTCATCGAGCACCAGCAGCTTCGCGTCGATGGCCATCACCAGCGCCAGATGCAGTTGCACGATCATGCCTTTGGACATTTCCGAGACTTTCATGTCCTGGCGGATGGTGGCCTGATCCAGAAAGCGCAGGCACTTGGCACGGTCAAAGCGCGGGTGGACGCCTTCGACATAGTCGATGACCTGACGGGTGCGGATCCAGCGCGGCAGAACGGCAACGTCAGCAATAAAGCAGACGTTTTCCATCAGTTGCTCGCGTGAGGTGCGCGGATCGAGACCGAATACGCGCAGGTCGCCGTCGAAATCCTGCAGACCGAGCAGCGAATTGAGCAGCGTGGTCTTGCCGGCACCGTTGGGTCCGATCAGACCGACGATACGTCCGGGCTGCACGGCAAAGTTGATGGAATCCAAGGCGCGGCGGTCCTTGTAGCGCTTGGTGACGCCACGGCCGACGATCAGATCAGCGGAAGCATTTTGGATGTCATTCATGGCCAGGTTTTCCATAACGTTGTTGTGAGTCTTGCAGCAAGGAAGCAGGGTCAATGCCGAGCTGGTGCATGCGTTCCAGAGTATGCGGCCATTCCACATTGAGAAAATGGTCGCGCTCTGCGTTGAGCAACTTACCGGTGGCCGACTCGGTTACGAACATACCGATACCGCGGCGTTTCTCCACCAGGCCTTCCTGCACCAGTTCCTGATACGAGCGGCTGACGGTGATGGGGTTGACCTGATAGTCCGACGCGACTTGGCGCACGGAGGGCAGGGCATCACCGGGTTTGAGTTCACCGGAAAGCATCATGGCAATTATCCGTTGCTTGAGTTGAAGAAAAATGGGGGCACTGTCGCTCCATTGGACGGCGCTCATGAGCGGGGCTCCTTACGGAAATCAAAGAAGGGCATCCGGACGGCCGAAGGCGACCGGCGTGACGAACGGGACTCCGGTTGCGGTTGCGCATCCAGGTTCAGGGCCAGGCGGGCGCGTTGCGCAAGGGAGGGACGGGCAGCTGTCGAGACGAAGGCGGACCGGGCCGTCGTACGTTCAGCGGATTGTGCGGTACCGGGTGCGGCCACGGCAGCCCCTGCAGCAACCCACACGAGGAGCGTTCCTGCCAGCGCCGTTACACTGTGTTGACCGAAGGTGATCATTTGGGACCCGTTGTATTGAGGTGGTGTTGTAGGTAACTATAACACCTAATCAGACGGCTACAATAGGTCGGAAGTCATGCCGCGAATATTTGAACCTGAACGGCGTCTTCACGGCACCTTGATCCCACCCCTTGGGCATCTGACAATGGGGACTTTCTATTGCTGCAACCTTTTTCGGAGTGATTCGCTTGCGTTCTCCCCTCTGTTCGGCCATCGGACTTGTGACCTTGGCCACACTGTTCGCCGCTACGCCCGTCCTGGCGCAGACTTCCGCGGCACCCGCCGCTTCTGCAACCGCTACTACTAAGAGTTCCAATTCCATGCACAGCTATGCCGTTGGGCAAAATATCGCGGCCAAGCTCGGCCACCTGGGTGCCTTCGTCAATAGCGATACGCTGGTCAAACTGTTAGGCGAACACCTCGACGGCAAGGCGCCGCGCGTCGATGCCGTGCGTGGCGAGAAGATCTTTATGCAGATCTCCGATAAGCCGGATCTCAAGACGTTGCCTGCAGGCATCACCTCTGACGATGTGGCCGCTGTCGCTGCCGGTTATCTGAT
This sequence comes from uncultured Lysobacteraceae bacterium, assembly GCA_936911875.1. Lineage (GTDB taxonomy): Bacteria > Pseudomonadota > Gammaproteobacteria > Xanthomonadales > Xanthomonadaceae > Aquilutibacter. The sequence goes on from CAKZGB010000006.1 coordinate 232,027, forward strand.
CGGACCGAGCCTCAATGCCGTGAAAAACGACGTATCGCTCGAAGATGTCTATCGCGGTGTGCGCACGACTCTGGCGGGTAAGCCGGAACTGTCGGATGCCAAATTACGTGAGCAATTGGGCCAATTTGCAGCACTGCTGCAACAGCGCTCGGCAGAACGCAATGCAAAGGCCGCTGAGACGAATAAAGCAGAGGGCACAGCCTTCCTTGCGCGTAACAAGACTGCGGCCGGCGTGAAAACGACGGCATCGGGTCTGCAATATATTGCCCTGCGCGAGGGTGATGGTCCGCGTCCGACGCCTTCGCAAAAAGTGCGCGTCCATTACGAAGGCCGTCTGATTAACGGAACGGTGTTCGATAGCTCGTACAAGCGCAACGATCCTGCGGAATTCCGTCTTGATCAGGTCATTAAGGGCTGGACCGAGGGTCTGGGTCTGATGCCGGTCGGCAGCAAATACCGCCTGTTTATTCCGTCTGATCTTGCTTACGGTGCGACGCCGCGCCCGGGCGGTCCGATCGGCCCTAATGCGACGCTGATCTTTGACGTCGAACTGCTTAATATCGTGCCGAACTGATCGGCGCTACACCCGGAGAATTTAGCTACATGAAATTGAATGTGTTTCACGCCGCGACGCTGTCGCTGGCACTGATGGGCGGCCTGGCCGCTTGCGACAAGACTGAGAAAACCACTACCGGTGATAAGACCGCGACGGCTGCCGAGGGTGTGGCAGACATCAAGGGTTTGGGCAATGAAAAGGAACAGTACGGTTATGTGCTGGGCCGCGACATGGCCGAATCGCTGAAACCGGGTAAGGATGAAATCGATATGGATGCCCTGATCAAAGGGCTGAAGTCCGGTTTCGCCGGCGACAAGTCGCTGGTTACCGACGAGCAAGCATCGAATATTCGCGAACGTCTGAGCGAAAAGATGCAAGCCAAGCAAATCGCTGAAATGATGGCGGCTTCCAAGCGCAATGCAGAGCAGGGCGCTAAGTTCCTGGCTGAAAACGGCAAGAAGCCGGGCATCGTGACGACGCCTTCGGGCCTGCAATATCAGGTCATCCAGGAAGGCACCGGCGACAAGATCAAGCCGAACGACGTGGTGCAAATGCATTACAAGGGTTCGCTGATCGACGGTAAGGTCTTCGACAATTCGCAAGATCACGGCAACAAGCCGGCTCTGTTCCAACCGACGGCCGTAGTTCCGGGTCTGCGCGAAGCCATGGGCCTGATGCGCGTGGGCGGCAAGTACAAGCTGTTCATTCCGGCCAACTTGGCTTATGGCGAACAAGGCACGCCGGGCGGTCCGATTCCGCCGAATGCGACGCTGCTGTTTGACATTGAAGTCGTCGGTCTGGGCGTTCCTAAAGACGCACAAATGCCGCAACGTTAAGTCGCTATAATGGCGACAACACGGCGGTCAGCGACTTGCTGGCCGCCGTTTTTATTGGTGATTTGCAGGGGCAAGCATGCGAGCAACGATTTTCGGTACGGGCTATGTGGGTTTGGTTACGGGCACTTGTCTGGCAGAAGTCGGACACGTGGTGACATGTGTCGACGTCGATAAGCAGAAGATAGACGGTCTGCAGAATGGCAAGATTCCGATTTACGAACCCGGCCTCGAGTCGATGGTCATCAGCAATCATGCCGAAGACCGCCTGCACTTCACGACCGATGCCGCCACTGCAATCGCGGATGCCGATGTGATTTTCATTGCCGTCGGTACACCGCCTGACGAAGATGGCAGCGCCGATCTGCAGTACGTTCTTGCCGTTGCGAAAACGATCGGTGAGCATCTGCAAGGTTCCGCAGTCGTCGTCAACAAATCCACAGTGCCGGTAGGTACTGCAGACAAAGTACGCGCCACCATCGCCAAGGCGCTGGCCGCTCGCAATGCGGACATTCCGTTTAGCGTCTGCTCGAACCCTGAGTTCCTGAAAGAGGGCGATGCCGTCAACGACTGCATGCGCCCTGATCGCATTGTCATCGGCTCTGATGACGAGTCAGCCATCCGTGTGCTCAAGCGTCTGTACGCTCCGTTCAACCGTCAGCACGAGCGCTTTGTGGTGATGGATGTGCGCTCAGCCGAACTGACCAAATACGCAGCCAACGCTATGCTGGCCACCAAGATCTCTTTCATGAATGAGATGGCCAATATCGCCGAACGCGTCGGTGCCGACATCGAACACGTGCGTAAAGGTATCGGTTCGGATCCGCGTATCGGTTGGCACTTCATATATCCCGGCGCCGGTTACGGTGGTTCGTGTTTCCCGAAGGACGTGCAGGCTCTGAGCCGCATCGCCAAGTCCGTGGATCTCGATGCTGAGCTGCTGACCGCCGTCGAGTCCGTCAACGATCGCCAGAAGAACCATCTGTTCGATCTAATGGTTAAGCATTACGGCTCTGCCGATGCACTACGCGGCAAGCGTGTTGCTGTTTGGGGTCTGGCGTTTAAGCCCAATACCGATGACATGCGTGAGGCGTCTTCCTTGCGTCTGCTGTCGCAACTGCTCGATGCCGGCGCTGAAGTCACCGCTTACGATCCGGAAGCCATGGACGAGACCCGTCGCGTGATGGGTGATCGTCAGGGCTTGGAACTGGCCGCCAGCGCGACCGACGCTTTGAGCGATGCGCACTGCCTGGTTGTCGTGACGGAGTGGAAGCAATTCCGTGCCCCGCGTTTTGACCGTCTGCAATCGCAGCTTCAAGATGCCGTCGTGTTTGACGGCCGCAACATGTACGATCCCGAGGAAGTGGAGGGAGCAGGGGTGGCCTACTACGGCATCGGTCGCGGCCGTTCCGTTGTGCGTGCGGACTCGTAATGAGCGACGATCTCATTCAACGATTGACGGATCTCGAATCGCGTGTGGCGTTTCAGGAGCATCATCTCGAAGAGCTCAGCGATGCGCTGGCCGATGCCCGTGCCACCGAGGCGCGCAACGCCTTGCTGCTGCACCGTCTGTCCGAGGAGCTGCGCCAGCTCCGTCTGACCTTGGCTTCGGCTCCGGTCACCGGGGATGGGGCAGTGGAGCCACCACCGCCTCATTATTGATTTGCCGGTCCGAAACACTTGGCAAATCGAATCGATTGAGATATCATAGTCAGCTCGATTCGGGGTATAGCTCAGCCTGGTAGAGCGCTACGTTCGGGACGTAGAGGTCGTAGGTTCGAATCCTGTTACCCCGACCAACACCAAAAGGCCGCCTAGCAATAGGCGGTCTTTTATTTTCCCGGTACTGTGGCCCACCAGGCACCGGTGGGTGCCGGCGAACGGATGTCGAGACGCTCGCCGAAAACCGGCGTCCGTATGGAAACCCCGTGTTTTTCCGCTAATTGCGTGATCTGCTTTAGCGGATCGTCCCACGCATGCATCGACAGATCGAAAGTGCCGTTGTGGACGGGCACCAGCACACGTGCGTTGACATCCTGAAATGCCTGCAAGGTCTCTTGCGGGAACATGTGCACGTAATGCCATTGCGGGTTGTAAGCGCCGTTTTCCATCAGCGCCATGTCAAACGGGCCCAGTCGCTTGCCGATCTCTTTGAAGCCGCTGAAATATCCGGTATCACCGCTAAAATACAGCCGAATCGGGGACTTGCTTGGGTCGCTTGAGCGCAGTTGTTTGAACACCCATGAAGACCAGAGCGTCTGATTGCGGTCCCACAAACTGCGGCCCGAGAAATGCTGAGCGGGCGTACTGGTCAGTTCCATGTCGCCAATCCGTACCGATTGCCACCAGTCCAACTGCCGGACACTTGCTTTCGGAATACCCCAGGCGATCAGTCGGTCGCCGACGCCCAAGGGCGTCACGTAGTACTTGGTCTTGCTTGCCAACTGTCGGATCGTGTTGCTGTCGAGATGGTCGTAATGATCGTGCGACAGAATGACCGCTTCAATCTTCGGCAAATCTTCAACGGAAATCGGCGGCGCGTGAAAGCGTAATGGACCGGCCCATTGCACCGGGGACGCACGGTTGGAGAACATCGGGTCGGTTATCCAGAACTTGCCGTTCAATTTGATTAGCACGGTGGAATGTCCAAGACGGTACAGACTGCCATCGGGTGCGTTGAGCAGATCCTGCGTCCGCAGACGCGAAACCGGTACCGTGATGTTGGGACGCGTGTTGGTCGGCTTGTTGAACAGAAAGTCCCAGAGCACACCGAACGATGGACGTGTCGTCGCAGGTTCGGCTTGGATGTTGGTGTACTGATAGCCGTCACGATGCGTTGACTGGTGATTCTGAGACCGCAGCGGACTAACCGTGGCGTACCAGGACCAGGCGGCCAGCGCGCCAATCAATAGGACGAGGGCGGCTAAAACCGTGAGAATTTGGCGTCTCAGGCGCTGATGGGGTGCTTTAACGGGTAATCCTTTATTTCGCATAATGTATATTATGTACAATTACAAATGAAGAGCGGGCAACGCCAGTATCACTGTAGCGCCCAGTATATCGGCACCCTCATTCCACGCTCACATTAGGATCGCTACATTGGCGAGAGAGTCATAGCGCACAGGAACTCAAATGAAGGATGTACGCAGCGGTTATCCGTTCTGGTCCGTAAACGCGGGCCTGCCCACCGCATTTCCACCACTCACGACCGATGTCCGCACCGAGATCCTCATTCTGGGCGCCGGTATCACCGGAACCCTGATTGCCCAGGAATTGACCGATGCCGGCCACCAGGTCCTGGTGATTGATGGTCGCGATGTCGCTTGGGGCAGCACGTCGGCCTCAACCGCTTTGCTCCAATATGAAATTGACACGCCCATGACGGAGCTCGCCCGGCAATACGATGAAGCGACAGCGGTACTTGCATATCAGTCATGTCTCGAGGCGTTAGACCTGCTAGAAGCACGGGCGGCAGAGATCCCTGATGCGGCATTCCGGCAAGCAGGCAGTCTGTATATTGCCAGCCGCCGCCGCGACGTCGACGCCATGCAACAGGAGCTGGAGTTGCGCAAGCAACATGGCTTTGAAGTGCAATGGCTGGATTCCGACGACTTGCAGAAGCGCTACGGCATCGAACACAGTCCCGCCGCCATTTTGTCTGCTCGCGCGGCCAGTATGGATCCTTACCGCTACACCTACGGAGCATTGGCCGGACTCCAACTACGAGGGGTCGCGGTACACGACCGCTCAAAGATCGTTAGCGTGGGTACCGATGGCAGTCAATGCATCGCACAAACAGAACACGGAACTACGATTACCGCAGACCACGTCATCGTGGCCACCGGCTACGCGGCAATCCGCCAGCTCGGAGTCAAGGTCGCCTCGTGCCGCAGTACCTACGCTTACGTCACGGAACCTAGCATCGATCCGCAAATCGAATGGATGCACGACACGCTGATGTGGGAATCCGCACGTCCGTATCTGTACACGCGCCGTACACCCGATGGCCGTTGCATGATTGGAGGTGAAGACGATGCGGTGGATAACGAGACCAAGCGGTCCATGCTCCTGCCCGCCAATCTGAAGAAGCTACAGCGGAAAATGCAGCGCTATCTGCCCGAAGCAGACTGGACGCCATCATTCAGTTGGGCGGGCACCTTTGCTGAGACGACCGATGGACTGCCCTACTTTGGCAGCCACCCCAAACATGGCGAGCGGATCCACTTTGCCATGGGTTACGGCGGCAATGGCATCACCTACTCCATTCTCGGTGCTCAGGTTATTCGTGCTCACATTGAAGGCCGACGCCATCGGCTTTCCGATCTCTACGCGTTCGAGCGCACCGGGCACGCCTAAGAAGGGCTTCGGCATTGACGCCATCTTGGCGCCCAGTCTGGCACCATCGACACATTCACCTCGGAAATATTGCCGCAATGAACGAGACCACTTCTGCACAAGTCGGTACGGTTGCCCGTGCTGCGCAAATTCTCAAGTTCCTCCTCAAGCACCGCAGCAGTGGCGTGTTTACCGGTTTGGATGTCGATGCGACCGAGATACAGGACGCCGCCGACATCTCCACTGAGGGCCGCCCTGAGGAATTTGTCGATGATCTTGAGTCGCTGGGTCCTGCCTTCGTCAAGATCGGACAGGCGCTGTCGACACGACCGGACATGGTGCCACCCGAATATCTCGTGGCTTTGGAACGCATTCAGGACAACGTGTCGCCGCTTCCGTTTGAGGTGGTTCGTGAGCGCGTGGAACAGGAACTCGGCGTCAAGATCAGCAAGATCTTCACTGAGTTCGATGAGCAACCGTTGGCCTCGGCATCGATTGCGCAGGTGCATCGCGCGACCTTGCGTGACGGGCGGCAAGTCGCCGTCAAAGTGCAGCGACCTGACATTACCGATCTGATCCGTACCGATCTCGATATTCTTTCCGGCCTCGCGGACAAGGCCGATAAGTGGACCGATATGGGTCGTCGCATCCGTTTCAGTGAATGGGTGCACGAGTTCCGCAAGTCCTTGCTGGCAGAACTGGATTACCGCCGCGAGGCTGAAAATCTTGAACGATTCGGGCAACACTTCGCCAGTGAACCTCTGCTGGTAATCCCGCAACCGACTTGGGATCTGACCACATCACGCGTTCTGACCATGGATCTGATCGATGGCGTTAAAGCCACCGACATCAGCGGCATGCGTCGTGCCGAAGAGCCGCTCGGTGATCTGGCAGCTGCAGTGATGCGCGGCTATCTCGATCAGGTATTCGTGCACGGGGAGATCCACGCCGATCCGCATCCGGGCAATCTGCTGGTTACATCCGATGCACACATTGCTCTGCTCGATCTCGGCATGGTGGCGCACATTCCGCCCAAACGTCGCGAGCAATTGCTGAAACTGTTATTCGCTGCTGTCGATGGTCGTGGCGAAGATGTGGCTGCCGAGTCCGTTGCAATGGGCACGCGACTTGAAGACTTTGAGCCTGACCGTTATCAGCGCGAAGTCGGCCAACTCGTTGCACGCTATCATTCGGCCAGCGGCAAACGCACAGTTTCCGAAGGCCGCCTCGTTCTCGATCTGACTTTACTGGGCACTGCCTGCGGACTGCGCACGCCGCCCGAATTGTCTTTGCTCGGCAAGACGCTGCTCAATCTCGAAGCCGTGTGCGATGCACTCGATCCGGAGATGGACGTCAAAGCCGTGGTCGAAGGCCATCTCGAGCACATCATGCGTCAGCGCATGAAACAGGCCTTCTCGCCGGCCAAAATGGCAACCGATGCGATGGAACTGCAGGCGCTGGTTAGCGGTGCGCCCCGGAAGCTCTCTACCCTACTCACGTTGCTTGCGGATAATCGCGTGCAAGTGAAAGTGACAGGGCTCGAAGAATCGCACCTGATGGAAAACATGCAGAAGATCGCCAACCGGATCAGTACCGGCATCATCGTGGCGTCGCTGATTCTCGCATCGGCCATGCTCATGCGCACCGACACCGGACCAAGACTGTTCGGCTACCCTGCCCTGGCCTTTGTGCTGTTTGTCATTGGTGCGATTCTCGGTTTAGGCATCGTGCTGAGTGCCATGCTCCGTGACCGCAAAGCCAAGCCGACGGAGACCCGCGGCGTCGCTGACTAATCAGCGCGCGCAGACCGCCGAGGATTACAGGTCGTTGAACAGCGTGCCAATCAGCAGGAACAGAAAGGCAACGGCGACCAGCCAGAATTCGAACGGACGGGCCTGCGGGAAATAGCCGAAGCGTGCCGCCAGTCCGGCGCCGCCAAACAGGACGGACAGAAAAAACATCGGAAAGCTGGGAGCGGACAGACGCATAGCTGGACAGACCTATCGAATTGGAAACAGACTCCGATTATGCGACACCGGAGTCCGCATCGTCATCTAGCTTGCGCAAATAATCCAGACGCTGGCCGATCTTGATTTCCAGTCCGCGATCGACCGGGCGATACCAGTCCGGCTCGCTCAAACCTTCAGGGAAATACGTTTCACCGGCTGCGTAGGCCTGTGGCTCGTCATGCGCGTAACGATAGGTCTTGCCGTAACCCAACTCGCGCATCAGCGCAGTCGGCGCATTGCGCAAGTGCGGAGGCACCTCGCGCGTCCGATCCGTTTTGACGAAGGCCACTGCCGTCTTGTACGCCATGTAGCCTGCGTTGCTCTTAGGTGCCACTGCCAGATAGATCACGGCCTGGGCCAAAGCGAGCTCGCCCTCGGGGCTGCCTAAGCGCTCGAACGTCGTAGCTGCATCGTTAGCGATCTGCATCGCGCGCGGATCGGCCAGACCGATATCCTCCCACGCCATGCGCACGATACGTCGGGCCAAATAGAGGGGATCGGCGCCGCCATCGAGCATGCGCGTCAGCCAATACAGTGCGGCGTCCGGATGCGAACCGCGCACCGTCTTATGCAAGGCAGAGATCTGATCGTAGAACAGATCCCCACCCTGATCGAAACGACGCAGGCCACCACTAATGGCCTTGCGCACGGAATTGGCATCCAACGGTCCGTTGACGGATTGCAGTGCCTGCTCCAGCAAGCCCAAGCTACGACGCGCATCGCCATCGGCCAGGCCTGCAATCGCTACCAAGGCCTCATCGGTCACCTCGCGGTCTGCGAATTCCCGCTGCACCGCACGCTTTAAGACGGCGAGCACTGCATCATCCTGCAAGGGCTTGAGCACATGCACCTGTGCGCGCGACAGCAACGCGGAATTGACCTCGAACGAAGGATTCTCCGTCGTCGCACCGATAAAGGTCACCAGACCCGATTCCACGAACGGCAACAGCGCATCCTGCTGTGCTTTGTTGAAGCGATGAATTTCATCGATAAACAGAATGGTGCCACGACCGCGCTGCAGATTGCGGGTGGCCTGATCCATCGCTTCGCGGATGTCTTTAACGCCACCCAGTACCGCCGAGATGGCAATGAACTCACGGTCAAACGCATCGGCCATCAGACGTGCAAGCGTGGTCTTGCCTACGCCCGGCGGTCCCCATAGGATCATCGAATGCGGCACCCCCGCATCAAACGCTGCGCGCAACGGCATGTCCGGGCCGAGCAGATGATCCTGACCGACGACATCGGTAACGGTAGCGGGACGCATACGCTCGGCTAGCGGCGCACTGGGAGCACGATGAAATAGATCCGTCATCGCTACATTATCCCCCACAAAAAAACCGCGAGACACTAGGCCTCGCGGTTCTGTACTTACAACCGTTCGAAGGACGGATCAGCCGCCGATTACATCCACACCCTTAGGCGGGGTGAAACGGAAGTTAGAGACCGGAATGCTCAGATTGCGCTTCCAGTTGCTAAAGCTAATGGTGGTGCGCTGGCCAAGTCCGTCGGTGAAGTCCAGGCGCTGCAGCAAGCCCTTATTGAAACCCAGCTTGGCGGTGGTAAACCCGGCATCCACGCCCTTGCGCGGTGTCAGCGACAGCCATTGCATGCCTGCCGAGGTGCCAGCCTCTGTGACGACGTACTGTGCATCCAGACGGGACGGATTGATCAGCACGGCCAAGGGCGAGTTCGCCTCTTCGGCGCCTTGCTGACGCACCGTGACCTGCTGCAAGTCGGGCTCGTAGACCCAGATCTTCTTGCCGTCGGCTACGACCGTTTGCGGATACGGCTTGGTGTAGACCCAGCGGAACAGCTTGGGCTGTTGCATGGCCATACCACCGGCGGTGGATTCTTTTAGCTTGCCCTTACTGGTAAAGACCTGCTGATTGAACGCCGCCGAGGCGCTACGCAGATCGCCGGTAAAGCGATTCAGTTCATCGCGAGCACTTGCATGGGCCGAGCCCACCGTAAACGACAGAGCCAGGGCCAGTGCGCTCACAGACGCCACAGTGCCGAGAGGATTCCTTTTCATTGTGCACTCCTGAAGTACGAACAATTCACTGGCATCCAGTGTGCGATAGCGAAACTGAATGAGCGTTGCACCTGCGGGCGATGACTGAAAACCTGTTCAGTCTTTAGGTGGCGGCGGTGCCAGCACGGTGCGATCGCCGTTGTGTTCCGGCGGCGACACGATCCCTGCAGCTTCCATCGCTTCGACCAGATTGGCGGCGCGGTTGTAGCCGATCTTGAGACGACGCTGCACACCCGAAATGGATGCACGACGCGTTTCTGTCACAACACGCACGGCCTGATCGAACAACGGATCCTGTTCCGAACCGCTCACCGACGGTGCAGCTTCCGGCAGACCGGTCGCACCGATGGCGGTACCGTCGGTCAACGTCTGCACCTCGTCGAGGACGCCTTCGACATAATCCGGCCTGCCCTGCGCTTTCAGGAAATCGACGACGCGATGCACTTCTTCATCGCTGACGAAGGCACCATGGACGCGCTCAGGAATCGAGGTACCCGGCGGTTGATACAGCATGTCGCCGTGGCCCAACAGATTCTCGGCACCCGACTGATCCAGAATGGTGCGCGAGTCGATCTTGCTGGACACCTGGAACGCGATACGCGTCGGGATATTGGCCTTGATCAGACCGGTCACCACATCGACCGACGGACGCTGCGTTGCCAGAATCAGGTGCATACCGGCGGCACGCGCCTTCTGCGCCAGACGTGCGATGAGCTCTTCGACCTTCTTGCCGACGATCATCATCATGTCGGCAAACTCATCGATAAACACCACAATGTACGGCAGCGTTTCGAGTTCGCGCGGCGCTTCGCCCAGTTCCGCATTCGGCTTGAACAGCGGATCCAGCAATGGCGTGCCGGCGTCCGCAGCTTCCTTAACTTTCTTGTTGAAGCCGGCCAGATTACGCACACCCATCAGCGACATCAGCTTGTAGCGGCGTTCCATTTCAGCAACGCACCAGCGCAAGCCGTTGGCCGCTTCCTTCATGTCCGTGACGACCGGCGCCAGCAGATGCGGAATGTCCTGATACACCGACAGTTCCAGCATCTTCGGATCGATCATCAGCATCTTGACGTCTTTGGGCGTGGCCTTGAACAGCAAGGACAGCACCATCGCATTCACTGCAACCGACTTACCCGAACCCGTCGTACCGGCCACCAGCAAGTGCGGCATCTTGGCCAGATCGGCAACGGTCGGTCGGCCGGCAATATCTTTACCCAGCGCCAACGTCAGTGGCGATGCCGACTTGTCGTATTCCGCAGAACGCAGCAGCTCGGACAGATAGATCATCTCGCGCGCAGTGTTCGGCGTCTCCAGACCGATCACGGACTTGCCCGGAATCACTTCGACCACACGCACGGATTTGACGCTCAGACCGCGCGCAATGTCTTTATCGAGCGAAGAGATTTGCGACGCCCGAATGCCCGGAGCCGGCTCAATTTCAAAGCGCGTAATGACGGGGCCCGGATAAGCACCAACCACCTGCGCATCGATGCGGAAGTCTTTGAGCTTGAACTCGATTTGACGCGACAGCGATTCGAGCGTTGCCGCATCGTAACCGGCCGGTTGCGGCTTGGGATCATCAAGCAAGGCCAGCGACGGCAAATCGCCATCACCACCGGCGCGACCACCCGTACCGCCGACAAACAGCGGGATCTGCGTTTCGCGCTTCGCGCGTTCGCTCTTTTCAACCGGAGGTGCCGGCGGTGGCGCTTCGACCTTGACGGCCGGACGCGTCACACGACGTTCTTCTTCCTGCTTGCGGACTTCAACGCGTTCTTCGCGAAGTGCCTTGGTTTCCTTCCACTCGACCGCCTTGCGGTTGCTGCGATCCACAAACTTACTGAACCACGGCACCAGACTCAGCACGGCGGCACCAATTTTGTCCATGACATGCGTCCAGGACAAGTGCGTTGCCAGCGTCAGCGAGATCATCGCCAAGGCCAACAGAATCAGCGGACCGCCGGTGGCGCCCAAACCGGTCAATGCAGCGCGACCAACGAACTCACCGATCACCCCACCGCTGTGCGCCGGAAGATTCGGCGCATCGCCCAAACGGACGTGCAGCAAGCCGGTGGCAGCAATCACAAAGGTCACCATGCCGAGCAGCCGCAGTGCCGGTGCGAAGTCCGCATCGCCATCGCCATCGACATACCACGACGAAAAGATCACCCAGGTGACAGCGGCTAGCAGGAACGGCAGCACAAAGGCCACGTAACCCGACAGCAGCAACAGGAAATCGGCAACGTACGCACCGATCACGCCACAGGCATTGTGAGTGACACCCTCAACGGCACCGGAGCGTGACCAGCCGACATCTTGCGGCGAATACGTCAGTAAGGACACCAGCAGGAACACAAGAACGGGCACGATCGCCACGATCATCATGTCGCGCGTGAGACGTTGCCGACGAGGAGAGACGGTGCGTTCGGTAGCAGCAGGCTGCCGACGGTTTTTGTTGATCCGCGCTTGCGCCATATTACAACTGCATACCTTGCAGAGCCGGATGGACGAGCTTGCCATCCTCTACGTTGATGCCCTTGACCAGTGCAGCATCCTGACGCCAGTTGCCCGAGGCCAACTTATTGACGTACGGCAAGATCGCAGCGCAAATGGCCTGCGACGAGGTTTGCGGCACGGCGCCCGGCATATTGGTAACTGCGAAGTGCGTCACGCCCTCTTCGACATAGGTCGGTTCTTTCCACGTGGTGGGACGCGAGGTTTCAAAACAACCGCCTTGGTCGATGGCGATATCAACGACCACCGAACCCGGTTGCATGCCACGCACCATTTCGCGCGTCAGCACATGCGGTGCAACGGCACCGGTCACCAGCACAGCACCGATGACGAGGTCTGCCGAAGCCACTTCCTTGGCGACCAAATCGTGATACGGGTACAGCGCCGTGACGTTGTTACCCAGACGCATCATTTGCGTTGCGCGATCCTGGCGCATTTCAAAGACGACGACATTGGCGCCACCTGCGGCTGCCAGTTCTGCCGACGCACCACCGGCCGCACCGGCACCGAAGATCACCACCTTGCCGCGTTCCGTGCTCGGCAGACCGCCCAGCAACTTGCCCTTTCCACCCATCGGCTGATGCAGCAAGTGCGTACCGACCTGCACACCGATCTTGCCGGCGATGACCGACATCGGGGCCAGCAACGGCAAAGTGCCGTCGGCCAGCTCGACCGTTTCAAATGCAACAGCAGTCAGACCGATATCGAGCAGTCGACGGGTCAGCTCGGGCAGCGGTGCCAGATGCAGATAGCAGAACAGCAGATGGTCTTTGCGCAACAGCGCGAGATCGCCTTCGATGGGTTCCTTGACCTTGACGATCATCTCGCCTTGCTGATACAGCTCGGCGGCATCCTTGGCGATACGCACGCCCAGACGCTCGTACTCATCATCGGAAAAGCCCGACTTCAGACCGGCGCCGGACTGCACCCAGACCTCATGACCACGCTTGACCAGATCGCCTGCGGCATCCGGAACCAGGGCGACCCGGCCCTCGAGGGTCTTAGTTTCTGAGGGAACGCCGATGCGCATAGGTGGACTCCGTATAAAATAGTGGAATTATTGTGCCGCTACCGCAATATCGCAGGCGGCAGACCAACTGGAGTCAATTATACCCATGAGCACCGCGCAGCACTCCCGACTCATTATTCTCGGTTCCGGCCCTGCCGGCTGGACCGCAGCGGTGTACGCCGCTCGCGCGAATTTGCGCCCCACCGTAATCACCGGAATGGAAATGGGCGGCCAACTGATGACCACGACCGATGTGGACAATTGGCCGGGCGATATCGAAGGCTTGCAGGGCCCTGACCTGATGGCGCGCATGCAGGCGCATGCCGAACGCTTCGACACGCAAACGGTGATCGATCACATCCATGAGGCCGATTTACGCTCCAAGCCCATCCGTCTCAAAGGCGATGCCGGCGAGTACACCTGTGATGCGCTGATTATCGCCACGGGCGCTTCGGCTAAGTATCTGGAGTTGCCTTCGGAACAGGCGTTTAAGGGCCGTGGCGTTTCCGCCTGTGCCACCTGCGATGGCTTCTTCTATCGCGGCAAGCCCGTCGCTGTGATCGGTGGCGGCAACACCGCCGTCGAGGAAGCGCTATACCTGTCCAACATCGCCTCCAAGGTCACAGTCGTGCATCGTCGCGACAAGTTCCGCTCCGAGAAGATCCTGATCGACAAGCTCATGCGCAAAGTCGAGGAAGGCAAGGTCGAGATCATCTGGAATCACGTGGTCGATGAGGTCCTGGGTGACGAGGCCGGCGTGAATCGCCTTCGTCTCAAGGCGTCTGATAGCGATGCCACCCGTGAAATCGATGTCGATGGCATGTTTGTCGCGATCGGTCACTCGCCCAACACGTCGCTGTTCGAAGGCCAGCTGGAAATGAAGAACGGTTATCTCAAGATCCGTTCGGGTCTCGAAGGCGGCGCCACGGAGACCTCGTTGCCGGGCGTGTTTGCCGCCGGTGACGTGGCCGACCAGGTCTATCGTCAGGCCATTACCTCGGCCGGTTTCGGCTGTATGGCCGCTCTGGATGCTGAAAAGTATCTCGACGCCGAATAAGCGCCGACTCGCTGACGTCGCCTAGTGTCCGACATGCCTCGTTACATTACGGACATCACCGACACACCGCCGGTGGGCTCGTTCCCGCCGGCCGACACGGCCAATGATGAGTTGAACGGTCTGGTGGCCATCGGTGGCGACTGGCATCCGAACCGCATTCTGGACGCCTATGGCGCCGGAATCTTTCCGTGGCCCATGGGCGACATGCCCTTGGGCTGGTTCTGCCCGCCTGAGCGCATGGTGTTCCGCACCGACTCGCAACCCTTAGGAAGGCGGTTCCGCAAATCACTGCAATCGAGCAAGTGGACCGTGACCGCCGATTCGCGTTTTAGCGGCGTGCTGCGCCAATGCGCGGACATCGAACGACCCGGACAGGACGGAACCTGGATCGAACCCGAGATGCGGACCTCGTATGAGGTGCTGCACGCGCTGGGCCACACCCACTCCATCGAAATCTTCGATGCGCAGGGCCAACTGATTGGCGGTCTGTTCGGGGTGTTCTCCAACGGCATTTTTTGCGGCGACAGCATGTTCAGCGCGCAGCCCGGGGCGTCCCGGGTTGCCTTCGCACACCTGCTGCGCTTTTTGCATGAGCACCAAGTCCCGTGGGTCGATGGCCAGGTTCCCAACGACTATCTGATCAGTCTGGGTGGCATATCCATGCCGCGCGAGGAGTTCCTCAAGCTCCGCACGGACGCCGGCGCCGAGCACCCCTTGAACCGGCGCAACTGGGCCAAACTGTTCGGCACCCGCACTGCGCAGGCACTCTGTTCAGCTTAGTGGCGTCTGAGCGGGCAGTTTGTGCGATAATATTGGCCGCTCGGACATTTCGTCCGATACCAATGGAATAGCACAAGAATATATGGCCAAAGACGACGTGATTGAATTCGAGGGCACCGTGGCGGAAACCCTTCCGAACACGATGTTCCGCGTGACCCTGGAAAACGGTCACGAAATCATCGCGCACATTTCCGGCCGGATGCGCAAGAACTACATCCGCATCCTCACCGGTGACAAGGTGAAAGTCGAAATGACTCCGTATGATTTGTCCAAAGGACGAATCACTTACCGGATGAAGTAACTCCGTTCGGAGCTACAGACCCGTAAAAAAAGGCAGCCGATTGGCTGCCTTCTTTGTTGTTGGGTCTGATCCTGAGGGTCAGTGGACCGTTTCGACGGCCGTGGCCTGCGGTCGGGTATCGCCGGCGCTGACGCGGACGTCCAGATTTCCATCGCGAATATCAACCTCGACGGAACCGCCCTGCTCCAGCTGTCCGAACAGCAGCTCGTCGGCCAACGGACGCTTGATCTTGTCCTGAATGACGCGGGTCATCGGACGCGCACCCATCAGCGGATCGAAGCCGTTCTGCGCCAGCCATTCGCGCGCTGCCGGCGTAACAGACAAGGACACGTGCTTGTCCTGCAGCTGCGCCTCGAGCTCGAACAGGAACTTGTCGACGACCGACAGGATGTGTTGCATGCCCAGTGCCTGGAACTGCACGACCGCATCGAGACGGTTGCGGAATTCCGGCGAGAAGGACTTGCGCAGCACTTCCATGGCATCAGTGCTGTGATCCTGATGCGTAAAGCCAATCGAACGACGCGCGGCCTGCGCGGCACCGGCATTGGTGGTCATGACCACGATGACGTTCTTGAAGTTCGCCTCGCGACCGTTGGTATCGGTCAGAACACCGCGATCCATCACCTGCAACAGCACGTTGAAGATGTCCGGATGCGCCTTCTCGATTTCATCAAGCAGCAGCACGCAATGCGGCGTCTTGGTGATCTTTTCGGTTAGCAGACCGCCCTGATCGAAACCGACATAGCCCGGAGGCGCGCCGATCAGACGCGACACCGAATGCGGTTCCATGTACTCGGACATGTCAAAGCGCACGAGCTCGATACCGAGTTGCAGCGCCAGCTGACGCGTCACTTCGGTTTTGCCGACACCTGTAGGACCTGCAAACAGGAACGAGCCGATCGGCTTGTCCGGATTGCCCAGACCGCTGCGTGACAGGCGAATGGCAGACGTCAGTGTCGAAATCGCTTCGTCCTGACCGAAGATCACCATCTTGAGGTTGCGCTCCAGATTGCGCAGCACATCCTTGTCGTTGGTGTTGACCTGCTTGGCCGGAATCCGCGCCATCTTGGCAACGATGGTCTCGATCTCTTCGGCATCGATGATCGGCTTGCGTTGCGCATCGGGCAGCACCCGTTGTCGCGCACCTGCCTCATCCAACACGTCGATTGCCTTATCGGGCAGCAGACGATCGGTGATGTGCTTAACGCTCAGATCCACGGCTGACGTAATGGCCTCATCGGTATACGTCACACCGTGGTGCGACTCGTACTTGGATTTCAGGCCCTGCAGAATCTCAATGGATTCGGCAATGGTCGGTTCCACCACATCAATCTTCTGGAAGCGTCGTGCCAGCGCACGATCTTTTTCGAAGATGCCCCGATACTCTTGGAACGTCGTCGAACCGATGCAACGCAGCTCGCCCGAAGACAGCGCCGGCTTGATCAGATTACCGACGTCCATCGTGCCACCCGCGGCGGACCCCGCACCGATGATGGTGTGGATTTCATCGATAAACAAAATGGCATGCGGAATCTCGCGCAGCTTTCGCAGCACGGCCTTCAGGCGCTTTTCGAAATCGCCGCGGAACTTGGTGCCGGCAATCAGAGCGCCGAGATCCAGCGCATAGATGGTGGCCTGAGACAGGACTTCAGGGACCTCGCCATCGACAATGCGCTTGGCCAAGCCTTCGGCAATTGCGGTTTTACCCACACCGGCCTCGCCCACCAGCAGCGGGTTGTTCTTGCGACGGCGGCACAGGATCTGGATGGTGCGCTCAATCTCTTCGGCACGGCCTACGAGCGGATCGATCTTGCCCGCAGCGGCGGCCGCATTGAGATTGTTGGTGTACGCCTTGAGCGGATCCTTGGAATCCGAATCGCCCGAGCCCTGCTCCGCAGACACATCGTCTGCACTGCCCGACATCTCATCGCCATTGGCATCCGAATCGGAATCGCGCCCGATACCGTGCGCAATGTAATTCACCAGCGACAGCCGATCGATGCCTTGCTGCTGCAGGTAATAGACCGCCAAAGAATCTTTCTCGCCGAAAATGGCGACGAGGACATCGGCACCGTTCGCCTCGGACTTGCCGGAGCTTTGCAGATGATAGACCGCACGCTGCAGCACGCGCTGGAAACCCAAGGTGGGTTGCGTCTCGCGGGTACTGTCTTCGCGCAAAATGCCGACGGCCGTGCTGAGTGCGGACTCCAAGTTGGCACGCAACGCACTCATGTCTGCATCCAAGGCATGCAGAGCCGATGCAGCCGAGGGATTGTCGAGCAGTGCGAGCATCAGGTGCTCAATGGTCATGTACTCATGACGCTCAGCCATCGCACGCTGATAGGCATGATTGATAGACAGTTCAAGATCGCGGTCAAACATGGGGAACCCCCTTGGTAAAGCATCTAGCTACCAATGTGGGGCCAGCCCGCGAGCAATGCAATCCCCCGCAAATGCCGTTACACCGACGTTTAGTTCCGCGCCGGCGCAGCGCCGTTAGTGGAGCTCAGGCTTGTTCCATGGTACACATCAGCGGATGCTGATTGGCCCGTGCGTAATCGTTGACCGTGGCGACCTTGGCCTCGGCGATTTCACGCGTGAACAGACCACAGACACCGCGTCCACGCGTATGGACATGGAGCATGACCTGGGTGGCCCGCTCGGAATCCATGTTAAAAAACTGCTGCAGGACCTCGACGACAAAATCCATGGGCGTGTAGTCATCGTTCAGCAGCAGTACGGTGTAAAGCGGCGGACGCGACAAGCCAGGTCGGTCAGTTACGACCGCCGTGTCGTGCGAATGATCGGGGCTGGAAGGAATCGGCATCGGCAATAGTATATTCGACCCGCCGCGCCCTACTCGTTAAGGCCCGTTCCTGCGTTTACAATGGAGCTTTCCCGCCGCACGGAGTGCGCATTGACCTACCGAGATGGCCGATTCTGGCAACCTGACGTCACCGTGGCGACCATCGTCGAGCGCGAGGGCCGCTTTCTGCTGGTCGAGGAAACGTCGCAAGGACGCCTAGTGCTCAACCAGCCGGCCGGTCACCTGGAGCCCAACGAATCACTGCTGCAGGCCGCTGTCCGTGAAACGCTCGAGGAAAGCGCATGGAACGTTGAACTGACCGGCTTTCTCGGTGCGTTTCAGTGGCGCGCTCCAAGCGTTGACGAAGGCGGAACCGGTCGCCACTATCTGCGGTTTGCATTCATCGCCAATGCGCTTCACCATGAGCCCGACCGTCCGTTGGATGCCGGCATTGAACGGGCCTTATGGCTCACCCGCGAAGAAATCGAATCGTCGCAGGATCGCCTTCGCTCGCCATTGGTTCTGCACGTATTGCAGCAGTACTGGGATGGCAATCACTTCCCGCTGTCGCTGGTTGGCCAGCTCGATCCATGAGCATGGGTAACATCGATACCATCGTTGGCCTGTCCGGCGGCGTCGACTCGTCCGTTGCCGCTATCCGGTTGCTGGAACAAGGTGAGCGCATCGCCGGTCTGTTTATGCAGAACTGGGAGGACGACGGCTCCGGTGAATGCCGTGCCGAGGACGATCGCCGCGACGCCGTTGCGGTGGCCGCCAAACTGGGGATTCCAATTCATTTCCGCAACTTTGCGGGTGAATACTGGAGCGGTGTGTTCGAGCATTTTCTTGCCGAGTACGCACGCGGCCGCACACCGAACCCCGACATCCTGTGCAACCGCGAGATCAAATTCAAACACTTCCTGGATGCGGCTTTGGATCTGGGCGCGTCCCGTATCGCGACCGGACACTACGCACGCGTGCGTGAGCGCAACGGTCGCTTTGAACTGTTGCGGGCCGTCGACGACTCCAAAGACCAGAGCTATTTCCTGCATCAGTTAGGTCAGACCGCGCTCTCCGCCACGGTGTTTCCGTTAGGCGATCTGCACAAGTCGCAAGTGCGCGCGATGGCTGCCGAGGCCGGCTTAGTAACCGCCGACAAGAAAGACTCGACCGGCATCTGTTTTATCGGCGAGCGCGATTTCCGCAGCTTTTTAGCGCAGTATCTGCCCGTACGCGAAGGCGAGATGCGCACTCCCGACGGCACTCGCATCGGCACGCATCAGGGCGTGTTCTTTTACACGATCGGTCAACGCGAAGGCCTGCACATCGGCGGCGTGCGCGGTTATGCGCAGGCACCTTGGTTTGTGGTCGGCAAAGACGTCCCGAGCAATACGCTGGTGGTCGATCAGTTACTCACGACGCCTTACTTGGATTCGCATCGCACGCGTTCCGAGCTTGCGCATTGGATTGCCGGTGAGCCGCCCGCGAGCTCATTCCGTTGCCAGGCGCAAACGCGTTATCGTCAGCAGCCCGATGCTTGTGCCGTCACCGTTCGTGATGACGGCACGCTGGATGTGCTGTTCGACAACCCGCAACGCGCGGTCACGCCGGGGCAATCGCTGGTTCTGTACGACGGAGAAATCTGTTTGGGCGGCGCCGTCATTGAATCCACCGATGCACAATGGCCAATGCAATGGCCCGATGCTCCCCAACCGGAACCTATGAAATGATTTCTCCCGACGACTCCATGCGCGGCCGCGTGATTGCACTGGCTGCTGTTCTTCAGGCCGTCGAACAGGTCCGCCGTCTGGCAGAAAATGGCAGCTACGACGAAGCCGCGACCCGACCGGTCATTCAATCCGTGCTGCGTGTCGATGCGCCCGATGCGATCTCGATCTACGGCAACCGTCATGCCTTGTCCGCAGGCTTTGCGCAGCTGCGTAGCATGCTGACTTCGAGCTGGAGTACCGAAAATCCCATCGGCAAATTGGCCTTCTCGATCCTGCAGCTCGAACGCAATCTGGCCAAAAATCCGACACTTCTTGATCGTCTGCGCGGTCGCGTTGACTCTGCGCAAATCCTGAGCAACGCGCCATTGCATGAACTGATGGCGGAATTCGGCAAGGCCTACGCCGACATCATCTCCGGCCAGAAACCGTCGGTGATCGTGACCGGCAATCCGCAGTATCTCGACCGTCGTGAGATCGTGACGGAGATCCGCGCATTACTGCTGGCCGCACTGCGCGGTGCCGTGTTGTGGCGTCAGATGGGCGGCAACATGTTCGATTGCATGATCCGCCGCAAGGCCATGCTGCGGGCGATGGATTCGCTCTAAGACTTATTCGTCAGATTTGCCGAACGCGGCCTTGAGTTCACGATAGGCAGCCGTTTGCGCCTCGGTCACCGGCTGCGGTGCCACCACTTCGAGCTCGACAATCTGATCGCCATCGGCAAACTTGCCGCTGCTCGGTGCCGGCAGACCGCGGCCCTTTAAGCGCAGCTTCTTGCCCGCTTCAGACCCCGGCGGCACCGTAATGCTGACCTTTCCGCCCAGCGTCGGCACTTGCAGTCGACAACCCAGCGCAGCGTCCCATGGCGCAATTTCCTGCACAAACAGTACGTTGCGGCCATCCACCTCGAACTTGGGATGCGCGGCGTAATCGATCTCCACCAGCAGATCACCCTGCCCTTGGCCCTGTCCTTTCAGTCGAATCGACTGACCGACGCCGATGCCCTTAGGAATTTTGAGATCGATCACCTTCTCGCCGAGCTGCACACGCGTGGTCGCGCCCTCATAGACCTGCTCCAAGGTCACAGCCATTTTCACGCGCGAAGGCGGTCTGGGCCCCTGTGCGCCACGTGCCCCAGCAAAACCACCGGCGCCACCGGCACGACGACGGCCGAACAGGCCTTCGAACAGGTCACTGAAATCATCACTGCTGCCGGGACCGCCGCGGCCGGCAAAGATCTCTTCGAAATCGACGCCACCGAAGTCACCGAAACCGCTGGCACCACCGGGGCCGCCCGGGCCGCCAAAGCCGCCGGGATTCACTTCGTCACCGGGTCGATAGCCGCGCGAACGTAGCTGATCGTAGGCACGCCGCTTCTCGGGGTCGCGCAGGGCCTCGTACGCCTCGTTGATGTCCTTGAAGCGCTCCTCGGCATCCGGTTCTTTGCTGACGTCCGGATGGTACTTGCGCGCAAGGCGACGGAAGGCCGTCTTGAGCTCGGTTTCACCCGCGGTCGGCTCGACGCCGAGAATCTGGTAGTAGTCTTTGAATTGCATGGAAATCGATTTGTGATGCGATCAGGTAATAGAATACTCATTCCCACGTTAAGGAGCGGCAACATGTCCATTCAACCCGGCGATAAGCTTCCAGAAATCGCCCTTCAGGAACTGCAAAACGGCACGGTACAATCCGTAACCGTGGCCGAGGCTTTTGGCGGCAAGGACGTCGTGCTGTTCGCCGTTCCCGGTGCTTTCACACCAACCTGTTCCGAAGCCCACCTGCCCGGCTTTATTGCCGCCATGCCGGCATTCCGTGATCTGGGCGTCGAAGTGATTGGTATTTCCGTCAACGATGCCTTCGTCATGGGTGCATGGGGTCAGCAACAAGGCGCTCCGGAAGATCTGCGTCTGTTGGCCGACGGCAATGGCGAGTTCACCAAGGCGATTGGTCTGTCGCTCGATGCCAGCGCTTACGGCATGGGCCTGCGCAGCAAGCGTTTTGCGCTGTATGCGGAAAACGGCGTGGTCCGTTGGGTCGAAGAAGAAGCACCCGGTGAATTCCGCGTGTCTTCGGCAGAGCATGTCCTGGAGCGTCTGCGTTCCGAAGGCTAATCCGACAGTTCGCTGCAACTAGCCACTCGGCAATAAAAAAACCGGCCATTTACTGCCGGTTTTTTTGTTACTGCGCTAGCGCTGTCACTCTCACTCTTCGGCGACAGGCTCGCTGACCGCATCGGACTCGTCCAAGCTGGCATCGAGTGTTTCGACGGCTTGCAGGGTTTCACCTTGCTGCAGACGAATCAGCGTGACGCCTTGCGTGTTACGTCCGACCTGGCTAATATCCGCCGCCGGTGTACGCACTAAGGTGCCGCCATCGGAGATCAGCAGCACGTCATGCGAATCGCTCAGCTGCACCGCACCCACCAGTGCACCATTACGGTCGGTGGTCTTGAGTGCAATCACGCCTTGCGTACCGCGACCCTTGCGCGGGAACTCGCTCAGATCCGTGCGCTTACCGAAGCCGTTGGCGCTAGCCGTCAGGATGTCGCCCTCACCTTCGACCACGATCAAGCTGCAGACAATCTCACCCTCTGCCAGTTTCATGCCGCGGACACCACCGGCCGTACGACCCATGGAGCGGACGGACGACTCATCGAAACGGACTGCCTTGCCGTTGCTGGCAAACAGCATGATGTCGCGCTCGCCATCGGTCAGTGCAACATCGACCAGTGCGTCATCGTCATCGAGGTTGATGGCGATCTTGCCGCGGGAGAGCTGGAATGCAAAATCCGTCAGCGGCGTCTTCTTGACGGTACCCTTGCGCGTTGCAAAGAACACGTAACGGCCTTCGGCATATTCGCGAATTGGCACGACGGCCTGGACTTGCTCATCGGCATCGAGCTGGATCCAGTTGACGATCGGACGGCCCAGCGCATTCGGGCCGGCTTCCGGCAGTTTATGCACCGGGACCCAGAACACCTTGCCCTTGCTGGTGAAGGTCATCAGCGTGTCATGGGTATTGACCAGCCACAGCTGCGCGATGGAATCCTCGTCCTTGGTGCTGGCGGCATTGCGACCGCGACCACCGCGACGTTGCGAGCGGTACACGCCCGGCGACTGACGCTTGACGTAACCGGCTTGCGAGAAAGTCACTACCACATCTTCGGGCGTGATCAGATCCAGAATATCCAGATCTTCCTCGGACTCGCGGATTTCCGAACGACGGGCATCGCCGTATTCGTCACCGACGTTGATCAGCTCTTCGCGGATCACGCGCAACAGCTCGACCGGATCGGTCAGGATCAGAATCAGCTTTTGGATTTCGATCAGCAGCTGACGGTATTCATCGGTCAGCTTGTCCTGCTCCAGGCCGGTGAGGCGGTGCAGGCGCATTTCGAGGATGGCCTGAGCCTGCTCTGCCGAGAGTCGGTACTGCGAACCGTCGACCAGACCGAATTCAGCCGCCAAATCATCGGGACGCGAAGCCTGGGCATCGTTACTGGCCGCATCGAGCATGGCGCTGACCACACCGGCATCCCAAGTGCGGGCCAGCATGCGTTCCTTGGCTTCAGCCGGGTTCGCTGACGTCTTGATCAGTTCGATCATTTCGTCGATGTTGGCCAGAGCGACGGTCAGGCCTTCGAGGATGTGAGCGCGTTGGCGTGCCTTGCGCAGATCATGCACGGTGCGACGGGTCACCACCTCACGGCGGTGGCGCAGGAATATCTGCAGCAACTGCTTGAGGTTCAGCGTTTGCGGGCGGCCATCGACAATGGCAACCATGTTGATGCCGAAGGTCGATTCCATATTGGTCTGCTGATACAGATTGTTCAGCACCACCTCGGCGGATTCGCCCTTCTTGACCTCAATGTAGATGCGCATACCGTCCTTGTCGGACTCGTCACGCAACTCACTGATGCCCTCGATCTTGCGTTCTTTGACCAGCTCCGCAATGCGCTCGATCAGACGCGCCTTGTTGACCTGATACGGAATTTCAGTGACGACGATCGCCTCGCGGCCGTTGTCGGCGACTTCGATGTCGGCACGGGCACGCATGCGCACACGACCGCGACCTGTGCGGTAACCGGCCAGAATGCCGGCGGTGCCGTTGATGATGCCGCCCGTGGGGAAGTCCGGACCGGGAATGAATTCCATCAGGCTATCGATGGAGAGTTCCGGATCGTCAATCAGCGCCACACAGGCGTTGATGGTTTCGCGCATGTTGTGCGGCGGAATGTTGGTCGCCATACCCACGGCGATACCGCTGGAACCGTTGACCAGCAGGTTCGGGAACCGCGTCGGCATGACCGTGGGTTCCAGTTCCTTTTCATCGTAGTTGGGCTGGAAATCGACCGTTTCCTTGTCGATGTCGGCCATCATCTCGTGCGCCAGGCGCGACATGCGGGCCTCGGTGTAACGCATGGCGGCCGCGGGGTCGCCATCGACCGAACCGAAGTTACCTTGGCCATCGACCAGCATGTAACGCAGCGAGAACGGTTGCGCCATCCGGACGACCGTGTCGTAAACCGCGGTATCACCGTGCGGATGGTATTTACCGATCACGTCACCGACGATACGCGCCGACTTGTAGTACGGCCTGTTGGAATGCGCACCCAGCTCATGCATGGCATAGAGGGCGCGGCGGTGCACGGGCTTTAGACCGTCTCGAGCATCCGGGAGTGCGCGGCCAATGATCACGCTCATGGCGTAATCGAGATAGCTGCGGCGCATCTCGTCTTCGAGGTTAATTGGGATGATTTCCCGTGCGGATTCGGTCATTGAAATCCCGTTATTTCCAGGCTCTGTACGAACCTGAAATTATAGCAGACCGCGCCCCTAAAAGCCCTCTTTTCCGGCACCTTCCGGCCCAAGAATATGCCTTATTTTTTCGGGGAAATGGCGATCTCGACCGACTTAGGGAAACAGCTCCCGCATACGCGCTTCGGTGGGGTGTTGGACAACGCCCTTTTCAGTCACGATGGCGGTGATGAGCTCGGCCGGCGTGACGTCAAAAACAGGGTTCCAAGCCCGCACGCCTTCGGCTGCGGTCCGCACACTGCCGACAGACAGCAACTCGGTCGGCACGCGTTCCTCAATCTCGATGGCATCACCGGTGGCTGTGTTCATATCCACCGTGGAAGCCGGCGCGACCACCATAAAGCCGACGCCGTGATGCTTGGCGGCAATCGCCAATGCGTAGGTACCGATCTTGTTGGCAGTATCGCCATTGGCACAGATGCGGTCCGCACCGACCACCACCCAGTCCACCTCACCCGTCTTCATCAGGTGAGCTGCTGCAGAGTCAGCGATCAGCGTCGGATCCAGACCGTCTTGCGCGAGCTCCCAGACCGTAAGGCGCGCGCCCTGCAACCACGGTCGGGTCTCACCGGCGTACACCTTGTCGATGCGCCCCATGGCAAAGCCGGCACGAATGACGCCCAGCGCGGTACCAAAGCCGGCCGTCGCCAAGGAGCCCGTATTGCAGTGCGTCAGGACGCGTGTGCCCGGCTTCATCAACTCGGCGCCCAACACGCCCATGCGCCGGTTGGCGATGAGGTCCTCACGGGCGATCCGATCTGCCCTCTCCGTAAGGTGCTCGCGCCAGTCGGCACCCGTGCCGCGCAAAGCGCCGCGCATCTGATTCAGTGCCCACGCCAGATTTACTGCCGTCGGACGTGCATCGTGGAGGCGCTGCATGGCCGGCTCCAGCGCGTTGAGTGCGGCATCGCCATCTGCGGCTTGCATGTCATTGGCGGCCAGCAGAACGCCATAGGCGGCGGAAATACCGATTGCCGGAGCACCGCGGACCACGAGCTCGGTGATGGCGGCAGCCACCCCGTCCGAGTCTTCGCACACTACCTGCTCCACACGGAACGGCAATAAACGCTGATCCAGCAAATGCAACGCGCGCCCATCCCAGCGGATGGGACGGACGCGATCGTAACGTTCAAAATCAATGGCGGTCGTGTTATCCATGACCGCCATTGTATCAAGCAGCCATCAGGGCGATGGTGTGTTGCGATTTAGCGCGAACGGACTGCGAACTCCGCGCGGCAACCGTTGTTGACCC
The DNA here is from genome assembly GCA_936911875.1 of uncultured Lysobacteraceae bacterium. Lineage (GTDB taxonomy): Bacteria > Pseudomonadota > Gammaproteobacteria > Xanthomonadales > Xanthomonadaceae > Aquilutibacter. The sequence goes on from CAKZGB010000006.1 coordinate 258,064, forward strand.
AGACCCCATCGCGCGAGATACCCCAAGTGCGATTCTCGACGCAAGGGCTGCTGGAGATCTGACGCAACAGTTGCACGCCACCGCGGGTATCGATCTGGCAGAAGCGTTCACGGCCATTATCGGATTCACAGCGGAACGTCTGTTGGCCATAGCCGTAATTGCCCTGACCGTAACCGGAATTGCCTTGGTTATTGCGAGTGCCTTGACGCCAGCCGTTGCCACGGCCGGACTGCACGATGAAATCCGCACGGCAACCGCGGTTCACCCAGATCATGCCGTCGCGGGTCAGACCGTAGCTGTAGCCTTCGGTACAACGGGCCTTGGAGAACTGACGCGCCAGCTGGATGCGAGTCGCACGCACATTGGGCTGACAGATCCGTTGGCGACCGTCATTGGAATCGCAACGCAGACGCTGCTCATTCTGGCCGTTGCCGTAGCGGGCATCCTGACCGTAATACTGAGCCTGTGCTTGACCCGCCGGAGCCAAGCTGCCCAAGGCCAAGACCGAACCGACCATAACGGCCGAAAGTTTATTGGTAGAAGTCATCTTTAAGCTCCGGTTGGATTACAAGCCTAAATTCGCATTGCAACTCAGGCGGTGCAAGTGTCGTCAGCCTACCCGTTCAACCGCGGTTGGCTCTGCACTCAGTTGTCATTTAACTGTTGGCGAAATCGTAGGCCAGCACGTCAGCAATGCGATCGGTTTTGAGTATCACCATCAGCAGGCGATCGACACCCATCGCAACGCCGCAACAGTCAGGCATATCCGGCAGTGCCGTCAGCAGGCGGGTATCCATTTCGATGGCCGCCTGGCCACGCTCAGCGCGACGCTGCAGGTCCGATGTAAAGCGTCTGCCCTGCTCCGGCGCATCGGTGAGTTCGTGGTAGCCGTTAGCCACTTCGTAGCCGCCCCAATACAGTTCGAACCGCTCGGCTTTGCCATCCGTGATCTTGGCCAATGCAGCCTGAGATGCCGGAAATCCGTGAACCGCGAGCATGCGATCGGCACGCATCGCCGGTTGCAGACAGTGCGTCATCAGCAAGTCCAACCAATCGTCTTTGCTCAGACCGTCGGGCTCGATCTCGATTCCGTGCTGCCCGGCGATGGACTGCAGCTCCGCCAATCCAACGGTTTCAACATCGATACCGAAACGTGTCTGATACAGGGAATCAAAACTCACTACATCCAATGCGATGGCATCGTTGTGTGCCACTGTGCGTACCAGGTCCGCACACTCTTCGATCAGTTCTGTGAGGGTCCAGCCAACGCGGTACCACTCCAGCATGGTGAATTCGGGATTGTGGCGGCCACCGCTTTCGCCATCGCGGAACACGCGTCCCAGTTCATAGAGATCCCCAACGCCTTCCGCCAGCAATCGCTTGAGCGGAAACTCCGGCGAGGTTCGCATCCAGCGGAGACGGCTACCTCCATGGACCGAACCATGAAACGACGTGACAAAAGATTCGATATTGGGCTCAGTGTTACCGGCCTGCGAGAGAATCGGCGTCTCCACTTCAAGCACACCGCGCGCCGCAAAATAGGCGCGAATATCGGCATTCAAAGCAGCTCTCGCACGAAGTGCCGCTAGCCGTTGCGAGCTGGCCTCACTGCGCATCCAATTCCTTTAGCAGTCTTGCCTCGTCCCAAATCTCAATACCCAAGGCTAAGGCTTTGTCGAGTTTGGAACCGGCAGCCTCGCCGGCAATAACTACATCGGTTCGTGCAGACACGCTACCGGCGACCTTAGCACCCAGCGTCTCCAGTGCTTGCTTGGCAGCATCCCGTGTCATGGCGTGCAATGTACCGGTCAGCACCATCGTCTTGCCGGCATAACGCAACGACACCGTGTGATCTGCCGTTGGTGCCGCCTGCAGAAGTTCGTCACGGAATGCGATGACCTGCTGCAGCAACTCCGAATTTCCCTTCTCGGCAATCCAGACACGCAAGGAGTGCAAGGTGTCGGCCGGCAGTGTGCTCGTTTCGAAACCGCCTAATGATGCCGCTGCGAATGCTTGCGGATCCGGATACTCATCGGCCAGTTGCTTTGCCCTAAGTGCCGTGAGTTTAGGAATCTCCAGCTGCACCAGCAGATCTGCCCAAGTCAAACGCGCGCGCCAGTCAGCGGGAACATCGCTGCGCTCTTGCGGAGTCACTCCGGCATCAAGCAATGCCTGTATCTGCTCCCGATTACCCGGCTGCTGCATGAAATGCACGATGGCGCGAGCGACTTCGCCGCCAATATCGGGAATCGCTTTCAACACGGGCCACGGTGCGCGCTGCACGCGATCCAAGGTGCCGAGCTGTTGGGCCAGCACCTTGGCGGTGCTCTCGCCGACATGACGAATACCCAGACCGAACAATAAGCGCTCCAAACCGGGGCTGCGACTTTGATCAATAGCCTGCAGAATATTCTCGGCCCATTTGCTGGCAGGCTTGCCGCCACGTGATGCCGGCGCAGCTGCGATCTCCTCGCCGCGCTCGGCCGCATCTTCTGCGGCCTTCATGGCCAGCAGATCATCCAAGGTCAACCGATATAGGTCGGCCACGTGCGACACGATTCCGTGACGCAACAGGGCTTCCACAACGCGGTCACCAAGGCCTTCGATATCCATGGCACGGCGCGACGCAAAGTGAATCAGCGATTCCAAACGTTGCGCAGGACACACCCACTCGCCTGAGCAACGCCACGCCGCCTCACCCTCTTCGCGCACCAGCTCTGAACCGCATGCAGGACAGTTCGAAGGCATTTGCCACGGCGCCTGACGTTCACCATTCTCCGGCGCCGTCGCTTTCACAATCTCAGGAATGACGTCACCGGCACGGCGCACGATCACCCGGTCGCCGACACGCACATCGAGACGGCGAATCTGATCTTCGTTATGTAACGTGACGTTGCTGACCGTAACGCCGCCGACAAAGACAGGATCCAGTCGCGCAACGGGCGTGACGATACCGGTACGACCGATCTGCACATCGATTGCGAGCAGCGTCGTGCCGCGCTCCTGCGCCGGGAATTTGTGAGCAATCGCCCAACGCGGCGCGCGGGCAACAAAACCCATCTCCTGCTGATCGCGCAGGCGATCGAGTTTGTACACCGCGCCGTCGATATCGAAGGGCAAGCGATCACGCTCTGCGCCCAACTGCTGAAAATATTCCAGCAGTCCGTTCACGCCACGCGTGGTGCGCGCCCATTCGGTAACGCTGAAGCCCCAGGATGCCAACTGCTCCAAACCCGCATGATGCGATGTCGGAGGCGCAACCTCATCGCTCCACAAGCCGATGCCGTAGGCCATAAATTGCAACGGACGCTTGGCCGTGATGCGCGGATCCAACTGGCGCAAGGAACCTGCAGCACCATTGCGCGGATTGACGAGCAACTTGCCGCCGCTCGCACGCATCCGCTCGTTATAGGCATGAAATCCTTGCAGCGGCATCACGACTTCACCGCGAACTTCCAGAGTCTCCGGCCAGCCTTCGCCCTGCAGGCGCAGCGGAATACTGGCAATGGTGCGCAAATTGGCGGTCACATCCTCGCCGGTCGTGCCATCGCCACGCGTTGCACCCACCGTCAGTTCGCCATGATCGTAGCGAAGGCTAATCGCGAGCCCGTCGAACTTGGGCTCCACGGCAAAAAGCGGATCGGGCTGCTCGAGCTTGGCCCCGATGCGTGAAACGAAAGCCTCGACCTCGTCGGTCTCAAAGGCATTGTTCAACGACAGCATCGGTATGCCATGCGTGACCGGCGCGAATGCCGAATCGGACGCCACACCTACACGATGTGTCGGCGAGCTTAGTGACTGCAACTCCGGAAACTGCTGTTCCAGCTCGTGCAGTTCACGAAACTTCTGGTCGTATTCCGCATCGCTGGCATCCGGATCATCCAGCACGTAGTACTGATAGTTGGCTTTCTCCAGCCAACGGCGCAATTCTTCAACGCGCGCCCGCGCGGATTCCACCGGGATCAATTGCGACGCGGATCGCGACCGGCCTGCAGGTCCAGTTCGTGTTCGCGATCGTATCGGCGCAATTCTTCACGCAGGTGCTGCTGGCTTTGACGGGTCATGGCGTTCTGCTGATCATCGAGCAGGATACCGCCCAGCAGTTCCGCCGCGCGCTGCGCCGCAGGCAACATCATGTCCAATGCATCCAGCGCACCGATCGGCGCCGGCAACACCAGGTAGAAGGCAATGGCCGGCGTCTGCAGATTCGCGATCGTGGCGACATCCAGGCTGCCCTGCTGCTGCACGTTGGCTACGGTAAAGATAGGACCCAATTGCGGTTTGCGTTCGACCAGGCGGTGATAAGCACCACCAAAACCGTAGACCAGACCGATCTTTTCAGCGGCAACGACAATGTCCGAGCCGTCAAATTGAGTACCGGTACGCGCCGCTACAAACAGTTTGACGACCTTGTCCAATCGCTCAGTGACACGCTTGCCGATTTCGGCATCGGCATTGGCGATGGCGGGAGCCGCGTTGCCGTGATCTCCATCGGCCGAAACGGTATCGGCGCCGGAACGCTCTTCGGCAAGGGATGCCGCGGCATTAGATTCATTGGTCACCGGACCCGGCGCCGGGATTCGAGTCCCTTGCGTCTTTTTGGGTGGTCGGCCAAACCAGAAGATGGCCAGGATCAGCAACACACCCGCGGCAAGAATGCCCAAGCGAATCAAAGTGGTATCAGTCATTGGGTCAGCCTGTAGATCGTCCGACGAACCATCTTATGCTACACCAGCCAGACGGGTCGCTTCGGCCAAATCGACCGAGACCAGTCGGCTGACGCCGGGTTCGCGCATGGTCACGCCTGCCAGTTGTTGAGCCGCTTCCATCGTGGCCTTGTTATGCGTCACGAACAGGAACTGGACGGCCTCGCTCATCTCTGCCACCATCGCGGCCAGACGGCCCACGTTGGCTTCGTCGAGCGGTGCGTCAACTTCGTCAAGCAGACAGAACGGTGCGGGATTCAGGCGAAAAATCGCAAACACCAGCGCCACCGCGGTCATTGCCTTTTCACCGCCGGACAGCAGCGAGATATTCGAGACACGCTTGCCCGGCGGACGCGCCATGATGGCCACACCGGTATCCAGCAGATCGTCGCCGGTCAGTTCGAGATAGGCGTGACCGCCACCGAACAGACGCGGATACAGTTCCTGCAGACCGGAGTTGACACGATCGAAGGTGTCCTTGAAACGACCGCGCGTTTCGCGATCGATCTTGCGAATGGCATCTTCCAGCGTTTCAAGCGCAGCGGTCAGGTCGTCATTCTGCGAATCCAGATAGACTTTGCGCTGCTCGGCTTCTGCCAGCTCCTGAATCGCGGCGAGATTGACCGGCTCCAGGCGGCGCAGTTTGGCATCCAGTTCGATGACCGTCTGGCCCCAGCGAGTTGCGTCCATGTCATCGGTCAATTGAGCGGCGACATCGGCAAATTCGAAACCGGCCTTGGTGACTTCTTCGAGCAGCTGTTCAATTTTCAGCACCGACGCCTGCTGCTGCAGACGGGCATTGGCAATCTGTTCGCGCTGCTGCAGCGACTGATCATTACGTTGCTGGCGTGTCTGTTCAAAGCGACGCAGGTCGTGATCGAGGCCTTCAAGTTTGGCGCGCGCCTGTGCCAGTTCGCGTTCGGCAGTCACGCGCTGATCGAGCACAGCCTGCTTTTGCGCCTCGAGTCCGGCTAGCGGCGAGTCGCCTGCAGACAGCTGGCTGGTGAGTTCCGCTAGGCGCGAGTCGAGCTGACCGCGTTGTCCCGACATGCGCTGCAAGGTCTGCACCAGTCCTTGCATCTGCGCACGACTGCTTTCGACCTTGAGAGCCAAGGCATGCATGCGATCGCGCGATTCACGAGCGGCTGCACGCGCTGCATCGCGTCGTTCCAGCAGTTCCTGACGCTGCGATTCCAAAGTACGGCGTTCGTCGTTGAGACTGGCCATCTTCTGCACCGCCACTTCCTGGCGGGAGCGGGCTTCGCGCGTTTTGTCCTGCGCCGAGCGCTGAATTTCCTGCGACTGCTGCAGTTCTTTGTCGATATTGCTGATGCGATTGGTCGCCGAGTCGATGCGCCCCTGCTGGCTTTGCAGCTGGCCGCCAAGTTCGGACGCCAGACGATGCGCCGCGTGCAACTGACGTTGCATTTCCTCGCGTTCCTGTTCGGCGCGCAGAAGGTTTTGCTTGCCTTCGTCGATGCGGGCTTCGAGTTCGCGTTCTTCGACCGTCAGCTTTTCAATGTCCGCGCGCAGCGTTTGGATCTCGCGTTCGCGTACCAGTGCACCCTGACGGGCGGCGCCGGCCGGCAGAACGCCGACCCAGCCTTCGCCAAGACGGACACCATCACGCGTAATGACCAGTTCGTCGGCAGCGATTTGCGAGCGTAGCTGTTGCGCGTCTTCAACGTTCTCGGCGAAATGCACTCGCGACAGCACTTGGCGAATGGCCCATGGACCCTTGACGCGTGCGGCCAAACTGGTCGCTGCGACCGGGCCATCCTGCTGAGCGGAATCCACCAGCGCCAGACCCGAATCGGTCAGCTCGCCGAGTGCAGACAACCAGTCCTGCGGCGATTCCACGAGAACGCCTTCGAGCAACGGGCCTAGCGCCAGTTCCACCGGGCTTTCAAAGCCTTCATCGACGCGAATGCGTTCGCCGACACGCTTGGCATCGTTCAAACCATGCTTGCGGATCCATTGCATTGCGGTTTCGGCATCCTGACCCAAGGCCGCGGCTTGCAGCGTTTCCAGCGAGGCCAAACGGCCGCGTGCCGACTGGTTGGTCTGACGTGTGTGATGCAGGCGTTCGAGCAACTCGCGCTGCGCTTCCTGCAAACCGGCAACCACACCACGACGGCTTTCCACTTCACCGGCTTGCGACTCGCTCAATGCCAGTTGCGCAGTGTGTTTCTCGGTCAGTTCCGCAAGTGCACCGGCGAGCGCTTCGAGATCGAACTGCACCCGTTCTTCCTGCAGGCGCTGTTGGCGACGCTCGGCATCCAAAGCCTGACGTTCCAAATGCTCGATGGCCGTGCGCTCAACGTCGGCGGCGCGGGTTGCTTCAGCTGCTGCCCTGTTTTGCGCATCCCATGCCGTCTGCCATTCCTGCACCGCGGATTCTGCGGACTTCAGCGCTTCCTGCAGCGGACCGTCGGCACTGCGCAACGATTCCAGTTGCGGTTCGTCTTCGGCAATCATTTGCGTCAGCGCATCCAGACGCGACTGATCGGAACCGACGTGGCTGACCAGCTCGGCCAATTGTGCGGACGCATCGGCATGAGCGCGGTTCAGGCGTTCGCTCAGTTCGCGCTGATGTTCGATCTGCTGTTCGATGCGTGCGAGATTGCCGCTCACTTCATAGCTGGCGGCCTGACGCGCGTTCAGATCGACGGTGGCTTCATCACGCAACGTACGATGCGTTTCGATCTCGCGTTCCGCCTCGCGCATCTGCGCAATAGTCTGTTCTAAGCGGGTCTCATCGGCGGCGAGTTTTTCACGCTGACTGGCCAGACGCTGATCGACGGCACGGTGCTCCAAAGCTTTGTGTTGCGCATCCGTAATGCGGCGCTGTTCCTGCAGTGCCTTGTACTGCTCAGCCTGACGCGCCTGACGTTTCAGATGTTCGAGCTGCTTGCCGACTTCGTCGCGCAGATCGCTCAGACGTTCGAGATTTTCTTTGGTATGACGGATGCGCGTCTCGGTTTCGCGACGGCGCTCCTTGTACTTGGAGATGCCCGCGGCCTCTTCGAGATAAACACGCAATTCCTCAGGCTTGGCGAGAATGATGTTGGAGATCATTCCCTGCTCGATGATGGAATAGCTGCGCGGACCCAGACCCGTTCCCAGGAACAGATCCGTAATATCGCGGCGACGGCACTTGCTGCCGTTGAGGTAATAGTTGCTGTTGCCGTCGAGGCTTACGGTCCGTTTGACCGAGATCTCATCGAACGCGCCGTACTGGCCGGTAATCGAATGATCCGAGTTGTCGAAGATCAGTTCCACCATGGCCTGATTGACCGGCTTGCGGGCAGTCGAGCCGGCAAAGATCACATCGGTCAGGGATTCACCGCGAAGGCGACTTGCCGAACTCTCACCCATGACCCAGCGAACTGCGTCAATGATGTTGGACTTGCCGCAACCATTGGGGCCGACAACACCCGTCAGATTGGATGGGAGATTAAGAGTTGTCGGGTCGACAAACGATTTGAAACCCGACAGTTTGATGGTGGAAAGTCGCATGCAGCGGAAACCGGATCGAGCCACCCGCCGAGATCGGACCACGACAGGAGGCTATTAAATGAGGGACTGCACCAATAAGGCGCAGGACCAAAAAGTATAGCTCAGCCCAACTACGGCAGCACTTTGCGGAACGGACGGACCGAGAGTTCGGAATACACCCCTTGCTCCTGATACGGATCCTGGGCTAGCCATGCCTCGGCCGAGGCCTGATCGGTAAACTCCGCCACGATGAGCGAGCCGAGGAAACCGGCCGGACCCGGATCTTCGGCATCAATTGCGGGGATGGGACCGGCGGCGAGTAGCCTTCCCTCTGCCATCAGGGATTCCAGTCGGGCCAGATGTGCGGGGCGGGCGGCGGCGCGCTTGGCATCGATGTCCGAGCCGTAACGGCCTTCGAGGATGTACCACATAGCAGGCTCTCTTGAGTTAATGAAGGGATTACAGTACCATTGACCACGGTCATGCCTGCCGGACCACTGCCAGTCCGGCCGCATCTTCCCCGACTTATGGAGCTTTGCGGCGCCCGCCGATAACCAGGGGCCCTGCCAAAGCGGGCTTACTGAGTGCCTGCCCTTTGAATCAACTTGCTGACGCTGACGATCAGACGGCTGCCGAGACTGTAACGGCTGCTTCCGATCGGACGGACGCTAAACGAACACCCCAACAGCAGGAAATGCCGTTGGCGATGGTGCTCGGCCAACCGGTTCTGCAAATTCCGCAGGATCTGTACATCCCACCCGATGCGCTGGAGATTATTCTCGATGCGTTTGAGGGCCCGCTGGATCTGTTGCTGTATCTGATCCGCCGCCAGAATCTCGATATTCTCGATATTCCGGTGTTTGAAATTACTCAGCAGTACGTTGCATATATTCGTACGCTGCAGGATTTGCGATTCGAGCTCGCAGCGGATTATCTGCTGATGGCCGCCATGCTGGCCGAGATTAAGTCGCGCATGCTGCTGCCGCGCGTGGTGACCGAAGATGGCGAGGAGGAAGATCCTCGCGCCGAACTGGTCCGCCGTCTGCAGGAATACGAACGTTACAAAACGGCCGCTGAGGATCTCGACAAGATTCCCCGTCTGGACCGCGACAGTGCCGTTGTTCAGGTCGCCATGCCGAAACGTTCCACGGTGCAGGAACCGCCTGAGGTCGATCTCAAGGAGCTGCTGCTGGCCCTGCAGGATGTACTCAAGCGTGCCGAACTGTTCACGGAACACGCGATCAAGCGGGAGACTCTGAGCGTTCGTCAGCGCATGACGGATTTGCTCGAGCGTTTGCATGATGGCGCTTTCCATCGTTTTGAGTCGCTGTTTACTGCAGAGGAAGGCAAGCTCGGCATCGTTGTGACCTTGCTCAGCCTGCTGACACTGGCCAAGGAACAATTGGTCGACATCGTGCAGGAAGCACCGCTGGCACCGATCTACGTTAAATCGCTGTCACAGCTTGATAGCGACACCCTGGAACTCCATAGCGAGTTCGACGATGAACCCGCCGACGCGTAAGCAACGGCATCACCGATACACAATACGCATCTGATTTCATGTCCATGACCGAAACTGCCGAACCCCAAACGACCGCCGCCGACAGCTCGGCCGAGCTGATCGATAACGGTTCGAATGCACCTGCACTAGTTCCGCAAGGCGACATCGATGACGAGCTGTTAGTGCGCATCGTCGAAGGCGCTCTGATGGCCTCCAACTCTCCGCTAACCGTAGCGCATCTCAACAGCCTGTTCCCGCTTGATCAGCAACCGGGCAAAGACCGCTTGCTGGGCGCCCTCGACACCTTGCAGGAACAATGTCAGGACCGCGGTATCGAATTGCTCGAAGTGGCCAGCGGCTGGCGTTTCCAGGTCAAGCGCGATGTGCATCCGTGGGTGTCGCGTCTGTGGACGGAACGTCAGACCAAGTACACCCGCGTGACGCTCGAGACCTTGGCACTGATTGCTTATCGTCAACCGATCACTCGCGGTGAGATCGAACAGATCCGCGGCGTGGCAGTGAACTCCAACATCATCCGTGCACTCGAAGAACGCGATTGGATTCGTGTCATCGGCCACCGTGATGTTCCCGGTCGCCCTGCTCTGTTGGGCACCACCAAAACCTTCCTGGATTACTTCGGTCTCAAGCGTCTTGATGAACTGCCGCCATTGAGCGAGATCAAGGATTTTGCCGAGCTGCAACCGCAGCTCAACATGGACATCGAGCAAGCACTCGATGCCGCCGCCGCTGCACAGGTTCAAGCGGCTGCCGACTCATCCGGACCCGAACTGACAGCAAGCGACGATATCGAGTTGCCCGCCGCTGAATCCGCACAGAGCGACTCCGAGTCGCCTGACACTGATTTGATTACCCACGACGCCGAGTCGCCGGAAACTAAAGAAAATGACTGAAAAAACTAAAAAACTCTCGCTCAAGCCCAAAGATGCATCCGCCAGGCTTGAGGAACGCTTACACAAAGTGCTGGCGCAAGCCGGACTGGGTTCCCGTCGATCGCTGGAACAGCGCATTGCCGATGGCCTGGTCAAGGTCAATGGTGAAACTGCTCAAACCGGCATGTCGGTCCAAAGCGGCGACAAGATTGAGCTCGATGGCCGTCAGTTCGTCTGCTCGCAACTGGTCGAGCCGACGCGCCTGCTGATGTACAACAAGCCCGAAGGCCAAGTCACCACGCGCGAAGATCCGGAAGGTCGCCCCACCATCTTCGAAAATCTGCCGCCGCTGAAGGGTGCACGCTGGATTGCGATCGGCCGACTGGACATCAACACCACCGGCTTGCTGTTGCTCACCACCGATGGCGAATTGGCCAACGCGCTGATGCATCCTTCGTACGAAGTTGAACGCGAATACGTTTGCCGCATACGAGCACCTGAAGGCATGGATCACGTGCCGGAGAATCTGATTGATCGTCTGCGCCGCGGCGTTTCGCTCGATGACGGCCCGGCCAAGTTCGATCGCGTCGAACGCATCGGCGAAGCGGAAACCGAATCGCACGATTGGTTCCAGGTCACCGTGAGCGAAGGCCGTAATCGCGAAGTGCGTCGTCTGTGGGAATCGCAAGGTTGCCAGGTGAGCCGCCTGAAGCGCGTTCGTTACGGCAAGCTGAGCCTGCCGCGCGAACTGCGTCGCGGTCACAGCACCGAAGTGGCACCCGAGCTGGTCAAGGATCTGCGTGAATCGCTGGGGCTGGCCGATTCGCTGCCGTCGGCACTGACGCTGCAACCGGTGATTGGTCAACGCCGTGCAACCAAGAGCGTCATCCATATGGATCCGCGCGAAACGCGTCGCCAAGGCAATGCCGAGGAAGCCAACGAACTGCGTCGCTTTGACTCGTTCCGCGATGATCGTCGCGGCGGTCGCGGTGGTAAGCGTGGTGGCCCCGGTGCCGGCGGTCTGACCGTTTCCGGCGACGCCGCTGCACGTCAGTCGCAAAAGCCGTTCAAGCAACGTCGCGAAAAAGGGCCGAATCTTCCCGATGGCAGCCCCGCTGCATTCCGTTCGTGGTATGTGCCGGAAGGCGTCGATACCGGTGCACGTCCGAGCCGTGGCGGCCCGGGTGGCGGTGGCGCCGGTCGCGGTGGTCCGCGTGGCGATGCCGGCCGTGGTGGCCCGGGTGGCGGTCCACGCCGCGGCGGTCCAGGCGCAGGTGCCGGTGGTCCGCGTAGCCGTACCGGCGGTCCCGGTGGCCAAGGTGCCAAGGGTCCGGGCGGCGGTCGTCGTGCCGGTGGCTTCAACCCACGTGCCGAAGGTCAAGGCGAGTCGCGCGGTCCTTCGCGTGAGCGCATGCCTTACGGTCATCCGGGCAACGCACCGACGTTCCCGTCCGATTACGCCAATGGCGGCAACTACAGCGGCTACGGTGATCGTCCGTCGACGCCGCGCGGCCCGGCACGTGCCGGTAATCGCGGCCCGGGTGGTCCCGGCGGCAATCGTGGTCCCGGTGGTCCGGGCGGTCCGCGCAAGCCCGGTGGCAATCGCCCCGACGGCAACAAGGGCGGCCCGCGCGGTCCCCGTAGCGGCGGCGGTGGCAACACCGGTGGCGGCAGCCCGTGGGGCAATCGCTAAGCGCTGACTAGCTTTCGTAACAAAAAACGCCCGGCCATGAGCCGGGCGTTTTCATAGGTGGCGGAAGCGGTGAGATTCGAACTCACGGTAGGGTCTCCCCTACGTCGGTTTTCAAGACCGGTGCCTTAAACCGCTCGGCCACGCTTCCGTGCGGACATTATAGCGTCACTCCCCGCAATCGACTCGCTGTTGTGCCCATATCAAAGGCATTTCACGTGCAAGGAAATCAATCATGGCGCGTACTGCAGGTAAGACGCCGCGACGCGACGGATACACCATGTGGGCAATGCCCTGCGGCAGATTCCAGTCCGGCAATACGATTCGCAATTCGCCTTCGCGCACGTGCTGATGACAAACAGTTTCTGGCAGCATGGTGACGCCTGCACCGTTCACCGCGAGCCGCAGCAACATCGAAAAATCCGAACCCGCGATCACAGGTTTGAGCGGAATGCGACGGACCTCATTACCGGGCCCGTGCAATTCCCACTGATGTTGTGTCTCATCGGCGCTGTTCACCAAGGTGGCGTGCTGCTGCAGATCCTCGGGTGTTTTCAGTGCCGGCGCCGTTGCCAGGTAGGAAGGACTGGCAACAAGAAGCTCGCGCGTTGTGCCGAACTCACGCACAACGAAATCGGCATCGCCCTCGATGCGATTACGCACACGCATGGCAATGTCCAACTGCTCGTTGATCAGATCGACGCGACGGTTGGTGACTTGCAGCACCACTCGGATGTCGGGATATTCTTCGTGAAATTTCGGCAGCAGATCACCCAGATGCACTTGCGCAATGCTGGTAGGCACGGACATGCGCACAACGCCACGCGGCGCAGAGATTACCTGCTCCACGCGATCACGCAATTCCTGCGCCTGATCCAAGATGCCGCGGGCCTGGCGGTACACATCGTTGCCGACTTCAGTCACCGCGAAACGACGTGTGCTGCGTTGAATCAGACGGACGCCGAGTTGCTCCTCGAGATCGGCGACGCGACGGCTCAGTCGCGACTTGGAAATGCCGCTGGCACGTTCTGCCGCCGCATAACCACCGTGCTCAACGACCAGGGCAAAGTACTGCAGATCGTTGAGATCACGCATGCTTACTCGCCTGCACTCAGGATGACAGTGGTGCCGCCCATGTAGGGCACCAGCACCGACGGAACCGTCACGCTGCCATCGGCGTTCTGGTAGTTCTCGAGCACCGCAACCAGTGCACGACCGACTGCAGTACCGGAGCCATTAAGCGTATGCACCAGCTCCGGCTTGCCGGACTCGTTGCGGAATCGGGCCTGCAGACGACGCGCCTGAAAATCACGGCAATTCGAGCAGGACGAGATTTCGCGATACATCCCTTGCGAAGGCAGCCACACTTCCAGATCGTACGTCTTAGCTGCAGCAAAACCCATGTCACCGGTGCACAGGAGCATGCGGCGATACGGCAGACCCAGCTTCTCAAGCACAGTTTCCGCAGCGCGCGTCATGCGTTCCAGCTCATCATCACTTTGCGAAGGCAGCGCGATGGACACCAGCTCCACCTTTTCGAACTGGTGCTGGCGGATCATGCCGCGGACATCACGGCCGCCCGAACCCGCTTCGGCACGGAAACACATGGAGTGTGCGGTCATGCGCAACGGCAGCTCCGAGGCATCGAGAATTTCATCGCGCACGGTGTTGGTCAGTGGTACCTCACTGGTAGGAATCAGGTACCGCTTGTTCTCACCGATCTGCAGCGAGAACAGATCGTCCTCGAATTTCGGGAGCTGACCGGTGCCCTGCATCGTTTCCGGATTGACGATCAGCGGAACGTTGACCTCGGTGTAGCCATGCGTGACCGAATGCATATCGAGCATGAACTGTGCCAGTGCGCGATGCAGGCGTGCCAGTTCACCGCGCAGCACTGTAAAGCGCGAGCCGCTCAATTTAACTGCGGTTTCCGCATCGAGTGCGCGATCGCGCAGACCCAAGTCCACGTGGTCCTTAATTTCAAAATCAAAGGTGCGCGGTTCACCCCAGCGACTGATCTCGACGTTGTCGTCTTCACCACCGCCGAGCGGGACATCGGCATCGGGCAGATTGGGAATTTGCAGAGCTGCATCGGACAGTGCCGTGCGGATCACTTCGAGACGCGTTTCCATGGCCTTGAGCTCATCGGCAAAACCGGCAACCTCGGCCATCAGTGCGGTGACATCTTCGCCCTTGGCCTTGGCCATACCGATCGCCTTGGAACGGGTATTGCGCAGGTTCTGCAGCTCCTGCGTCCGCACCTGAATGGCCTTGCGCTCGGACTCCAGTGATTCCAGCGCAGAGATATCCAACTGCAGACCACGTGCCTGCAGCAGTCGGGCGGCGGTTTCCGGAAGTTGTTGGCGCAGCAGATTGGGATCAAGCATGGAATAAGGATCGATGAATGCGAACCCTCATTATCGCAATTTCTATCGAAACGGGCCACGGAATCCGCTATTGTGGTGTTTCGTATCACTCCCGTACCACTTGCCATGCCGACCGTTTCCCGCCCCATCAACCGCGATCCGAAACATCAGCCGCAGTTGCAACGCAGGAGCCGCCTGTGGCCTTGGGCGCTGGCCGGCATCGGAATCGGGATTGTGGTTGCGGCTTTTCTGATCTTCCGCGGCAACGATGCCGACTTCTATCGTGCCAATGGCGTCGCTCCCGCCGCTGATGGCCCGGGCTATGCGCCACTGCCCGTCCCGGGTGATGAAGCACCCGAGGTCACGACAGCAGATCCGGCTGCCGGTCTGGGTGGCCTGCTGGGCAGCAACCAGCCCTTCATCATCGATGATCCCAAACCGACGGCACCTGCTCCGCGAGCACCTGAGCCCGGCCCGGTCGCCACGCCTTCTGCGCCTGCCGCTCCTAAGCCTGCGGTCGCTAATTCGGAACCGCAGGTTATCGCCGGTCAGGCACCCGCACCGGAGTATCCGAGCGATGCGTATCGCCGTCAGGAACAGGGTACGGTCCGAGTGCGCGCCACGATTGATCCGCAAGGCAATGTCATCGACGCCAAGCTCGAGGTGACGTCACGCTCGCGTTCGCTGGATCGTGCAGCGGTGTCTGCGGTGCGCGGCTGGAAGTTCAAACCGGCGAATCGCGATGGCAAGCCCGTGCAAAGTGACGCGATCGTTCCGGTGGAATTTACGCTGGACTGATTTGCAGCGGTGCGTGAAGTTGCAAGAGTTGCTCGGCAAATTCCGGGTACGACGTCCCGACGTTTTCCACATTGAGCACTCTGCCGTTTAAGGCACAGATCCAATTGAGCATGGCAAACGACATCGCGATGCGGTGATCGCCGTGCGATGCGATGTCGGCTGCATTCAAGCTAGCGCCGCCCTCGATGCGTGCACCGTCGGCCGTGGTTTGTACGTTGACGCCCATTGCGCTCAAGCCGTCAGCCATGACCTGCAGTCGATCAGATTCCTTGTGACGCAACTCTGCCGCACCACGAATCGTCGTCACGCCCGTTGCACAGGCGGCGGCAACAAACAGAATCGGAAACTCATCGATCATGTCGGGCACGAGCTCGATCGGCACTTCGACGCCCTTTAGCTTAGAGGCCCGCACGCGCAGATCCGCAATGACATCCAAGCCCTGATCGCGCGGATTGAGCACCTCGATATCGGCCCCCATTAAATCCAGGACTTGCAGCAGACCCGCACGACGTGCGCTGATCCCAACCGATTGCAGCAGCAGATCGGAACCGGGAATCAGACTCGCGGCTACCAACCAGAACGCTGCGGATGAAAAGTCGGCCGGCACATCCCACACTTGCGCCTGCAGTTGCCTTGGCGGCTGTAGAACTATCTGATCCGGCTCGATGCGTACATCGCAGCCCATGCGCAGCAGCATGCGCTCGGTGTAATCGCGGGTCGGTCGCAGTTCACGCACCGTCGTGGGTCCGTTGGCATACAATCCGGCCAGAAGAATCGCAGACTTAACCTGCGCACTAGCCTGTTCGGGTTGCACATCGATACCGTGGAGAGTCTGCCCACCGACGATCTGCAAAGGAGCGCGTCCGTCATTGCTACGAATCTGCGCTCCCATCTGCGTCAGCGGATCGATGACTCTTTGCATCGGTCGCACCGACAATGACTCATCACCGATCAGCGTCGAGTCAAACGACTGTCCGGCTAGCAGACCTGCCAACAGACGCATCGCGGTACCGGCGTTGCCGCAATCCAGTGGAGCGACCGACGCCTTTAAACCATGCAATCCGACGCCGTGCACCTGCAGTTGATCGTTACCGCGGCGCTCTACACGCACACCGAGCTGCTCAAAAATACGCAGCGTTGCCAGCGTATCGGCGGCCGGTAAAAACCCGTGAATTTGAGTAGTGCCCTGCGCGATCGATCCGAGCATGACCGCGCGGTGGGAAACGGATTTGTCGCCCGGGATGCGCAGGGTGCCACGCAAGGGCGCAGGCGCAGTGCCCGCAAACGACCAGGACGACTCAGCCATGTCGGCGCTTGAAGTCGGTCATCAGCTCCGCCAAGGCATCGACACCATCTTGCGGCATCGCATTGTAGATCGAAGCACGAATGCCCCCAATCGCCTTATGACCCTTCAGTCCGATAAAACCGAGACGCTGACTTTCCTGCACGAACAGTGCATCCAGATCTTCGCTCGGAAGAAAGAACGGCACATTCATGATCGATCGCGACTCACGCTGCACATCGTTGCGATAAAAACCGTCGGAGCCGTCAATCACTTCGTACAGGGTGTGAGCTTTGCGTTCATTGCGCTCACGGAATGCGGCAGTACCACCCTGCTCCAACACCCAACGGACCGTCAGACCGAGCAGGTACCAGTTAAAGGTTGGCGGCGTGTTGAGCATGGAATCACGCTCCGCCTGCAATGCATAGCGGAAGATGTCCGCACGCGACTGACCCTCGCGCTCCAGCAAATCGTCGCGGACAATCAGCACGGAAATGCCGACCGGTCCCAGATTCTTTTGCGCACCGGCATAGATCGCGCCAAGGCGCTCAATCGCCATCGGCTCCGATGCGATATTCGAGGAGGCATCGGTAATTAGCGGCGGCGCACCCTCAGGCAGCAGCGGAACCTCACGTTGCGCAATGCCGTGAATCGTTTCATTGGCTGTGTAATGCAGGAAGGCCGAGTCCGCACCCCAAGTCCATGTTGCAGGGTCAGGTGATCGGTCGAACTGCGACGACTGAGCGGCGATCTGCACATCGACATAGGGACGCGCTTGCTTAAGTGCGGTCTGGCTCCAATGCCCCGAAACGACGTAATCAGCACGCTGTCCCGGCGCGGCAAAATTGAGCGGCAGCAGCGCCTGAATCGTGGTGGCACCACCGGCGGTAAACAGAACTCGATAATTCACAGGAATCGCCAGCAGCGTGCGCAGATCCGCCTCAATCCCGCGCGCAAGTTCCATGAAAGGCGCGCCGCGGTGACTTAGCTCCATCACCGATGCACCTTGGCCGTTCCAGTCCAGCAGCTCCTTTTGTGCCTGCTGTAACACTGGCTGCGGCAACATCGAGGGACCGGCACTGAAATTCCAGGGCTTTTTTTGCATGTCGACTGCGTTCCTAATCGGCGCTTAGCGCGGAGCGTAGAGAATCAGCGCTGTCACCAGTGCCGAGATCAACGCGCAACTGCCAACGAGCCAAGCCAGTCGAACGACCAGCTTGCGCTGTGCCTGCTGCCGCTCATACTCGAGTGCATCCAGTCGTTGCAGTTCCAGCTCGGCATCCCATTCTTCAGGACGATGCAGCACGACAAAGTCCGGCGATTCCAGCATAAACCGATGCTTGCCCGCCAGCTGCCACTGATCGCCTGCTTCCAGAATGGCCTCGGGCCGCAACAGACCGTTGATGCGACTGTCGACATTTGCGGCTGCACGAATGCGCAAACCGTTTGCAGTCGGCTCGGCCGTCGCCAATTCCGCAGCCACGCCGGTTTGCATGCCCACGCGCACATCGGCCTGCGGATGCGATCCGATCGAAACGAGCGACGTCACCGGAATGGCCTGACCGTAGTAGTCTCCGCTCAATCCGCGCAACGCAAACGAAGGCAAGGCCGTCTCGTTTGCGCTATCGGGCTCGGGTTCGCGACCGGCAGCCTCACCGGTCAGATAGGCCGATTGGCCATCGATAAAGAGACGATCACCCGGACGCGTCCAGGCCAGCCGATGCACCGGACGACCGTTCAAATGCACTGCATTGCGGCCCGCATACACATGCAGCCAGCAACCGAGCGTGTCCGCAGTGAGTTTGATGGTCGCGGGAGCCGCCTCATCGTCAATCAGACGAAGGCCCTGCCCGCCCTGATCCGGCTCGCCTGAGAGTCGCAACCCGGCCTCGGTCACGGCAACAGCCTGATCGGTCAGATTGGAATCGCGAAACTGCAACTGTAAGGTGCTCACTTCCCGCAATTTAACACGTCATCACCGATAATATGAAGCCCGTTTCTCCATTGCTTTGCGCATGAGTCAGATTTCAATCGAACAAACCCACTCTCTGCAACCAGACGCTGTACGCGCGGCCGTCGATACCTTGGCGGAAAAACTCCGTTCGCGTTTTGGCGCCAACACGCACTGGGCAGATGAAACGCTGAAATTTGACGGTGGTGGTGTCGAAGGCGAGATCCGTTTGCTACCGGGCCGCGTTCACGTTCTGGCCGAATTGGGCATGATCTATGGCCTGATGAAGGGACCGATCGAATCGGAGATCCGTCGGGTCCTGCAGGAACAGCTCGGCGCTTAAGTGCCAAACAAAAACGCCGGCAATGCCGGCGTTTTGCTTACAAGCTGCGGGCAACTTAGTGCTCGCGCACACCCAACTCATTGAGTGCGCGGATCATGGCGTCGCGGGCGCCATCGGTCAAGGCCTCGTGATCCAATGCAAAACGGATCGTCGCCTCAATCAGACCCAAGTGCGAGCCGCAGTCAAAACGCGTTCCAAGGAAGCGATACGCCATCACCGGGTTGTCCACCAGCAGACGTGCAATCGCGTCGGTCAGCTGAATCTCCCCGCCGGCACCCGGCTGTTGCGATTCCAGCAAGTCAAAAATCTTGGAGTCCAGAATGTAGCGACCGACTACGGCCAGACGGCTCGGCGCCACTTCGGGCTTGGGCTTTTCGACGATGGCCTGAATCCGGCCGGACCGATCCGAAAATTCCGGCACATCAACGATGCCGTAGCTGCCCGTCATTTCCTGCGGCACGTCTTCGACCGCAATCACGGAGCTGCCATCGCGCTCGGCGATATCGGCCATTTGCGAAAGCGCACCGACGCCACCACGATTCCAGATCAGATCGTCGGGCAGCATCACTGCGAACGGCTCATTGCCCACGATGGGCTTGGCGCACAGCACGGCATGCCCTAACCCCAGCGCCTCGGCCTGGGTCACAAACACGGCACGCACGCCGGCGGGGAGCACTTCGCGTACGAGCTCTAACTGCTTGGTCTTGCCCGCCCGCTCCAGCTTCTGTTCCAGCTCGTAGGCTTTGTCAAAATAATCCGCGACCGCGTGCTTATAGCGGTTGGTGACAAAGATCAGCGTGTCGCAACCGGCCTCGATGGCTTCGTCGACTGCATATTGAATCAGCGGCTTGTCGACAATCGGCATCATCTCCTTGGGCACCGTCTTGGTCGCCGGCAAAAAGCGGGTGCCAAGACCGGCAACAGGGAATACGGCTTTGCGGATGCGCTGCGTCTTGCTCATATCGCTCCATGCGATGATTCTTTCACCACATTGTACGGGATGGTCGATGACACTTTCCTCACACATCGGTGCGGAATTTTCCCAAAAAAAGCCCCCGCCTTGCGGCAGGGGCCTGATATCTGGTGCTCGGTGCAAGGATCGAACTTGCGACACCTGCCGTGTGAAGGCAGTGCTCTACCGCTGAGCTAACCGAGCATGTTCCGATTTGGTACCGGCGATAGGACTCGAACCTACACGACATCTCTGCCAGTGGATTTTGAGTCCACCGCGTCTACCATTCCGCCACACCGGCAAATCGGACGAACGATTTTATCAGGACTGCCCTGAATGCGCAAGTCAGACATCGGGCCAGTGCAGCGCCTTCGACCAGGGCCACCAGCCCTGACCGGTCAGCGCATACACGTCCGCCGCCCGCTCAAACCGGTTGGTCCAGCGCACGCCGCCATGCATCAGATACAGCGGCAGAAACAGCGGGCCAAGTGCCATGTACTGATAAACGTGGGCACGCTCATGCGCCGACAGCAAGATCTCGGGCTCCTCTCCCTTACCCGCGCGGCGCGCGTACGTCAGACACGGCGAGTCCAGATCGTTACCGGTGTAGAGGATGACATTGCCGAGCGTGAGCGCACCACCCGGCCCCCACGGTACGCCATGAAATACTAGCGCCATGTCTGGACGACGCCAATGCCAGTGAGCGCCCTGTGCCATCGCAACGGCACCTGCCAACAGGCCCACCAATGTGTTGGGCAAGGTCCACACCATGCCCAACGCCAGCCACAACGAACGCAAACTCTGCATCAGTGCGTGTGGGACCTTAGCGCGCTGCAAGCCACTGGTGAATATTATCCGGCACATCACGTTGTGCACGTGAGGACACGTAGATGCCGATATGGCCACCACGGAACGACATCTCGGAATAATCATCGGAACCGATCAGACCGCCAAGTGCCTTCGAGGCCTCGGGCGGAACCAGATGATCCTGTTCGGCGTAGATGTTGTACACCGGACATTGCACTTGCATCAGATCGATGGCCTGACCGCCAACCGTAGCAGTGCCGTTGACCAGACCGTTGCCTTGGAAGAACTCCGTAGTGAATTCGCGGAAGGCTTCACCGGCCTGATCCGGCGAATCGAAAATCCATTTTTCCATGCGCAGGAAATCTTCCATTGCGCGCGGATTATCGAGAATATCGACCATGCCAACGTACTTCTGCACGAACAGGCGCCAGGGCTTGAGCGTCAGGTACGTGAAATTCATCATGTCGGCCGAGACATTGCCGACGGCGTTGACCAGCAGATCGGCATCGACACCGCGAGTCCAATTGGACAGCATGTTGTCGCGCGTATGGAAGTCCACCGGCGTGACCATGGTGATGAGGTTGCGGATGTTGTCCGGGAACAGCGATGTGTAGCACAGACTGAACACACCACCTTGGCAGATACCCAGCAGATTGATGCGATCCTGGCCGCTGCGCTCGCGCAAGGCATCGACCGCGCCACCCAAGTAACGGACGATGTAATCCTGCAGTTCCAGATAACGGTCGGACCGGTCGGCATAACCCCAGTCGATGACGTAGATATCTTCGCCACGTTCCAGCAGACCGCGCACGATGGACTTATCGCTCTGCAGATCGACCATGTACGGCCGATTGACCAACGCATAGCTGATCAGCAGTGGCACCTTGGTGCGCGAGGGTTGATCCCCCTTGAACCGATACAGAACAACCTTGCCGTCGCGCCAGATTTCTTCGCGTTCGGTTGCACCGTAGTGCACCTCGTCCATCTTGGCGAAGGTCTCGGCGGCAGCGCCAAGCTTGGCGCCGACTTGGCGAAACTCATTGGCCAGCGACTCGGGCGTGAAATGAATCGGCGAAGCGGCGGCGTGTTCGTTGGAATCCGTCATGATCTGTTCGCTCCGTACTTATCGGCGAGTGGTCTTTCGAGCAGTGGCCTTTTTGCTCACCGTCTTCTTGGCCGCTTTCTTGGCGACGCTCTTGGTTGCAGCTTTCTTTGCGACTTTCTTGGTCGCTTTCTTCGCAACCGATTTTGCTACCTTTTTAGCAGCCTTTTTCACCGCTTTCTTAGCAGCCTTCTTGACGGCTTTTCGCATCGCTTTTGTAGCGACCTTGGCCGGCGGTGCACCGGCAGTCGAAACCGCAGCAGTGGGCACCGAACCGGTGCGTAACGCATCCCTTAAGTTGCGCACTTCGCGCTCGAGCATCGTCAGTTTGCGATACGCCGCATCAATCTCAGTGCGACCGGGAATACCGAATGCCGCTGTGGCGCGCTCAATCTCCGACTGCACAGCCAGACGCACACGCATCTGCGAGTTCACCAGATCACCGTAAGCCGCGCGATACTCATCGCCCAGCGCCGCCTCTTCGAAGGCCGCCTCGGCCGCATCGACCCACACATCGAACAGAGCGCGAGTGGATTCAATCACCTTGCCCTGCTCCCGGCGGGCTTCCAGCGCGGATTCAAAGCGATCCAGTGCATCGGTATTGATAGTTCCCAGCAGCGTACTGAACTGAGCAGCCGCATCCCGATATTCCTGCACGAAACGCGCCAGTTGCTGCCAGCGCTCCTGGTGCTCGCGCATAAAACCGAAGGCCGGCACATCACCCGCTCCGCCGGCTTGTGCACGCATCCAATCCAGCACCGGCTGCACTTGTGTCAGCCACACGGAGAAATCCTGATGATTGAACTGCTGCATCGCGGAGAACATGCGATTAAAGCCATCGCCGCCGGCTTGCTCAAGCCACTGTTCCCACTGCTCGCGAATGGCCTTGGCGCTAGGCGCCTTGTCCAGAAACTCCGAGGCCATCTGCTGCAAACTGGCCAGCCATTGCGCACCCTGCCCGCCGAACTGACGCATCGCATCCTGCAGCGGATCACGCGGCGCGAAGGCAGCCCCAAAGCCGAACGGCATCCCGCTACCCATGCCGAAACCACCGGGCATTGCACCACCAAACGGCGAGGCCGCGCCGAATGGAGACGCGCCAAAGCCTGCAAACGGATTGGGCGCCGTGGGCGAACCTGTCATGCGACTCCATTGTGCGTACTGCTCCTGCCATTGCTGCCAGGCGCTACCGGCCTGCTCCATCCACTGTGCCGGATCGAAATTGCCAAAAGGGTTGGAATTGGACATGCATGAACTCCGGATGCGGAAACAGAATTTAAAGAGTGTCTGTAGCGGTTATGGCTTGGGGATGCGCAAAGTCTTGCTGATCATTAGCGAGCCGGACAATGCATACAGCAACACCAGCGGATGCAATTGCCACGGTCCTAACTGCACCATGCCACCCCAAAGTTGCGTGCCGATGTCACCGCGCTGCAGAGCCACGAACAGAATGATCACCAGGATCAGGCTCGAAGGGATCGGAGTGCCTTCGAAATATTTGACCTTGCCCTTGTCGCCCGTCAGTTGTTCTGCCGTGACATTGAAGCGGGCCAGACGGCTGACACCGCAACAGACAAAGTAAGACAGCACCGCCCAGTCCCAACCGCCTTGCATGCCGCAGGCATAGGCCAGTGCAGCGGGCGCCACGCCAAACGAGATGACGTCGGCAAGGGAGTCGAGCTCGCGCCCCAGGATCGAGGCGCTATTGCGCCAGCGGGCGACGTAGCCATCGAACACATCAAAGATGAAAGCCAGCGGGATTAGCGCCATGCCGATCATCAGATCGGACTGCACGCCCTCCTGCAGAAAGCGCATGGCGGCGAAAATGGCGCCGGTGCCGCAAAACGCATTGGCCAGTGTGAACCAGTCGGCGAGATGGAACCCGCGAATCATGCTGAAGTGCTTATTCATAGCATCAGGATATCAATCATTTCCTACACAAACAAAAACGGACTCCCGAGGGAGTCCGCTTTAGCATTGAAACGAAGTCGGAACCCTTAGGCTTCGACTTGCGGTTCCAGGTCCTTCATGGACAGGCGGATGCGGCCTTGCTTGTCCACTTCGAGCACCTTGACCTTGACGATATCGCCTTCCTTGAGCTTGTCGGAGACCTTCTCGACGCGCTCGTTGGAGATTTGCGACACGTGCACCAGGCCGTCTTTACCCGGCAGGATGGTCACGAATGCGCCGAAGTCCATGATCTTGGCGACCTTGCCTTCGTAGATGCGACCCGGTTCGACATCGGACGTGATCTGTTCGATGCGCGTCTTGGCATCTTCAGCCGCCTTGGCGTTCACCGAAGCGATCACGATGGTGCCGTCATCTTGGATGTCGATCTGAGTGTTGGTTTCCTTGGTGATGGCTTGGATGGTCGAACCGCCCTTGCCGATCACTTCGCGGATCTTGTCCGGGTGAATCTTGATGGTCAGCAGACGCGGAGCGAATTCGCTCAGCTCTCCGCGCGGCGTGTTCAGAGCCGAAGCCATTTCGCCGAGGATGTGCAGACGACCGGCCTTGGCCTGTTCCAGCGCGACCTTCATGATTTCTTCGGTGATGCCTTGGATCTTGATATCCATTTGCAGCGCCGAGATGCCTTCGGTAGTACCGGCAACCTTGAAGTCCATGTCGCCCAGGTGATCTTCGTCACCCAGGATGTCGCTCAGAACGACGAAATTATCGCCTTCCTTGACCAGACCCATGGCGATACCGGCAACCGGTGCCTTCATCGGCACGCCGGCGTCCATCAGAGCCAGCGAGGAACCGCAGACCGAGGCCATCGACGAAGAACCGTTGGATTCGGTGATTTCCGAAACCACGCGCACGGTGTACGGGAATTCTTCCATCGAAGGCATCACTGCCAGCACGCCGCGCTTGGCGAGACGGCCGTGACCGATTTCGCGACGCTTAGGCGCACCGAAACGGCCGGTTTCACCAACCGAGTACGGAGGGAAGTTGTAATGGAACAGGAAGTGTTCCTTGTACTCGCCGCTGACGGCGTCGATGATCTGACCGTCACGGGCAGTACCCAGCGTAGCCACGACCAAAGCCTGCGTTTCACCGCGGGTAAACAGTGCCGAACCGTGAGTACGCGGCAGCACGCCAACGCGCGAAGTGATCGGACGCACGGTGTCCAGAGCACGACCGTCGATACGGATCTTGCTGTCGAGCACGCTGTCACGCATGGTGCGGTATTCGAGTTCGCCCAGTTCCTTAGCGATATCGGCATCCAGCCAGCCGTTAGCGACCTTGCTGTCTTCGAGTGCGGCAACGGCGTTGGCCTTGGCTTGTGCCAGGGCGTCACGACGCTGATGCTTATCAACAATGCGGAAGGCTTCGGACATGGCCGAACCGGCAGCATTCTTGACGGCATCGATCAGCGAGTTGTTGCGTTCCGGGGCAACCCAAGTCGAAGCCGGAGCACCGGCCTCAGCAACCAGTTCGTTGATGGCCTTGATTGCGGCTTGCATTTCGCGGTGACCGAACATCACGGCGCCGAGCATCACGTCTTCGGACAGCAAGTTGGCTTCGGATTCAACCATCAGCACAGCGGATTCGGTACCGGCAACCACCAGTTCCAGATCGCTGCTTTGCAGTTCGGTGATCGTCGGGTTCAGGATGTAAGCACCATCGCGGTAACCGACCTTGGCAGCGCCAATCGGACCTTGGAAGGGCGTACCGGCCAGTGCCAGAGCGGCCGAGGCACCCAGCAGCGCCGGGATGTCGCCGTCGACTTCAGGATTCAGCGAAATCGTCGTAGCGATGATTTGCACTTCGTTCTTGTAGTCTTCGGGGAACAGCGGACGGATCGGACGGTCGATCAGACGCGAGATCAGCGTTTCCTTTTCAGTGGCACGGCCTTCGCGCTTGAAGAAACCGCCCGGAATACGGCCACCGGCGTAGAACTTTTCCTGGTAGTCAACAGTCAGTGGAAAGAAATCCTGACCTTCGCGAGCCGACTTGGCTGCAACGGCGGAAACGAGGACGACGGTATCGTCCATGGTGACCATAACGGCGCCGCTGGCTTGGCGGGCGATTTCACCGGTCTCGATGGTGACCTGATGACGGCCGTACTGGAAGGTCTTGGTAATCTTTGCCACTGTGTTTTCCTTGCTGTTTTTTGCTGGATGATCCGGCGGACCCCTGTCAGACCGGTGTGCCGCATACGCGGCGGGTACTACGTGTAACGGAAAAACCGCGGGCCGTTGCGGGTCCGCGGTTTCTGGTATCGCTTAGCGGCGCAGACCGAGCTTTTCGATCAGAGCCTTGTAACGGTCGGCGTCCTTACGCTTGAGATAGTCAAGCAGGCTACGGCGACTGTTCACCATCATCAGCAGACCACGACGCGAGTGGTGATCGTGCTTGTGTTCTTTGAAGTGACCGGTCAGATGGTTGATACGGGCAGTCAGCAGAGCGACTTGAACTTCCGGCGAACCGGTGTCGTTTGCGCCGCGCGCGTATTCTTCGATGATTTTTGCGGTGTCGATAGACATATTGGATTCCTTGACGCGGATCCGGCAGACACCCTGACTTTGCGGGGTACCGCCTGAATCGCCTAAAACAAAAAAGGCATCGGGGATTGCCCGAGGCCAGCGATATTGTCGGTTAGTTGCCGACGTGCCGTATTATACGCCCATTCTCGCACTGCAACAAGTCGGTCATAACAATCTGTTATCGATGCAGGTCCGGGCGGGACACCCAGGAAAACAACCGCTTGGCGACCACGGATCCGTCGGGCTGGACGTCGACCAGGCCGACCGCAGTGCCATCGGCAGCGAGCGCCAGATGCGGGCCTGCTGCAACCTGCGACTCCCACGCTTCCGGGGTGATCCGCTTGCCGTGGCTTAGGGCCTCGACCTGTGGCCCGTTCAGCTTCAGCCGCGGCCACTGGTCTGTCGGTAGCGCGTCCTCGATCGGCAGCAGGATCTCGTCCAAACGATCCGCTTCCGCGAGCTCGCGGATCTCGTCCAAGGTCCACATGCGCTGCTGCTCAAACGGCTCGACATGCAAGCGGCGGAGTTGCGTCACATGCGCACCGCAGCCGAGGGCCTCGCCCAGATCACGGACGATCGAACGAATGTAGGTGCCGGAACCGCAGGAGACCCGCAGGCGGAAGCCACTGTCCGTGAGTTCCAGTATTTCGATGCGTTGCACATGCACTGTGCGCACGGGGGCTTCGACTGCCTCGCCCCGACGGGCTTTGGCATACAACGGTTCCCCGCCCTGCTTCAGCGCCGAAAAAATCGGTGCGCGCTGTTCGATCTGACCGGTCTGATCCCGGCACAAACGCTCCAACGTGGCGAGGTCAGTGGGAACGACCGGTCGCTCGCGGATGACTTCGCCTTCGGAATCATCGGTATCGGTGACCTGGCCGAGTTTGGCCGTCACTTCGTACGTCTTGTTATTGCCGAGCAGATAGCCCGCAACTTTGCTGGCCTCGCCGAAACACAACGGCAACATGCCGCTGGCCAGCGGATCCAAGGCACCGGTATGCCCGCCCTTTTCAGCGCGGATCGCAAATCGGATTTGTTGAAGCGCGGTGTTGGAACTGGGGCCCGAGGCCTTATCCAGCAGCACAATGCCATGCAAAGGCCGAAGCGTAACGCGCGGCCGTTGTTCGCGACTCATTGACGATCAGTCAGCGGACTTGTCGCCGCCCTGACCCTCATCGCCATCGTCATCGCTTGCGGATGCCGGCAACGAACGCAACAGACGGTCGATGTGTTCGCCTTCGTCCAGTGAACGGTCGTAATGGAAATGCAGCTCGGGAACGTGACGCAACTTCATGGCATGAGCCAGTTCGCGGCGGATTTCCTTGGCGTTTTCGGTCAGCGCTTTAAGAGCCTCTGCAGCACGTTCACTTTGCAGCGCCGTAAAGAACACTTTGGCGTGCGCCATGTCGCGCGTCAGTTCGACGTCGGAGACGCTGATGCTCGGCCATCCGTTTTCGCGAACGGCCGAATGCACCAGTTGTCCCAGCTCCCGGCGGAGCTGGGCGGAAACGCGGTCGGTCCGGTGAAAGGACTTGGAAGGCATGACGGCTATCTCCGGTTACTGGATTACAGAGTGCGCGCGATTTCGATGCGTTCGAAGCATTCGATCTGATCGCCCGGTTGCACGTCGTTGTAGGCCTTAACGCCGATACCGCATTCGGTACCGCTCTTGACCTCGTCCACGTTCTCCTTGAAGCGACGCAGCGATTCGAGTTCGCCTTCGAACACGACCGTGTTGTCACGCAGGACGCGGATCGGCTTGCTGCTCTTGACGGTACCCTCGACGACCATACAGCCGGCGACTGCACCGAACTTGGAGCTGCGGAAGACATCGCGCACTTCGGCGATACCGATGATTTCTTCGCGGATTTCCATACCGAGCAAACCGCTGGCGACTTGCTTCACCTGATCGATCACGTCATAGATGATCGAGAAGTAACGCAGGTCAACACCATTCGTTTCGATGATGCGACGGGCCGAGGCATCGGCACGTACGTTAAAGCCGATGATGGTGGCCTTAGACGTAGATGCCAGCGTTGCATCGGATTCGGTGATCCCACCGACGCCCGAGCCGACCACGTTGATGCGGATAGCATCGGTGGACAGAGCGGTAAGTGCTTCGCGCAACGCTTGCACCGAACCTTGCACGTCGGCCTTGACGACCAGGTTCAGCTGCTGCTGGTCGGCAGAGCCCATCTGCGCCAGAATGTCTTCCATACGGTTCGACGACTTGGCCAGACGCGATTCACGGCGCTTGGCATCACGTTGCTGAGCAACGTCCTTGGCCAGACGTTCATCGCCAACCACCACGAAGTCATCACCGGCATCCGGCACGCCGGACAGGCCGAGCACCTGGACCGGAATCGACGGCGTTGCTTCCTGTACTTGCTGACCGTTTTCGTCAGTCAATGCACGGACGCGGCCATACTGCACACCGCAGACCAGATAGTCACCGCGCTTCAGGGTGCCTTCGCGCACCAGCACGGTAGCAACCGGACCACGGCCCTTATCCAGCGAGGATTCAATCACGACGCCGGAGGCACGACCGTCACGGATGGCCTTGAGTTCCAGCACTTCGGCTTGCAGCGAAATCGCATCGAGCAATGCATCAATGTTGGTGCCTTGCTTAGCCGAGATTTCAACGAATTGCGTATCACCACCGAACTCTTCGGCAACGACTTCTTCGGCCAGCAGTTCGCTCTTCACGCGCATCGGGTCGGCATCGGCCTTATCGATCTTATTGATCGCAACGATCAGCGGCACCTTGGCAGACTTAGCGTGTTGCACGGCTTCCTTGGTTTGCGGCTTGACGCCGTCATCGGCGGCCACAACCAGCACCACGATGTCGGTCAGCTGTGCACCACGTGCGCGCATTTGCGAGAACGCGGCGTGGCCCGGCGTATCCAGGAAGCTGATGACGCCACGTTCGGTTTCAACGTGGTAGGCACCAATGTGCTGCGTAATGCCACCGGCTTCGCCGGAGACGACCTTGGTGCGGCGAATGTAATCGAGCAGCGAGGTCTTACCGTGATCGACGTGACCCATGATGGTCACGACCGGCGGACGCGGTTGTGCCTCGCCCTGATCGCCGGCAGCGATGTGCGCCATCAGTTCGTCTTCGACGGTGCTTGCATCGGCAGCGACGGCCTTGTGTCCGAGTTCTTCGGTCACCAGTACGGCGGTATCGTGATCGATGGTTTGCGTCACGGTCACCATGACGCCCAGCTTCATCAGAGCCTTGACGACCTCACCGCCCTTAAGGGCCAGCTTTTGCGCCAGTTCGGCAACGCTGATCGTTTCACCGATCGCCACTTCGCGAACGATAGGAGCCGTCGGTTGCTGGAAGGCATTCTTGCCGTCACCGAAACGAGCCGGTTCCGGACGACGTCCCTTGGAACCGCGCGAATCGTTGCGACCGCGCGCCGGACCGGCGGAACGGCGTTGACGTGCATCGCGGTCACCACGCAGGTGCAGGCGGTCATCCGGACGACGGGCGCCTGCAGGAGGACGTGCAGCTTCCGGACGTGCAGCCGCAGGACGCTCTTCGCGACGCGGCACATCGGCGGCGGCAGGAGCCGCAGGACGCGCAGGCGCTTCGGCAACGCGACGTTCGGCTTCGAGGCGTGCGGCTTCTGCAGCGGCAGCCGCTTCGGCGGCTTCGCGCTGAGCACGTTCGCGCTCTTCCTTAGCCAGACGATCTTTCTCGAGCAGGCTGCGCTGTTCTTCTTCGTTGCGACGACGCGATTCTTCGAGCTTACGCAACGCATCGGCACGTTCGTCTTCGACGCTCATGCGACCGCCGGACGAGGCCGGCAGTTCGATCTTGCGCTTGACGCGAACTTGAACTTGCGCACCGCCAGTGCGGCCAGCTCCGGTTTTGACCGTACCGGTAGCACCCGCTCCCGATTTCAGCGAAATCGTGCGGCGCTCCTTGGCTTCGCCGCCGCCATGCGATGCGCGCAGATGCGACAGCAGCTTGGCCTTTTCGGCGCTGGTAATGGTCTGATCGGCACTGTCAAAGCGCATACCGGCCGCATTGAGCTGTTCAAGCAGCTTTTGCGGCGTCATCCGCATTTGTTCCGCCAGTTTGGCGATGGTGTTGTTTTGTGTCATTTGACGGTGTGAATCCTGTGTCGGTCTTTCTTTTATTCAAACCACGGCTTGCGGGCTTCGAGAATCAGCGCCGCTGCGCGTTCGGCATCCAGCCCCTCAATGCCTTCGAGTTCATCGACGGACATATCGGCCAGGTCTTCTGCTGTGTAAATTCCACGCTCACCCAAGGCGATAGCCGTGGCGTCGTCCATACCTTCCAGGGCCAGCAGGTCCTCGGCGGCAGCTTGTCCTTCGATTTGTTCTTCGGCTGCGAGTTCTGCAGTCAGCAGTGCATCTTGTGCACGGTTGCGCAGTTCTTCGACCACGTCTTCATCGAACTCGTCCACAGCCAGCAGCTCCGCTTCAGGCACGAAGGCAATTTCCTCGATCGAGGTGAAGCCGGCAGCAACCAGAATATCGGCGATTTCTTCGTCGACTTCGAGCTTGTCCTGGAACAGTTGGCTTGCAACCTTGGCTTCGGCTTCGGACTTGGCGGCGACCTGATCGGCCGTCATCACGTTGAGTTGCCAGCCGGTCAGCTTGCTGGCCAGACGCACGTTCTGACCCCCCTTACCGATGGCCTTGGCCAACAGATCTTCGGAGACGGCCAGATCCATCGAATGCTTTTCTTCGTCAAGGACGATCGATTGCACTTCGGCCGGAGCCATGGCATTGATCACGAACTGTGCCGGATTGTCCGACCACAGCACGATGTCGACGCGTTCGCCATTGAGTTCGTTGGTCACAGCTTGCACGCGTGCACCACGCATACCGATGCAGGCGCCGATCGGATCGGTGCGCGTATCGTGTGCTTCGACGGCGATCTTGGCGCGGTCACCCGGATCACGAGCAGCAGCGCGAATCGAAACGAGACCTTGCGAAACTTCCGGCACTTCAAGCTTGAACAGCTCGATCATGAACTCAGGAGCAGCGCGGCTGATTTGAATTTGCGGACCGCGCGATTCGGACTTGACCTCGGTCAGGTAGCCGCGGATGCGGTCACCGACGCGCACGTTGTCACGCGGAATGCCCTTTTCCTTGGGGATGATGCCTTCGGCATTCAGACCCAGGTCCACCAGAATGTTGCCGCGGTCGATACGCTTCACCGTACCCATCACCAGTTCGCCGACGCGATGTTGCCAGGCATCAACCACCAGTTGACGCTCAGCTTCACGCACCTTGCTGATGATGACTTGCTTGGCGGTTTGCGCGGTAATGCGGCCGAATTCGGGATTGTCGATCTTTTCTTCGATCAGATCGCCAACTTCCACTTCGCCGACTTCATCGAGTGCGTCCATCAGACGGATCTGTCGGTCGGGCGACTCCATGCGGTAATCGTCGGCCACGACTTCCATCGTGCGGAAGGTTTCGAACGATCCGTCACGCGAATCGATCTTGACGCGGACGGCAACGTCTTCGTCAGTGAACTTTTTCTTGGCGGCAGTCGCCAGCGCCTGTTCCAGCGCTTCGATGATGATCTCGCGCGAGACGCCCTTTTCGTTGGCGACGGCTTCGACGATGTTCAACAGTTCCTTGCTCATGTCCGGTAATTCTCAGTGGTTACTCGATCTCGACATCCGCGCCGGAATCGGCGGTGTCTAAGGATTGAAGGGGGTGGGAAGACTTGGAATTCGATTTACGTGCACCCTTGCCGGCAGCCTTGCCGCGGCTAGGGCCTTTACCCGGGCGATTGTCACGACCCGATGCATCTTTGGCGGGCGCAAGACCCAGAGCAACCCAGTCGGGCGCAATCCGCGCCTTGTCCACGTTGCTTGCATTCACGGCGAAGGGTTTGCCGTCAATGGTGAAATTCAGAGTGTCGCCATCGACACCGGCGATCACACCGGTAAAGCGGCGACGGCCTTCGACCGGCATACGCAAAGTCACCTTGGCCGACTCACCGACAAAACGGCCGAACTGCTCCGCATTGAACAGCGGGCGATCGATACCGGGAGTCGACACTTCGAGCGTGTAGTTCGAGGTGATCGGATCGGCGACGTCCATTTGTGCCGAGATCTCGCGGCTCGCAGCCTCACATTCGTCAATGCCGACAGGCGGCAGTTCCGGATCGCGGTCTGCGGGGTAATCGATATAGACACGCAGCAACGCACCACCGGGTGAGGTCAGCAGCTCAAGGCCCTCGACCACCAAGCCCAGCGACGCCAAGGCAGGCGTAATCAGTTCGGCAATTTGTTGTGTCTTTTCAGTCATGCTCGTTGTCCGGCGAGGGTGGAACGCGACCGGAATAACTCCGGCTTAGGAAACAAAAAAAGGCCCGACGGGCCCCTACTCCTGAACAACGGATTTCGGACTGATTCACCGGTGAATAACACCGACAGGAATCAGCTGGCCCAACGCGCCTTGCGGGATCCGCAAGTGCCTGGTCGCAACCAAGTCAGCCAAATGACCGACTTGCCTCTGGTGCATATTGTAGTGCCCTATACGCACAACTTCAAGGCTTAAACGAAAAAACGGCACTCCGAGAAGTGCCGTTTTTGTCTGATGTAGTGGTAGCGGGGGCAGGATTTGAACCTGCGACCTTCGGGTTATGAGCCCGACGAGCTGCCAGACTGCTCCACCCCGCATCAGAGTTGAACATTATGACAGGCGTTTGACACGCTTGTCAACAGGCAATTTAATTAAAAACCAAATGCCTGACGGCACCAGCTCATCAGCGGGTCAAAGAAGATACCGAGCACCAGCAGACCGACTGCGTTTGCAGTCAGCAACCAGCGACCTGCAGCGTCGGAACGGAACTGCATCGGTTCGGTGTCCGGAGCCGCTTCGAAATACATTACCTTGATCACGCGCAGATAGTAGAACGCACCGATCACGGCAAAGATCACACCGACGATTGCCAGCCACAGCATGCCTTGGTTCAAGGCAGCCCACAGCACGGCCCACTTGGACCAGAAGCCCAGAAACGGCGGCACACCGGCCATCGATGCCATCACCAGCAGAATCATGAAGGCCATCCACGGCGAGCGCTGCGACAGACCACGGTAATCTTCAAGACGGTCCGCCTCGTAACCGCGATGCGACAGCAAGGTCACCGCGCCAAAGCCGGCGGCGGCCATCAGTGCATAGCTGATCGCGTAGAACATGGCGGCACTAAAGCCCTCTTTACCGCCTGCAGCCAGACCGATAAACAGGAAGCCCACGTGCGACACAGTGGAGAACGCGAGCAGACGCTTCATTTGCGACTGCATCAGCGCCGACAGGTTACCGAACACCAGCGACAGCACGGCCAGACCGGCCAGCAGCAGTTGCCAATGCGCAGCCAACGGACCCGCGCCCTGCTCCAGCAAACGGTACGTCATACCGAACGCGGCAATCTTAGGTGCGGAACCGATAAACAGAGTCATCGGCGCTGCAGCGCCCGTATACACATCGGGCAGCCACATGTGGAACGGTGCGGCACCGAACTTGAAGGCAATACCGGCAACGCAGAACACAACGCCGGTGACCAGCATCGGCGTGGAACCCGCAGCCAGCTTGGCGCTGATCGTAGCCAAGTCGAGCGAACCCGTACCGCCGTACAGCAGGGACATGCCGTACAGCAACAGACCCGACGCCAATGCACCCAGCACAAAGTACTTGATACCGGCTTCGGAACCTACCGGCGAATCACGATCGGCAACCACCAATGCGTACGAACACAGAGCCAGCATTTCGAGCGAGACGTACATCATCGCCAAGTTACCGGCCGAGACCAGCAGCATCATACCCAGCGTTGCAAACAGCATCAGCACACTGACTTCGCCCTGGTACTGATCACGATCACGCAGGTAACCCCACATGTAGATCATGCTCATGGCACTGATCAGCAGAATCGCAACCTTCAGGACATCGGCCACCGTGTCACGGACAAACATGGCGTTCAGCACCGTGCCATGGCCACCAATGCCGGCCAGCAGCAGACCGGCTGCAACAGCCAAGGTCACCAGGGACAGCACGTGGGTCGCAATGCGCGTGCGCGTCGACAGGAACAGGTCGATCAGCAAGATGGCGAAGGCGCCACCGGCAATCACCAGCTCCGGCAGCAGCGGCAGGAAATCGGCGGCGGTTCGAATGGGAAAGTTCATAGAATCAATAGCCTTGGGATATCCCGTCTCAGATCTTGCTCTTGGCCAGATCGGAAACAAGCTGCGCGATCGCAGGTTCCATCATGTCGGTGAGTGCTTTCGGGTAAACGCCAAGCCACAGCACGCCGGCGGCAAACACGCCCAGCACCAGGACTTCGCGCCAATTGAGATCCTTCATCTTGGCGACTTCGGGATTGGTCACATCGCCCCACAGCACGCGCTTGGTCAGCCACAACGTGTAGCCCGCACCAATGATCAGCGTCAGTGCCGCAAGGAAGGCAACCCATGGGCGCAACTGGAACGAGGCCAGAATCACCATGAACTCGCCGACAAAACCGGAGGTTGCAGGCAGACCCGAGTTCGCCATCGCAAACAGGACATAGAACGCAGCGAACCACGGCATAACATTCACGACACCGCCGTAATCGGAGATGCGACGTGTGTGCATGCGGTCATACAGCACACCGATGCTGGAGAACATCGCGCCGGAGATGAAACCGTGCGAGACCATCTGCACCATTGCACCTTGCAGGCCCAGACGCGCCGCATCGGTAGCTTGCAGATCACGGACCAGCAAGGCGGCCATGAACGTACCGAGCGTGACGAAGCCCATGTGCGAGATGGAGGAGTACGCCACCAGCTTCTTCATGTCGTCCTGCGCCAGCGCAACCAGACCGACATACACAACGGCAATCAGGCTCAGTGCAACGACGACCCAACCGTATGAGTAAGCAGCATCCGGAGTAATCGGCAAATTAAAGCGCAGGAAACCGTAGCCGCCGATCTTGAGCATGATCGCAGCCAGGATTACCGAACCGGCCGTAGGCGCTTCGACGTGGGCATCAGGCAGCCAGGTGTGGACCGGGAACATCGGCACCTTGACGGCAAAGGCCACCAGGAATCCGAAGAACAGCCAGGTTTGCTCTTTGAGCGTCAGACCGGCTGCGTGGAAGTCCGCCAATTGCCAGCTACCGGTCTTGATGTACAGGTAGATCAGGCCGACCAGCATGAACACCGAACCGAGGAAGGTGTACAGGAAGAACTTGACGGCGGCATACATGCGACGCGGACCGCCCCACACACCGATGATCAGGAACATCGGGATCAGCATGCCTTCGAAGAAGACATAGAACAGCATGGCGTCCATGGCGGCAAACACGCCGACCATCAGGCCTTCGAGAATCAGGAACGCAGCGTAGTACTGGCTGACGCGACGGTCAATCGAAGTCCAGGCGCCAATCATTACCAGCAACGACGTGAGCGTTGTCAGTGCGATCAGGGGAACGGCGATGCCATCGGCACCCAGGTGGTAACGGATGTTAAGGCTGCTGATCCAGCTCAGGTTTTCCTCGAACTGCATGCCGGCCGTGGCGTTGTTGAAACCGAGCAACAAGGGCACGGTCATCAGCAACGTCAGCACAGCGATACCGCTGGCAAACCATTTTGAGGAAGTGGATCGGGAATCGCCGAACGCAAGCGTTGCCAGTCCGCCGAAGATCGGCAGCCAGATCAGAATGCTAAGCAAGGGCCACTGTGTCACGGGAAGGTCCTTGTAGTTAGAGCCAGAAACGAATCACGAGACCGAGCAGCAGAATCAGCCCGACGATCATCGCAAACGCATAGTGGTAAAGGAAACCGGATTGCAGACGGCGTGCAACGCCACCTGCCGCTCCGATCGAATTGGCAGAACCGTTAACGGCAATACCGTCAATCGCTTCCGAATCGAAGATTCGGGCCAACTTGGCAAGCATCACGCTGCCGCCGGCCAGGCCGTTGATCCAGAGCTTGTCGAAACCGTACTTGTTCTCCAGCACGCGGATCGGCAGACGGAAGATGTTGGCCGCCTTAGCTGCCAGTTCCGGACGTGCCCAGTACATCAGCGTGGCCAGCGCAAAACCGGCCAGCGTCAGCCAGAACGCAGGAGCCATCAGGCCGTGCAAGCCGAACTGTACGGCGCCATGGAATTCTTCGGCCAGCTTTGCCATCACACCACCCTCAGGCAGGTGAATGGCGCCGTCAAAGAACGGTCGCACAGCGTGGTGACCATCGGTGCTCTTGCCGAACAGCAACGGCCCCGCGGTCAGGAAACCGATGATGATCGAAGGAATGGCCAACAGCACCAGCGGCACAGTGACAACCCACGGCGATTCGTGCGGTTCGTGGCTACCGTGATGACCGTGACCATGGTCGTCGTGACCGGCGTGGCCGTGATCATCGTGGTGCGTATCACGGAAGCGCTCCTTGCCGAAGAAGGTCATGTACAGCAGACGGAAGCTGTAGAAGGACGTAACGAATGCGCCCAGCAGAACTGCCCAGTAGCCGTACTGCGCAATGAATCCGCCGTGATGCATGGCGTTTTCCTTGGCCGCTTCGATAATGGTGTCCTTGGAATAGAAACCGCTCAGGAAAGGCGTGCCGATCAGTGCCAGCGTACCGATTAGCGAAGTCCAGAACGTAATCGGCATGTACTTGCGCAGACCGCCCATGCGGCGCATGTCCTGCTCGTGGTGCATACCGATGATGACCGAACCCGCTGCAAGGAACAGCAAGGCCTTAAAGAAGGCGTGGGTCATCAGGTGGAACACTGCAGCGTTGTAAGCAGCCACACCCAACGCAACGGTCATGTACCCGAGCTGCGACAGCGTGGAGTACGCCACGACGCGCTTGATGTCGTTTTGCACGATACCGATCAGGCCGGTCCAGAACGCGGTAGTGGCACCGATAAACAGAATGAACTGCAGTGCGGTTTCGGACAGGTTAAACAGCGGCGACATGCGGGCCACCATAAAGATGCCTGCGGTCACCATGGTGGCGGCGTGGATCAGCGCGGAGATGGGGGTCGGGCCTTCCATCGAATCCGGCAGCCAGACATGCAGCGGCACTTGAGCCGATTTACCCATCGCGCCAATAAACAGGCAGATGCAGATCACGGTCGGCACGGCCCAGAACACGCCGGGCAGCACTTGAATGGTCTTGCCGACCCAAGTGGGTGCCGATGCAAAGACTTCGTTGTAATCGAGCGAACCGGCCATCATCAGTACACCGGCAATACCCAGCAGGAAGCCGAAGTCGCCGACGCGATTGACCAGGAAGGCCTTGAGATTGGCAAAGATCGCCGAAGGCTTCTTGAACCAGAAACCGATCAGCAGGTACGACACGAGACCCACAGCTTCCCAGCCGAAGAACAGCTGCATGAAGTTGTTGCTCATGACCAGCATCAGCATGCTGAATGTAAACAGCGAGATGTAGCTGAAGAAACGCTGGTAACCGGGGTCCTCTTCCATGTAACCGATGGTGTACAAGTGCACCAGTGCGGACACGAAGGTCACAACCACCATCATCATGGCGGTGAGGTTATCGACCATAAAGCCGACATGGGCACTGTAGTTACCCACCTGGAACCAGGTGTAGAGGTTCTCGTTAAAAACAGGCGCACCGGCCAGCAGGTCCATCAGAACCTTAACCGACAGGGCACAGCTGATGGCGACACCGGCAATCGTCACGATGTGCGCACCGCGACGGCCAATGATCTTTCCGAACAGGCCGGCCAGGATAGAACCCAGCAGCGGCAGCAGAACGATCGCCAGAAGTATGGACTTGGAAATCATGCCGTCATCAGCCCTTCATCGTATCGAGTTCGTCGACGTTGATCGTCGCGCGGTTGCGGAACAGCGTCACCAGGATAGCCAGGCCGATTGCGGCCTCGGCGGCGGCGACGGTCAGAATAAAGAACACAAACAACTGCCCTGCCTCATCGCCCAATTGGCGCGAGAAGCCGACAAAGTTGATGTTGACGGCCAGCAGCATCAGTTCCAGACACATCAGCAGCAAGATCACGTTCTTACGGTTGATAAAAATGCCGGCAATGCTGATGCAGAACAGAATGGCACCGAGCGTCAGGTAGTGGCTGAGGCTCAAGCTCGAAGTAATGGCGCTCAGGAAAATCATGCGGGATCTCCGTTACTGTCGGCAGGCGCGACCGCCGGCTCCGGATCACGGACCGGACGCGGCGCGTCCGCCTCCATCTTGACCATAGTGAAGCGGTCCTTGGCACGAACACGAGCCTGCTCCGCCGGGTTCTGGTGGCGCGCACCGGCGCGACGACGCAGCGTCAGCATCACGGCAGCGATCACGGCCACCGTCAGAATGACCGCTGCAGTTTCGAACGGCAGCAGGAAGTCAGTAAACAGTTTGCGGGCCAGCCAGGTGACATTGTCAGTGCCTTCGACATCGCTGGCGATGGCCGGTAGTGCTGCCGTCTTGGCCTTGACGCCAATCAGGATCAGAATTTCAGCCAACATGATGATGGCCACCGTCAGACCGACCGGCAGATAGCGGACGAAGCCCTCGCGCAGCGGAGCCGTATCCATGTCCAGCATCATGATGACGAACAGGAACAGCACCATCACGGCGCCCACGTACACCAGGATCAGTGCAACGCCCAGGAACTCTGCGCCGGCAATCAGCCACACGCATGCAACCGAGAAGAACGTAACGATCAGCGACAGAACTGCGTGGACCGGATTACGAAGGCTGATCACCGCCAGTGCCGAGAGAACGGCAATGGCAGCAAACAGATAAAAAGCGATTGAAGTGAAATCCATGTTCTCTGCCCTTAGCGATACGCCGCATCAGCGGCACGGCGTTCAGCGATTTCCGGCTCAAGCCGGTCACCGATGGCGAGCAGCGTCGGCTTGGTCAGAATATTCTGGCCGCGCTTTTCAAAGTGGTATTCGTGCACTTGGGTTTCGACGATGGAGTCGACCGGGCAGGATTCTTCGCAGAAGCCGCAGAAAATGCACTTGAACAGGTCGATTTCATAACGCGTCGTACGGCGGGTACCGTCGGCGCGCTTTTCGCTGTCGATGGTGATGGCCAATGCAGGGCAAACCGCTTCGCACAGTTTGCAGGCGATGCAGCGCTCTTCACCGTTGGGATACCGGCGAAGTGCGTGAATACCCCGGAACCGCGGCGATTGCGGAATCTTTTCCATCGGGTACATCACCGAGTATTTGTCCTTGAACAGGTAACCGGCGGTCAGACCCAGACCCTGGAATAGCTCCAGCATCAGCAGGCCTTTGAAGTAGGAAATTATCTTGCTCATTTCTAGACCTTAGACTCCCGGCACGAAGACTTTGTAGTACGCCATCAGTGCCACAATCACGATCCAGGCAATGGTCAGCGGGATGAACACCTTCCAGCCCAAGCGCATGATCTGGTCGTAGCGATAACGCGGGAACGTGGCACGGAGCCAGATGTACACGCTCATGAAGAACGCGACCTTGATCAGCAACCACCACCAGCCGCTAACCGACAGCAGCGGAATGCCCCAGCCCTGGAACGGGCTCAGCCAGCCACCGATGAAGAAGATCGAGATCAGGAAGCTGATCAGGATCATGTTGGCGTATTCGGCCAGGAAGAACAGCGCGAATGCCGAGCCCGAGTATTCGACCATGTGACCGGCGACAATTTCGGATTCGCCTTCGACCACGTCGAAGGGTGCGCGGTTGGTTTCAGCCACACCGGAAATCATGTACACAAAGAACAGCGGCAACAGCGGCAACAGGAACCAGTCAAACATACCGTTGTCACCGGCTTGTGCCTGCACAATTTCCGACATGTTGAGGCTGCCTGCAGCCACCATCACGCCGACCATGGCAAAGCCCATGGCAATTTCGTACGACACGACTTGCGCCGCAGCACGCATGGCACCCAGGAAGGCGTACTTGGAGTTCGATGCGTAACCCGCAAGAATGATGCCGTACACGCCCATCGACGTCATGGCCAGCAGATACAGCAAGCCGGCGTTAGCGTTGGAAATTGCGACTTTGTAGTCGAACGGAATCACGGCCCAAGCCGCGAATGCCGGTGCCAGTGCGATCAGCGGCGCCAGCGTAAAGAGGACCTTGTCCGCCTCAGCGGGTCGGATGACCTCTTTAAAGAGCAGCTTAAAGACGTCAGCAAATGCCTGCAGAATACCCGAGCCGACGTACATCGGTCCGTGACGGACGTGCATCCAGCCGATGAGTTTGCGCTCCCAGACCACATAGAAGGCAACCGTGATGATCACGGCCAGCGACAGCGCTACGATCCACAGCACCGACCACAGCACGATACCGATGGGCCCCAAGGTATTGAGGAACTCGTGCAGCTGTTGAACCCAATTCATGATCATGCGCCGGCCTCCGCGGCAGAATTCGCCGATGCGGTGTTGACATGTGACGAAGCGGCCAAGGCAGCCGTAGCACCGTGGCCCAGTTCAACCCAGGCGGCGCCCTTGGCAACGCGCGCATTCAAAGTGACCGGCAAGCTGGCCTGCCCCACTTCGGCTTGAACGCGAATGACTTGACCCGCGCTGATACCGGCAGCTGCCGCATCTTCGGGATTCATGACGATGCCGGCCTCGACATTGAGCGGATGCTCCTGAAGCGCTTGCGCGCGGCGGACGGTGGCATCGCTGCGGTAGATCGCCTGCGAGCTGGCCAACTCAACCGAACCGGTGGTGATGCGCGGCTGCGACGAGCTCGACACTGCAACCGTTGCGGCTTGCATCTGATCCTGCAGACCGTTCCAGTCGGTGAAATCAAAGCCGGCGGCACCGAGCTTCTCACCCAGCACGCGCAGAACGCGCCAACCCGGGCGGGCTTCGTTCGGCAGCTTGGCACCGGCAACGGCGAACTGGTCTTCGCCGTCCATGTTGGTCAGCGAGCCATCAATTTCAGGCAGCGCACCGATCGGCAGAATCACATCGGCCACGGCACGCGTCGAACGGCAAGCGTACTGACTGAAGGCCACGACCTTAGCGGCCTTGAGCGCCGAATTGGTGGTAGCGACGTCGGCAAAATCCAGACCCGGTTCAATGCCGTACAACACATACGCGCTGCGGGGCTTGCGGGTCATGGCCAATGCGTCATCACCGGTCGGCAGCACACCGTAACGGCTCAGGCCAACCGCATTCGCACCTTGCGGAATACGAACCACCTTGCCACCGACGGCGTCGGCAAACTTCAGTGCAGCCGCGCGAATAGCGGCGGCATAGGCGGAGTTTTCAGCGATGCCACCAACGATCACGACGGTCTCGCCTTCGGCAATTTTGACGGCATCAATCAGAGCGGAATCGGCCAAGGCCGTAGCAATGTTCGAAGGCGCTGCCAGCTCGACACCGCTCATCGGCACCGAGAAATCAAACTCGACGGGATTAACGGCAAAGACCTTGGCACCCTTGCGTTGTGCCTGACGGACACGGTGCAACAGCAGCGGCATTTCGGCACGCAGATTAGTACCCACCAGCACGATGCGAGCAGCGCTTGCGATCGAAGCAATGGCAACCGGCGATGCCTCAGCGACAGCCGCGTCGCTCAGATCCAACTGGCTGATGCGGTGATCGATATTGCCGCTACCCAGTTGGGCGGCAATGCGGGCCAGCAACGCGCCCTCTTCGTTCGTCGTCGACGGATGCACCAGGAAACCGCTTTGCTCACCGCCGGCATCGCGCAGAATTTCTGCAGCCTTGGTCAGCGCTTCGTCCCAGCTGGCCACACGGAAATCATCGCCTTCGCGAATCATCGGCGATTGAGCGCGATCCGCCGCCTGCAGGCCCTGGTGCGAATAACGGTCACGGTCGGACAGCCAAGATTCGTTGACGTCGTCGTTGTCACGCGGCACGGTCCGCAGCACTTCGCCGCGGCGCACGTGCAGATAGAGATTGCTGCCCAGCGCATCGTGATAACCGAGCGAAGGCTTGGCCGTCAGTTCCCACGGACGGGCCTTGAACTGGAACACCTTGTTGGTGAGCGCGCCGACCGGGCACACATCGACAACGTTGCCGGACAACTCAGTGGTCAGCGGCTTGCCGTCGTAAGTACCGATCTGCAGATTTTCACCGCGGTACATGCCACCGAGTTCGTAAGTACCGGCGATTTCCGCGGTAAAACGAATGCAACGGGTGCACTGAATGCAACGCGTCATTTCGGTAGCAACCAACGGACCCAGATCTTCGTCCGGCACGACGCGCTTGCGATCGACATAACGCGAGACGGAACGGCCGTAGCCCATGGACACGTCCTGCAGTTCGCATTCGCCGCCCTGGTCGCAGATCGGGCAATCCAGCGGGTGGTTAACCAGCAGGAATTCCATCACATTGCGTTGCGAACCCAGTGCCTTGTCGGAACGGGTCATGACCTTCATGCCATCCATCACCGGCGTGGCGCAGGCCGGTGCGGGTTTGGGCATCTTTTCCACTTCGACCAGGCACATGCGGCAGTTGGCCGCAACGCTCAGCTTGTCGTGGTAGCAGAAGCGCGGAATCGCGATGCCGGCCTTGTCGGCGGCTTCAATGATCATCGAACCCTTAGGCACAGCCAAGTGCTGGCCGTCGATCTCGATACCGACGTGGCCTTCGGGCACCACAGGCGCCACAGGGGCGGCGGGATTTACGGTACTCATGCAGCCTGCTCCGAAGGGACTACCGTCCCGGCAGCCAAGTCATCAACATAGAAACGCTTGTTCACGATGGCGTATTCGAACTCATTCCAGAATTGGGCAAGGAATGCCTGCACCGGCCACGCAGCGGCTTCACCGAATGCGCAGATGGTGTGACCTTCGATCTGACCTGCAGCAGCACGCAGCATCTGCAAATCGTCCATAGTGGCTTGCATCTGGACGATGCGAGTCAGCACGCGGTACATCCAACCGGTACCTTCGCGGCACGGCGTGCACTGACCGCAGCTTTCCTTGTAATAGAAACGCGAGATGCGATGACAGGCGCGCACCATACAGGTGGTGTCATCCATCACGATCACAGCGCCCGAACCCAGACCGGAACCGGCCTTCTGGATCGAGTCGTAATCCATGGTCAGACCCATCATCACATCACCAGGCAGCACCTTCATCGAGGAACCGCCAGGAATTACTGCCTTGATCTTGCGACCTTCGCGCATGCCACCGGCCATCTGCAGCAGTTCTGCAAACGGGGTGCCAAGGCGGATTTCGAAGTTACCTGGGTTGGCCACATGTCCCGAGACCGAGAATATCTTGGGGCCACCGTTGTTGGGCTTGCCCTGATTGAGGAACCACTCGGAACCGTTACGGATAATGGCCGGCACCGAAGCATAGGTCTCGGTGTTGTTGATGGTGGTCGGCTTGCCGTACAGACCGAAATTGGCGGGGAACGGCGGCTTGTAGCGCGGCTGACCCTTCTTGCCTTCGAGCGATTCCATCAGTGCGGTTTCTTCGCCGCAGATGTAAGCACCGGCACCGAGTGCGTTGTACAGATCGATATCGACGCCGCTGCCCAGAATGTTCTTGCCCAGCCAGCCGTTGGCATACGCTTCGGCCGTCGCTTCTTCGAGATGTTCGAAGGGCTCGTGGTGGAACTCACCGCGCAGGTAGTTATAGGCAACCGTCGAGCCCGTTGCATAACAGGCGATGGCCATGCCTTCGATCACTGCATGCGGGTTGTAACGCAGAATATCTCGGTCTTTAGCGGTACCCGGTTCG
Source organism: uncultured Lysobacteraceae bacterium (assembly GCA_936911875.1). Lineage (GTDB taxonomy): Bacteria > Pseudomonadota > Gammaproteobacteria > Xanthomonadales > Xanthomonadaceae > Aquilutibacter. The sequence goes on from CAKZGB010000006.1 coordinate 302,115, forward strand.
GATTCGTCGGAGTTGCAGAGAATGTACTTCTGCCCCTCACCCTTCGGCATGAAGCTCCACTTCAGACCTGTCGGGAAGCCGGCGCCACCACGGCCGCGCAGACCGGAGGCTTTGACCATCTCGACCACATCGGCGGGCGGAATTTTTTCAGTCAGGATTTTACGCAGCGCTGCATAACCGCCGGTCTTGACGTAGTTTTCATACGACCACGGCTTGTCAAAATGCAGCGTCGTATAGACGACCTGATGTTCCTTGGGGGCCGGACCGACCGGTCCATAGCCTTCGGAAACGTGCGAATGTTCGTGTGCCATCGGCGCGCTCCTGATTATTTCAAAGTATCCAGAAGCTCATCCACCTTGGCGGTGTCCAGCTTCTCGTGATAGTGACCGTTGATAACAACGACGGGTGCACCGCAGCAGGCGGCAACGCATTCCTCTTCGCGCTTGAGATAGATACGACCGTCGGCAGTCGATTCGCCCAGTGCGCAGCCCAGCTTTTGCTCGGCATGACGGACCAGATCTTCGGCGCCGTTGAGCCAGCACGAAATGTTGGTGCAGAAAGCAACGTTGTTGCGACCGACCGGAGCCAGTTCGAACATCGAGTAGAACGATGCGACCTCGTAGGCCCACACCGGCGGAATGTCCAGATACTTTGCGACAGCAGCGATCAGCTCATCGGTCAGGTAACCGCCGTTCTGTTCCTGTGTGGCATGCAGACCTTGCAGCACCGCCGAGCGACGGCGATCGGCAGGAAACTTGCTGATCCAATGATCGATGTGTGCACGAGTGCTGTCCGACAGCACGACCATCGGGTCGACGTCGGCGCAAGCTGCGAAATTACCGGTTGCTTTCATGTAGTTCTCTATCCTCGTGTGCGCGCGGTTAGCGATCGATTTCGCCGAACACGATGTCGTAGGTGCCGATCATGGCCACCACGTCCGCCAGCATATGGCCGCGAACGACAGCATCCATGGAGCTCAAATGGGCAAACCCCGGGGCCCGCATATGCAGGCGGAACGGCTTATTTGCACCGTCGGAAACCAGGTAGCAGCCGAACTCACCCTTCGGGGCTTCGACGGCGCTGTAGGTTTCACCGGCCGGCACGCAGTAGCCCTCGGAGAACAGCTTAAAGTGGTGGATCAGCGCTTCCATATCGTCCTTCATGGCCTCGCGCTTGGGCGGTGCGACCTTGAAGTTATCGATATTGACCGGCAGACCCTCGTTTTCACGGAGCCACTTCACGCATTGCTTGATGATGCGGTTGGACTCGCGCATTTCGGCCATGCGAACCAGATAGCGGTCGTAGCAGTCGCCATTGCGACCGACCGGGATATCAAAGTCCATATCGGCGTACATGGCGTACGGTTGCTTCTTACGCAGATCCCACGCAATGCCCGAACCACGCAGCATCGGACCGGTCATGCCCCAGGCCAGAGCCTGTTCCGGCGAGATCACACCGATACCGACAGTACGCTGTTTCCAGATGCGGTTGTCGGTCAGCAGCGTTTCGTATTCGTCGATCTTGGACGGGAAGTCATCGGTGAACTTATCAAGAAAGTCCAGCATCGAGCCTTCGCGCCAGTCGTTGAAGCGCTTGAGTTTGGCACCCTTACGCCACTTGGATTCCTTGTAGCGCGGCATCTGCTGCGGCAGATCGCGGTACACACCGCCCGGGCGGTAGTACGTGGCATGCATACGGGCACCGGAAACGGCCTCGTAGCAGTCCATCAGTTCTTCGCGTTCGCGGAACGCGTACAGCATCACTGCCATTGCGCCCAGATCGAGACCGTTAGAACCGACCCACATCAGGTGATTGAGGATGCGGGTGATCTCATCGAACATGGTGCGGATGTACTGAGCGCGAATCGGCGCTTCGATACCCATCAGCGATTCGATGGCGCGCACATAGGCATGCTCGTTGCACATCATGGACACGTAATCGAGGCGGTCCATGTAACCGATGCTCTGGTTAAACGGCTTGGATTCGGCCAACTTTTCGGTACCGCGATGCAGCAGGCCGACGTGCGGATCGGCGCGTTGCACGACTTCGCCGTCCATTTCCAGGATCAGGCGCAACACGCCGTGAGCCGCCGGATGTTGCGGACCGAAGTTGAATGAATAGTTGCGGATTTCCGGGTTATTGAGACCCGAGGTCTTGGATGCTTGCATGTTCATGTGCGATCGGGGCCCTGGGGGTTAACCGGCCTGACGTCCGGGAATCCGGCGTTGTGCCTGTTCACCGGCAGCCGTGTCGTAGCGGGCGTCGTCGCGAATCACGCGCGGCACACCGACTCGCGGCTCAATGCTGACCGGTTGATAGATCACGCGACGTTGCGATTCGTCATAGCGAACCTCGACGTTGCCGATCAGCGGGAAATCTTTGCGGAACGGATGGCCGACAAAACCGTAATCGGTCAGGATGCGGCGGAGGTCCGGATGGCCTTCGAAAATAATGCCGAACAGGTCGAACGCCTCGCGTTCAAACCAGTTTGCACCCGGCCAAATATCCGTAACCGAAGGCAGGACCGGCAGCGCGTTGTCCGGCGCAAAGCTACGAACCCGCAGGCGCAGGTTGTGTTGCACGCTCAACAGGTGATAGACAGCGGCATAGCGCAGTTCATCGGCTTGTTCGGCGGCGCCGTTCGGCAGCTCACCGCGCTTAAAGCGTCCGGCAGCAGCGCCATCGACACCGCGCGAGAAGCCCTCGGACGAGACGTCGGTTTGCCATTCGTCCTGACCGAACGTCAGGTAATCGATGCCGGCGACATCGACCAGCATTTCAAAGCCGAATTCATCGCGCAGTGCGCGGCACGCTGCATGCAAATCAGCAGCAGGCAAGGTCAGAGTCAGTTCGCCACGCGGCTCGGCAATTTCAACGTGCGAGCCATTGAACGCGGTGCTCAGACGGGCAGCAACGGATTGCAGGGACTCGCTCATGAGCGCATGCCCTGTGCTTCGGGCCCGAAGTTGGTGCCGCGACGGATCTTGCGTTGCAGCTGCAGGATGCCGTGAACCAGCGCCTCAGACGTCGGCGGGCAACCCGGGACATACACATCGACCGGGACGATGCGGTCAACGCCGCGCACCACGGAATACGAGTAATGGTAGTAACCGCCGCCATTAGCACACGAGCCCATGGAGATCACCCATTTCGGATCGGGCATCTGGTCATAAACCTTGCGCAGAGCGGGTGCCATTTTGTTGACCAGCGTGCCGGCGACGATCATGACATCGGACTGACGCGGCGACGGACGGAACACGACACCGTAACGGTCCAAGTCGATGCGGGCAGCACCGGCGTGCATCATTTCGACAGCGCAGCAGGCCAGACCGAAGGTCATCGGCCACATCGAGCCGGTACGCGCCCAGTTCCACAAAGCATCAAGGCTCGTAGTGACATAGCCTTGTTGCATGACGGGATTGTCACTTTCGGGCAGCAGCAAGTCATCCAGCCTGCCCTCAGGCAGCGGATTGTTCATGAGGCCGGAAACGGTTTGGATCACTCCCATTCAAGGGCTCCTTTCTTCCAGACGTAGACGAAGCCGATCAGCAGCATGCCGGCAAAGATGGCCATTTCGATCAGGCCGACGACACCGAGTTCGCGGAACACGGTGGCCCAGGGCACGATAAAAATGATTTCCAGATCGAAGATGATGAACTGGATGGCGATCAGGTAGTAACGGATGTCAAATTGCATCCGTGCGTCGTCAAACGCCTCAAAGCCGCATTCGTAAGGGCTCAGCTTTTCCAGTGAAGGACGCTTAGGGCCAAGGACTTTCCCCACCGCAAACAACGCGACACCGATGCCCGTTGAAACCATGAGGAACAAGAGAGTCGGCAGATATTCGGCCAGCATGCGTTGTTACTTCACTGTTTTTTTGATTTGGTGTCCAAGAGGGGACTCGAACCCCTACGACCTAAGTCGCTACCACCTCAAGGTAGTGCGTCTACCAATTCCGCCACCTGGACATGTTCTTTGTTTGGGCCATCCTGGCCCGGTACTACTCAACCGCGATATTGTAGCGAATTCCTGACGATTCATCTATGGATGAATAAGAATTCAAGAGACGAATTGGGCGTCTCTATATCTCGCGGATTATTGCTTGACAGGTTCCGAAGGTTGAGCAGGAGCCTGTTGCGGAACCGTTTGAGAAGACGGAACCGAGGTATTTGCAGCAGGTGCAGTTTGCGTACCGGTGTTAGCCGGTGACTGCGGCACGTTACCCATCACGCCAAGATCCGTACCCGGAACCGCCGAAGCCGCGCTCGAAGTGCTGTGCTTGACGTTCCATGCCATGAACAGGCTGATCGCAAAGAATACGATCGCCAGCCACTTGGTGGACTTGGACAGGAAGTTGGACGAACCGCGCGAACCGAACACGGTACCCGACGCGCCGCCACCGAAACCGCTACCGGCTTGAGCACCCGCACCGCGTTGCATCAGGATCAGCACGATCATTGCCAACGCAATGAGCACGTAAATGACGTTAAGAATCAGCACAACCGAAACCTTAAAAATCCGAGGCCAGCGCCCTGCCCTTTAGCCTTGACCGAAGGACCGCGCGATGGCGTTAAATTGGTCGGCGTCTAGCGATGCGCCGCCGATGAGGCCGCCGTCAATGTCAGGCTGGGAGAACAGCTCCGCCGCGTTATCCGGCTTGCAGCTCCCGCCGTAGATGATCGGCATGGAATCGGCAATTTTAGCATCAATCGCAGCAATTTCGCCACGGATTGCGTGGTGAACCTCCTGCGCCTCTTCCTTAGTGGCCGTTTTCCCGGTGCCAATCGCCCAAACCGGCTCGTAAGCAATCATGAGCTTAGCGAGATACTCAGCGCCCAAGGCCTGAACCGGGGCCAGCTGTTCCTGCAGGCGCCAAAAGGTTTTACCGTCTTCGCGTTCTTCCAGAGATTCGCCCACGCAGACAATCGGCGTGAGACCGGCATCAATGGCAACCTTGGCTTTGCGGGCAACCAGCGCACTGGTTTCACCGTGATATTGACGACGTTCCGAATGGCCGACCAGTACATAACCGGCGCCGACATCCTTCAGCATGGCAGCCGACACTTCGCCGGTGTAGGCACCATTGTCACGCGAGCTGACATCCTGGGCACCGAACGCCAAATGCTGCGTACCGGCATCAATGGCCTCGGCCAGATACGGCATGGGCGGAAATACGATGCGCACCACGTCGCCCGTATCGACCGCATCGATTGCATGGATCAGATCCTGAGCAAACTGGCGTGAGCCGTTGAGCTTCCAGTTACCACCGACAATTTTCTTGCGCGACATGAAACGTACTCCAGGTAATGAGTTGCAGACCGTCTGCGGATCTTATTTCAGCTTGATTTCACGCAGGCGCTCTTCGAGATAGCCTTGCGCAGTGATCGGTTCCGGATAGCGGCTGGGGTTGTCCGGCGTAATCGTCGACGGCAGCACATCAATCAGAAAATCGGGATTCGGGTGCAAAAAGAATGGTGTCGAGAAACGCGGTTGACGAGCCGCGTCCCCTTGCGGATTCACCACACGGTGCGTTGTGGACGGCAGCACATGATTGGTCAGACGCTGCAGCATGTCACCGATATTCACCACGATGGTGTCGGCATCCGCAGTAAACGGGACCCATTCGCCGTCGTGCGATTTGACCTCGAGACCGGCTGCCGATGCACCCACCAGCAAAGTGATCAGATTGATGTCTTCGTGCGCACCGGCGCGGACGTTCGGAATGTCATCGGTCGTAATTGGCGGATAGTGAATCGGACGCAGAATCGAATTGCCGAAATTGGTTTTGTCCTGAAAGTAGTTCTCAGGCAGATTCATATACAGCGCCAACGCCGACAGCACTTTGCTGCCGAGATTATCGAGCGCCGCATAGAGCGCACGCCCCTTCTCTTCGAAGGCCGGCACTTCAGACGGCCATACGTTGGCCGGCATGTCATCGGCGTACTTGCTGTCGCGCGGAATGTCACGACCGATATGCCAGAACTCCTTGAGATCGGAATACTTGGCACCCTTAGCCGTTTCAACGCCGAACGGCGTGTAACCGCGCGCACCGCCGCCACCGGCAATATGATATTGCTTCTTCGCGTCTTCCGGCAGTGCAAAGAACGACTGGAATGCCTTGTAGCTTTCGTCGATCAGTTCCGGGCTGATGCCATGGTTACGGATACCGGCAAAACCCCATTGCCGATACGCATCGCCCAGCTCCTTTACGAAGGCATCCCGATCCGTATCGAATCGGGTGATGTCAAAAGTGGGAATACGTGCGGTGGTCATGTTCTGTTCCTGCGTTCAATTAAGCAGCCGCAGCCTGTACGGCATCGGCCAAAGATTTAAGTGTAGATTCCATCAGTTGCTGGTCAGCGCATTCCACGGTGACGCGCACCACCGGCTCCGTACCGGAAGGACGCAGGAAGGCACGACCTTGACCTTCGACAGCCTTCTGCGCTTTACCGAGCGCTTCCTGCACAGACGGGGCCTCGGCAGGCTTGGACTTGCCGGCGGCGTAGCGCACGTTGACCGTGCGTTGCGGAACCTTTTTGAAGCCCTGCAACGCAATTGCCAGCGTCATACCGCGGCGTTGCAAGACCTCGAGAACTTGCAAGGCCGTGACGATGCCATCGCCGGTGCCGCTGCGATCCAGGCACAACATATGACCCGAAGTCTCGCCACCCAAATTGCCGCCATTGGCATGCAACTGCTGATGGACATAACGGTCACCGACCTTGGCGCGAACCAAACCGATGCCCAGGCCTTCGAGTGCCTGTTCAAGACCGTAGTTGGTCATCAGGGTGCCGACCACCGGGCCCTGCAGGCGTCCGGTTTCCTTCCAGTCTTTGGCCAGAACGTACAGCAAGTCGTCGCCGTCACAGACCGAACCGTTCTCATCGACAAACAGAACCCGATCGCCATCGCCGTCAAATGCGATACCGATATCGGCACCGGTTTGCACGACGCGCGCAGCCAGCGTTTCCGGATGCGTGGAGCCGACGTTTTCATTGATGTTGGTGCCGTTCGGATCGATACCGATCGCATCGACTCGCGCACCCAGCTCACGCAGAACCAACGGGCCCAGCTGATAGGTGGCACCGTTGGCGCAATCCATGGCGATGCGCAGACCGCCAAGGTCAAAGCCACGTGGCACCGAGTTTTTGCAGAATTCGATATAGCGGCCCAATGCATCGCGCGTACGGATGGCCTTACCCAGATCATCGGAATCGACGGTGGAGAACGGCTTATCCAGCGCCGCCTCAATGGCCAACTCGACTTCGTCGCTGAGCTTTTCACCCTCGGCGCTGAAGAACTTGATGCCATTGTCATGATGCGGGTTGTGCGAAGCGGAAATCACGATCCCGCCATCGGCACGCAATGAACGCGTCAGATGCGCGACGGCCGGCGTCGGCATCGGGCCCATCAGTTGCACATCCACACCGGCGGCAACCAGGCCTGCTTCTAAGGCCGCCTCGAACATGTAGTTCGAGATGCGCGTGTCTTTGCCGATAATCACCACCGGCTTGCGCCAATTGCGACGCGGCAGCGCATGTCCATAGGCATTACCAAGACGCAACACAAAATCGGCACTGATCGGCCCGGTCCCCACCCGACCGCGAATGCCGTCGGTTCCGAAATATTTACGACTCATTGAGATTCCCCTGAAAGTTGCGGCAGTTCCCGTTTCATCAGGATACCAAGCAACGAAATAAGACGCCCCCGCAGCTCGCGGCGGTCACAGATCTGATCGATCGCACCATGATCAAGAAGGAACGGCGGTCGCTGGAAGCCCTCGGGCAAGGTCTCGCGCACCGTCTGTTCGATCACGCGGGGACCCGCAAAACCGATCAGTGCATCCGGTTCGGCGATGTTGATATCGCCCAACATGGCAAACGATGCCGACACACCACCCGTGGTCGGATGGGTGAGCACGGAGATGTAAGGTAAACCGGCTTCCCGAAGACGCGCCAGCGCGGCCGATGTCTTGGCCATTTGCATCAGCGAAAACAGGCTTTCCTGCATGCGCGCGCCACCACTGGCACTGAAACACACAAACGGCGAGCCAATTTCTAATGCGCGCTCGGCACCCAAGGCAATACGCTCACCCACGACCGAGCCCATCGATCCGCCCATGTAGGCAAAGTCGAATGCACTGGCCACCAGATCGTGACCGGCCAACTTGCCCTGCAACGTCACCAGCGCATCGCGTTCACCGGTGGCCTTCTGCGCGGCTTTGATGCGTTCGGCGTAGCGCTTCTGGTCCTTAAATTTCAGCACATCGGTCGGGCCAAGATTGGCACCGATTTCAATGAGCGGACTGCCCTCGTCAAACAGAGCGCGTAACCGGGCACGGGCACGGATCGGACGGTGTGCTCCGCACTTGGAGCAGACTTCCAGATTTTCTTCGAGCTCCGGACGATACAGCGCGGCACCGCAGCGATCGCATTTTTCCCAAAGACCCTCGGGAACATTGCGGCGCTTTGCGGAGGCGGCGTCGGTCCGAATACCGGCCGGCTTGAGCTTGTTCAGCCAGGACATGAATACCCTTGATTAGCTAATCATTTCTACGGATGACAGTTTACCGCAAGCCATCCAAGGCCTCACGGACCGGCCGCAGGAAGCCCTCGGCAGCGCCTGCCGGGTCATCGGCAGCGGACAAGGTATCGACCAAGGCCGAACCGATCACGACGCCATCGGCATCTGCAGCAACCCGCTTGGCCGACTCGGCATCACGCACGCCAAAACCGACAACGACCGGCACGGAACTCTGCTCCTGCAAGCGCGCGAGCACACCACTACTGCCTTCGTTCTGCAGCGCCTGACCGGTTCCCGTCACACCCGCGTAGCTGACGTAATAGAGATAGCCTTCGGCATGTTGGCAGATGGCCTGCAGACGCTCCGTTGATGTCGTCGGCGCCACCAGACCAATCCATTCCAATCCCGACTGCGCGAAGGCATCGCGGAACGGACCGGCTTCTTCATCCGGCAGATCGACCAGCAAAGTGCCATCGACACCGGCGGCAACGGCACGGCGCGCGTACTCTTCGGCGCCCAGAATATCGACCGGGTTCAGATAGCCCATCAGCACCACGGGCGTCACTGCGTCCTGCTCGCGGAATTGCGCCACACATTCCAGCGCGAAGCGCAAACCGGCACCGCGCTCAATCGCGCGCTCTGAACTGCGTTGGATGCTCGGGCCATCGGCCATCGGATCGGAAAACGGCACCCCCAACTCAATCAGGTCGGCACCCGCGCGCACCAGCGCATGCATGACCGGCACGGTGCTTTCCAACGAAGGATCACCCGCCGTGATAAACGGAATCAGCAATTTACGATCATTGGCCAAGGCCGCGGCAAACTGACGGTCAATGCGGCTCATAGTGCAACACCCTCATGCGCGGCAACCGTGTGCACGTCTTTGTCACCACGCCCTGACAGATTGCATAAAACCAAACCGTCCGAAGGCATCTCCTTAGCCAACTTGATCGCCTGCGCCAGCGCATGACTCGATTCCAGCGCCGGGATAATGCCCTCAGTACGGCACAACAGATGGAAGGCTTCCAAGGCTTCGGAATCAGTGATACCGGTGTACTCGGCGCGACCGATTTCCTTTAAATAGGCATGCTCGGGGCCGACACCGGGATAGTCCAGACCCGCAGAGATCGAATGCGTCTCGGTAATCTGACCGTCGTCATCACACAGAACATAGGTGCGATTGCCATGCAAAATGCCCGGCCTGCCCTTGCTCAACGAAGCCGCATGACGACCCGTCTCAAGGCCATCGCCGGCAGCCTCTGCACCAATCAGTCGCACTTGAGCGTCACCGATGAAGGCATGAAACACACCCATGGCGTTACTGCCGCCACCGACGCACGCGGTCACCGCATCAGGCAGACGTCCGTACTCGGCAAGCATCTGTGCACGCGCCTCAATCCCGACAACGGCATTAAAGTCGCGCACCATGCGCGGATACGGATCGGGCCCGGCTACGGTACCGATGATGTAGAACGTGTCATCGACGTGCGCAACCCAATCGCGCATCGCTTCGTTTAGGGCATCTTTCAACGTGGCCGAGCCGGAATGCACGGGCACAACGCGCGCGCCAAGCAGGTGCATGCGGTGCACATTGGCCTTCTGCCGTTCAATGTCAGTCGCGCCCATGTAGACCACACATTCCAGACCTAAGCGTGCTGCAACCGTCGCGGATGCCACACCGTGCTGGCCCGCACCGGTCTCGGCAATGATGCGGGTCTTGCCCATGCGCGTGGCCAACAGCGCCTGCCCGACCGTGTTGTTGATCTTGTGCGCACCGGTGTGGTTGAGATCCTCGCGCTTGAGCAGAATGCGCGCACCGCCGACTTGCCGGCTTAAGCGTTCCGCGTGATAGATCGGACTGGGACGACCGACATAATGGGCCAGCTCGTATTCAAACGCGGCTTTGAAGGCAGGATCAGCACAGGCGGCATCATAGGCCGCACTGAGCTCCTGCAACGGATGTACCAGCGTTTCCGCTACGAAGCGTCCGCCGAAACGGCCGAAATGACCCTGTGCATCGGGTTGCAAAGACATATCTGATTCCACTTAATGTTCCTGATGTGCCGAACGGACAGCTTGCATGAACGCTGCCATTCGACTCGGTGATTTAACGCCGGGCTCTGATTCGATACCCGACGACACATCGACTGCGGTCGCCCGCGATATCCGTATCGCCTCAGCGACGTTGCCGGCATGTAAGCCGCCCGCCAGCATGCCGCGCTCGCCAAGATACTCAGAGAATATTTGCCAGTCTCCAACGATGCCCGAACCGCCGGCGGCACCGGGAGCGTGCCCGTCGAGCACAATCCATTCGGCATCGTCATAGGCACGGATCTGCCCGTGCAAGTCGGGTTCGTTAAACGAGAGTGCCTTGCAGTACGGCCGCTCAAACTGTCGACAGAATTCCACGGACTCATTGCCATGAAATTGAATGATGCCCGGATTCAGTACATGCAAAGCGGTGCGAACAAATGCTGCATCGGCATTGCGCACCAGCATAAACACATCCAGACTCAGCGGCGCCGCATTTCGCAACGCAGCTGCTTCCTCCAAGGACAGCGCACGCGGAGATTCGGGAGCTAAGACGAGACCAATGGCATCTGCACCCAAGGTTACGGCGCAATCCAATGCAGACTGCGTACGGATGCCGCAGAACTTAACGTACGTCGGCATCATGCGAACGCAAACCCGTCTGCAATCTGATCCGTCCACGTCACATCGGGCGGCAAGCCCCACTGCGCCGGATACAACGGCCCGATAAAACTCAGTCCGTTCGGTGGTGCGGTCGGACCGGCCAATGTCCGGTCTTTGGAATCCATCACTTCACGCAGCCATTGCGCATCACGCTCACCCGATCCGACCATCATCAGACTGCCGACCAGATTGCGCACCATGTGATGCAGGAAGGCATTGGCCTGCACATCGACAATCACCTGCTGATGCTGGCGTCGCACCTGCAGCCATTGCAGATTGCGCCACGCATGGGTCGCCTGACATTGCGAGGATCGGAATGCCGAAAAATCACGTTCGCCCAGCAGATACTGTGCCGCTTCGTGCATGGCATCGGCATCCAAAGGTCGGCGTTCCCACGACAGGAACCGACGTTGAAACCCGGGACGCGTAATGCGGTTGACGATACGGTAGCGGTAACGACGGGCCACGGCGCTGAAGCGCGCATTGAAATCATCCGCTACCGGCTGACACCACAAGGCAGCAACCTGCGGAGGAAGATGCCCCGTCACGCCTAAAGTCCAAGCTCGCGGATCGCGTTGGGCATCGCTATCAAAGTGCACGACTTGACTTAAGCCGTGCACACCGGCATCGGTACGGCCGGCACAAACGGTGTCCACCGGCGCATTGGCAACGCGCTGCAAAGCAGCTTCCAACGCAGCTTGTACGCTGCGCGGCACATCGGCCTCAGGGTTACCCAGCTTGGACAGACGTTGCCATCCGCTGAAACCACTACCGTCGTATTCGACGGCTAGCGCATAACGCGTCATTGCCGTTCTTTCAGCACCAGTTCTGCGAGTTGCACTGCATTCAATGCGGCGCCCTTACGAATATTGTCGGCAACTACCCACAAATCGAGACCGCGCGGATGCGAGATGTCCTCGCGAATTCGGCCCACAAACGTCGGGTCTGCACCCGATGCGTGCGTCACGGCGGTGGGATAACCGCCCGGGACCATCTCATCGACGAGTTCGACACCCGGTGCCGTGCTCAGCAATTCACGCGCTTCGGCGGCCGTAATCTTTTCGCGGGTTTCCAAATGCACTGCCTCGCTGTGACCGTAGAACACCGGTACGCGAACAACCGTCGGGTTCACTTGAATGCGGTCATCGCCAAGAATCTTGCGCGTTTCCCAGACGAGTTTCATTTCCTCGGTGGTGTAGCCGTTGTCCATGAAATCGCCGCCGTGCGGAATCACGTTAAACGCAATTTGCACGGGATACACTTCGGCTTCCGGCGACTGAAAATTCAGCAGTGCAGCCGTTTGCTTGCCCAGCTCTTCCAGAGCCTTCACGCCGGTGCCGGACACCGACTGGTACGTCGCAATGTTGATGCGTTCAATGCCGACCTTGCGATGGATCGGCGCGATCGCGACCATCAGCTGCATGGTCGAGCAATTCGGATTGGCGATGATGCCCCGCGGACGATTGCGCAAATCTTCCGGATTGACTTCGGCAACTACCAACGGCACATCGTCGTCATTGCGGAAAGTCGAGGAATTGTCGATCACCACGGCACCTGCAGCGGCGAACTTAGGTGCGTATTCCTTAGAAACGGCACCACCGGCAGAGAACAAAGCGATGTCGACACCGGTCGGATCAAACGTCGAAAGGTCCTGCACTACGATGTCCTTGCCGGCAAACCGAACGACTTCACCTGCCGATCGTTCCGATGCCAGCAACTTCAGTTCCTTGATAGGAAATTTGCGCTCCGCAAGGATGGATCGCATGGTTTCGCCGACGGCGCCGGTGGCGCCCACTACGGCAACGGTGACAGGTTCAGTCATGATTGCTCCGAAAACTGGAAAGGAAGGACATCGCCGCATTGCGCACGATGGGCAAGCGCCAAGTCCATCAGAACGAGGGCCACCATGGCCTCGCAGATGACCGGCGCCCGCAAAGCAACACAAGGATCGTGCCGTCCGGTGGTAACCACCTGGACGGGCTCACCTTGCGATGAAATGGAATCAACAGGAATCCGTAGAGAAGACGTCGGCTTGAATGCCGCGCGACAACGGATCACCTGACCGGTAGAAATGCCGCCAAGAACGCCGCCGGCATGATTGGATTGAAATCCCTCGGGCGTAATCGCGTCGCGATGTTGCGAGCCGTATTGCCCGGCCGATTCAAAGCCATCGCCAATCTCGACGCCTTTAACCGCATTGATGCTCATCAGGGCCGATGCGAGCGACGCATCGAGTTTGCCGTAGACAGGTTGCCCCCAACCGGCAGGTGCGCCGTGAACGCGGACTTCGACACAGCCGCCAACGGAATCGCCCGCCTTGCGCACAGAATCCAGAAACTGCTCGAGCTCCGGCAACTGTGCCGCATCGGGCCACTGCAATGCATTGGTCAACGCCGCTTGCGGATCGACAGCGCTCGGTACATGCGGACCGATCTGAGAAACAAACGATTCGAAGCGAATCCCGTGCTGCTGCTCCAGCCATTTCTTGGCGACCACACCGGCCACCACACGCATCACGGTCTCGCGCGCTGAGGACCGTCCACCACCCCGCGGATCGCGGGTGCCGTATTTGGCCTGATAGGTGAAATCGGCGTGTCCCGGGCGGAACTGATCGGCGATCGCTTCGTAATCGCGTGAACGCGCATCGGTATTGCGAATCAGAACCGCAATCGGCGTACCCGTGGTCACGCCCTGGTACACGCCACTGAGAATCTCAGGCGTATCGGCCTCGCGACGTTGCGAGGTATGACGCGACGCACCGGTGCGACGACGATCAAGATCCGCGGCAAAATCGGCCTCAGCCAACGGCAATCCCGGCGGGCAACCGTCAATGACGCAGCCCATGGCCGGTCCGTGGCTCTCGCCAAAGGTTGTGACACTCAGCAGATTGCCGAATCGGTTACTCATTCGCGCTGATCGGCCAATGCCTTGATCTGCGTGTGATGGGCCAGCATCTCTTCGCGCGTGATGGCAAAGATGCCCATGTCACCGACCTTAAAACCAAGCCATTCGAAGTGCACGTCGGGCAACAGACGCACCAGCGCATGTTCGGCCTCGCCCACTTCGCAGATCAGCAAACCGTCATCGGACAGGTGGTCCGGTGAATCGCGCAGGATCTTAAGTGCCAAATCCAAACCGTCGTCGCCGGCACGCAGACCCAGTTCGGGCTCATGCGAATATTCGGCAGGAAGCGCATCGGTTTCATCGTGCGTCACGTACGGCGGATTGGTCACGATCAGATCGTAGATCTCGCCACCCAGATCGCGGAACAGATCGGAGCGAATGAACTGCACGTTGCCGCACATCAGACGCTCGCGGTTTTCTTCGGCCAGTTCCAGGGCGGGCTCACTGATGTCAACGCCATCCACCATCCATTCGGGCTGATGCAATGCCATGGCAATGGCAATACAACCCGAACCCGTGCACAGATCAAGCGCGCGATACACCTCGCGATCCCCGAGCAGCGGTTGGAAATGCGCTTCAATCAGTTCCGCGATGGGCGAACGGGGCACCAGAGCACGCGCATCGGATTTGAACAGCAAGCCCGCAAACCAGGCCTCACCGGTTAAATAGCTGGCCGGGATGCGATCCTCAGTCCGACGGCGGAACAGTTCGAGAACTTCAGCCATCTCTTCGGCCGTGACTTTGGCGTTGCCATAGACAGGGTTCAGATCGTGCGGCAGACCCAAGGCGTGCAGTACCAGCTGCGTGGCCTCATCCATTGCATTGTCGTAGCTATGGCCGAACGTGAGCCCCGCTTTACGAAACCGGGTGGCACCGTAACGGATCAGATCGATCAGGGTGACAGACTCAAACGACGGAAGGGATTGGGACACGACTGGCTACCGAGCGGGCAAACAATCATTATAGTCCGCCAAAGTCGCATCCAAGGGTATGATGTGAGCCGTACTTGTGGAGGTTTCCTTTGAATATGCGTCTCGTTTTAGCGGCAGTTGTGGGTATTGCCGCTGCCCTGCTGGCATGGCAACTGCCGGGCCGACTCTCCGGTTCCGCTCATTCCGACTTGCCGGAACTGAAGGCGATCAAACTGTTCGAACCCCGCCGGGAGCTGGCCGACTTTTCGTTGAGCCAGTCCGACGGCACGCGCCTGATCAAAGGCGAGCTCAAGGGCCATTGGACGCTGGTATTTCTGGGTTTCACACATTGCCCCGACATTTGCCCCACGACTTTGGCCCAATTCGCTAAAGCGCAGAAGGCATGGGCCGCCCTGCCCGAGGCGCGCCGACCGCGCGTGCTGTTCGTTTCGGTCGATCCGGAACGC
The DNA here is from genome assembly GCA_936911875.1 of uncultured Lysobacteraceae bacterium. GTDB lineage: Bacteria > Pseudomonadota > Gammaproteobacteria > Xanthomonadales > Xanthomonadaceae > Aquilutibacter. Next base: position 317,614 of record CAKZGB010000006.1, read on the forward strand.
GATAGCCCGGACCAGGTTGGCGACTACGCACACGGATTCCATCGCGATACGTTGGCGGCCACCGGCGACATTCCGGCTCTCGAGCAGTTCGCACAAGGTCTCTCGATGACCTTTGCGAAGGCACCGCTGGAGCCCGGCCAACCCGCGGATCAGTACAGCGTCGATCACACCGCAAGTCTGGCGCTATTGGACCCCGAAGCCCGAATGGCCGGCGTCCTATCCTCACCCTACGATATTGAGGCGGTCACCGCCGATCTGATCGCATTGACGCAACAGGGTGAAGATCAATGAGCTGGCTGACGTACCTGACCTATGCGTTGCCGCATCGTGCGCTTTCGGGTGTCGCTCGCCGACTGGCCTACTCGACCGATCCGCGTGTCAAATCCCGCCTGATTAGCGCGGTCGTGCATAAGTTCGGCGTCAATCTGGACGAAGCCGCGAACCCCGATCCGGACAGCTACCCTACGTTCAATGCGTTCTTTACGCGTGCCCTTCGCGATGGCGCCCGCACTCCCGCGTCCGATCCGCAAGTGTTGACCCAACCCGCTGACGGACGTATCAGTCAGTGCGGTCCCATCGATGGCGATACGATATTCCAGGCCAAGGGCAAATCCTTTACCGCCACTCAATTGCTCGGTGATGCGCAATTGGCTGCATCCTTCCGCGATGGCATCTTTGCCACGGTGTATCTGTCACCCAAGGACTACCATCGCGTGCATATGCCCTGGACCGGCACGCTGACGGAAACGCTACACGTCCCCGGCCGCCTGTTCAGCGTTGGCCCTGCGGCCGTCAATACCGTCAACGGACTGTTTGCACGCAACGAGCGACTCGTGTGCATGTTCGATACCGATTTCGGGCCGATGGCTATGGTCATGGTCGGCGCGCTACTGGTCTCCGGTGTGGAGACCGTCTGGAGCGGCGTCGAAATTCCGGAGTACGGCGATCAGATCCGACGCAAGGACTATCGCGGTCAGGGCATCACGCTCGAGCGCTTTGCTGAAATGGCCCGCTTCAACTACGGATCGACGGTGATCGTATTGTTGCCGAAGGGCGCCGCGCAACTGGATGCTTCGCTGCAATCCGAGACCCCGGTACGACTCGGCGAGCCATTGGCTCGACGACTGTAACGACTTATACGGAAAAGGATCGCTTAGCGATCCTTACAGACCGTGATATCCAGCTTCTGACCGACCCGCAACGGCGAGGTCGCACTCAGAGCATTGGCACTGGCCAACTGCGACACGGCACAACCGAACTTACGCGACACCGAGGTCAGCGTTTCACCGGTCTGAACGCTGTACGTAGTTGGTGCAGCAGGCACCGCCGCGGCACCACTCTCATTCGCCACGGCAACACCGCCGGTCTCAACGGTTTTGAAATTACCCACCCGCACGATGGCATTGCGGACTTGGCTTTTCATCAGCTGCTGAGTCAGTTCGGCGCGTCGTCCCGAATTGCAGTAGCTGCGATACAACGACGCGATCCGCGTCGTACCGTTCAGGACACTGCCGGCAGGAATGGTGGAGTCGGCTTCCCAACGCGGATTGAGGTTGCGCAGCGCGCGGAAGTAACCATCTCGGCTGCCGCGGTTGCCCAAACAGATCGTCAGCTCATAAAGAGACGTTGGACGATCTACGCGGAACGTAGTCGGCCGCGCACTGACGCGCGGGAAATACACGCCGTATTCGCGCGGATGGAGATAGATCCAGGCCGCCGCGATCACCATCGGAACGTAATCCTTGGTCTCCGCGGGGAACTGGTTGTAGACCGACTCATTCCAGAAGTTGGCGCCGGCAGAGGCGTTGTAAACGCGCAAGGCACGGCCTTCGCCACCGTTGTATGCAGCTAGTGCCAGTTCGATGGAACGGTTCAACTCGCCCATACGCTCCGCAAGATACTCGGCAGCGGCTTGCGATGAGGCGCGCGGATCAAAGCGCGTATCAAATCCGGTGCCGTCATTGCCGAGGCCGAACCGACGACCGGTAGCCGGCATGAACTGGAACGGACCTGCGGCACCGGCGCGTGAGGACACGTGCACCTTGCCATTGGATTCCTTGGCCATGATGCCGAACATCAGGGCCTCGGGCAGACCGTACTGCTCGGCGGCAGGAGCGACGTATTGCCGCATGTACTGATAGTTCTCGTACGAATTCATCAGCGATGGCCGCATATCGGTCAGCCATTTGCGGATACCGGCTTGAATGGCCGGATTGAACTGCACCATTTCCGCGAACTTCGCACGACGCTCACTGAGCAGATCCGCGGCGGCACGCTGCGTACCCTCACCCGCCAGAGAAGGATTAATCGCCCGACTCACGCCTTCGCCCTGATTCTCCTCATCTTCGCCAATGACTTCATCGCCGGCAGCCGATGCGGCACTGAATCGCAGCAATTCCGTGTAGCGCGACATTAGCGTACCCAAATCGCAGCCTCGCTCCTGGCCGCAACGATCCATCACGAGCTTCATTTGCGCAAGCGACTCATCGACTTGAATGCGAGCGTCTTCGTCGCCCTCGGCGAGATCCTGGATTCCCTGACGGTAATCGGCAGCCGCCCGATCAAAATCAGCAGCAGCCGTTGAAGTGGCCGAAGTAGCCGAAGTGGCTGCGGGCTTGGCCTTGCGCGGAGCGGCGCTACCCGAATTGGGGAGCAAGGCGAGATTAGCGGCCAGTACGAAGGCGACTAGAGCATTAGGACGACAATTCAAAACGGCGGATTCTCGCAGCTGGCTGGTGAACGTTCTAGGGTAGCCCTGCCTTCCCCAGGGTTCAAGCGCAACCGATGAACTCGGATTCAGCTAATCAGGGTGGCAGATGGACGGACGGATCCGTACACTGGGTTTTCGACTCGACTCAGCGGAACTGCATCACCTATGGATCCCATTCTTCTTGGCAAATCCGTCACCACGCCTGAAAGCGGCAATGTCTATCTGGAGCCCAAGCTCGGCAATCGCCACGGTCTGATCGCGGGCGCCACAGGTACCGGTAAGACCGTGACGCTGATGACCCTGGTCGAAGGCTTCTCCAAGATCGGTGTTCCCGTATTCATTGCAGACGTCAAAGGCGATGTCGCCGGCCTGTCTCAAGCCGGAACGCCGAATGCCAAGATCCAGGAGCGCGTGGCGCAACTGAATCTCACCTCTTATGCGCCCAAAGCCAGTCCGGTGACGTTCTGGGACTTGTACGGCAAGCTCGGGCACCCGGTGCGTGCCACCGTAAGCGAGATCGGTCCGACGTTGCTGTCGCGAATTCTTGAACTCAATGACACCCAATCCGGCGTGCTCGACATTCTGTTCAAGCTCGCGGACGATCGCGGTCTGCTGCTGATGGATCTGGCCGATCTGCGCGCAGTGCTCAATCTGATTGCAGAGCAACGCAAAGACATCTCCACGCAATACGGCCTGGTGAGCACCCAATCGATCGGCGCTATTCAACGCGCACTACTGCGACTGGAAAGCGATGGCGGTGAGGCCTTCTTTGGTGAACCGGCGCTGGAGCTTGCAGACATCATGCGCACGACGGCTGATGGCCGCGGTGTTGTCAACATTCTTGCTGCCGACCAGCTGGTGCTCAAACCGCGTCTGTATTCGAGCTTTCTGCTGTGGCTGATGTCGGAACTGTTTGAGACGCTGCCTGAAGTCGGCGATCTGGACAAGCCGAATCTCGTCTTTATTTTTGACGAAGCGCATTTGCTGTTCGATGATGCCCCACCCGCACTGCAAGATCGCGTTGAACAGGTCATCCGTCTGATTCGCTCCAAGGGTGTGGGCGTCTATTTCTGCTCGCAATACCCGGACGACGTGCCCGATGTGATCCTCGGCCAGTTGGGCAATCGCGTGCAGCATGCCTTGCGTGCCTTTACGCCGCGCGATCAAAAGGCCGTAAAAACTGCTGCCGACACCTTTGTACCGAATCCGGCGTTGGATGTGGCCGCGACGATTTCCCAGCTGGGCACCGGTGAAGCACTGGTCTCCGTTCTTAAGGAAGGCGGCATCCCGACTCCGGTCGAACGTACACTCATCGCGCCGCCGGAATGCCGACTGGGACCGGTTACGGCTGCGGAACGCCAGCAAACCCGAGATTCCGGCTCTATCGGCGCCAAGTACGATCAGCTGCTGAATCGGGAATCCGCTGCCGAGAAATTGGCCGTGCGTGCCGATACGCGTACCACGGCGGCCGATGCGCCGGTCGCCGCACCAAAGAAAGATCAGGCGACCGAAGAAAAAGAAGGTGGCGTGATCAGCGACATCCTTTGGGGTAGCGGTCGCCGCCAGGGCATGGTCGAAACGATGGCCAAGCAGACGGCACGCACAGTCGGCAGCCAGATCGGCCGTCAGATTCTGCGTGGCGTACTGGGCGGCATCTTTGGTGGTAGCCGTCGCTAACTGTGGCAACAAGTCTGATTACGCGCGAGGGCTTTGAACGCCTTCGAAATGAACTCAATGAGCTGTGGCGCGTGCAGCGACCTGAAATTGTTCGCGCGCTGTCGGCTGCAGCGGCAGAAGGCGATCGTAGCGAGAATGCGGAATACATTTACCGCAAAAAGCAGCTGCGTGAGCTTGATCGTCGCGTGCGGTATTTGAGTAAGCGTCTGCCGGATTTGAAAGTGGTCGATCAGCAGCCTGCCGATCCGAACCGGATCTATTTCGGCGCCACTGTGGAACTCGAAAATCTGGGCACCGGTGATGTCGTGCGGTATCGCATCGTCGGACCCGACGAAACGGATGCCCCCACGGGAAAGATCAGCGTGGATTCGCCGATGGCGCGCGCACTGATCAAACGGCAGGTCGATGATGAGTTCACCGTGCAGCTGCCTTCTGGCCCTGCAGAATTCAGCATTTTGGATGTGCGATACGGCGACTGAGTTCAGTCGTCGAACGGAACTTCACCGTAGAGATCGTGCTCGTCTGCACCCATGATTTCGACGTCGACGAAATCACCGGGTTTCAGGCCCGCTTCAAAGCCGTTTTGAATCTGCACTAAGCCGTCGATTTCGGGCGCATCGGCCTTGCTGCGGGCAATGGCGAGATCGCCTTCGACCTCATCGACCAGACAGGTCTGGATCGTACCGACCTTGGCCTGCAACTTGGCAGCAGAGATTTCCGCCTGCACTTCCATAAAGCGAGCGAGTCGCTCTTCCTGGATTGCAGGCGGGATCGGACCGGGCAGTTCGTTGGCCTTGGCGCCTTCGACGGGTGAATACGTAAAGGCACCGACGCGATCGAGTTGCGCTTCGCGCAGGAAATCCAGCAACGTTTCGAACTCGGCCTCAGTTTCGCCCGGGAAACCGACGATAAAGGTGGAGCGGATCGTCAGGTCCGGTGCAATCGAACGCCAGTTGGCGATGCGGTCCAGCAGTTTGTCTACGGCACCGGGACGCTTCATGAGTTTCAGGATGCGTGGTGCTGCATGCTGGAACGGAATGTCCAGATACGGCAGCACTTTGCCTTCGGCCATCAGCGGAATGACATCATCGACGTGCGGGTACGGATAGACGTAATGCAGTCGTGTCCACACACCGAGTTCACCCAGACCTTCGCACAAGGACTTCATGCGGGTCTGGTATTCGCGGCCATGCCAGGTGCCGGGTGCATAACGCACGTCCACGCCATAGGCCGACGTATCCTGCGAGACGACCAGCAATTCGCGCACGCCACCGCGGACCAGTTTCTCTGCCTCACGCAGTACGTCATCAACCGGACGCGACACCAGATCGCCGCGCATGCTCGGGATGATGCAGAACGAACAGCGGTGATTGCAGCCTTCGGAAATTTTTAAAAAGGCGTAATGCTTCGGCGTCAGCTTGAGGCCGTAATCCGGCAGCAAATCGATAAAGGGGTCATGTTTCGGCGGTACCACATTGTGGACGGCGCTCATCACGGAACCGTAGTCCTGCGGACCGCTGATCGACAGCACTTGCGGATGCGCCTGCAGAATGTCTTCCGGGCGCTTGCCCAAGCAGCCGGTCACGATGACCTTGCCGTTCTCGGCCATCGCTTCGCCAATCGCATCGAGCGACTCCTGCACAGCGGAATCAATGAATCCGCAGGTGTTGACCACGACGACATCGGCATCGTCGTAGGATTGCACCAGATCGTAACCCTCGACCTTGAGCTGCGTCAGAATCCGTTCGCTGTCAACCAGAGCCTTTGGACAGCCAAGGCTAACGAATCCGACTTTAGGTTGGGCGGCGCTCATAGGAATACGGGGATCTGAAGGGAATCGCCTATTATACGATTGACCGCATACCTGACCTGCAGAACCCGCATGAGCGCATTTCAACTGGATCCGCAACTGGCCGCTGACACCCTATTTGTGGGCGATTTGCCGCTATGCCGCGTGCTGCTGATGAACGATGCACGCTATCCCTGGCTGATTCTGGTACCGCGTCAAGCCGGTTTACGCGATCTGACCGATCTGAACTCGGCCGATCTCGCACAGTGCATGCTCGAAGTGCGTACCGCCGCCGATGCACTTAAATCCTGCATCGCATACAGGAAATTGAACGTGGCGTCGCTGGGCAACATGGTGCCGCAGTTGCACATCCACGTCATTGGCCGCAATGAAAACGATGCGGCCTGGCCCAAACCGGTCTGGGGCGTGGGTCAGGCCGAGGCCTACTCGGCAGAGCAATTGCCGTTGCAACGACTGCGCGACGCGATTCCCGACCTTACTGTGTGGTGAGACGCAGCGGTCAGGTGCGGGGGAGCGTGACGCCGGTCTGACCCTGATACTTGCCACCGCGATCCTTGTACGAGGTCTCGCAGACTTCATCGGACTGGAAGAACAGCATCTGGGCGACGCCTTCGTTGGCATAGATGCGTGCGGGCAGCGGCGTCGTGTTGGAGAACTCGAGCGTGACATGCCCCTCCCACTCCGGCTCCAGCGGCGTGACATTGACGATGATGCCGCAGCGCGCATAAGTGCTCTTGCCCAGGCAAACGACCAGCGTATCGCGCGGAATACGGAAGTATTCAACGGTGCGGGCCAGTGCAAAACTGTTTGGCGGAATGATGCACTCATCGCCGACAACATCGACAAAACTGCCGCTGTCAAAATGCTTGGGATCAACGATGGTCGAGTTGATATTGGTAAAGATCTTGAACTCGCGCGAGCAGCGCACATCGTAGCCGTAACTCGAGGTGCCATAACTGACGATGCGTTCGCCGTTGACCTGCTTGACCTGGCCGGGTTCAAACGGTTCGATCATGGCCTGTTCCTGTGCCATGCGGCGGATCCAGCGGTCGCTCTTTATACTCATAACTGAAAGAATGCTCCGGGGCAGTGCGAAAGTTGCGCGTCAGTGGCCACAGTATAGCGGTCCGATGCTCGCCGTCTGATCAGGCGAGATTGAGGTCCAGGGTTCCGCGCGTTTTCGGACGCTTTGCCAATTCGCTCAGCAGCGCATCAAGCACTTGCTGATAGGCTGCCGCCGCTTCTGACTCAGGCTCGGCGATCACAAGCGGCACGCCGGCATCGCCCTGCTCGCGAATGCGCCGTTGCAGCGGCAACTGCCCGAGGAACGGGACCTGATATTCGGCCGCCATTTTTTCGCCGCCACCCTCACCGAAGATCGGCTCCGCATGGCCACAGCTCGAACAGATGTGCAGCGACATGTTCTCGACCAGGCCCAGGACCGGAATCTCCATCTTTTCAAACATCCGCAGGGCTTTGCGGGCATCGAGTGTGGCAACCTCCTGCGGGGTGGTGACGATGACCGCACCGGCAACCGGAATCTTTTGAGCCATCGTCAGTTGGATGTCACCGGTACCCGGCGGCAAATCGACAAACAGCAGATCGAGATCATCCCAAAGACTGTCGTTGAGCAGCTGACTCAGGGCCGAAGTGGCCATCGGCCCGCGCCAGATCATGGGGGTGTCGGACTCGACCAGCAGACCGATCGACATGATCTGCAGGCCGTGGGCTTTCAGCGGCTCAATATGTTTGCCGTCGGGGCTGTCCGGACGACCGGAGACGCCCAGCATAGTCGGGATGCTCGGACCGTAGATATCCGCATCCAACAGACCGACGCGCAAACCGCGCTGCGCTGCGGCAACGGCCAGATTGGCGGCCGTCGTGGACTTGCCCACCCCACCCTTGCCGGAACCGACGGCAATGATGTTGCGGATAGCGGGAAGCGGGCTAAGTTCGCCCTGGACCTGGTGGCGTGGCAATACCATACGAATGAGTGTGGATTAGTGAAAATTCATTGTAGGCCAGTCGGCGGAAACCGCCAAAACGGATATTCGCAAACAAATTCATTCCGCGGCTTAACCGGGGTTCATTTTCGTGGTAACTTCACGTTAAGGTTACGTTTATGAACCGATAACACTGACACGAGAAGAAGGATTCATTCAGACATGGCGATCCGTCCCACCTTACTGGCAACCTCGGTTGCTGCCTCGATAGCGGCTTTAGCCGCTCTGCCCGCATATGCGCAGTCCGGAACACAATCTACGTCGGAACAGGAGAGCACAAGCACTCCCGGTCAAGCTTCAAAAAACGTCGGCAAGGTGAAGGTCGTCGGTTCTCGCATCTCCCGCGCAACAGTTGAGGGCCCCTCACCCGTCACAATCCTGACGTCGGACGACATCAGCAAGCAAGGCTACAACACCGTGCGTGAGGCCCTGCAGAACGTCAGCATGAACACCGGCTTCGGCCAGAATGACTTCAATGCAAATGGCGGCTTCACGCCGAATGCATCGGTCGTCAACCTGCGCGGTCTGGGTCCGGGCCGTACGCTGTTGCTGATCAATGGCCGTCGTGCGAACGACTATCCGTTCCCCTACAACGGCCGCAGCAACTTCCAGAATTTCAACAATCTGCCGTCTGCTGCCATTGAGCGCATCGAGATTCTGTCGGGCGGCGCCTCGGCCATTTACGGCTCTGACGCCGTCGCCGGCGTAATGAATGTAGTGCTCAAGACGAACTTTGATGCCAACAGCATCAAGGCACGTGCTACTACATCGACTGATGGCGGTCGCAACACCTTGGATGTGCAATACGTCGGTGGTAAGAGTTTTGATCGCGGCTCGCTGACCTGGGCCGTTCAGTCGTATAACGCGGACCCGCTGTTTGCCTGGGAACGTGAGGAGTTCGACTCAGCAGCAGACAACCCCGCTCCTCCGGGTACGTTCCCCCTGGTTCCCGGTAACGGCGTGGGCGGTTACCAACCGCCGATTGGTATTCAGCTGCGTCGCATCACCGCAACCGGTGCTACCGGCGGCTACATCATGCCGACCGGTCGCGATTGCTCGGCAGACTCGCTTTACCGTCAGTGGAACTACACCAGCTCCAGCACCGGCAACACCTTGGGCCCTGCATGCGGCTACGACCGTTACGTTGCCGAGCAGACCGTTGCCAACGGCACTCGTGACCTTTCCGGTTATCTGCATGGACGTTTCCGCTTCACAGACAATGTCGAAGGCTGGGCATCCGTCCAGGCATTCCAGTCCAAAGGCAAATTGGGCGGCGGTGTCGAACAGTGGTTTGGCGGTCCGCAACCCAACGGCCAGATCTACGACCCCAACCTCAAAATGCGCCTGTTCCCGATTCGCGCCATTACGCCGGCTTCCTACGGCGGTTCGGAAGGTACTTTCCAGAAGTTCAATGAACGTTCGGTCGATCTTTCGATGGGCCTGAGCGGCACGTTATGGGATCGCTTTGACTGGGATTGGCAAATTGGTGGCGCCCAATACAAGGCTATTCGTGATCGTCCGCGCATGACGGTGCAAGGTGCAACGGATTATTTCCTCGGCCCACGTCTGGGTACGACGACTGCAACCACCAACCCGGGTGTGGTTGGCGCCGGCATTCCGATCTACGCCTTGAATCTGGATCGTTTCTACGGCCCGATTTCGGCAGAAGACTACGCCAAGATGTCGACGATGGTTCATTACGACGGCAACTCGCAAAACGCGTCAACGTCGTTCTCCATCAGCGGTGACATGTTTAAGATGCCGGGCGGCACTGCCGGATTTGCGGCTGTAGTTGAGGCCTCGCATCAGGAATACAAGCTGGAAAGCGACCGCCGGATTTTCCCCGACGTGCGTGAAATCTATAACCTGACCGGTACCGGCGGTGGCGGTAAGCGTAATCGTTACGCGTTAGGTACAGAATTCAAATTCCCGCTTGCAACCTTCCTTACTTTGAACCTGGCCGGCCGCATCGATAAATACGATGACATCACTGAAGTGAACGATGCCAAGACTTGGGGTGCAGGTATTGAATTCCGTCCGTTCAAGAATCTGCTGATTCGCGGCAACTACTCGACGAGCTTTAAGGCTCCCGACATGCACTATGTATTCTCGGAGCGCTCAGGTTCGTTCGGTAGCATCACGGACTATTACAAGTGCGTTCAAAACGGCATCCTGACTGCAGTGGCATGCCAAAGCGCAGGCGGGGCATATAACTATCAGGCATTTACGACTTCTCAAGGCCAGCCGGGCCTTCGTGAAGAAACCGGCTCCTCCTGGACTGCAGGTTTCGTGTGGGATGTCTATAGCGATCTGTCGCTATCTCTGGATTACTACGATATCCGCCTGAAGGATGTAGTTTCCGTCCAGTCCGGCGCTTCCATTCTCGAGGCTGACCTGGGCTGCCGCACCGGCAAGTATGCGAACGGCACTGCCTATCCGTATGCGCTCGACTCGCAGTTCTGCCAGAACACCTTGCCGCGCGTAGAACGCGATCCGATTACCGGCAACATCTCGGAAATCCGCTCCGGTCCGATCAACCTCGCTTTTATGGGGACCCGCGGTCTCGACGGACGCATCAACTATCGTAAGCGCACGGAAAACTGGGGCACCTTCTCCGGTTCGCTGCAGTGGACCCACGTGCTTGATCAGACGCAGAAGCTGACCCCGATTGCACAAGTCGATCATTACCGTGACTGGAACAGCAACTGGGATCAGCGCAGCATGGTTTCGCTGAGCACCAGCTGGACCAAGAGCGGCTGGCAGGCCAACTGGGGCGTCACCCGCCGCGGTTCGTCGCCGATTTGGGATCCGACCGTGATTGCAGTCGCCGGCAATCCGTACGGTTTCAGCGGTCGTGGCAAGCCCTTCATCCGTCACAACATGTCGGTATCGCGTGACATCACCGATAACCTGCGCGTACGCCTGCTGGTTAATAACGTGTTCGACAATCACGGCGTTAAGGATCCGACCTACTACAGCTATCCGTACCAGTACTACTTCTACGATATGATTGGCCGCACTGTGGGCCTGGAAGCAAACTACCGCTTCTAAGTCATCAACAGGTTTTATGTACGTAACAAAAAGCCCGGCAATTGTGAACTGACCCCCGAAAGTTGGACACCCAACCTTCGGGGGTCTTTCTATGTCAGG
>CAKZGB010000007.1 GCA_936911875.1 uncultured Lysobacteraceae bacterium
ACCAGCTACGGATCGTCGCCTTGGTGGGCCTTTACCCCGCCAACTAGCTAATCCGGCATCGGCTCATCCATCTGCGCAAGGTCCGAAGATCCCCTGCTTTCACCCGAAGGTCGTATGCGGTATTAGCGTAAGTTTCCCTACGTTATCCCCCACAAATGGGCAGATTCCGATGCATTCCTCACCCGTCCGCCACTCGCCATCAGAAAGTACAAGTACTTTCCATGCTGCCGTTCGACTTGCATGTGTTAGGCCTGCCGCCAGCGTTCACTCTGAGCCAGGATCAAACTCTTCACTTGAAGTTTGTGTTGACCGAAGTCAACGATTTGTTTCTTGTGAAAGAATTCGTCAAGGCTACCGATTACTCGCTTGCATATTGCTTGCTTGAATTGATAGGTTCTTGTTGAACGTCTTTCAAATGGACAGTGTTGCCACTTGCCAGACGCCCGCACAAATTTCCTGTTGCATGCTTTCAAAGATCAAACCGTAAAGCCTCAGCGCTTTCCGGTTTTGCCACCCGACAGTCATTTGCATGTTTGCCGAAGTGAGCCGACTACTATACATCGCTTTTGGCCAGTGTCAACACCTTTTTTCGAAAAATTTTCAAAATCTGGTGGTTGTTGCCGGTCCCCGTCTGCGTCTCAGCAGGTGGGTCGGCCAGTATATCGAGCCTTTTTCAGGTTTGCAAGCATCAGGTGAAGATGCCGTTCGGTCGGCGTCACGGCCGACACCCCCTGAGAGTGCTCAAACCCCTGTAAAACTAGGGAGATTTAGCCTTCTGCGACCAGTTGGACGCGGGCAAAATTTCGTTTGCCGATGGCCAGCAGGCCCTCGAAACCGGGTTCAAACTGACGTTGGTTATCGCTCTGCACCACGCCATCCACGCGGACGGCGCCTTCCTTGAGCTTGCGGTTGGCCTCGCCGTTGGACGCGGACAGCCCGGCGGCCGTTAACAATGCGGGCAAACGGATGCCTTCGGCAGGGATTTGGACGGTTTGCAGCGGCAGCTGATTCAGGTCGCCCTCACCGCGCACGGCGGCGTTCCAGCCCTTAACGGCAGTGTCTGCAGCCTCGGTGCCGTGGAAGCGCTCGGCCAGTTCATGGGCAAAACGCAGTTTGAAATCACGCGGATTGAGCGTACCGGCCGCGATTTGCGCCTTGGCGTCCGCGGCTTCCTGCATCGAGATGTTAAAGCTCAGCAGATCAATCCACTTGAACATCAGCTCGTCACTGATCTTCATGGTCTTGGTGACGATGTCGATCGCGGGCTCATCGATACCGATGTAATTGCCCAGGGATTTCGACATTTTCTGCACGCCATCAATGCCTTCCATTAGGGGCATCATGAGGACGACCTGCGGCGACTTGCCCTCGGCCTCCTGCAAATTGCGGCCCATTAACAGGTTGAAGCGCTGATCGGTGCCGCCGAGTTCAACGTCGGCCTCGAGCGCAACCGAGTCATAACCCTGTACCAGCGGATACAGAAACTCGTGGATGGCGATGGCTTGGTTGGCGGCGTAACGCTTGGAAAAGTCATCGCGCTCGAGCATGCGCGCCACGGTCAGACGTGATGCGAGCTGGATCATGTCGGCGGCGGTCTTGTTGCCAAACCATTCGGAATTGAAGCGCACTTCGGTGCGGTCTTTATCCAAGACCTTAAAAACCTGCTGTTTATAGGTCTCCGCGTTGCGCATGACGTCGTCCTCGGACAGCGGTTTGCGCGTCACGTTCTTGCCGGTGGGATCGCCGATGCGACCCGTAAAGTCACCGATCAGAAAGATCACCTGATGACCGAGCTCCTGGAACTGGCGCAGTTTGTTGAGCAGCACGGTGTGGCCCAAGTGCAGATCCGGAGCGGTCGGATCGAAACCGGCCTTAATCCGCAGCGGTCGACCGCGCTTGAGCTTGGCGGCCAACTCCTCGCGTTTCAGGATCTCCTCGGCACCGCGGCCGATAAGTGCCAGCGCGTCATTGACCTGATCGTCGGTAAGGGGCGTTCCGTTGAGCTGTTGCATTGTTAAGTATTTGATAAATAAGGAAGATTCGCGCTTCGTTCATTTGACGTGAAGGGCGCAGATCATTAATGTTAGAGGAATTCGTACGCGAAAACCCCTTTTTTACCGCAGGATTCACGCATGACCGCATCGGGCCTCAGTCGCGAGCAGCAGGAACAACTACGCCGCAAGCGCTTTGACACCTTGCATAAGCACGTCGTCGCGCAGCATTTACGCAACGGTTTCCAAGGTCGATGGACTCGACGTGACTGGGCGCACGCCAGCGTGTTTGCCACCATGGCCGCACTGATTGGTGCGATTGTGCCGGGCCTGGATCAGATGCCGGGCGACAAGGCGATCGGTCAGGCCCAGTACGCTTCGTTTGCGTTGCCGCTGCCCAAGTTGAGTGCCAATCAAAGTGTCCATGCCGATGGCAAGGTCGTGATTCGTCGCGAAAAAGGCCAGTCGGTGGATCAGTTGCTGGAACAGCTACAACTCTCGCGTAGCGATGCGCGCACCCTGCGCCGTTTTGCTGAAGTGCGCGATCACTTGAATGCATTGCGCTCGGGCGAGTCGGCTGCGTTTGAATTTGCCCGTGGCACCTTGCGTGGCGTGAGCTTTCCGCAGGCCGACGGTTCGACCTTGGCATTTGAATTTGCCGGCAAGAAGCTGAAGCGCGACACCATTGCTGCTGATGTCGATCGCCGTCTGGTGGTGCTGAGCGGCCAAGTCGGCGACTCGCTGATTGATGCCGCGCGCGAGCAAGGCCTCAACGATGAGCAGATCCGCACGCTCACCGATGAAATCTTTAAATACGATGTGGACATCGATCGCGATGTGGCATCGACAGACCGTTTTAGCGCCGTGGTTGAACGCACGTTTCGCAATGGCGAGCTAATCGACACCTCGCCCGTCTTAGCGGCAACGCTCACTACCGGCAACGAGCTGCACAGCGGTTATCGCTTTGAGCAGAACGGCAAAGCGGAATACTTTACGGCCGACGGTCGTCCGCTGAAGAAAGAATTTATCCGTACCCCTATTCCTTATGCGCGAATGAGTTCGCGCTTTGGTGGTCGTCGTCACCCGGTGCTGGGAGTCATGCGCATGCACAAGGGGCTCGACTACGCTGCAGGCACCGGCACTCCGATCATGGCCGCGGGTGATGCGCGAGTGGTGTCGGCCGGTCGCAATGGCGGTTACGGCAATGCCGTCGTGCTGGATCACGGTCGTGGCATTACCACTTTATACGGACACATGTCGCGTATTGCACGCATCCGTCCGGGGCAGCGCGTTGAACAAGGCACCGTGATTGGCTATGTCGGTTCTACGGGCTTGAGCACCGGCCCGCATTTGCATTACGAATTCCGCGTCAACGGCGTGCACCGTAATCCATTAACCGTGACGAAGAACGCACCGGCGCCCTTGCAAGGTGCGCAACTGCAATCATTCCTGGCCTACGCCGCCGGTGCGTTGCAAAAGATCCGCAATGTCGAAGACGTGATCTACGTCGACAAGTCCCCGGCCGCACGACAATTGCAGCAACAGTTGCAGGACACCAAAGCAGGTCGTAAACCCACCGTGGCCAGCAAGGCGCCAACGATCAAGGTCGCTCCGCGCTAATGCAATTTATCGGCTTGATGTCCGGCACCAGCGCCGATGGGATTGATGCGGCGCTGGTTGATTTTGCCGATGGCCAATGCCGTCTTGTGCATTCGCTGACGCATCCGTGGGATGCCGACCTGCGCGAGCGTCTTATTGCATTGGGTCAAGGTGGCGAACTGCAATCACTTGATGAGTACGGCACGCTCGATGTGCAAGTGGCCGAAGCGTTTGCCGCCGCTGCCAATGCGCTGTTGAACCAAGCTAAGGTTGCGCCCGCCGATGTGCGTGCGATCGGCTCGCATGGGCAGACCATTCGCCATCGCCCTAGTGGCGCTGCATTTGACGGACTGTATCCGTTTACGCTGCAAATCGGCGACCCCAACGTAATTGCGGAACGCACGGGCATTACGACGGTTGCTGATTTCAGACGCCGTGATGTCGCTGCGGGCGGTCAAGGTGCGCCGCTGGTACCGGCCTTCCACGCGGCGTTGCTGGGTGATGCAACCGAAGACCGCGCCATTCTCAATCTGGGTGGTATCGGCAATCTCACGCTGTTGCCACGCGACGGTGAAGTTCGCGGTTTTGATACCGGTCCTGCCAATGCACTGATGGATGCGTGGTGTCAGTTGCATACCGGCAATGCGTATGACGATTGCGGCGCCTTTGCTGCCAGCGGTCATGTGGATGCGGATTTGCTGCAGCGTTGGTTGGGCGATGCATGGTTTGCCCTGCCGCCACCGAAGAGCACGGGTCGCGAGCAGTTCCATCTGAACTGGGTCAGTGCGCAGCTGCAAGGTCACGAGAATCCGGCCGATGTGCAGGCCACGCTGTTGGCGCTAACTGTTGCCACCGTTGCCGATGCACTCAAAGCGCATCAGCCGGCAACCCAACGCGTACTGGTCTGTGGCGGTGGCACCAGAAACTCAATGCTGATGCAGGCGTTGCGCGATGCCTTGCCGGGCGTGTCGGTGCAGACCACATCCGAGCTCGGCATTGACTCGGATGCCATGGAAGCGATGGCCTTTGCCTGGTTGGCCATGCGGACCTTGCTAGGCCAACCCGGCAATTTGCAGGCGGTCACCGGTGCGACCGGCCCGCGGATCTTAGGCAGTATTCATCAGCCTTAAGGCGATAGCGAGCGCTTTAGCGCCGGCGATTTACTTTGTTGCAGACTGGCCATTGGGATCGTGGATCTTGTTCCACAACCAGGCCAGCAGCAGCAATGCCGGCACTACGGTCAGCGCACTGACGATAAAGAACGTTTTGTACGAAGTGGCCTCGACAATGTAGCCCGAGGCGCCGCCGACAAATTTGCCGGGCAAGTTCGCCAGTGAGACCAGCAGCGCAAACTGCGTGGCGGTAAAGTTGCGATCGGTCAGTGACGATGCAAACGCAATAAACACCACACCGGCAAAACCTTGGAACAGGTTGTCAGCCAGGATTGCTGTGTAGAACGACCAGATCTGACCCGGATACTGCGCCATCAGAATAAACGCGATGTTGGACAGTGCCACGCCGATGGCTGCGACGAGCAGCATCTTGCGGAATCCGAACGCAGCTACGCAGATGCCGCCCAGGAATGCACCTGCAATACCGATCCACACGCCGAACAGCTTAGAGACCGTGGCGATATCGGCTTTGGTGAAACCGCTATCGAGATAGAACGGACCCGCCATCACACCGATGACCTGATCGGGGAATTTATACAGGCCCACAAACACCAGCAGGGCAAACGCCACCAGCACGCCGTTGGTCTTAAAGAAACCGGCGATGGGCTCGATAAACGCCTGCGCGATGTTGATCTCACGACTCACTAAGTTCGGCGCCTCGGCCGGTTCGCGTGCCAGCAAGGTGGTAATGATCGGGATGAGCATCAGGCCCGCCATGATCAGATAGGCCATGCGCCAGCCTTCGAGCTCGGCTAAATACAGCGCACCCGCACCGGCCAGAATCAGACCGACGCGATATCCCAACGTATAGGTCGCTGCGAGCGCAGCCTGTGCGGACTCGGGCGCAATCTCAATGCGGTACGCATCGACCACGGTATCCATAGTGGCACCGGCAAACGAGGCAATCAGCACCCACATCACCAAGTGCGGAATATCCGCTTTCGGTTGCACGAAGGCCAGCGCCGCCAAACCGATCAGCATCACGATCTGCGAGATCAGCAGCCACGAGCGTCGACGCCCAAGAAAACCCAACAGCGGAAACTTGTAGCGATCAAGCAACGGTGCCCACACAAACTTGAGCAGATAAAAGAACGAGGCCAGTGAGATCAGACCGATGCTCTTTAAGTCGATACCGTCATCGCGCAGGCGCACGGACAGCGTTTGCGAAGCAATCAGCAGGAACGGCAAACCACTACCGAAGCCGAGCAGCAACATCGTCAGTGCCGAAGGCGTGCCAAACGCGCGACGGATGCCGCGCCAGCCCTTATAGCTCACGGTTTCGGCGGTATCAGGAGTTGCTGCTGAAGTCATAGTCATAATCCACGGTCAATGGGGCGTGATCGGAAAAGCGCGGCTCACGTGCAACCGAACATGCAGTGATCGTGTCACGCAACGAGGGCGTGCACAACTGGTAGTCAATGCGCCATCCGACATTCTTGGCGAAGGCCGCCCCGCGATTGGACCACCACGTGTAATCCTGGCCCTGCGGATGCAGATGGCGATACGCGTCAACCCAGCAACCGTCGATGAGATCCGACAGCGGCTGATGCGAGATGTCGTGACCGAACAGGCGGTTCATCCACTCGCGCTCGCGCGGAAGGACGCCGGAGGTTTTCTGATTGGACTTCCAGTTGGTGATGTCGAGTGCGCTGCGCACGATGTTCCAGTCGCCCGTGAGCACATAATCGCGGCCGCTGGCGCACCACTCATCGAGCACGGGCTGCAGACGATCCATCACCACGTACTTAAAGTCCTGACGCTCTTCTTTCGACGAGCCCGAGGGGATATAGAACGAGACGACACTCAAATTGCCGAAACGCGCTTCGATATAGCGACCCTCATCATCAAACAGATCCCAACCGATGTCGGTCCGCACTTCGTCCGGTTCGCGTCGCGAATAGATGGCCACACCGCTGTAGCCCTTTTTCTGCGCGTCTTTAAAGTGGACGTGATAGCCCTGCGGCAGGAACACAGGATCGGTGAGCTGATCTTTCTGGGCCTTGGTCTCCTGGATGCAGAGCACGTCGGCATCCTGACTCAGAAACCAATCCATAAATCCTTTGGAGACGGCCGAACGGATGCCGTTGGCGTTAAAGCTGATGATGCGCATTCAGTCGATGAAAAACGAGGTAGCGTCTATAATCGCACAGTGCCGACTGGAGCTAGAGGAACTTGCGATGACCGACCATAAGACCCGCTTTCTGAATCTGGCTCTGGATGCGCAGGCCCTGAAGTTCGGCGAGTTCACGCTCAAATCCGGCCGACTGTCGCCCTATTTCTTCAACGCCGGACTGTTTAACAGCGGCCGCCTGATGCGCGAGCTGGCGATCGGCTATGTCGATGCCATCGAACATGCGGGCCTCGAGTTCGATCTGATCTTTGGCCCTGCCTATAAGGGCATTCCGCTGGCGACGGCCATTGCGGTGGAACTGGCTGCACGCGGTCGCGATCTGCCGCTGGCCTACAACCGCAAAGAGGCCAAGGACCATGGCGAAGGCGGCACCCTCGTCGGCGCGTCCCTGCAGGGCCGTAACGTGCTGGTCGTCGATGATGTGATCAGCGCCGGCACCGCCATCCGCGAATCGCTGGATATCATCCGTGCCAATGGTGCGCGCATTGCCGGCATCGCCATCGCGCTGGATCGTCAGGAATTGCCCGGCGGCATTGAACCCGATCCGAGCAACACGAAATCGGCGACGCAATCGTTGAGCGCCGAACTCGGCGTGCCGGTGTTGGCGATTGCGACGCTCTCGGACCTGGTCGCGTTTACCGCAGACGATCAACGCTTCGCGCAATATGCCGATGCGATTGCCGCCTACCGTCAACGCTACGGCGCGTAAAAACCCTTAGAACGGCAGCTCTAACGTAGGATCGAGCGCGGCCAGTGCTTCGCGGAATTGCGATTGGATGCGGGCCAGCGCCGACTCGTTCTCGGCCTCAAAGCGCATCACCAGCACCGGCGTGGTGTTGGAAGCGCGGACCAGACCCCAGCCATCAGCAAAGTCGACACGCAGGCCATCAATGGTGGAAATTCGCGCATCGGTGAACGGCACGGCGGCCACAAAGCGCTCGACAAATGCATGCGGATTGCCTTGCGGTGCCGGCACTTTGATTTCGGGCGTCGACACCCCGTTCGGCAAGGCATTGAGCTCGGCCGAAGGCGATTCGGACTTGGCCAGGATCTCCAGCGTGCGTGCAGCGGCATAGATGCCATCGTCAAAACCGTACCAGCGCTCCTTAAAGAAGAAGTGACCGGACATCTCGCCGGCAAAGGCGGCGCCGGTTTCGCGCATTTTGGCCTTGACCAGTGAATGGCCCGTCTTCCACATCAGGGGTTCGCCACCGGACTTGAGGATCCAGTCGTGCATGGCGCCGGTGCATTTCACGTCGTAAACGATGGTGGCGCCGGGTTCGCGCGTCAGGATGTCGCGGGCATAAAGCATCGCGAGACGATCGGGGAAAATGTTCTGACCATCGGCAGTGATGACGCCGAGACGATCGCCATCGCCATCGAAGGCCAGACCGAGATCTGCACCCTGCTCGCGCACGGCCGCAATCAGATCGACCAGATTGTGCGGCTCGGACGGATCGGGATGGTGATTGGGGAAGGTGCCGTCAATCTCGCAATACAGTTCCGTGACTTGCGCGCCCAGTGCACGCAACACGCGCGGACCGAGTTCTCCGGCAACGCCATTGCCTGCATCGACCACGACGCGCAACGGACGAGCAACGTGGACATCGGAGGTGATGCGATCGACGTAATCTTGCGACACATCGCGCGATTCAACAGTTCCGGGTTGCGCGGCCAGATGCAGCATGCCGGCAGCAATGCGCTGATACAGCGCCGTAATCGTGTCGCCCGACAGCGTTTCACCGCCGATCACGATCTTAAAGCCGTTGTAATCAGGCGGATTGTGCGAACCCGTCAGCGATACACACGAACCCGTACCGGTGGAATATGCAGCGAAATAAGTGAGCGGCGTCGGTGCGAGACCGATATCGATCACGTTGATGCCGGCAAGGTTGAGGCCCTCGATCAGGCCTTGCATCAGTGCAGGACCGGTCAGTCGACCATCGCGACCGCAAACAATATCGGTAAGGCCTTTGTCATGCATCACCGAACCGATCGCCTGACCGATGCTGACGGCCACGCCCTGATCCAGATCCGTACCGACTACACCGCGAATGTCATAGGCGCGGAAAATGCCCGGCTGGACAGCCAGGTTGCGACCGGAAGCATCGGGGATTTCAGTAGTAGTGGTGTGCGACATGGGCAAAGGACCGCTAATTCAAAGGCAATTTCGCCATTATGCCATTGCCCGGTTAACGGACTTTGACAGTTGAGACTAATTCACCCCGGTGTGACCGAAGCCGCCCTCACCACGCTCGCTCTGCGTAAACGAATCCACCACATCCAGCTCAACTTGCACGACCGGCACAATCACCAGCTGCGCGATGCGATCACCGGGCGCAATGGTAAAGGCCTGCTGCGAACGGTTGAACACGCTGATCATCAACGGCCCCTGATAATCCGAATCGATCAGACCCGTGCCATTGCCCAGCACCAGACCTTGCTTATGACCTAAGCCCGATCGCGGCAGAATCATTGCGCACAAACCCGGATCGGCCACATAGATCGACAAACCCGAGGGCACCAGTTCGGTCTGACCTGGCGCCACCGTCAACGGCTCCGTCAACGCCGCACGCAAATCCAACGCGGCACTGCCGGTCGTTGCGTACGAAGGCAGTTCCCACTCGGAACCGAAGCGCGCATCCAGCACGCGTACTTGCAGCTTTGCAGTCATAACAGAGTCACGATTAAATCTAAGAGTTGACGGGCGACCTCATCTTTAGAGGCCGGACCGTATACGAGTTTCTGATCGCTGCCGCGCGTGTACACGAACAGCGTGTTGGTATCGGATTCAAAACCGCTGCCGGCCACGCCAACACGATTGGCGGCAATCAGATCCAGATTCTTGCGGTCGAGTTTGCCTTGCGCATAGCCTTCGACATCGTGCGTTTCAGCGGCAAAGCCGCACACAATCCGCGGCCGCTGCGCATGATTGGCCACGACTTTCAGAATGTCTACGGTCTGCTCGAGTTCAAGCACCAGGCCATCGTCATCGTTCTGCTTTTTAATTTTGATCGAAGCGTATTTCGCCGGCCGATAGTCCGCCACTGCGGCCGCACCGATATAAACATCGGCGGGTAATGCAGCGACGACAGCATCGTGCATCTGTTCGGCCGAGCGCACATCAATGCGTTTCACATTGGCAGGCGTGTCGAGATGCACAGGCCCGCTCACCAGCGTGACTTGCGCGCCGAGTGCTTGGGCCTGCTGAGCCACGGCAAATCCCATCTTGCCGCTGGAGCGGTTGCCGATGAAACGCGCCGGATCAATATCCTCGTAAGTGGGTCCCGCAGTAACCAGTACATGCAATGCGTGCAACGGTAAGGTCACGCAACCCCCTGATCGTCTTTGGCATATGGGCGGCGGATTTTGCCTTCGAAACCGGTTGAAGCGCTGACCGCATCCACAATTTCATTGGGCTCCGCCATACGTCCCGGTCCGAATTCGCCGCAAGCCTGCGGTCCGTTGTTGGGGCCGATGACAGTCACACCACGCAAGCGCAAGGTGGCAAGGTTGGCCTGAGTGGCCGCGGCCGTGTACATGACGTGATTCATAGCGGGCGCGACAAAGATCGGCGCCTTGGTAGCCAGACACAAGGTGGTGACCAGATCGTCGGCCATGCCGTAGGTGAGTTTGGCCAGCGTGTTGGCAGTGGCCGGGGCCACGATCACGGCATCGGCCCAGCGTGCCAGCTCGATGTGGCTCATGGCCGCCTCGGCACTCTCATCCCACAGGCTGTGTCGGACCGGCTGACCGCTGAC
Source organism: uncultured Lysobacteraceae bacterium (assembly GCA_936911875.1). Classification (GTDB taxonomy): domain Bacteria; phylum Pseudomonadota; class Gammaproteobacteria; order Xanthomonadales; family Xanthomonadaceae; genus Aquilutibacter. The sequence continues at coordinate 10,655 of CAKZGB010000007.1, forward strand.
GGCCTGGAACGTTGCGGGACCGACAAACTGAGTCGCCCCGTCGGTCATGGCCACACGAACGGACGCGCCGCGCTCGCGTAGCCTTCGAACCAGATCGGCTGCTTTGTACGCCGCGATACCGCCGCAGACGCAGACCAGAATTTGCGCTTCTGCCATGGAAACCCGTGGACCTGTTGGTCGCCGTTGAATGTCCAGACATCTTAACCGCAAGGCGGCAAGCTCTGATAGGCGCGGCGTTCCGGTCGGCGCACGCTGGCAACATGAAGATCAATGAATGGCCTGTCGAGGAACGCCCTCGAGAAAAACTGATGCTGCGTGGCCCTGCCGCGTTGAGTGATGCCGAACTGCTGGCCGTATTTTTAGGCAGCGGGTTGAAGGGTGAGACGGCCGTGGTGACCGCGATCGGTTTGCTGCAAAAAGCCGGCGGCTTGCGCTCGCTCCTGGAGATGCCGGCGGAGGTGCTGGCCGAACAGCGCGGTATCGGCGTGGCGCGCAGTGCTCTGCTGATTGCGGCCTTGGAGTTGGGTCAGCGCTATTTACAAAGTGAGCTTGAACGGACCGATGTGCTGCGCAATCCGCTGATGGCGGGGCGGTATTTTCAGCAGCGCCTGCGCGCGCATAAGCACGAAGTGTTTGCCGTGCTCTTTTTGGACACGCGGCACCGGCCGATCCTGTTCGAGGAGATGTTCCGCGGCACGATTGACGGCTCCGAGGTGCACCCGCGCGAGGTGGTGCGGCGGGCGTTGCAGCTCAATGCCTCTGCGGTGATGGTCGGGCATAACCATCCGTCCGGGTCGCGGGAGCCGAGTATGGCGGACCGTACGGTGACCCAAAAACTGAAGGCCGCCCTGGAGCTGGTGCACCTGCGTTTGCTGGATCACTTTATCGTTGGCGATGGTGAACCGGTCAGTTTGGCCAAGATGGGCTGGTGCTAAGACGGACTCAGAATCAGAAAAGTCTAAAAAAGTGTTGTATTTTCGTAACTTATGGGTAACATGCAAAGTAACTCCATAGGTTTTTGACGCAGTGAAAACGCAAATCCGCGATCTGCTGAACCGTGCTGTCGGTCAGCTTCGTGACCAGGGCAGCTTGCCGGCCGATCTGGCAACCCCCGATTTTGTCGTTGAGCACCCCAAAAACCGCACGCAGGGCGACTTTGCGACCAATGCGGCCATGCTCCTGGCCAAGCCGGCGGGTACCAATCCGCGGGCCATTGCGGAGCAGCTGCTGCAGGCCCTTCCTGCAAATACCCTGATTGGCAAGGCGGAAATCGCCGGCCCGGGCTTTATTAATTTCACCCTGGCAGAATCCGCCTGGCGTCAGTCGCTGGCCGATTTGCTGGCTGCCGACGGTGCCTTCGGCCGCAATACGTCCGGCCAAGGTCGCACGGCCGGCGTCGAATTCGTCAGTGCCAACCCTACCGGCCCGCTGCACGTGGGTCATGGTCGGGCCGGTGTGATCGGCGACTGCATTGCCCGCATCCTCGATGCCAACGGCTGGAACGTCAAACGCGAGTTCTACTACAACGACGCCGGTGCGCAGATCAACAATCTGGCACTGAGCGTGCAGGCGCGCGCCAACGGTGTCGGTCCCGATGCCGCCGAGTGGCAGGACGACTGGTACAAGGGCAGCTACATCGGCGACATCGCCAATGATTTCAAGGCCGGCAAGTCGGTCACCGTCGAGGGTCAGCAAGTCACCGCGACAGGCGACATCAATGATCTTGATGCCATCCGCCGTTATGCCGTGGCCGCCCTGCGCAACGAGCAGAACCTGGATCTCGAGGCCTTCAAGATCGGCTTTGACGTCTATTTTCTCGAGTCGTCGCTGTATGCCGACGGCCAAGTTGATCAGACGGTGCAGGCGCTGATTGATAGCGGCAAGGCATACGAGGCAGATGGCGCTCTGTGGCTGCGCTCGACGGATTTCGGTGACGACAAGGACCGCGTTATGCGCAAGTCCGACGGCACCTACACCTACTTCTTGCCCGACGTGGCCTATCACGCCAACAAATGGCGTCGCGGTTACGAGCGTGCCATCACGGAGCTGGGTAGCGACCACCACGGTTCGCTGGCCCGGGTGAAGGCCGGTCTGCAGGCCCTCGATATCGGCATTCCTAAGGAGTGGCCGGAGTACGTGCTGCACCAGATGGTCACCGTGATGCGCAATGGCGAAGAGGTCAAGGTCTCCAAGCGCGCCGGCGATTACATCACGCTGCGTGATCTCATCGAAGAAACCAGTGCCGATGCTACGCGTTGGTTCCTGGTCGCGCGCAAACCCGATTCGCAGCTGACGTTTGATATTGATCTGGCCAAGTCGCAGACCCTGGACAATCCGGTCTACTACGTGCAGGTGGCGCATGCGCGGATCTGCGGTGTGTTCCGCCAGCTGGCCGAGCGCGGTCTGTCCTTCGACCGTGAAAACGGGCTGCAACAGCCGCTGGATCTCAATGATCGCGCGGCCCACGAACTGATTCTGAACTTGCTGCGCTTCCCCGATGTGGTGGCGGCGGCGGGACGTGATCTGGAACCGCATCTGATTGCGGCCTACGTGCTGGAGTTGGCGCAGGCCTTCCAGTCGTACTACAACGACCACCAGTTCCTGGTGGATGACTCGAACGTGCGGGATGCGCGTTTGGTACTGGCACAAGCTACCCGGCAAGTGCTGGCCAATGGACTGCAACTGCTGGGCATCAGCGCACCCGAGGTAATGTAATCATGGCAACACGTCGCAATACTAAAACTCAAGCTCGTCGCAGCGCTGCACCGCAGCGTCGTGGTGGTGGCCTGTCTCCTTCGACCGTGTTTGTGGTCGGCGCCGTGCTTGGTGCCGCCGTTCTGTTCGGTGCGCCCAAGTTGCTAAAAGAAGACGGCACTGACGGTTTCCTGCGGCCCAAGCCCAATGCCGATGCCGAGCCGGTCTCGATGGCGACGGAGCAGCGTGTCGCCGATGGCGATGGCGTGGTGGCCGAGTCGTCTGACGCCAAGCCTCCTGCGGCGGCCGCCGCGGAGCCGACCGAAGAAGGCACCGAGTTCGATTTCTACAACGTGCTGGCCAACAAGGAAGTGGAAATGACGCCTGAGCAACAGGCGGCATTGAACCAGGCCGAAGCGCGTCGCCGTTCGCAAGCCGAGGCGTCTGCCCGCAAGAAGGCCGAGGCCGCTGCGCTCGCTGCCAGTGTCGCCGGTCAGCAAGCCGATGCCGGCGTGGTCGTGATGCCGGATGCGAACGCGCCGTCCGCTGCTGCCGCATTGCCGAAGCCGGTGGCAGTCAACGTTCCGCGTGCCGCTGCACCTGCCGCCGCTCCGAAGACGACGCTGTCGGCGCCTGCCGCCAAGCCTTCGACGGTTGAATCCAAGTCCACCGAAACCAAGTCGCTGCCCAAGCCGGTGGCTGCGGTGACGCCTTCGGTCAAGGACCGTCCGGTCAAGGCCGCCGCTACGTCGGTTGCCGAAGCACCCAAGCCGAAGGCCAAGGCGGTCGCCGCCTACGCCAAGAGCCCGGACGTCACGGCCGCCGCCAAGGGCGTCGCCATGGTGATGCCGGCCGCGTCGCTGGATCCGACCCGCACGTTCGAGAAGCCGGCCGCCGCCAAGACGACTGTGGCGCCCGCAGCGGCTTCGACCAGTTCAAACAGCAAGGTGCTGGTGCAAGCCGGTGCGTTTAGCGACAAGGATCAGGCCGAAAAGGTCAAAGCCAAGATTGCGATGATGGGTCTGGGCGCGCGCGTCGAGTCCACCACCAATGCCGGCAAGAGCGTGTACCGCGTTCGTCTCGGACCATATGCCGAGAACTCGTCGGAGTTGAGCGCTGCCAAGCGTAAGCTAAGCGGTGGCGGTGTCAACGCGATGGAAGTTCATATCAATTAGAAATTGGTATTTGGAAGTTGGAAACTGGTGGCTGCGAGGTACTAGTTTCCGGAAGTGAGATGTGAGAGGCGGCGGGCTCTTGGGTCCGCCGTTTCTGTTTTTTTGACACGGCGTTTGCCCGGGTGCGGTAGGCTCTGGGTTTACCTGTTCTGTTGGAGACATCGGCCATGGCCAAAACCGTACTCGCGATTTCCGGAAGCCTGCGCAAGGGCTCGTTCAATACCCGTCTGGCCAAGGCCATCGCCAAGCAGGCTCCCACCGGCGTGACGGTGAAGGTGGCGACGCTCGACGGTATTCCGTTGTACAACGGCGATGTCGAATCGGCCGAAGGCATCCCCGCCGCTGTTACCGCGCTGAAGGAACAGATCCTGGCCGCCGATGCCATCGTGCTGGTGACGCCCGAATACAACCACGGCATTCCGGGTGTCTTTAAGAACGCCATTGACTGGTTGTCGCGCGCTGACAAGTCGGCGATCTTTACCGGCCGCAAGGTGGGTCTGGTCGGGATCGGTATGGGCGGGTTCGGCACCATGTTGTCGCAGACGGCGTGGCTGCAGGTGCTGCGTTACTTTGGCTGCGAGGTCTTTAACGGCGCCATGGTCACGATTGCCGGCGCGAACGAGGACACCATTGCCGAAGACGGCACCGTCAACGACGAGCGTGCTGCCAAGTCGGTCGCGAACTACGTCGAGGCCCTCAGCGCCTGGGTGTAAGAAATGGGGACGGAGGTAATTAATTTTTCTTAACAATTGAAAGCGTAGGGTTTGGGCTGGCGCTGCGCGCCGCGGCCACCCCGCCAATTGTTAAGAAAAATTAATTACCTCCGTCCCCATTTCAGCATCACGAGCGAGGATGTGTCCGCGTCGGGCATAGAGCGTGACTCCGCCAGCTCGGCGTAATCGGCTTCGGCCTGGCGCAGCGTCGGCAGGTCGAGTCCCAGACTCTCAGCCATGCCCTGCACGATGCGCAGGTCTTTGAGCATGTGCGCGTTTTTGAAGCCCGGCGTGAACTGCTCTTTCAACATGGTTGCTCCGCGCTTATCGAGGAACCAGTTGCTGGCCGCGCCGCCCATCAGCGTCGGGATCAGTTTGGACGGATCGAGTTGCAGAGCGTCGCCAAGGGCCAATGCTTCGCACACGGCCTCGTTGATGCCGGCAACCATGATCTGATTAACGGCCTTGGTGGCCTGCCCGCTTCCGACGTCGCCCATGTGCGTGACGCGCGCCGCGTACGTGTTGAGCAAAGGCATGACGCGTTCGAGCGAGTCGGCATCCGCGCCGGCCATCACAGAGAGCTTGCCGTTACGCGAACCCTCGACGCCACCACTCACGGGCGCATCGATGAAGGCAATGCCTTTCACGGCAAGATGCGCAGCAGCATCGCGTGCCGTCTGCACGGATACGGTGGAGTGATCTATGACGATGCTGCCGGGCTGCAGCACCTCGGCCAATGCATGCACGTTCTGCAGAACATCGGAGTCGAGTGAGACATTGAGAATCACGACATCGCAGTTGGAAAAATCCTGCGGGCCCGATGCGCCGTGAATGTGCTCATGGGTCGCAACGAAATCCGTGACCTTTTGCAGGCTGCGGTTACCGACAATTGACAGGAGACCGGCGTTTGCCAGGTGCTGTGCCATGGGGCCGCCCATTGCGCCCAGTCCGATTAGTCCGACTCTCATTCTATTTCTCACTACGTTCGAGGCATTGGGAGTTTTTTGTTTTTGGACTCTTCATTTTCTAAATCAAAAATCAAAAATCAAAAATCAAAAAAGAGATCAAAAGCAAAAGCAAAGGCAAGGGCAAAAGCGAGAGCAAAAGCAAAATCTAGTGGAAAAGCAAAGGCGAAAGCAAAAGCAAAAGCAAAAGCGAGGGCAAGAGCAGGAGCAAGAGCAAAGGCAAAAGCGGGGGGTTAGAAGATGGGGGTGGCGGCGAGGTAGGTGTAGCCGGTCAGGCCTTTTTCGAGATCGGCCAGCAGCTGTTGGCTATCGGCTTCGGGCAGATGAGCGGCAGCGACCTTGTTGCGATACGAGGCACGCAGATCATCGAGTGAGTAGCCGACGTAGTCGAGCATCACATCGGTGGTGTCGCCGCGGCGCGCTTGGGTGCTGACGATCTTGCCGTCGCGGACCCGCACTTCGAGCGCATCGGTATCGCCGAACAGATTGTGGATGTCGCCCAGGATCTCCTGATACGCGCCGACCATAAAGAAGCCGAGACGATACATGTCTCCGCTATGCACATCGTGGACGGGCATGCTGGTGTCGAGCGTTTCGTAGCCGACGTACGTGTCGATGCGGCCGTCGGAGTCGCAAGTCATATCGGCGAGCACACCGCGACGCGTCGGTTCGCTGTCGAGACGTTCGATCGGCAGAATCGGGAACACCTGGTCGATGGCCCACACATCGGGGATCGATTCGAACACGCTGAAATTGACGAACAGTTTGTCGACCAGGCGCTGATTGAGTTCATCGAGCACGGCCTGATGCGATTTCTCCGACGGGCTCAGGCGGTCCTTGACGATGTGCGCGATGGCGTAGAACAGATCGTCGATGCGCGCGCGATGCACCAGATCGATTTGACCCAGCGAGTACAGGGCCAGGCCTTCGTTATGGTGATGGACGGCCTCGTGGAACAGCTCGATGGCGGGACGTTCGTTGAGTTCGTCATACGTTTCACGCAGTCGGCGGATGACGGCGGGCTCGTCGTCGTGTTCGTCGGGCACGCGGCCTTCGGGGGCTTTCTCGACCTCGGCGACGTTGGCGATCAGCACCGCGTGATGCGCGGTGAGTGCGCGGCCGGATTCGGTCAGGATATCGGGCGCCGACAGGCCGTATTCTTCGCAGGCTTCAGCCAGCGGTTGAATGATGCTCGAGGCGTATTGCCGGATGCTGTAATTGGTGGAGCAGTAACCGCGCGAGCGAGTGCCTTCGTAATCCACACCGAGGCCGCCGCCGACATCCATAAAGCGAATGTTCGCACCGAGCACGCTCAGCTCGACAAAGTAACGCACGGCCTCACGCATGCCGTTGGCAATGTCGCGCACGTTGCTGATCTGCGAGCCCATATGAAAATGCAGCAGGCCCAGGCAATCGCTCATGCCCGCATCGCGAAGGGTCTTCCACAGGTCCAGCACCTGGCGCGGTGACAGACCGAACTTGGCCTTGTCGCCGCCGCTGTTCTGCCACTTGCCGGCACCGAGGCTGGCCAGACGCATGCGCACACCCAGACCCGGTTTGACGCCGAGTTTTTCGGCCTCTTCGAGCGCCATCTTTAATTCCGAAGGCTTCTCGACCACGATCCAGGTGTCATGTCCGAGCTTGCGTGCGATCAGGGCCAGACGCAGATACTCGCGATCTTTATAGCCGTTGCAGACGATCACGCTACCGGGCTGCGCCAGTGCGATGACGGCCATAAGTTCGGGTTTGCTGCCGGCCTCGAGGCCGAAACCGTTCGATGCGTGCTTGGCTAAGGTTGCCGCTACGCCCTGATGCTGGTTGACCTTGATCGGATAGATTGCGCGGTATTTGCCGGCGTAGTCCCAATCTTGAATGGCCTGGGCAAACGCTTCCTGCAATTTAGAAAGGCGATGGTCAAGGATGTCGGGGAAGCGCAGCAGCAGCGGCAGTCGGGAGCCTTGTGCGACGGCGCCGTCGATCAGCTGGGCCAGCGGTGCGCTCGGTCCTTGCTCACCTTGGGGACGCACGATGACTTGGCCGGCATTGTTGACGTCGAAATAGCCATCGCTCCAATGCGGGATGGAGTATGCAGTGCGGGCTTGGTCAATGGTCCAGCTGGACATGGGGTAGCAGGCTCTCGGGCGCAGGGGGAAACCCGTCCATTTTAGCGCCATCGGGGGCAACGCCAGTTAACAGCGGTCGCAGCTCGCGTGTGCACGGGGCTGAAACATGGAACGGGTATAATTCGGGCATTCACTATCAGCACCTATGGAGCCTTCGCGATGAGCGCCAACGAACAATGGCATTACGAGAACTTTGACCCGACGGGTTCGGCCATCGGTTATCGGATCACGCGCAAGCTCGACGAGGTGCAGTCGCCGTTCCAGAAGATCGAGATCTTTGAGTCGACCGATTGGGGCAACCTGATGCTGATCGACGGCGCCATGATGCTGACCACCAAGGACAACTTCTTCTATCACGAGATGATTGCGCATCCGGCGCTGCTGACGCATCCCGATCCGAAGAACGTCGTGATCATCGGCGGCGGTGACTGCGGTACGCTGCGCGAAGTGCTCAAGCACAAGGGCGTCGAGTCGGCCGTACAGTGCGATATCGACGAGCAAGTGACCCGCATGGCCGAGAAGTATTTCCCTGAGCTGTGCGATTCCAACGACGATCCGCGCGCCACTTTGATGTGGGACGATGGTCTGGCCTACATCAAGAACCTGGAACCGGGCTCGGTCGATGTCATCATCGTCGATTCCACCGATCCGGTCGGGCCGGCCGAGGGTCTCTTCAACAAGGCGTTCTTTGCTGACTGCTTTAAGGCGCTGCGTGAGAACGGCGTGCTGGTACAGCAGTCCGAGTCGCCGCTGATGCTGCTCGATCTGATCAAGGAGCTGCGCGGCGAGATGGGCAAGGCCGGTTTTGCCGAGTTCCAGACATTGCCGTTCCCGCAGCCGTGCTACCCCACCGGCTGGTGGTCGGTCACGATGGCGCGTAAGGGCGGCCAAGGTTTTGCGTTCCGTGAGCAGCCGTCGGATCTGTCGACGTTGTACTACACGACCGCCGCGCACACTGCGGGTCAGACCTTGCCGCCGTTCGTCGCTAAAGCGCTAAATGGGGACGGAGGGAATTAATTCCCCTTAACAATTGGCGGGCGGCCGCTGTTGCGGGCGACACTGACGCGCCCCAACGTTTCCGCCACCATGGCCTGAAATCGCCGGCCGCCAAAGGCGCGCTCCTTGGCGGCGTAGCGGCGAATCGCGTCCAGGTCCTCGGCTTTTACGCCCTGCTCCAGCCATTGGCGGTACCGCGAGACGCGCTCGCGAGCGTCGGCACCAAGTCCGAGATACGCAGGATGAGTGGTCAGTCGCTCGTCCGTTAAGAGCCCCAGATGATGCGCCACACTCGACCACCGGTACTGAGCAGGGTCGGCCACTAGCGCCGCCCGCACCGGATTCAGCTCGATATACCGCATCACCGCCAGCACATGCCGCGGCGACGTATCCACCAGACACGACTTATATCGCCCCTGCCACAGCGTGCCGATCCGCGAGTGCCGCGCGTTGAAATACTGCACATAGCACTGACCGGAGACCCGCATCGCCTTCGCCAGGGATGGTGGTTCGGGACCGGGCGTCAGCAGCAGATGCACATGATTACTCATCAGCACGAAGGCATGCACCGCGACCCGCTGTTCACTGCACGCCTCGCATAGCAGGCGCATGTAGGTGTGGCGATCCACGTCGTCCAGGAAAATCGCGCCCCGATTGATGCCGCGCTGAACCACGTGTAACGGCACGCCCGGAATCATCATGCGCGGTTGACGTGGCATCGGGTAGGCTCGATTAAAGGTCGAACGTATACGATGCCCGCGCCCGCGACCCTTTGTTATCAGCATTTGTCGAAGGCCGGTGTCGGCATCTGGTGCGCTATCGGCCGACCAACGTCCACAACGGAGGCGCTCCGATGAAAACTCTATTGGTCACTTCGCTCTCGCTCGCCGTAGCATTGTCGCTCGCACCCGGTAATGCCCACGCCGACCAATTCGAATACAACACCCTGAAAGATGCAGTGGCGGCGATGCAGATCGTCAACAAAGCCAAGCAGGTCAAATACTTCTGTGCGCCTTGCGGTGACAATGCGGCGCGCACGGCCACCGTGGACAGTACGGGCATCGCGTTGGTGTGGGATCCGGTCGGACCTTCGAGCAACAGACCTTATAAGGCCGACGGCAAACAGTATTGGGAGCTGGAAATTAACGGCAAGGCAGTCGATTTGGCGTACATTTACATTCCTGATGGTGCGAAATGGCGCAACCTGGCCATGGCAATCGGACAAACACCTGTGCAGGTGCCGGAAACCATCTGACCGTCGGGCGACGAACGGTATGTAAAGCGCGCGACTCGCGACACACGAAACACGTGCAACACCCCGACAACACGCCACACCACCCCACTGACAGGAAGTAAGTGCACATGATGCGTCACAGCGAATCTCACCGCGTCCATCGGGTCGGCTGGCTGCGCGCCGCGGTTCTCGGCGCCAATGACGGCATCATTTCGACCGCTTCGCTGATTGTCGGTGTGGCGGCCGCCGGCTCAACAAAGCAGCAGGTTCTGATTGCGGGCTTGGCTGCGGGCATCGCCGGCGCGATGTCGATGGCCGCCGGTGAGTACGTGTCGGTGTCGTCGCAGCAGGACACGCAGGAGGCCGACCTGGCGCGCGAGCGTCACGAGCTGGCCACGGGCCCCGAGGCTGAGCATCATGAGCTCAAGATGATCTATCAGTCGCGCGGTCTGACGCCGGAACTGGCCGATGAAGTGGCGCGGCAGTTGGCCGAGCACGATGCGTTGGCCGCCCACGCCCGCGATGAACTGGGCATCACGGATTTCAGTACCGCCAATCCGTTGCAGGCCGCGTTCACTTCGGCGCTGACGTTTGCGGTCGGTGCGTTGTTACCGTTGCTGATCGTCCTGGTGGCGCCGGCGCAGCAGTTGGTCACCGTGGTCGTGGCCGCCGCGCTGGTGCTGTTGGTCGCACTGGGTGCAATCGGCGCACGGGCCGGGGGCTCGTCGTACTTTAAGTCGATCGTACGGGTGACGGTTTGGGGTGCCTTCGCCATGACGGCGACGGCTCTGGTCGGCCGACTGTTTGGTGTCGCGACCGCTTAACGGCTAGCGGCTAAAAGCTAGCGACTAACGGCTCAGCGCCGCCGCAGTGTTCAACAACATCAGACGAAGGGTGTCGCTGTCCTCGAGCAGCTCATCGAGCACGGCATAGTCTTTGGAACCGGGGAATAACGGCCGTTGCGGCAGATCGAGCAGCGGCACGGGCAAATCGGTCGCCATAGGGGCCAGCGTAACCTAACAGCCGGCGGGGCGCACTTCGCACGTGTGGATGTGATCGTTGACGAGCCCGCACGATTGCATAAACGCGTACATGGTCGTGGGGCCGACGAATTTCCAGCCGCGCTTGCGCAGCTCCTTGGACAGCGCCACCGACTCGGGCGACGTGGTGTGTTCGCACAGCCATTCGCGGGTCAGTTTTTTCGGGCGCTTGGTGGTGTCCGCTTTATAACCCCAGACGAAGGCGTCCAGGGAGCCGAATTCCTGCCGGATCTCGAGCGCTCGCGAGGCGTTGTTGATGACGGCCTCGATCTTGCCGCGGTGGCGGATGATGCGCTTGTCCTCTAACAGGTTGAGGACATCGCCTTCGTGCATGGCAGCGACACGCGGAATCTCAAAGCCGTGGAAGACCTCGCGGAACGCAGGCCGTTTGGCCAGGATCGTGGACCAGCTCAGGCCGGCCTGAAAGCCTTCGAGGCTGATCTTTTCGAACAGGCGGTTGTCGTCATGGACGGCGGCGCCCCACTCGGTGTCGTGGTAGGCGCGCATGGCGTCGGACGTGTCGGTGGCCCAAAAGCATCGCTCGCGGTGGTCGCTGGTTGGCGTCACTGTCACGGGTCTCGGGCTCCGGGGTCTACGGCTCTAAGGGTCTGCGGCGGCGCTATGGTGCTGCGGCTCAATCAGCGGCTCAACAGCTCTAACGCCACAACACAAACGTTAAGGGAAATTAATTCCCTCCGTCCCCATTAAAAAGCGGAGCGGAGTTTTTTCATGGCGTTGGATTCGATTTGGCGGATGCGTTCGGCGCTGACGCCGTACTGATCAGCTAGATCCTGCAGCGTGGACTTGTCGTCCGGCTTCAGCCAACGGCGCGTGATGATGTCGCGCGAACGTTCGTCGAGCCCCGCCAATCCTTGCGCAAGCTGAGCGAGCTGATGCGAGGATTCATCCTCACGCTCAAGAACTTGCGAAGGATCTTCGTCGGCGGAGCGCAAGTAAGCTGCCGGCGAGGGCGGGCGATGCGAGTTGTCATCGTCATCGGCGGTGAGATCGAAACCGATATCGGTGCCGCTCAAACGCGATTCCATTTCCAGGACCTCGCGTTCGGAGACGTTGAGATCGCGCGCGACGGCGCTGACCTCTTCGGCGTTCAACCAACCCAGACGCGTCTTGGACTTGCGCAGGTTAAAGAACAGCTTGCGCTGCGCCTTGGTTGTCGCCACTTTTACGATGCGCCAGTTCTTGAGAATGAACTCGTGCATTTCGGCGCGGATCCAGTGCACGGCAAACGACACCAGTCGCACACCTTGTTCCGGGTCGAAGCGTTTGACCGCCTTCATGAGGCCGATGTTGCCCTCCTGAATCAGGTCCGCAAGCGGCAAGCCATAGCCTTTGTAACCGCGCGCGACATGCACCACAAAGCGCAGATGCGAATGCACCAGCTCCTGTGCGGCGGTGAGGTCGTTGTAATCGCGGAATTCGCGGGCCAGCTCGCGCTCGGACTCCGCCTCTAACACCGGGATACGGTTAACCGCGCTGATATACGACTCCAAAGAGCCCAGCGGGTTGAGTACCGGCAACGAAGCGGCGACCGCCGAGGAACCGGCGGAACGGGCAACAACAAGTTCAGTAGACTGCGTCATGGAACCCATATTAGCACTCTCCTACCGAGAGTGCTAATGGCCCAAAGGTCACCTTAATATCCGTTCAGGGAGCCCAGAATACGGGCCGTTCCCCACGCATCTGCAGGTAACGGTTGGCCTTCTCAAAGTGATCGCAGCCCAGAAATCCCCGATGAGCGGACAGCGGCGACGGATGAGGTGCACGCAAGATGCAGTGGCGGAAGCGGTCGATCATCGCCCCCTTTTTCTGGGCGTAGGCGCCCCACAGCATGAACACCAAGCCCTCGCGGTCGGTGGCGAGCTGGCGCACGATCTCGTCCGTGAAACCCTCCCAGCCCTTGCCGGCATGCGCGCCCGCGGCCCCCTGCTCCACGGTCAGCACCGAGTTGAGCAGCAGCACGCCCTGCTCCGCCCAGCGCTGCAGATTGCCCGAGCCGGGGATCGGCACCCCGTACTCGCGCTGTAACTCTTTGAAAATATTGACTAACGAAGGCGGTGCGGGCACCCCATCGGGCACCGAAAAGGACAGTCCGTGGGCTTGGCCCGGCCCGTGATACGGGTCCTGGCCGAGGATCACGACGCGCACCTGATCGAACGGAACCGCGTTCAGGGCCGCGAACCACTGCGCCGGCGGGGGATACACCGTAGCGCCGGCGGCCATGCGCGCCTTTAAAAAGGCCCGCAGGTCCTGCATGGCGGGCGTCTCCAGATAGGCGCCCAGCCGTGTTTGCCAGGACGGGATTAGTCGGCCGGCGGCGTCCGCTTCGGAGGTCACGCTATTGGTTCGGGCGGGTGTCGCGCAGGTAGTGACCGGTCACCAGACCGGCGCCGAGCCATCCGAGCAGGCCTGCAATCAGGACGATGCCGGTGGCCTGCACGAAATTGAACCCTTGCAGGGCGAAGCGCGAACCGTAGGTGGCCGCCAGCTGGGCCAGGGACGGCGTCAGGTAGTAGTTGGCCAAGGTCAGCAGACCCAGCGCACTCAGGCCGGCCAGCACGCCGAACACCGCACCCAGATACAGGAACGGTCGGCGGATAAAGCCGTCGGTGGCGCCCAAGTGCTGGAGCACGCCGATCTCTTCGCGGTGGGATTGAATGTCGGCGCGCACGGCATTGCCGACGATCAGCACGGCGCCCAGACCCAGCAGCGCGGCCAGGACCAGCGCGATGGTACGGCCAAACCCGAGCCAACCGTTGAGGCGGTCGCGCCAGGCTTGGTCGTGTTGCACGACATCGACTTCGGCAAAGGACTGCAGGGAGTTGGCGAGCGTGTTTTCATCGGCGCGCGGCGTCACGACCAGCAGACTTGGCAGCGGATTGGTGCCGAGGTTGTCCAAGGTCGGGCCGAGGCCGGTGCTGGCGCGCAGGTCCTGCAGACCTTGGTCGGGCGTGACCAGATCGACGTTGGCGACATCGGGGCGGGCACGCCACTGGTCGGCCAAGTTGCCGGCCTGCGCGACCGAGATGTCGGGCTTTAAGAAGACGGAGATCTCGCGCGACTGCTGGACGTTGCCGGCAAAGCGATCGACATTGGCCAGCGCCACCAGCAGACCGAGCGGCAGAGCCAAGGCGATGGCCATCACCAGAATCGTCAGCAGCGAGCCGACCGGCTTGCGCAGCATGTTGCCGAGGCTGCGGACCAGACTAAACAGATGGTGGTCGATCCAGGTGCGCAGACCGCCATGATGCAGCTGCGGATCGGGGACGGTGCGGCTCATTCGGCAAGGTCCTCGGCGGCGATGTCATCGGCCAGCTGGCCGTGGTTGAGTACCAGCACGCGGCGACGCATGCGACGGACCAGGCCCAGATCGTGCGAGGCGATCAGCACACTGGTGCCGCGGTCGGGCAGGCTGGCGAACAGGCTCATGATTTCGGCGGAGAGTGTGGGATCGAGGTTGCCGGTCGGCTCATCGGCCACCAGCAAGTCGGGTTCCGACACGATGGCGCGGGCAATACCGACACGTTGTTGCTCACCGGCCGACAGTTGACCCGGCAGCGCCCGTTGGCGCGCACCCAGTCCGACGCGCTCGAGAATCTCGGTGACGCGACGGTTCGCCTCGGGACGACGCATCCCGCGCAACAGCAGCGGCAGCGCCACGTTATCGGCGATAGTGCGATCGGTCAGCAGTCGGTGGTCCTGAAACACCACACTCACAGCACGCCGGTGGAAGGCAATCTTGCGACCCTTCACCTTTAGCAGGTTGGTGCCGTTAAAAAACACCGACCCGCGCGAAGGCCGTTCCGCCAGGTGAATCAGCTTGAGCAGTGTGGACTTACCCGCGCCGGAATGACCCGTAATGAAGGCCATCTCGCCCTTGGCCAGATCAAAGCTCACGTTGTCGAGGGCGACGTGGCCGCCTTCGTAGCGTTTGGTGACCCCTTCAAAACGCAGCACGCTCATCCGGCCGGTCTCCTTAGCGTTTGCTGCCGAACAGCGACTTGATGCGACCGCTCAGACGCTTGATCAGGCCCGGCTTGTCGGACTTGGGCGCTGCGGCGGCCGGCTTGCCGGTGTCGCGGGGCTTGCGGCCGCGGTTGGCATCGCTGCCGGTCGTCGCCGAAGTGGCGGCGCCCTTAGCGCCCGCGTTGGCGGCGTTCGGTGCGGTGTCGATCGGCCCTTGCGAGTCGCGACGTGGCTTGCGCCGACGGCGGCGCTTGGCGCGCGGTTCGCCGTTCTCACCCAGGGCCGGCGCGACCGAAGCCCCACCATCCCGACGTTCAACACCTGCGCCGGCACCCGCACCGCGGGAACGCTCGCCACCCTGGCGCTCGGCGGACGCACCACCGGGCTTGCGACCGCTGCTGCGGCCGTCGCTGCGACGACGCTTGTTGCCGCCGTCACGCTTGGCATCTTGCGCATCGTTGAACTCGCGCGCCTCGCGGAAGATCGCGCCAACCGACTCGGTCTCCTCGCCTTCGGGACGCACACGCTCCGGCCGCGGCACCGCGACCAGCAGCTCGGGCTCGACATGCGCCGTGGGAATCTTCTGCTCGATATACGCCTCGATATCCGGCAGGGACATCGCATAGCGCTCGCAGGCAAAGCTGATCGCATCGCCCTCGGTACCCAGACGGGCGGTACGGCCAATGCGGTGGACGTAGTCCTCGGCATCGAACGGCAGATCGTAGTTATAGACGTGCGAGACGCCATCGATGTGCAGACCGCGCGCGGCGACATCGGTAGCGACCAGAATTTCGAGCTGACCCGCCTGGAAGCGGTTCAACAGGGTTTCGCGCTTTTTCTGCGGCACATCGCCGCTCAGCACGCCGACGCGATAGCCACCCTTTTCCAGGGCACGGGCCACGCGTTCGACAAAATGCTTGGTGTTGACGAACACCATGGTGCGGGCGCCTTCGCTACGCGAAATCAGGCCCAGCAGCAGCGGGATTTTCTGATCATCGGCGGGGAAGTACACGAGTTGACGCACACGATCGGCGGTGATGTTGTCGGTCTCGACCACCAGCTTTTCCGGCTCGTTCATGTGCTCGTAGGCGAGCTCCAGCACGCGATGCGACAGCGTGGCCGAGAACAGCAGAGTCTGTCGCGTGGTGCGGATCGGCATGCGGCGCAGCAGGAACCGGATGTCCTTAATAAAGCCCATATCGAACATGCGATCGGCTTCGTCCAGCACGCAGATCTCACAAGCGTGCAGGCTCACGACCTGGTTTTGCTTGACGTAATCGATGAGACGGCCGGGCGTGGCGATGATCACATCGACACCCTTTTGCAGCAGTTCGCGTTGCTTGTCGTAATCCACACCGCCGTAAACCAGCGCAAAGCGCAGACCGGTGTCGGCCGCGAACTTCATCGCATCTTTATGGATTTGGATGGCCAGCTCGCGCGTCGGAGCCAGAATCAGTGCCCGCGGATCTTGCGGTTTGCGGTCGCCCAGAGCCGGCTGGGTCAGCAGGCGGTTCATGACCGCCACTAAGAAGGCCAGAGTCTTGCCCGTACCTGTTTGGGCCTGTCCGGCCACATCGCGGCCTGCCAATGCCAGCGGCAAGGTCAGCGCCTGAATCGGAGTTGTCTGCTGAAAGCCCGCCGCCTCCAGGCCCGCTGCCAATGCGGGATGCAGGTCCATGGACCGGAAGGTGACGTCTGTAAGTGGCTTTTCGCTCATCAAATAAATTGGCTCTGCAAGGCGCCGTGTTAGCGACGGCACTTGATACTATGGAAAGAAGACCCAAGTTTACCCTACCCGCCGCCAACACCGCGGCCGTGCCAACTTATTCCGGAGCATCCTGTGAGCGCTAGCAACAACGTCCTGAACGTCACCGACGCCGATTTCGAACAAACGGTCCTGCAATCCGAGCAGCCTGTGCTGGTCGACCTGTGGGCCCCGTGGTGTGGCCCCTGCCGCATGATCGGTCCTGTGGTCGAAGAGTTGGCCGACGCCTATGCCGGCAAGGTCAAAGTCGCCAAGGTCAACGTCGATGAAAATCAGCAGATCTCGATGCGCTATCACGTGCGCTCGATCCCGACCGTGCTGATGTTCAAGAACGGCCAGATCGTCGACACGCTGATCGGAGCACCGGGCAATGCTCGTCAAGTGCTGGCGCAGATGATTGATAAGACGCTTTGAGCGCGGCCTGCGGCCAGCTAAAGCATCAAATCAAAAATCAAAAATCAAAAAAGCGGTCTGCGGGCGACTGAAGCGTTAAATCAAAAATCAAAAAAGCGGTCTACGGGCCGCTTTTTGCTGCGCCCCGTTCAGGAAGCCGCTTGCACGGCGGGCGGGCGGCATGGCATCATGGGACCACTCGGCGCGCCTCAGCGCCAATCCCCGAATTCAATTTCAAACCACTCCCGACGCGTTCTGCGTCACGCTGGCTACCGCGTTCGAGCGGAGCCGTGCTCGCCCATTGCGAGGTTATTCCCTTTGTCTGACAACGACGACCTGATTCCAGAAGAAACTCCCAAGCGCCGCCGTACGCGCGTCGCTAAACCTGCCGATGATTCGGCTGCCACGTCCGCAGCGCCGGCTGCCTCCGACGATGGCGCACCCGCTAAAAAGGTAGTCCGCCGCAAGCCGGCCGAGACCGCTGAGCGTGCCGATGCCGCTCCCGTCTCCCAAGAATCCCCTGATCGCGCCGAACGCGCCGAACGCGCCGATCGACCCGAGCGCACTGAACGCCCGGAACGCACCGAACAACGCACTGACCGTCAGGATCGCCCGGAACGCTCCGAGCGCCCTGATCGCGGCGACCGCTATGAGCGCACGCAGCGCAACGACCGCAACGACCGTCAGGACCAGAACGACCGCCAACCGCGCGGTGACTCGCAGCAAGGCGGTGACGCCGGCGGTGAGCGGCAGCATGGCGGCGGTAATGGCAACGGCAACGGCAATGACGGCGGCGACAACAACAACGGCTCGCCGTGGAATGCAGCCGGCGGCAACGACGGCGGCCAAGGCGACAACAACGGCCACGATGGCGACCGTCAGGACCGTGGCGGTAACAACCGCAACCGTCGTGACCGCTTCCGTAACCGCCGCGATCGCAACCGCGACCGACATGGGATGACGACCGAGGATTCCTTCGAACCGTTTGTGCCGCGCCCCCACCCGCAAGTGCCCGAGGGTTTCCCGCAATACTCGCTGGGTGACCTCAAGCGTATGCAGGCCGCCAAGCTGCTGGATATTGCCGAACAACTGCAAATCCACGAGGGAGTGGCCCGCGCCCGCAAGCAGGATGTGATCTTTGCGGTCCTCAAAATCCTGACTCGCCATGGCGAAGGCGTGGCTGCCGACGGCGTGCTCGAAATCCTGCCCGACGGTTTCGGCTTCTTGCGCAGTGCCGAGGCGTCGTATCTGGCCGGTCCGGACGATACGTACATCTCGCCGTCGCAGATCCGTCGCTTCAACCTGCGAACCGGTGACCATTTGTCCGGCCGCATCCGCTATCCCAAAGATGGCGAGCGCTACTTCGCACTGTCGATTGTCGACACGATCAACGGCGAACCCATCGAGGCCAGCAAGAACAAGGTCCTGTTCGAAAACCTGACGCCGCTGTTCCCCCGTACGCGCTTCAACCTGGAACGCGGTGACGGTTCGACCGAAGACATCACCGGCCGCATCCTGGACATGATGGCGCCGCAAGGCAAAGGTCAGCGTTCGCTGATCGTGTCGCCGCCCAAGGCCGGTAAGACCATGCTGATGCAACAGGTCGCCACCGCCATCACCGGCAACCATCCCGATGTGCATCTGATCGTGCTGCTGGTCGACGAACGTCCGGAAGAAGTCACGGAAATGAAGCGCACCGTCCGTGGCGAAGTGGTCTCGTCCACCTTTGACGAACCCGCTGCCCGTCACGTGCAAGTGGCCGAAATGGTGATCGAGCGCGCCAAGCGTCTGGTCGAACACAAAAAGGACGTGGTGATCCTGCTCGACTCCATCACCCGTCTGGCCCGCGCGTACAACAACGTGCTGCCGTCGTCGGGCAAAGTCCTGACCGGTGGTGTTGACGCCAATGCCCTGCACCGTCCCAAGCGTTTCTTCGGTGCCGCGCGTAACGTTGAGGAAGGCGGTTCGCTCACCATCATTGCCACAGCGCTGATCGACACCGGCTCCAAGATGGACGAAGTGATCTACGAAGAATTCAAGGGCACCGGCAACTCCGAAGTGCATCTGTCTCGTGGCATCGCTGAAAAGCGTGTATACCCGGCGATCAACATCAACCGCTCGGGCACCCGTAAGGAAGACCTGCTCATCGAACCGGATCTGCTGCAAAAGATCTGGATCTTGCGCAAGCTGTTGCATGGCATGGACGAAATTGCCGCGATGGAATTCCTGCTCGACAAGATGAAGACCAGCAAGTCCAATGACGAGTTCTTCTCCTCGATGAAGCGATAATGCGCTACGCGCGAGATAAAAAATAAAAAATAAAAAATAAACATCAAAAAATAAACATCAAAAAGGCCGCGGGGTTCACAGTCCGCGGTTTTTTTTGTTGCACCGCCCACTTTCACGCGTCTCACGGGACTTTCCCGTTAAAGTGTCAGACACCGGCTCTCACTTCTCACTCCTAAATAGTCATTTCTGCTCCTATGCACCACGACGCCCTATCGCTTCCTATCGTCTTTCTGCTGGCTGCCGTCATCGCGGTGCCGCTGTTCAAGCGGTTCGGCTTTGGCGCGGTCCTGGCGTATCTGGCCGCGGGGGTGCTGCTGGGCCCGGCCGGCATGCGCATCATCAGCGATCCCGAACGCATTCTGGCCGCGTCCGAAATCGGCGTGGTCATGATGCTGTTCCTGATCGGTCTCGAACTGTCGATCACCCGACTCAAAGTCATGAAGCGTCCGATCTTTGTCAGCGGCGGACTGCAATGGCTGTTGTCGGCGGTCGCGCTGGCACTGATTGGAGAGGTGTTGGGTCTGTCGGACCGTACGTCCTTCGTCGTGGGTGCGGCGTTGGCAATGTCGTCGACTGCGGTCGGCTTGCAGATTCTGGCCGAGCGCAAAGAACTGCTCGAAGAACACGGCCGTTTGGCCTTCGCCATTTTGCTGCTGCAGGACTTGGTCGCCATTCCCTTGCTGGCAGCGGTTCCGCTGTTGGGGTCTCTTCGTTCTGAGGAAGGCCTGTCGATGGTGGCCCTGTTCAAAGCGATCGGCGGATTCCTTGCGCTGCTGCTGATTGGCCGCATCGCTTTGAAGCATCTGTTCCGGATCGTGGCGCGGACGGGCATCTCCGAGGTATTTACCGGTGCCTCGCTGCTGGTGGTGCTGGGTTCGGCGTGGTTGATGGCCAACGTCGGTTTGTCCGCAGGTCTGGGTGCGTTTATCGCCGGCGTGCTGCTGGCTGAATCCGAATTCCGTCACGAGCTTGAATCGCAGATCGAACCGTTCAAGGGTTTGCTGCTCGGTCTGTTCTTTATCGCGGTCGGCATGAGCGTCAACATGGACGTGGTGGTCACCGAGCCGGTGCGCATCCTGGTCATGCTGATCCTGTTGGTGACCGTCAAGTTTGCGGTGCTGTATGGCGTCGGGCGTTACACCGGCAAGTTGAACCATCTGCAATCGCTGCAACTGGGCGCCGTGCTGGCAACAGGTGGTGAATTTGCCTTCGTCATTTTGAATCAGGCAGTGGCAAACCGACTGATTGAGCAGACGCTCAACGATCAGCTGGTTGCCGTGGTTTCACTATCGATGGCGCTGACGCCGATTATGGTGTCGCTGATTGGCCGACTGGTGCCGATGGTGCGCGAACGCGAGCGGGTTGCTCATCGTCAGGAAGGCGGTCCGAACTACGACAGCATTCCCGCCGATGCCGGTGCCAATGCGCAGGTGCTGATTGCGGGTTTCGGTCGTTTCGGTCAGATCGTCGGCCGTTTTCTGACGGCGCACAAGATTCACTATGTCGCGATCGACAACTCGGCCGAACAGGTCAGCTTTATGCGGCGGTTCGGTAACACCTTGTATTACGGTGATTCGGCGCGACCCGATTTGCTGCGTGCGGCCGGCGGCGCCAACATCAAAGTGTTTGTGATTGCGCTGGAAAAGAGCGATGACAACAAGCGCACCGTGCGCATCATCCGGCGCATGTATCCCGATGCCAAAGTGTTTGCGCGTGCACGCGATCGCCAGCACGCGTGGGAGCTGATGGACATGGGTGCGATTCCCGTGCGCGAGATGTTCTTCTCGAGCATGGAGTTGAGTCGCCAAGTGCTCGAGGCCCTGGGCAGTGATCCGGCGACGGCCAAGGAACGCACCGCACGCTTTGCGCGCTGGGACGAAAAACTACTGCAGGAACAGTTCCTGGTCTATGACGATCCGGAACAGCTGCGCAGCTCGGCGGGTTCCGCACGTAAGCAACTCGAAGAACTGTTCAATGCGGATGCGAGCGTCGACGAAGCGACCGACCTCGATCGCAACGATTAATCCCGCACGAGCATCGATGCGACAGCTAGTGCGCTTCGAGCTCGGCGCTGATGTCGATATAGCCGCGCATTAGTGCCAGTTCCTGCGCGCGACGGTTGAGCGAATCGCGCGCTTCGGGGTCTGCACCGGCCATCAGCAACTGACGCACCACTGAAGGCAAACCGTGCAAGGCCGCCAGATGCAACGGCGTAAATCCGCGCGGATCGTGCGTGTCCATGCTGGCACCCGCATCGAGCAGCACGCGCAGTGCCGCGTTGATTACGGTCTCATTGGCTTGCGTGCCTGGCTCGGCCACCGAACCCAACAGCATCAGCAGCGGTGTGGCGCCGGCGGCTTCGGTGTTGATGTATTCGCGGCCGCCGTTGTCGAGCAGTACGCGCAGCAGTTCGAGCACACGATCGCTATCGGTCGCCGTAAACGCCTGCATGGCCGCGCAATGCAACGCCGTGCGGCCACGCGCATCGCGCACGCCGAAATCGGCCCCGGCCTTGAGCAGACGGTCCGCCACATCAGGCAGTCCAAGTGCTGCCGCCAAGTTGAGCACCGACAGATCACCCGGCAAGGTTTTATTGACGTTGGCGCCGGCGGCGATCAGGTCATCGACGATGTCCAGCTGGCGCATGCTGGCGGCAGCCGACAGCGGCGTCGCACCCGAGGTCGCAGCGATTTGCGGGCTGGCGTCGCGCGAGAGCAGCAGTTGCACGACGGCGCGATGACCGCCACCGGCAGCCCGCAGCAGTGCGGTGCACGAACGGTCATCCTGCGAGTCGACATCAAAGCCCAGATCGAGCAGGCGGCGCACGGCCTCGAGATCGCCGACCATCGCGGCGGCGGGCAGATCGCTACCGCGCAACGGACGACGCGGGAAGTTCCATTGGCGCCAGTCGAGCCAGCGGGCCAGCTGGTCATCGCCACTTGCCAGGGCAACACCCAACGGCGATTGGCCATCGGCAGCCAGTGCGTTCGGTGAAGCGCCGGCCTTGATCAGCGAGCGCACCATGGGCTCACTGCCCTGCTCGGTGGCCAGATACAGCGGCGACAGACCGCGCGCAGCCGGACGGTTCGGGTCCAGACCGATCTCAAGCAGACGCGTCACGACCGGCACCCAGCCCAGGCGCACGGCATGCTCCAGCGCACCTTGACCCAGCAGGTCACGACCGAACGGATCGGCGCCGCGGTTGAGCAGATCGAGCGCCATGGACTGCATGCGCGCCGCCATCTCCGGCGTCCACACGGGCTTGCCGACCGACTGCACGACGCTGTGCAGAAAACGTGCCAGGCCGCCACGCCCTGCCGGCGAGTGACCGGCATCGAGCAGCACTTGCAGCGCATCGGCCGCGGCCGGCATGCGATCCATCAGGTGGAAGGCCAGCACATCGCCGCGCATATCGGGCACCTGCGGATCCGCGCCCTGTTGCAGCAGCCAACGGATGCGCTCGGGAGTCGGCAAGGCATCGATGCAATGCATCAGCAGGCCGAGATCGCGAGCAGACAGCAGCGGCACCAGATCGGCGCGCGGCGTCGGATCGCCTTGGTCCAGCGCTTCGCGCAGCAGGGCGATCGGCGAGACATCCTGCGAGGAGCCATCGCCATCGAGCTCACGCAGAGAACTCGGCAGTTCGTAGTCGGGATCGAGTGCCGACAGCAACTTCCAGCGGCCATTGCGGGCGGCCAGATCGACCGCACGGCGACCCTCACGATCGACAGCCTGCGCATCGACACCGGCCGCGAGCAATTGTCCGACCAGATCGGCGGTGGTGCCTTCGGCATTTAACGCCCAATGCAGCGCCGTGTTGCCCGCATCATCCACCGACCACTCCGATGCCGGGGTGGCGCCGAGCGCCTCGTGTAAGCGTTTGAAGGCCAGTCCGCGACCGGCCGCAACCGCATGCAGGGGGGCGTTCATGCCGTCCTGATCGCGGATCAGCGGATCGGCACCCGCCTCGAGCAGCAGACCGATGATGTCGGCATTGCCATGTTGGGCGGCCAGCTGCAGCGGGGTGCGACCCTGCGGATCCTGCACGTTGACCTTTACCTTGTGACGCAGCAGCAACTGCACGCCGCCGGTGTCGTCATCGTCAATCGCCGCGGCATCGAACAGCGGCGAACGGCCGCCATTGAGTTGGATGCCAGCGCCCTTATCGAGCAGGAAGCGGGCCAGGCGGAAATTGCCCGACTCCATGGCCGTGCCCAGCGGCGACTGGCCGGCGTGATTGAGTGCATCGAGCGAGGCGCCGGCATCGAGCAGCATGGCGGCCACACCGGGATCCGAACTGCGCGCGGCATGGTGCAGCGGCGTGTTGCCGTCGGGATCGGTCTGGCGCACATCGCTGCCGTTGGCGATCAGCGTCATGACCGCATCGGGACGGCCGTGCCAGCTGTCTTTGCAGGCAGCCAGCAGCGGCGTGATGCCGTTCGACGCCTCGTTCACGGACAGACCGCGCGCAATCAGCGCCCGCAGCAATCGCAAGTCAGGCAACACCGCAGCGATCAGCGGCAGATGGCGACGATCTCGCGACGACTCGGCCGGCGGCGCATGCGGATCCGCGCCCTGCTCGAGCAATTGCAGCGCTTCTTCGACGCGGCCGGCGCGGGCGGCGTCGTACAACGCCAAGTCCAAGCGCGGATCGCGTTCCTCGGTCGTTGCAGAAGCCGGTTCGGGTTCCTGATCGGGATACGTCGCCAGATCGATCAGCGGGCCGTCGCTATCGAGCGTCACGACATCTGCGGGCAAGGCCAGCTCGGCATCGGCTGTAACCAAGGCCGCAACGGCCTCGGGGGCCTCTTCGCGCTCGGCACTGAGCAACTCGGACTGCGGCTGATCGGTATGGACACGCCGCTTACGAAGGCCGAGCGACGGGTCACCGCTAACGGGCGGAGCCAACTCCGGAGGCGTCGGCACGGCATGCGGAACCGTCGCAGGCGCCGGCACGGGTGCCGTGCGCGGCTTGGCCCGCAAGGGACTGTCGGCCCACTTCAGATCGCGTACGGATTCGGGGGCTTCGGGGACGTTGCTCCAGTCATCGCGCACCAACGGCGTGCCATCGTGATCGGCACTGCCCGGCTCCAGTCGCTCACGTCGTTGCGGTTTACTCGAGGCGTTACCCAGCAGCTTTTGCCACCAGCCGGAGGACTTAGGCATCGGTCCCCCAGTCATCGGTCATCGGGTCGATTGAGATGTTGGGCGGCAACTGCAGATGAAATCCGCGCTCTTTCAGGTGCTGCAACACGGTCGCGGCATCTTCGCGCGCGAGTTTGCGATCGGGAGTGAGCTCAAATTCCAGTGCGAAATCCAGACGGCCCAGCGATTGCAGAATAGGCGGCGGCACGGCATCAAACGCATCACGGCGCGGCACGTACAGATACGCGCCCTGCTTGCGGACGCTGCGGTAAACGAAAACTTGCATGGATAAGCGCTGAGGACAACCGGTGCCGGAACCGCTTCAGCATAGCAAATGCTATGCTTTTAGCACTATTTTTACAGGTGATTTTCATGGTCCGACCGCTGTTCGTTGCGTGCTGTTTAGTTCTCGCCTCCGTCGCTCGGGCACAGGACCCGACTCCCGTCACGCTCGAACAGGCCATGTCCAATCCCGATTGGATCGGCCGTCCGGTTGAAAGTGCGTGGTGGTCGTGGGACAGCCGCACCGTCAATTACACGCAGCAGCGCAACGACAGCAACGTGCGCGATCACTTCCAGGTCGAACAGGAAAGCCGCGGCACCCGCAAGCTCAGCGGCGCCCAACGTGCCGAAACCGATGCCGCCAATCCTGTGCTGGATAGCCAGGGTGCCCGCATGGCCTTCGTGCGTAATGGCGATGTGTTTGTGCGCGAACTCAGCTCGGGCCGTCTCACTCAAGTGACGCGCAGCGTGGATACCGAGTCCTCGCCGCAATGGTCGACCGACGGACAGCTGGTGTATCGCAGCGGTAAAGACTGGTTTGTGTGGCGCCCCAATGCCGGTGTGACTGCGATTGCGCCGGTCAAGGTTGGCAAGGACCCTGCCGTCGAACCCAAACGCGACACGCTGCAGCAGCAACAGATCGCACTGTTCAAGACGTTGCGCGACGATGTGGCGCGCAAGCAAGCCGCCGCTGCCCAGAACCGCGAATGGAGCGCCGAGGATCCGACGCGGGCCGCGCCTTCGGCCTATATCGATGGCAATTTTGAGATTCAGAGCACCTCGCTGTCGCCCAATGGCCGCTGGATGCTGGTCATCACGCAGGAAAAGGGCGCTGACACCGGCCGCGAAACCACTATGCCCAAGTGGATCACCGAGAGCGGTTACAACGAGCCGGAATCCACCCGCACACTGGTCGGTCGCACCGATCCCGTCAATCAGCAAGTCTGGTTAGTCGATGTGCAGGCCGGCAAGGCCCGTCAGATTTCGCTCGATGGCCTGCCTGGCATCCAGGTCGATCCGCTCAAGGACCTGCGCGCCAAAGCCGGCAACGAACCGCTCAAGGGTTCGCGTGCCGTGCGCATTCAGACCGATGGCGATGACAGCGGCACCGCAGTGCATTGGACGGCCGGCGGTGATGAGGTCGCGTTCATGGCGCGCGCCGTCGACAACAAGGACCGCTGGATCGTGTCCTTGTCGCCCAAGGGCAAGTTCGATACCGTCGCGGCCGTCAGCCGTCATCGCCTGACCGACGCGGCGTGGATCAACTGGAACTTCAACGACTTCGGCTACACGCCCGATAATCGCCTGTGGTATCTGTCCGAGCAGTCGGGCTATTCGCATCTCTATCTCGAAGGCAAGGCCCTCACCTCCGGCCGCTGGGAGGCGTCAAGCGTCACTCTGGACCGCGCCGGCAAGCAGTTCTTCTTTGTCTGCAATCGCGCCAACCCCGGCACGTATGAGTTGTGCACTGTGAATCGCGATGGCGGCCCGGTGCGCGAACTCACCTCGTTGAAAGGGGTCGAAGGCTATGCCCTCGCACCCAATCAGCAACGCATTCTGGTGACCTACTCGGGCAGCTACCTGCCAATGCAGGTCGCCACGATTCCCGTGAGCGGCGGTCAGGCCATCCAAGTGACGGACACGCGTAGCGCCGAGTTCAAGAGCCGCACCTGGATCCAACCCGAATACGTGCAGATTCCGTCCAAGCACGGTGCCGGCACGATCTGGGGCAAGTTCTACGGTCCCGCCAAGATGGAGCCCGGCCGCAAGTATCCGATCGTGTTCTTTGTGCACGGTGCCGGTTACCTGCAGAACGTGTCGCAACGTTACCCCGCCTATTTCCGCGAGCAGATGTTCCATAACCTGCTGGTCGAACGTGGCTATGTCGTCATGGACATCGACTATCGCGCCTCCGAAGGCTATGGCCGCGACTGGCGCACCGCCATCTACCGTCAGATGGGTCATCCGGAGCTCGAGGATCATCTGGATGCACTCGACTGGGTCGTCGCCAACAAGCAAGGCGATAAGGACAAGGCCGGTATCTACGGCGGTTCGTACGGCGGCTTCATGACCTTTATGGCGCTGATGCGTTCGCCGGGCACGTTCAAGGCCGGTGCGGCGTTGCGTCCGGTGGCCGACTGGGCTCAGTACAACCACGAGTACACATCGAACATTCTCAACACGCCGGAGCTCGATCCCGAGGCGTATCGCAAGTCGTCGCCGATCTACTACGCGGATCAACTGCAGGATCGCCTGCTGATTGCGCACGGCATGATCGACGACAACGTCTTCTACCGTGATTCGGTGATGCTGACGCAACGTCTGATCGAGCTGCGTAAAACCCGCTGGGAAGTCGCGAGCTACCCCATGGAGCGCCACGGCTTTGTCAACTCCGACTCCTGGTACGACGAGTACCGCCGCATTTACGAACTGTTTGAGGCCGAACTGAAATGACCGCGGATAGCAACGTGCCCTCCTCGGGCGCTACCGACTCCGAATTCACCCGCGTCCGCGAGTATCTGCTCGGTTTGCAGGATCGCATCTGCGCCGGCATCGAAGGCGCCGACGGCTCTGCCAAGTTCCGGCAGGACATCTGGCAGCGGCCCGAAGGCGGTGGCGGCCGCACGCGCATCCTGCGTGATGGTGCGGTGTTTGAGCAATGCGGTATCGGCTTCTCCGATGTCGCCGGCACCAAGCTGCCCCCCTCCGCTACCGCGGCGCGGCCGGAACTCAACGGCGCTTCGTGGAACGCCTGCGGCGTCTCGCTCGTGTTTCACCCGCGCAACCCCTACGTCCCCACCACGCATGCCAACGTGCGGTTTTTCCGCGCCATTCGCGATGGCGAGACCGTCGCCTGGTGGTTCGGTGGCGGCTTCGATCTCACGCCGTTCTATCCCTTTGACGAAGACGTGACCGGCTGGCATCAGGTCGCCCGCGACCTGTGCGAACCGTTCGGCGGCGAGCAACGCTATCAGGAACACAAAGACTGGTGCGACCGCTACTTCTACCTGCCGTTCCGCAACGAAACTCGCGGCGTCGGCGGTCTCTTCTTTGACGATCTGCAGACCGACTTTGAAACCGACTTTGCCTACCAGCGTGCAGTCGGCGATGGTTTCCTGGATGCCTATCTGCCCATCGTCGAGCGCCGCAAGGACACGCCGTATACCGACCGCGAACGCCAGTTCCAGCTGTACCGTCGTGGCCGCTACGTCGAGTTCAATCTCGTGCTCGATCGCGGCACGCATTTCGGCCTGCAATCGGGTGGCCGCACCGAGTCCATCCTGATGTCGTTACCGCCGCTCGTGCGCTGGGAATACGGGTATCAGCCCAGCGGCGAGGAAGCAAAGCTCTCGGAGTATCTGGTGGTGCGGGATTGGCTCAGTAAAAAAATAAACCGGAAAAAATAAACCGGAAGCCAAGAACCAAAAAATAAACCGGAAAAAATAAACCAGAAACCAAAAAATGGGGACGTACCCAATTATTTTTTCGTTAATGGGGTACGTCCACATTAAAACGAAAAAGGGAGCGACCCCATTTTTTGATTTTTGATTTTTGATTTTTGATTTTTGATTTTTGATTTTTGATTTTTGATTTGCTTCATTCGGAAACAAAAAAGCCTCACAGGAAGGGGTGGTCCTGTGAGGCTTGGAAATAGTGCCAGGGGAGGGCTCTATTTCAGTACGGAGAGCATCGAGGGGTGGGTTATGCTCTCCGCGTGCCGGGTATTGCGCCCGACACAGATATGAAACCACAAAGTCGCGTTTCCAAACTGTTAAGCCGGTTTTATTTTGCAAAAATATTTAACTTCAATTCACGCAATTGGCTGCGTTCCAAGGGCTCATTTTCAGCTCGAAGGATAGGCCGGCGCTCAAAGATCAGTGGGCCTGCTCCCAGTTCAGGCCGACGCCCGAGTCCACGACCAGCGGAACCTTGAGGTTGGCGGCGGCGCTCATGCGCTGCTTGACCTCGGCGGTGAGTTCGTCGACCAGCGACTCCTCGACCTCAAAGACCAGTTCGTCGTGCACCTGCAGCACCATCCGCATCTGCTTGGGGGCGAGCTGGCGCGCGATCATCCACTGATCGATGTCGACCATGGCGCGTTTGATGATGTCGGCGGCCGTGCCCTGCATGGGCGCGTTGATGGCGGCACGCTCGGCACCGGCCCGCAGCGCCGCGTTGCGCGCATGGATGTTGGCCAGCACTAGGCGTCGGCCGAACACGGTCTCGACGTAGCCCTGTTCGGCGGCCTTGGCTCGCGCATCGGACATAAAGGCGCGCACGCCCGGGTAGCGCTCAAAGTAGGCCGCGATGTAATCCTGCGCCTGCCCGCGCGGCACGCCCAGCTGACGCGCCAGACCGAACGCACTCATGCCGTACATCAGGCCAAAGTTGATGGCCTTGGCGGCCCGCCGCTGATCGCCCGAGACCTCGGCCAAGGGCACGCCAAAGACTTCGGCGGCGGTGGCCTTGTGCACGTCCTCGCCGCCGTTAAAGGCGGCCAGCAATGCCGGGTCATCGGACAGATGGGCCATGATCCGCAACTCGATCTGCGAGTAGTCGCACGCCACGATGCGATTGCCGGGCTCCGCAATGAACGCCTCGCGGATGCGTCGACCGTCGGCGGTGCGGATTGGGATGTTCTGCAGATTCGGATCGCTCGAGGCCAGCCGCCCCGTCGCCGCGCCCGCTTGGTGATAGCTGGTGTGCACGCGCCCCGTCTCCGGATTGATCATCTCCGGCAGTTTGTCGGTATACGTGCTGCGCAACTTGGTCAGGCCACGGTACTGCAAAATGATGCGCGGCAGCTCGTGTTGGTAGGCAATCGCTTCGAGCGCTTCTTCATTGGTCGAAGGCGCCCCACCCGGCGTTTTGATCACCGCGGGCAGACCCAACTCGTCGAACAGCAGGGCGCCCAACTGCTTGGGCGAATCCAGGTTGACCGGCCGGCCGGCCAGATGATTGGCGGTCTGTTGGGCCTCGACCATGCGCGCCGACAGATCCTGCGACTGTGCGCGCAGCACATCGGCATCGACCTTGACCCCATTGGCCTCGACCTTGCGCAGCACCGGCACCAACGGCATCTCGATGTCGCGATACACACTCTCCAGACTCGGAACCGCCTGCAACTGCGGACGCAACACCCGATGCAGACGCATCGTCACGTCGGCGTCCTCGGCGGCGTAACGCGTCGCGGGCTCCAGCTCCACCTGATCGAACGTCAGCTGCTTCTTGCCCTTGCCGGCGACATCGCCGAACTGCACCGTGGTGTAGCCCAGATAGTGCTTGGCCAGACTGTCCATGTCGTGCCGCGTAATGGTGGTGTTGAGCACAAAGCTCTCGAGCATGGTGTCGTCGGCATAGCCTTCGACTGCGAGACCGTGCCGCTGCAGCACCTGCAGATCGTACTTCCCGTGCTGCCCGATCTTACGTTTCGAAGGATCCGTCATCACCGGACGCAGCGCCTCCAGCACGACACTCAGCTCCAGCTGCGATGGCGCCCCCGGATACCGATGCGCCACCGGAATGTAGCAAGCCTTAAACGGTTCGATGGCCAGACTGACGCCGACCAAATTCGCCCGCATCGGATCCAGGCTGTCCGTCTCCACGTCGAAGGCAAATTCATCGACCGACTCGAACCGCGCAACCCAAGCCTGCAGCGCCTCGAGCGACAGCACCGTCTCGTAGCTGCCCTCCTGCGCCCACTCGGCAGCTGGGGCCGTACTCGGTTCGGCGCCAGCACCGCCTTCGCCACCACCGCGGCGCGCAGGCGCCCGACCGGCCGACTCCGTCTCACCGCCGGTGAGATCCTTGAGCGCCTGCTTGAGACCGTAGCGCGTGAACAGGCCGGTCAACGCTTCGACATCGGGCGTCTTGCGCGCCAGATCGTCCGGCTCGACGCCCAACTCCAAGTCCGTGCGGATGGTGGTCAGCTCGCGGTTGAGCGGAAGACGCGGCAGCGCGGCCCGCAGGTTTTCTCCGATCTTGCCGGTGAACTCTTCGGCATGTTCAATCACACCGCTGAGCGTGTCGTACTGATTGAGCCACTTGGCCGCGGTCTTTTCGCCGCACTTCTCGACGCCCGGAATGTTGTCGACCTTGTCGCCCATCAGCGCCAGGAAGTCCGCGATCTGATCGGCACGCACGCCGAACTTGGCGACGACGGCCTCATCGCTATCCAGCTGACTGCCGGTCATGGTGTTGACCAGTCGAATGCCCGGACTCACCAACTGCGCAAAGTCCTTGTCGCTGGTGGAGATCTTGACGTTCAAACCCTCCGCGGCGCCGATGGTGGCCAGAGTACCGATCACGTCGTCGGCCTCTACGCCTTCGACACACAGCAACTTGACGCCCAGTCCCTG
Source organism: uncultured Lysobacteraceae bacterium (assembly GCA_936911875.1). GTDB lineage: Bacteria > Pseudomonadota > Gammaproteobacteria > Xanthomonadales > Xanthomonadaceae > Aquilutibacter. The sequence continues at coordinate 41,812 of CAKZGB010000007.1, forward strand.
CACGATGGCTTTCAGGGGCTCGATTTGCTGCCGCAGCTCGTCGGGCATGGGCGGCCGATTGGCCTTGTACTGCGGATCGAGATCGTTGCGGAATGTCTTGCCCGAGGCATCCATCACGAACACGATGTAGTCGGGCTGCTCCTTGAGGTGCGCCCGCAGCATGTTGACGACGCCGAACAGGGCCCCGGTCGGTTCGCCATCGGCATTGGTCAGCGGCGGCAGGGCATGGAAGGCGCGAAACAGGTAGCTGCTTCCGTCAATCAGCGTCAGGGTTTTCATCCGTCCATTTTACGTGCCCCAATCCCCGCCGTTGGCGCATAATGACGTGGATATCCGACGAATCGACACGCCCATGAACCTGCGCGCCCGCACCACCCTGTTCGCCACCGCCGCCGTGATGGCCCTGACGATGGCCGCCTGTGCCACAGTCAACGACCCGTCGCGCCAGCTCACCGGCGCCGTCGTCACCGAACGCATGGCCGAAAACGGCGACCTCGTCACCGAATACCGCGTCGCCGGCCAACTCCGCCTGATCAAAGTCACGCCCTCACGCGGCGCCCCTTATTACATCAAGGACGAGAACAACGACGGCGTGCTCGATAAGCGAGACGGAGTTGCTAGGGTCTACTGGCGCCTCCTTGGATGGTAAATGGAAAATGGGAGTTGGTAACTGGTAAAAACAAAAGCAAAAGCAACAGCAAAAACAAAAGCGGCGCTCACCATTTACCCGCTCTTGCTGTTGCTCTTGATGTTGCTTTTGTTTTTACCAATTACCAAACCCCATTTTCCATTTTCCGGGCTGTTGCTCTTACCAATTACCAACTCCCATTTTCCATTTACTCGTTCGCCACGCGCGTTAGCGCGGCGAACTTGTGGACTAACCACTTAGCCCCCGCCTCATCAAAGTGCACCTGGATGCGAGCGTGATCGCCGGAGCCCTCGATGTCGGAGACGGTGCCTTCGCCGAATTTGGAGTGGCTGACACGCGCGCCCAAGGGCAACGGTGCTGCTGCGTCGTCTAGGGAATGCCGCTGGAATGCGGGAGCGGTGAACGAGCCGCCGCGCTGGAATGACGACGAAGGCCGGGTCTTGGGCCGCAGCTCGTTGAGCAGATGGGACGGGATCTCGCGCAGGAACCGCGACTCCATGCCGTACATCTCGGTGCCGTGAATCCGTCGGGCCTGCGCCCAGCTCGCGCACAAGCGTTGGCGTGCACGCGTGATGCCGACATAGGCCAGGCGGCGTTCTTCTTCCATGCGGTCACTGGACTCGGTGGAGCGTGACGAGGGGAACACGCCTTCCTCAAGGCCGACCAGAAACACCTGCGGGAACTCGAGACCCTTGGCGCTGTGCAAGGTCATCATCTGCACCGAATCGGCGGCAGCGTCGGCTTGGCCTTCGCCCGCTTCTAAAGAGGCATAGCTGAGGAAGGCGACCAGTTCGCTCATCTCCACGCCGTCGTCTTCGCTGACCTCGGCGGCACGGAAACGCTCCGCCACCGAGACCAGTTCGTCCAAGTTCTCGACCTTGGATTCGCCGACGCTTAGGCCGCGCGCGTCCTTGGCATGGAACTCGCGCAACGCACTGCGCGCCAGGACGTGGTCGATCTTGTCCTTGAGATCCAGGTCCGCGACTTCCTCGGCCAGTTGCTCGAGCAGCTGCAGGAAGGCCGCCAGGGCATTGTGACCCGCGCCGCGCAACTGACGCGATTCGAGTACGTTGAGCGACGCCTCCCACAGCGAGATCGAAGCGGCAGAGGCCTGCTGACGCACCGCCTCCATGGTCCGCTCGCCGATGCCGCGCGTCGGTGTGTTGACCGCGCGCTCAAAGGCCGCGTCATCGGAGCGGTTCGCGATCAGGCGCAGATACGCCAGCGCGTCCTTGATTTCGGCGCGTTCAAAGAAGCGGAAGCCACCGTACACGCGGTAGGGAATGCCTTCGCGCTGGAGCACTTCTTCGAATGCGCGCGACTGGGCGTTGGAGCGATACAGGATGGCGTTGTCGGCGTAGGAACCACCGCCGTCGATCCATTGCAGTACGCGATCGGCGACGAACATCGCTTCGTCCTGCTCGTTATAAGCCGCGAACACGTCGATGCGCTCGCCGTCCTCGGCCGAGGTCCACAGGCGTTTGCCGAGCCGGTCGGGATTGTGTTCGATGACCGCGTTGGCCGCGTTGAGAATGGTCGAGGTGGAACGGTAATTCTGTTCGAGCTTGATGGTGCGCGAGCCCGGGAAATCGCGCAGGAAATGCTGCACGTTCTCCACTTTCGCGCCGCGCCAACCGTAGATGGCCTGGTCATCGTCACCGACCACGAACACGTGCCCGGTCTCGCCGGCCAGCAGGCGAATGAACGCGTACTGGATGCGGTTAGTGTCCTGGAACTCATCGACCAGAATCTCGCCGAAACGGCGCTGGTAATGCGACAGCAGGGCCGGCTGATCCCGCAGCAGCTCGTGGGCGCGCAGCAGCAGCTCGGCAAAATCGACCAGGCCCGCACGATCGCAACGCGCCTGGTACTCCTGATAGCACGACTGCATCACGCGGCCATACGGGTCATTGGCCGAAGGCTGAAAATGCTCCGGTCGCTTGCCCTCGTCTTTCTGACCGTTGATCCACCACGCAATCTGCTTGGGTGGGAAGCGGGCCTCATCGATTTCCAGATCGCGCACGACACGCTTGACGATGCGCAGCTGGTCATCGCTATCCAATACCTGGAACGACTCGGGCAACTTGGCATCGGTGCTGTGCAGACGCAGCAGCTTGTGGGCGATGCCGTGGAACGTGCCGATCCACAGGCCGCGAGTGCCGCCGCGCAACTGCAGCTCGACACGATGACGCATCTCCGCCGCCGCCTTGTTGGTAAAGGTCACCGCCAGGATGCCGAAGGTCGGCACGCCCATCACCTCGTTCAACCACGCAATCCGATGCGTCAGCACGCGCGTCTTGCCGCTGCCTGCGCCCGCCAGCACCAGATAATGGCCGGCTTCGGCGGTTACCGCCTCGCGTTGGGCGGGATTGAGGTCATCGAGCAGGTGAGAAATGTCCATCCCACATTTTAACCCGTGACTTTTGCCACCCCTGTGCCGACTAATGGCTGCGCTAGACTGATCCATTCGACCGGAGTTCTTATGCAACCCATCCGTCTTGCCCTTGCCGCGACTCTTGCCTTGGGACTCGCTGCCCCGCTGATGAGCCACGCCGTGACTGAATCGCCATCCAAATTAACGATCGAAGGCCTAGCCGGCGACGTTTCGCTTTCCGGCCCTTCACTGACCAAGGTCAAGGTCGCACCCGACGGCTCCATGGTCACCTATCTGCAAGGCAAGCCCGACAACAAAAACCGGCTGGATCTGTGGAAGTACGACATTGCCACCGGCAAGCGCTCGATGCTGGTGAACTCCGATGACATCCTGCCCGGCACCGAAGTCCTCAGCGACGCCGAAAAGGCCCGTCGTGAGCGGCAGCGGATCGCGGCCCTCAGCGGCATCGTCGATTACCAGTACTCCCCTGACGGCAAGCAACTGCTGTTCCCGCTCGGCGGCAAGCTATACATCTACGATCTGCGCACCGGCAAGTCGACGCGCCTGACCGGTGATGCCGACGGCTTTGCCACCGACGCCAAGATCTCGCCGAACGGTCGCACCGTGGCCTACATTCGTGACCGCAATCTGTGGATTGTCGATGTGGCAACAGGCAAGAGCCGCGCCCTGACCCACGACACCGCGCCGCAGTTCGCCAATGGCGTGGCCGAATTCGTCGCCGACGAAGAAATGGCGCGCCACACCGGTTACTGGTGGTCGCCCGACGGCAATCGCATCGCCTTTACGCGCATCGACGAATCGCCCGTCCCCGTGCAAAAACGCTACGAGGTCTATCCCGACCGCACCGAGGTGGTGGAACAGCGCTATCCGGCCGCAGGCGACAAGAACGTCCGCATCCAACTGGGCGTACTGACCATCACCGATGCGCAGCCCAAGCCGCAGTGGATTTCGCTGGGCGACGAGCAGGACATCTACTTGCCCCGCGTCGACTGGCGCGACGACCGCACGCTGACCTATCAGCTGCAATCGCGCGATCAGCACCGCCTGGACCTGCGCGCCGTCAATCTGGCCGATGGCGCCCAACGCACCCTGCTGACCGAGCGTTCCGACACCTGGGTCCCGCTCAACGACACGCCCAAGTTCCTGAAAAACGGCGACTTCGTGTGGACTAGCGAGCGCGACGGCTTTCAGCATCTCTACTTAGTCAGCGCCGAAGGCAAGATCATCCGCCAACTCACCCAGGGCCAGTGGCCGGTCGATTCGGTCAATGCAGTCGATGAGACTGCCGGCAAGGTCTACTTCACCGCGGGCAAAGACAGCCCGACCGAAGCGCACATCTACTCCGTGCCTTTGGCCGGTGGCGCCATCCAGCGGTTGAGCAAGGAACCGGGCAACCATACCGCGTCCTTTGCCAAGTCGGGCAAGGTGTTTGTCGATTCGTGGAGCAACGACCTGACGCCGCCGCAGACCACGCTGCACCGTGCCGACGGCACCTTGCTGGAGCGTCTGATCGAGAACGATATCGCCAGCGCCGAGCATCCCTTCCACAACTTGCGCGAGGACAAGATCGACCGCGAGTTCGGCACGCTCAAGGCCGCCGACGGCAAGACGGATCTGCAGTACTGGGTGCTCAAGCCCAAGGATTTCGACCCCAGCCGCAAGTATCCGATGATCGTCAATGTGTACGGCGGTCCGGCCTCACAGACGGTCAAGAACAGCTGGTCGCCCGATCTGAATCAGTACTTTGCACAGAACGGCTACGTGGTGTTCTCGGTCGACAACCGCGGCACTCCGCGTCGCGGCCGTGATTTCGGCGGCGCGCTGTACGGCAAGCAAGGCACGGTCGAGGTGCAGGACCAAGTGCAGGGCGTCAAGGCGATGCTGGCCAAGTATCCGCAGATCGATGCCTCACGCGTTGGCGTGTACGGCTGGTCCAACGGCGGCTACATGACGCTGATGATGTTGGCCCAAGCCCCCGACGTGTACCGCTGCGGTGTGGCCGGCGCGCCGGTGACCGACTGGGCGCTGTACGACACGCATTACACCGAGCGTTACATGAACCTGCCTTCGGCCAATAAAGACGGCTACGCCAATGCGCGCGTTCTAGCCCATGTCGAAGGCATTCGCCCCAACTCCCTGCTACTGATTCACGGTATGGCCGACGACAACGTGCTGTTCACCAACTCGACGGCACTGATGAGCGCTCTGCAGCAGCGCGCCGTTCCGTTTGAGCTGATGACGTACCCGGGGGCCAAGCACGGACTAAAAGGCAAGGATAATTTGCATCGCTATCGCTTAACTGCTGACTACTTCGGACGCTGCCTCTCCGCTGAGCGCTAAATCAAAAATCAAAAATCAAAAATCAACGCGCGCAAGCGCTGCGTAAATCAAAAATCAAAAATCAAAAAAGAAAGAGCAAGAGCAAGAGCAAAAGCGAGAGCAAGAGCGAAAGCGACAAGAGAGCCGGCGTGAGTCGGCTTTCTTTTTGGGGAATAGCGGGGATTTGACATCGGTTCGTTTATAAACGAATGTAGGTGGGGCGGGCGGCAGGGGGAGATCCATGAGAAGTAAGTCCAATGACGAGGCCATGGCGGAGCTGTACTGCAGCGATCCGGCACTGGTGATCGATGTATTAAACGGAATTCTTGAAGATGGCGATCAGGAGGAATTCTTGGTCGTATTGCGCCAGCTCGCTTTGGCGTTTGGCGGTGTTCAAGCAGTGGCCGCTAAGGCCGAGCTCAATCCGACGCAGCTGTATCGCACCCTATCGCCGGCAGGTAATCCGGCCTTGAGCAGCCTTACTGCGATTCTCGAAACGATGGGGCTGCGGTTGGCTGTTGAGCCGATCGGGGCGGAGACGGCGCGGGTTAGGTGACGCGCTTGAGGATGCGGGCGTTGCGGGTCAGGCGGGCCCAGCGGGCGCCGATGTCGGAGAGCATGACGTAGGCGGCCTCGCCGGCGAGGGAGCCGAAGGTTTTCCAGCGCCAGGGCAGGCGCGGTTCGGCGGCGAGCAGTTCGCTGTCGAAGCCGAGTTGGCGGGCGTAGATCTGGCAGCGGGCCAGGTGGTAGCGGCTGGAGAGCAGTGCGACCTTGCCGGTGCCGGCGGCGCGCAGCATTTCGCGGGCGTTTTGCAGGTTCTGCAAGGTGTCGCGCGACATTTGTTCTAAGTGGACTCGGCCGGCTGCAAAGGCTACGCCGCGATCGCTCAGTTGGCGGTGGGCGATCTCGGCCTCGGAGAGCTGGCCCGGCTCGCCGCCGCCCAGCAGGACCCAGGAGACCGGCTTTTGCGCGGCTTCGGCGCTGCGATGGAGTTCTACGGCGCGGGCGATCCGCGCTTCGAAATCGTTATCGGGGGTGCCGGTGGGCGAGAACTTGCCGAACAGCAGGACCTGGTCGGCCTCGACGGGGGCGATGGGGGCCCGTCGGGCGACGCGTACCACGTGGGCAAAATACGCCACGTACAGTAAACCCGCCGTGGCCATGGTGGCGGCCAAAGTGACGGCGCTGACTTGCAGGACATCACGGTCGAGCGTCAAAGCGATACGATGGTGAAGACGCGATTTCATGCTGTGGACTCCCCCTGAGGTCCATTTTATTCCTTTCACGGCCGTCCGCTTATACTGCAGGCACAAATTGTCGACTCGATTACACTTCGCCGCCTAATGCTGACCGTTAACGACATTGCCGTCGTCATCCCCGCTCTGAACGAGGAATTGCGCATCCGTGGCGTGGTTGAGGATGCGTTGCGCTATTGCCCGACTGTGATCGTGGTCGATGACGGCTCCACCGACTCCACCTTGGATCGGATTGCCGATATGAATGTAATGGTGGTGCGCCACCCGGAACGCAAGGGCAAAGGCGCCTCATTGCGCGATGGGTTTGCCAAGGCCCTCGAACTGGGCAAGCAAGGTGTCATCACGATGGATGGCGACGGTCAGCACGCCGGCAAGGACATCCCACGGTTGCTGGCGGCAGCGAACAAGTATCCGAACCACATCGTGATCGGCGCGCGCCTGAAAAAACGCGCACTCCAACCCAAGTACCGCACCATGGCCAATCACTTTGGCGACTGGGGCATTGCCTGGGGCACGGGTTATCAGATTGCCGACACTCAAAGCGGCCAACGTTTTTACCCCGCTAACGTGATGGCGCTGCAGGATGTGCCGGCCGAAGGCTTCGTCTATGAAGCCGAGATTCTGATCAGCGCCGCGCAACACTTGAATACGCGCGTGGTGTCGGTACCGATCGAGAGCCGTTACTCGTCCGAGGAATCGGAGGAAGAGTTCCGCGCGTCGCACTTCCGCCCGTTGCATGACCTGTTCGGGATCACATCGCACGTGATTCGTCGCGTGTTGAGTAGTCGCAGCATGGTCGATACGTACCGCGAGATCCGTCGCCATCCGCCGGTCATTTTTGACCCGCCGGCTAACGAGTAAACTCACAGCACTGTTAATTACCTGCGCGTTCTGCTATCAAGGCAGGAAATCCGTTTTACTTGCAGGTAACTCCAACAATGGCCACTCCCCACGGCACCAAGCAAAGCCAACATCGCGCCCGCGGTATCGGCCTGGTCCTGTATTCACTGCTGTTTCTGGGCATTCTCGGGTTTGGCTGGTACCACCTGCTGTACGGCACCATGCATCAGGGACTGGTTGCGGTGATCGCCGCACTGGCGGCGCTGCTGGCATGGTTTATTGCCAAAATCATCGGCGGCCATAAAGAAGGCATCCGCGGCGACCTGCCGTTGTTTATCTTCCTGCTGGGCATCAGCGCCATTGGTGTCTTCAACACCTTAATGCTCAAGCTCGAAGGCAAGACCATTTACGTCGAGTCGATCGACGCGGCCACCCGTCAGTACACCGACCTGCCGCTGACGCTGCGTACCGGCGCGGGCAACAAGGAAGCCGACGCCAAGCGCGCCCGCGTCGAAGCGCTGAAGGTACAGCTGGCGCAGGAAATTGCCAACCCGCGTAACTGCGGCGATGGCCCCAAGGCTCGTGAAATTCTCGATGGCATCAAGGCCGAACTGCCCACCTTTACGCGTCTGTCCGGCAGCAATGTCGACTGCTCGCAGAATAAGGCCCTGATCCGCAGCTACAACGAACAGATCGACGAACTGCTGGCCAAGTCGCCCGAGTTTGCGGCCGCGCATGTCGGTCTGTACAACACCGTACAAGCCAACAGCACCGAACAGATCGCCAAGCTCAACACGCTCAAGAAACAGGTCGATGGCGGTCTGGACCTGCATCAGGCCCGCAACCAGCTCGAAGTGATTGCCGCCAACTACGCGGAACAGGCCACCAAGGTCCGCGCCGAGGTGCCGAGCGTGACGCAGGACGATCGCTTCAAGCCGGCGCTGGATATCTCCAGTGCGCGCAACATCGGCGAGTGGGGTCACCTGCTGCCGCTGATGCTGTCGCGTCTCGACAAGATTCAGACCTGGGTGTACCTGGGCATTGCCGTATTCCTGGACTGGCTGCTGGTGCACATGTTCGCGCGCCTGGCCGAGTTCAGCCGCAATGAGGAAGACGAATTCGACCGTCGTGACGATCCCCGCGGCGGCAGCGGCGGTTTCTCCGGCGGATTCGGTCGCTGACGCGCGAGTAAGATAGATCCATGTGCCCTGATTTCGATGACGATCTGCCGCCTCCCTCCCCGGTCCGTGCTCCATGGGAGAAGGCGGCGCCTGCTGCGCCCGTAGCGCCCTCGCCTGTGCCGGTGCCCGCATCGGCGGAGCCCGCGTCGGCGGAACCCGCCTCGCCCGCGCCAACCCCGGATCCGTCCGTCGCACCCGACCCGGCCCCCGCCGTCGCAGCGCCACCCGCCTCCGCGCCCTCAATATCTCCGACGCCGACTTCCGCCGACGCCGCCGCACCATTTACCATTTCCCCCGCACCATTTTCCACCTTCGGGGATAGTGGCGATGCCTACGAGAACGGCAAGCTCATCGCAGAGCAGCTCCATACGCTGGGATATCACCCGGTCGTAATTGTCGGCACGGCGGGTGCGGGCAAGACCGCGTTGCTGCTGTCGCTGCTGGGTTATCTGCGCGGTGCCTCCAAGGCGACCAATGTGCAGGTCATGCTCGGTCAGCCGCTGATCGATCAGACCACCGCTTACGGTCAGCAGATCCAGGAGCAGGCCGTGGGTCTGTTCAATCAGGCCCTGCAGGCATTCCTGAGCGGGGTCGCGCCGCCGGCGACCAAGGCATCGCAACCGTTCTTTGTGCCGGTCGAGCTGCAGTTCCACGACGGCAAAATCCAGCGCTACGCGTTCTTGGAGAGCGATGGCGAATGGTATCGCCCCGACTACAACTCGCCCGCGCTGTACAAGGATCTGCGTCCCGAACTCGAGGCACTGTTCAATCACTTTAAGGGCTCGATCTCGATGTTCTACGTCGCGCCTGCGACGCAGATGAGTTTCGATGGCGCCTCGCCGCGTCGTCCGGTCGGTGGCTCCAATGCCGCGTCCATGCGCGATGCCGCGCAGGGTCTGGTCGGTGCCATGCAGCACTACTCGCAGCATCGGGCACACAAGCGCCGTCTCGACATGCAGATGTTCCTGCTGACCAAGTGGGATAGCGTGTTTGAGCCGGGGGCTGCTTCGCGCGGGTTCGAGGAGCCGCAGCTTGAAGATGCCGTCGCCTTTGCGCGTGACCATTACAGCGATGCCTTCGCCTATTTTGAATCCATGAATGTGGGCGAGCGGCCGGAGCGGAAGAAAGTGGTGATGCAGTATTCGTCGGGGCTGATGAGCAATCGCATCATTGCCTCGCCTGATCGCATTGAGTTGCGGGCGCTGCACACGTATCACCGTCGTCTGTGGAATCTGCTGAGCCGATTTGCGTTTGGTGTGCAGGTCGATCCGGAGCCGATCTCGCCGCGCTCGCTGTTCTCGGGTCTGCGCAATGCGACCGATAGCGTGCTCGGCCTGTTGGGCGTGAAACCCGGCAAATGAGCGAGCAGGCCCTACTAGAGATCCATTTGTATGCCGATGGCCGTAAGGTCGCGCTGTTCGGTGCGCCTTCGCGTCCGGCGTATTTGCCGCCATCGGATTATGTCGGCCTGATCAATCAGGATCCGCGGCCGGTGACGGGCGAGTATGCCATCGACCTGTCGCGCTTTGCGGTGCGGGCCGGTGTGGTGAAGCCACTGACGTGGCTGGCCGTGTATCGGGGCCGACCCGATCCGGTGCTGGGCGATCGCGGCAATTATGTGGGTGCCGGTCTGTGGTTGCCCGACAATCCGCTGATTGCGTTGGATCAGGTGATCGAGGCCTTGCGCCATGTGGTCGATCGGATTGTGTCCACCATGGATGCCAATCCGTCGCAGGCGCAGGCGCAGCTCAATGCGCAGTTGCCCGAATATGCCAACGGCGCGATCGAGTGGCTGCGTGGCAATGCCATCGGCGGTCCCACCGATCCCGATCTGGGGCTGCAAGGCTCCGACGGGGCGCCGCGCGATGCGCAACGCACCACCGTGCGGATGCGCAATGTGTTCGGCGCCGATGCGCTGGCCACCTTGAGCGCCGCGATGATTGCGCGCACGCGCGCCGGCATGACGCGCTTGCTGCTGCTGCAGGATGAGCAGGCGGCGAGTGAGCCGCGCGTCGAGGAGCGCAAGCGGGCGCTCGAGGCGCTGTTCGGCGTGAGTGCGCCGCTCAATGCGCTCAACCATCATGCGGTCAATTTCAGTGTCGGGTCGGCAGCGCGCGAGCGGTCGGCACGCGAGGCCGAGCAGCGGGCGCAAGCCGAGCGGGCACAGGCGCAGGCCGATCTGGGCACGGTGCAGGAGGAGCTGGAACTGCTGCGGCAGACCGCCGAGCGGCAGCGACTCGACTTGCAGCGGGCCGATGCGGCCTTGCGCAACGAGAAGACGGCGCACGAACAGACGCGCGAGCAGGCCGACGCGGCCGACCGCTTGCGTTCCGAGCTGGAGCGCGTGCAGGCGGATTTTCAGGCCTACAAGGTCAAGGTCCGCAACGCCGGCCAATCGCCGGAGCTCGGGGATCGCCTGCGCGCCAAGGTGGCGCAAGTGGTGCAACCGGGTCCTGCACGGTCGTCGGGCCGTAGCAGCAGTGGTGGCGGTGGTGCACGACGCGTGCAAGGCCGAGGCCGCGATGTCGCGTTCTGGGACAACAACCGTCTGCTGCTGTACATCGCGCTGGGGATTATCGGCGCGCTGATCATCGGTTCGATGGGCGTGACCTACTACCGCGATCGCCAGCAGACCAAGGCCGGCCAGTCGGCACCGACCATCGAGGCCCTGCCCGCACCGGTTCCCCAGCAAGGGGTGATCGACGCGACGGCCGATCCGAACGCCACGCTGCAACAGCCGGCGGTGGTGGATCCGGCGGCGGCCGTGCCTTCGACGACTACGCCTTAACTAAGGGCGGGGCTTAAGCAGCGTGATCGGGACGCGCGGCCAATAGGGCCTGCGTGTGGGGATGCTGCGGGTTGCGTAAAACGTCGGCGGTGGGGCCGACTTCGACCAGATGACCGCGCTCCATAACGGCGATGCGCTCGGCCACGGCGGCCGCGGCGACCAAGTCGTGGGTGATGAACAGCAGGGCCAGGCCGCGCTCAAACTTAAGTCGGGACAGTAGTTCCAGAATGCCCGCGCGATGGTGGGCGTCGAGGGCGGAGACCGCTTCGTCGCAGATCAGGACGGCCGGATTGGTGGCCAGAGCCCTGGCGATGGCGATGCGCTGGCGCTGGCCGCCCGAGAACTGGTGGGGATAGCGCGAGGCCATGGCCGGATCCAGGCCCACAGCAGCCAGCAGCTCGGCCACAGTGGCGTCCACGGGGGCTTTGGGCTGGTGGATGCGGAGCGGTTCGGCGATCAGATCGCGCACTCGCATCCGCGGATTTAAAGAGGCATAGGGGTCCTGAAACACGATACCCAGCTGCCGGCGCTCGCGGCGCAGATCGGCCGAGGACATCTGCAAAAGGTCCCGTCCATCGAATCGGACGGCTCCAAACTTCTGCCCGGGCAGTAGTTTTAACAGTGCACGGCCCAAAGTGGATTTGCCCGAACCGGACTCACCGACCAGGGCCAGACCCTCGCCGCGGCGCAGTTCCAGCCCGACGTCGTGCAGCACCGGCTGCTTGGTGCCCGGATACTGCACCCGCAATCCGCTGGCCTGCAGCACCACCGGGGCATCGTCCAGGGGCGCGGCCAAAGGTGGCAACTGATCGGCGGCCAACAGCTCGCGGGTGTAGTCCTGCTGCGGGTTGGCGAACACGGTTCGCGTGTCGCCCTGCTCCATCACCTGACCTTTCTGCAGCACCACCACACGTTGCGCGTACTGGCCGACGAGCGGCAGGTCGTGGCTGATCAGCAGCATGCCCAGACCGTCTTCGCGACGGAGGGTGTCGAGCAGATCGAGAATGTCGCGGGCGATGCGCGCGTCGAGCGCGGAGGTCGGCTCGTCGGCGATCAGAATCTTGGGACGGGCCGCTAGAGCCATGGCGATGGCAATGCGTTGACGCTGACCGCCCGAGAACTGATGCGGCACCTTGCGCAGCGCCTGCGGCGGATCGGGCAGCTGCACGCGTTCGAGCAACTGCAGGGCGCGTTGGCGGTCGGCCCGGCCTTCGTGCACTTGGAGGATTTCGAGCAATTGCGAACCGATGGTGCGCAAGGGATGCAGGCTAGCCAGCGGATCTTGCGGAATCCAGGCCAAGACTCGGCCACGCAACTCGCGGTGGGCAGCACTGAACAGGTCGAGGGCATCGCCGGCCAGAGTCAGCCGTCCCTGCGCCTGCAAGTTAGAGGGCAAGAGGCCAAGCAAGGTTAATGCCGTCAGACTTTTGCCCGAGCCCGATTCGCCAACGAGCCCGACACACTCGCCGGGCGCAACCGACAGATCGAGCGGACCGAGCAAGGTCTGCGCGCCGTTGCGGATGACCAGATGTTCCAGCGCCACGCGATGATGTTGAAGCGTCATGCTGCGGCTCCGGCGCCACGGCGCACATCGAGACGGTCGCTCAAAGCATCGCCCAAGAACTGGAAGATCAGCAGCGTCAGCACCAGGAACACGGCGGGGAACAGCAGCGTCCACGGCGCGGAATCCATTTCCTGCACGCCCTCGGCGAGCAGCGAACCCCACGAGGCCGAGGGCTCATCGACCGACAGACCGAGGAACCCGAGAAAACTCTCCACCAGAATCGCCTGCGGCAGGATCAGACCCAGATACACCAGCGCCAGCGGCAACAGATTGGGGATCACGTGCCAGCGCAAACGTTGGTTGAAGCGCGCACCGGCCGCCTCAGAGGCCAACAGGAATGGAGCCTCCCGCAAACGCGAAGCCTCAGCGCGCATGACGCGGGCCAGATCGATCCAGACGTAACCGCCGATCGCCGCCAGCAACAGACCGAGCGAACGCTCAAACAACGTCAGCAGCAGAATCACCACCAACAAAAACGGCAGCGCGGACAGCACATCGAGTAGGCGCACCATGATCCGTTCGACGCGACCACCGGCCAAGCCGGCAATGGCACCGTAGCTGACACCGATCACCAGCGCGATCACCGACGACAGCAGACCGATCGTCAACGACAGCCGACCACCGGCCAACGTGCGGGCATACACATCGCGCCCGATCGCATCGGTACCGAACCAATGCTGCTGCACACCCGGTCGCACCGACAACGCCTGCCAATGCGGCGAGAACGGGTTGTAAGGCGACAGATACGGCCCGAGAAAACACAGCAGCAACAGGACCACAAGTCCGGCCAGACACAGCTTGGCAATCAGCGGTAACGAAGGGCGATCGATGGATTCCGGCATACCTTTGCATCATACCGTCCGGCGACAGAGGGCGTAAAATAATGGAATGAGCTATCCGTATACCCGTTTGCGGCGGATGCGCCGCGATGACTTCTCCCGGCGGCTGATGCGTGAGCATGTGCTGACGGCCAACGATTTCATTTACCCCGTGTTCGTGCACGAATTGCAGGGCCGTGAGGCGATTGCCTCGATGCCCGGTGTCGAACGTCTCTCCATTGATGAACTGCTGCGCGTTGCGGAACGTGCCGTCGAACTGCGCATTCCCGCATTGGCCCTGTTCCCGGTCACCGCGCCCGAGGCCAAGTCGCTCGATGCCGCCGCCGCTTACGATGACGATGGCCTGTGCCAGCGTGCCGTTCGCGCCCTCAAGTCCCACTTCCCGCAACTCGGTGTGATCACCGACGTCGCACTCGATCCCTATACCTCGCACGGACAGGATGGCCTCTTAGATGCCTCCGGTTATGTGATGAACGATGAGACCGTGGACGTCCTAGTGCAGCAGGCCCTTTCGCATGCCCGCGCCGGTGCCGACGTGGTTGCCCCTAGCGACATGATGGATGGCCGGATCGGTGCCCTGCGTGATGCGCTCGAGTCCGACGGTCACATCCACACGCGCATTCTGGCGTATTCCGCTAAGTACGCGTCGGCGTTCTACGGTCCCTTCCGCGATGCTGTGGGCAGTGCCACCGCACTCGGTAAGGCCGACAAAAAGACGTATCAGATGGATCCCGCCAACACCGACGAGGCCCTGCAGGAAATTGCGCAGGATCTGCAGGAAGGCGCGGACATGATCATGATCAAACCGGGCATGCCCTATCTCGATGTCGTGCGTCGCGCCAAGGACGAGTTTGGCGTACCGACCTTTGCGTATCAGGTCAGTGGCGAATACGCCATGCTCAAGGCCGCGGCGCAAAACGGTTGGCTCGATGAGCGTGCTTGTGTACTCGAGGCCCTGCTCGGCTTTAAGCGTGCCGGTGCCGATGGCATTCTGACTTACTTCGCGCTCGATGCAGCGCAATGGTTGAAGGACGAGCAATGAGCATTTACGCCGTGATGGGTTCGCCCGTATCGCATTCGCTGTCGCCGGCGATCCATCGCGCGTTTGCTGCGCAGTTCGGTCAGCCGCAACTGCAATACGAGGCCATCGAAGTGCCGGCCGGCGGCCTCGCTGCCGCACTCGAATCGTTCTGTGCCCGCGGTGGCGTGGGTGCCAACATCACCGCGCCACTCAAGCGCGAAGCGTTTGGCGTGTGCACCATCCTTTCGCCACGCGCCGAACGCTCGGGCGCGGTGAACACGATCAGCGCCATGCCCGACGGCGGCTGGCAAGGCGATCTCACCGATGGCGATGGCCTGATTCGCGCCCTGACCGGCACGCTCGGTCAGGACCTGCGCGACCGTCGCACGCTGGTGCTGGGTGCCGGTGGCGCTGCGCATGCCATCGTGCCCGCACTGCTCGATGCCGGCGTCGGCTCGCTGTATCTGGTCAACCGCAATCAGGCCAACGCCGACGCCCTCGCCGACCGCATCGGCGAACCCTCGCGCGTGCACACCCGCCGCATCGAACAACTGTCCGAAGTCGGCGCCTTCGATCTGATCGTCAACACTGCCACCGAATCGCCGGTTACCGCATTCGGCTTAAAGGGCGAGCTGATCGCGTCGCCGCGCACGCTGGTGGTCGATCTCAACTACGGTGAGCGGGCCTACGCCTTGCGCGCCTGGGCTGCCGTGCACGGGGTGCAGACATTTGTCGATGGCCTGCCGATGCTGATCGAACAGGCCGCGCTGTCTTACGCGTTGTGGAACGACGGCGCGATGCCCGACACGACGCCGGTTTACGCTTCGTTTGCGGACAAATACTGATCTTTGAGTCGGACGTAGTGCTCGGCGCTGTACTCGAGCGACTCGCGACCCTTGGCATCTAGCGTGCGCACGCACTTGGCCGGATTGCCGACCCACACCTCGCCCTCGCCGATTACCTTGCCCGGCGGAATCACCGCGCCCGCACCGACAATCGCGTAGGCACCGATCTGCGCGCCGTCGAGAATGGTCGAGCCCATTCCGATCAGTGCGTAATCACCGATGGTGCATGCATGCACGATGGCACCGTGGCCGACGGTCACGCCTTCGCCAATGATGGTTGGCTGGCCGCCCTGCTTGTTGAACACGTTGTCGTGCGAGACGTGCACGATGGTCCCGTCCTGGATATTGGTGCGCGCGCCCACGGTGATGTAATTCACGTCGCCCCGCACCACCGTGCCCGGCCAGATGCTCACGTCGTCGCCCAAGGTCACGCGGCCGATCACGGTCGCCGCCTCGTCAACATAGACGCGGCTACCAAGTGCAGGAAGGTTATCTAGATACGGGCGAATGGTCATCGTAATAGGCTACCGAAAATGCCGCCTCCACGCGATCTCTCAGGCCAACGCCTGCCACGTCGTATATTCCATTCGAGTCGAGTAGTCGGCATACAAGACTGAGAGCCGTCAGTCGCGGCACCCGCCATGTGTTGAGTTGCCTATCACATGGCTTGCAATCCCATCCATATGTGCCGCTGGCTTACATATGGAGGATTTTCGCTTCGTGCGTCGTTGTGAGACATACGGGCTCCCGAATGGCTCGGTCCTTACGTTGAGCTGTAATCCGTTACGTTTATGCAAAGGCGACCGTTGCTGCTTGATTCTCTGCTCCGGCGCCTCCGCCATAACCGCCTCAGGGATTCATTCTGAGAGTATTTTCGAAATCACCTGCGAGGTCGCGACGATACTGCGCCCAACTGGCGAGTAGAGTCCGTCGCCCCGACCTTTCTCGTCACACATCCGGACGGACCATCCCAGCCCAAAAACGTATCGGACGACGTCTTCTACATCTTCCAAATAGACTTGGTTCGCGTTCCTGTTCGCGCCCGTCCCGGGCTTTGCGACACGGAAAGCGTACTGCCCTGTTTTTCGGTCCGTCAATTTATATGGGTAAAGTCGATGCCCGTCTTGATGTTTAAACCAGAACCGCTTGTTAATGGATTCCAGTCTCGTAGGCCTTGAAGTCATCCTCGTCCTGTCCGTAAAGGTTCCAGCTTATGTTGGCTGTGCTTGTTCACAGTGTCCAGAATCTTATTGTGCTGTATGCAGATGTCGAGGCCAATCCAACATTATCCATATATTTATGGCTAGTAGTTAATTATATGTTCTATATTTTCATGACACATAATAAACGACAAATGCCATACTTGTATGGGTGTTGATGTGACTATAATGGAACTTCTTTATGTCAGTTCTGCTCTCCAGACGGCCCTAATATCTATTGCGGAGTAACAATGGCTACCACCCGTCCCATGCGACAACTGGCGCGTAAGCGACTCGACGAGCGACTTGGCGCCTTGAAATCCTTGCCCCCTTCCAGCCTCGCCGCACCGCACGGGGGCTGGATCCGGTCGATTCGCGAGGCACTTGGCATGCCCCGTCGCGAGCTTGCCCGCCGCATGGGTGTGGGCGAAAAACGCGTTATGCAGCTCGAGCTCGGCGAGGCGCAGGGCAATCTGACCATGGAGTCGCTGAGACGTGCCGCGGATGCGCTCGGCTGCGAACTCGTGGTTGCTCTGGTACCGCGGCAGCCCCTGGAGCAAACGATCTCTGATCGGCGCATGGAACTGGCAACGTCTTGGCTTCAGAGCCGCGCCTTGCACACGATGGCGATGGAAGACCAATCGATCTCAGTCCGGGAGCTACCGACTCAGCTCCTGCACGAGATCGAACGACAGTTTCCCGACAACCGACTTTGGGATGACCCGGAATGAGCGCACCAGACGATGCGCAACGTTCCTGGATGTATCCCGCAGTAGACGGACAGACACCGCTCGACCCGGATGAGGCCCAGGGATTGAAGCTGGCGTTCGTCGCCACACGGGCAGACCTCAACGGAGCAGAGGCCGCAAACATCATCGCCGGCATGCAGTGGGCCGAGGCACGGGTCCGCTCCGGCATTAATGTCGCTACAGATGTGTTTCTTCGCGAGCTGCATGCAAAGTTGTTTGGACAGGTGTGGGCTTGGGCCGGCACTTACCGAACCACTGAACGGAACATAGGGATTGATCCTGCACAAATATCGATGGCAGTGCGGCAACTCTTCAACGAAGTAGAGGGCTGGCGGGAATTCGGGAGCTATCCGCTCGCCGAACAAGCCGTCCGACTACATCACCGAATAACGTTGATCCACCCGTTTCCCAATGGAAATGGGCGCACATCGCGTGCCATGGCTGATTTGTACTTGCGCGCCAACAATGCGCCTGCTCTGACATGGGGCGCTTCCCTGCCACCTGCCGAAGCGCGCGCACGCTACCTATCTGCCATTCGCGCCGCAGATGGTCACGACTTCGTTCCTCTGCTCGAGTTCATCCGGATCTAGCGCAAACTCAGTTTGCACGGCGGTCGACATGTGCCTGATGCACCAATAGGTGCTTCCAGGTTTGCAGATTACAATCGGGCAAAACCAAATTTAATGATCGGGTGCTCTTGAGGCCTTCAAGTGCACAAGCAATGGCAGGAAAGTGATCGCCAATGAAAATCGTCTCGTGGAACGTCAACTCGCTCAATGTCCGGCAGCCGCATCTTGAGGAATGGCTCAAACTGCGCCAGCCCGATGTCGTGTGCCTGCAGGAAACCAAGCTCGAAGACCACAAGTTCCCTGACGACGCCCTGCTGCAACTCGGCTACCGCAGCGCCTTCGTGGGGCAAAAGACCTATAACGGCGTGGCGATTCTTGCGCGGCACAAAATTGACGAAGTGCTGACCGACGTCCCGGACTTTACCGACGAGCAACGCCGCGTGATTGCTGCGACCGTCAACGGCGTGCGCATCCTCAACCTGTACGTGGTCAACGGGCAGGACGTCGGCACCGACAAGTACGAGTACAAGCTGCGCTGGCTCGAGGCGGTGACGCGCTGGATCGGCGACGAACTGCAGCGCCACCCGCGCCTAGTGGTGAACGGCGACTTCAATATCGCGCCGGATGATCGCGATGTCCACGACCCCGCCGTCTGGAACGACGACCACATCCTGACCTCGAAGGCCGAGCGTGCCGCCCTGCAATCCCTGCTCGATCTGGGTCTGCACGATGCGTTCCGCCTCAAACACGACGACGCCGGCGTGTTCAGCTGGTGGGACTACCGCGCCGCCGCCTACCGCCGCAACCTGGGGCTGCGGATCGATCTGAACTTGGTCAGTGATGCCCTACGCGATGCGGTCACCGGCGCCGGCATCGACCGCGAGCCGCGTGACTGGGAGCGCCCCTCCGACCACGCCCCCGCTTGGGTTGACCTCGCGCTGTAAGCGTACGGGCCACCTGTCCGCAGATTTGCGCTAAAGTGACCTATTTCCGTAGGTACAAAAATCATGCCGAAACGTCATGCTACGGCCAAGCCTTCGCCGAAATCTGATCTTAAGCGTGTCGATGCGCATCAGATCAGCGCGAGCGAATACGAGGAACTCCCGGAACTGACGGATGAAATGTTGGCGCGCGCCGTATTCAAAAAAGCGGGTCGCCCGATAGCTGCCAACCCGCGACTGCAGGTGACGATCCGTCTTCCGGCCGATGTGTTGGCCGCGTGGAAGGCAACCGGTCCCGGCTGGCAAACCCGCATGGCGGAACGGCTCAGCAAGCCGACAAAATAAGCCTTACCCGTGCGTCGTCGGGATACCGTGAGCGGCGAGCACGTGCTGCAGCTGACGCTGGCGCGCCTTTACCGCGGGCGACACGTCGTCGGGTAATGGGGCAAAGGTGACGATGCCTTCGGCAGCTTGTGCCGGGGGTTCGTTGTCACCGGACAGCTCGGCGGTACGCGGCGGATCGGTCAGCGCGCAGGCCTCGATCAGGGGCCACAGCGATTCCAGACCGGCGTGGCGGTATTGCAGCTGCATCATCGCGGCCAGATCCCAGGCGGTCAGATAGCGGGCGTGCTCGATGGGGACCTCAAACGCTTCCTGCACAAACAAGGCGGTTTCGGCCGAGGCCATTCCGCGCTCCAGCAGGATTCGCTCGAACTCGGCGGCCAAAGGCTCGGCGATGGCGGGCTCGCCCTGCAGATTGATCGGCAGCAACAGCAAGGCGCTGACGCCGAACTGCGCATCGGGCTGCAGGATGCCGGGCATCTTGCCCTCGGCGGCACCGAACGCGATCACTCGACCCTGACCGGCCAGCGTCTCACCGGCGGGTGCGACGGCAGGCTTGCGCGGGGCACGGGCGGCGAGGTTCTCGAGCTCGGTGTGCAGACGCCAGGTGGGGCGCAGGACCTCGACGGGGTCATACAACGCACCGCAGGTCACCAGCTCCAATTCGGCAGCACGCGCATCGAACGTGGCCAGATCGGCCGCAACTTTAGCAGCCAAGGCACCGGCCAGATCCGGCGAGAGCATGGCGGCGAGTGGCGTGGTGCGCTCGGGATTCAGGGCGTCGGGACGGACTTCGATCGCCAGACACAGCTGAAGTCGGCTAGGAAGTGCGCGTTGCGGTTGGCTCGACATGGGATGCAGGGTTACACTGGATCGCTAATTATACTGCTACGTATTGTCGGCCCTCGGGCCCATCTGTTCGGAGAATTCCTGATGCGCACCATCCGTCCTGTCGCCGTGCTCGGTGGCGTCCGTATTCCCTTCGCACGGCAGAACACGGCCTATAACGACGTGGGCAACCTGGGCATGTCGGTGCGGACCCTTGGCGCGCTGGTCGAACAGTTCGGGCTGCAAGGCAAACAACTGGGCGAAGTGGCCATGGGCGCCGTGATCAAGCACTCCTCCGACTGGAATCTCGGTCGCGAGGCCGCGCTGTCGTCCGGTCTGTCGCCGCTGACTCCGGGCATCACGGTGCAACGTGCGTGCGGTACCTCGCTGGACACCATCAATCTCATCGCCACCAAGATCGCCACCGGCCAAATCGAAGTGGGGATCGGCGGCGGTTCGGACTCCACTTCCGACGTGCCAATCGTCTACGGTCAGGCGCTGCGTCGCCGTCTGCTGGCTGCCAATGCCGCCAAGACACCTAAAGACAAGCTGATGCAATTCAAGGGTTTCGGGCTCTCCGAGCTCAAGCCGGATTTCCCGGGTGTCGCCGAGCCGCGAACCGGCAAGTCGATGGGCCAACACTGCGAAGACATGGCCAAGCAATGGAACATCAGCCGCGAGGCGCAAGATGCCTGGGCCCTGACCTCGCACCAGAAGCTGGCGGCCGCCTACGATCGCGGTTTCTTTGACGATCTCGTGGTCCCGTTCCGCGGTCTCGAGCGCGACAACAACCTGCGCCCCGACTCCTCGATTGAAAAGCTGTCCACCCTGAAGCCCGCGTTTGACCGCACCTCGGGCCGTGGCACGCTGACCGCCGCCAACTCGACGCCCCTGACCGACGGTGCCGCCGCCTGCCTGCTCAGCACCGACGAATGGGCCGCCGCCAACGGTCACGAGGTCCTGTGCCACCTGGTCGACGTGCAAGTCGCCGCCGTCGATTTCGTCCATGGCGAAGGCCTTCTGATGGCCCCCACCATCGCCGTCCCGGAAATGCTCAAGCGCAACGGCCTGACGCTGCAGGACTTCGACTTCTACGAAATCCACGAGGCCTTTGCCGCCCAAGTGCTGTGCACTCTCAAAGCCTGGGAAGACGCCGACTACTGCCGCGATCGCCTCGGCCTAGACGCCCCGCTGGGCGCCATCGACCGCTCGAAGATCAACCCCAACGGTTCGTCACTCGCCGCCGGTCACCCGTTCGCCGCCACCGGTGCGCGCATCGTCGCCACGGCCGCCAAAGAGCTGGCGCAGCGCGGCTCGGGCCGTTGCCTGATCTCGATCTGCACCGCGGGCGGGATGGGGGTTGTTGCGATCTTGGAGCGTAAGTAGAAAATGGAAAATGGGAGTTGGTAACTGGTAGCCGGCTTCCAACTACTCGTTCCTATTTTCTAGTTGCCCGCGACCGGAAAGTGGGAAATAGGAACTAGACATTGGTGGCCCGCCACCATTTACCATTTCCTAAATACCATTTGCCGGCCGCTGGCCGGCAGCCGCTTCAGCGGCTGCGGCCTTGGCGGCCTTGTCGGCTTCAGCCGCGGCCGCCGCTTCGGCCAGGGCCTTCTCATGCGCGGCGCGTTCGGCGGCCACTCGATCATTGACGATCTTGCGCTGGCGGTAAGCGTGTACGGGTGCAGTCAGGAGTGACCAGATCGTAGTCCATAGCAGCAGGATGCCCAGGCCGATCAGGAATGCGTCTACTACGGTGGAGCGGTAGTCGTAACCGCCCCACTGCACGAGCACGTTGCCGGCATTGTTCGGGAACATGTAGAACGATGCCAGCTTGACCAGCAGCAGAACCACGACGCCAATCAGAAACCACTTAATTGCTTTCATGACTTGAGTACTTAATGGGGACGGAGGTAATTAATTCTTCTTAACAAACTCGGCGTGAGCCCGATGTTAAGCCTCGACCTGCGGGCGTTCGCCGTTCATCGGGCCGTCGGAAAGGGCGTCCCACAGATCTGACTCCGCGGGGCCGGCGGCCTGCACGATATCCGTCGCGCCGAGCGAACCCACCACCGAGGCGATCCGTGGCGACGAGACCACATGCCGCAGCTCACTCAAGGCCGAACGCTCCGCAGCAGACAGCTGCGCTAGCAAGGCGCGGTAAGCCGCCGCCGAGGTGACCCACACAATGCCGCGCGCATCGGTACGCTGACGAAGTTCCGCCCACCGCTCACGCACCGCGGGCTCCGGCTCGACTTCGACGCGCCGATACACGAACACCTCGGAGACCTCGGCGCCGCGCTCGCGCAATACCTGCGGGATGAGTCCTCGGCCGCCCGGCGCTGTGAACACCGCCACGCGCTGACCGGCAACAGACTGCAACTCGGGCAAGGCCAGCAGGCCCTCAGAATCCTGTGAATCCACGGGCGCGGCGACCGGAACCAAGGCACGCAACACCGAAGCAGTCCCCTGCCCCGGCGCAAACCATTTATACCCTGACAATAACAAACCGAATCGCGAGACCACCAGCGACGCAGCTGCGGGACTGGTAATTACACCCAGATTAAATTCGGGCCACGTCCAATTTTCCTCCGGGAGAATCACCCAGGGCGTCAGATCGAGCACGGGAAATGAGGCAACCGCAGCGCCTTCGCCACGCAAAACGGGGCCGGCAAGGGGGCCGCGCAGGCTGATCACGTAATATGGGGTGTCCCGGGTTTCCATCATCAAGAGAATTATGTCGATCGAGCAGCAGCGCGCGCCTTTAATCCACGAGTTTGCCTCAATGCCGCCGCTGGTGCCAATGCAGCTTGCGATCGCCGAGCTGACCGAGCAGCACCTGACCCTCACCGCGCCGCTGGCGGCCAACATCAACGATAAGGGCACCGCGTTTGGCGGGTCGCTGACCTCGCTGATGACCCTGGCCTGCTGGGGTTTGGTCACCGCGGTCCTGCGCGACCACGGTCTCGACTGCGATGTGTATGTCGCCGAGTCCACCGTCAAATACCTCAAACCCGTGCGCGAAGACCTCGCCGCCACCGCAACGTTCACGGACGATAGCAATATCGCCGCGTGTATCGAACAGCTCAAAGCCAAGGGGAAGGCCAAACTGTGGCTGCACGCGCAGGTCGTGCTGCTCGATGGCACCGTCGCCGCCACAATGCACGGGAAATACGCGGCCTTCGTGCGTTCAACCTAAAAAGCGCCGGAATCACCAAGAAATACAGGCGCAAACGGCTCCGACCAATGCGAGTGTGAGAGAATAGGGGGTTCACCGCCCTACCCTGGATTCACCCCTTGGATACTGCCCAACTCCTGGATTTCGCCGAGCGCAACATGCTGCTGGTCGGCATTTTCATTGGTTTGACCGTTGCCATCGTCATCAACGAAATCAAGCACCTGACCCGCGGCTACAAGTCGGTCAGCAGTGCCGGTCTGACACGCCTGCTCAACGCCGACAACGGCGTCGTGATCGATGTCTCGCCCAAGGTTGATTTCGACAAGGCCCACATCAACGGCTCGCAGAACATCCCGATGGCCGACTTCAAGCCGGACCACAAATTGCTGCAGGGCGCCAAAGACAAGCCGGTAGTGCTGGTGTGCCGCCGCGGTCTGACCGCCGGTGGGGCCGCTTCGCAACTGAAGAAAGCGGGCTTTTCCGACGTTGGCGTGCTCGATGGCGGCGTTGACAAGTGGTCGGCCGATGGCCTGCTGGTCGTGGGCAAGAAAGGCAAGGCTTGAGTTCAGCCGCGCTGCCCCAAGCTTCAAACAGAACCCCAGATTTCCCATTCCCTAATATTTAAGAGAACTGCATCATGACCGATGACCTGACCAACGGCGCCGCTGCGCCGCAAGCCGACGACCAACAAGCCGCCCAATTCATGGTCGAAAAGATCTACGTCAAGGATCTGTCGTTCGAAGTGCCGAACGCTCCGGCCGTGTTCAACATGGACGGCGAGAACAACCTCGGCATGAACATGCAGCACCAGATCACTCCGGTGTCCGACAATGCCTTCGAAGTGGTCCTGCACCTGACGCTGAACTGCCAGCAAGGCGAATCGACCATCTACCTGGCCGAAGTCAAGCAAGCCGGTGTGTTTACGCTGGCCGGTTTCGATGCGCAAGGCGTCGAGTTCCTGCTGAGCACGCAAGCTCCGTCGATCCTGTATCCTTATGCGCGCCAAGTGCTGTCCGATCTGATCCAAGCCGGTGGTTTCCCGCCGTTCCTGCTGCAGCCGATCAATTTCGAAGGCCTGTACATGGACGCCATGCGTCAGCGCGCTGAAGAAGGTGCCGAAGGCGCCAACCTTGCAGACGCAGGCGCCGAACCGCGTCACCTGGACAGCTAAGCAACACAGCGATCGTGACCATGGCTGCTGATCCGAACGCCACCGCCACTTCCTCTAACGGTGCCAACACCGCCGAACCGACCGCACCGCTGCAACGCGTCGCGGTCCTCGGTGCGGGCTCGTGGGGTACGGCATTGGCGACTCTGATCGCACGCAACGGTCACGACACTGTGCTGTGGGGTCGCGATCGCGTCGTCATCGATGCGATCAACACCCGCCACGAAAATCCGCGTTATCTGCCCGGCATTCCTTTGCCGGAATCGCTGCGCGCGTCCGATGATCTGGCCGGTTGCGTCACTAGCGCCGATTGGATTCTGATCGTCGTGCCCTCGCATGCGTTTGCTGAAACGGTTCAAGCCATCGCGCCCTTGCGTCGTGCTACGGCCGGTGTCGCTTGGGCAACCAAAGGTTTTGAACCCGGTAGCGGTCGTTTCCTCCATGAAGTTGCCGAAGAATATCTCGGCACCGACGTGCAGCTGGCTGTCGTCACCGGTCCATCCTTCGCCAAGGAAGTGACGCAAGGTCTGCCCACTGCACTGACGGTGCATGGTGCGGACGAACCGTTCTGCGAAATGGTGGCCGAGTCGATGCACTCGCCGAACTTTCGCGCGTACACGGGCGATGACATGCTCGGCGCCGAACTCGGTGGCGCAATGAAGAACGTGCTCGCCGTTGCTACCGGTGTCGCCGATGGCATGGAGCTCGGTTTGAATGCGCGTGCCGGTCTGATCACTCGCGGCCTCAACGAAATGATGCGCCTCAATCAGGCCATCGGTGGTCGTGCCGAAACGCTAATGGGCCTAGCCGGTCTTGGCGACTTGGTGCTGACTTGTACCGGTGATCTGTCGCGTAACCGTCGACTGGGTCTGGCCTTAGGTCACGGCAAGTCGATTGATGATGCCGTGCGCGAAATCGGCCAAGTCGTGGAATCCGTTCAAACCGCCGACGAAGTCATGCGTCTGGCCAACCGTTACGGCATTGAACTGCCGATCTCGCAAGCCGTGCAGGAAACGCTGCATGGTGAAATCACGCCCGCCGAGGGCCTGCGCCGCCTGATGTCGCGCGAGCGCAAGAGCGAATACTCGAACTGAAGTCTGAGCTAAGCCGCTACGGCTTTCAGCATCAGCCACAGCAACACAATCACGCCGATCCAGTTGTTGCGCAAAAACGCCGCAAAGAAGTCACGTCGCGCGAGCTTGTAGTTCACGACCAATGCAATCGCAATGGCAATCGATGCCGCGAGTTGCCATGCCTTCATGCCGGACATCACGCCGACAATAACGAGCAACACGTAGAAGGCCGTCGCCAGCATGGCCTGAATTGGCCACAACTTGTTGCCGAACCATATCGCGGTCGATTTAGATCCCATGCGCAGATCATCTTGAATATCGACCATGCCGTACCACGTGTCGTAATAAGTCGACCACGCCACGTTGGCCGCAAACAGAATCCACGCAATCGCAGGCACCGTACCCTGCACCGCTGCGAACGCCATCGGAATGCCGAACCCGAACGCCAAGCCCAGATACATCTGCGGCGCGGGGATGTGCCGCTTCATGTACGGATACGTTGCCGCTAAGAATGCAGCAATGAGGCTGAGCAAAATCGTCAGTCGGTTCAAGGTGAGCACTAACGCGAATGCCACCAACATCAGCACTGCAAATAAGATCAGCGCCTCGCGTCCCGACACTTCACCTGTTGCGAGCGGTCGGTTGCGCGTGCGCGCTACATGCGGGTCGAGCCAGCGGTCGGCGTAATCGTTGATCACACAGCCGGCCGCGCGCGTCAGCCACACGCCGGCCACAAACACCAGCAACACATGCCACGAAGGCAGCCCGTCCGCCGCCAGCCACAGTGCCCATAACGTCGGCCACAACAGCAGTAGCCACCCGATCGGACGGTCGGCCCGCATCAGTCGCCAGTACGCATTGAACTTCGAAGGCTTGGCACTAACCTGCACGGCGGTATCGGTTTCGCTCATCCGACTATTTTAATCAGGTCGCGCGCGGCACCGGAGCACTGAGCTCACGCACACCCTTTTGCAACATGTCACGAAGGCCACCCGTCCGCGTCGCGATCTCCTCCAACCCGGATGCCAGCACCTGCGGTGTGCCCCAAATGCGGATCGACTGATCCACGCGTGTGACGTTGTCTGTGCCCTTGACCCGCGATACAGCGGTATAGATCAGTTGGCGCGAAAGAATGCGTGAAGTCGCCTCATTGGGCAGCACGATATCCAGATTGGTGAACTCGGAGCCTTGGCTCTTATGAATCGTCATGGCCCACGCCGACATGTTGGCCGGCATCGCCGATGCAGGAATCGGCCGCAGCTGCAGCACGCCATCGGTATCAAGAATTTCAAACCACACCTGATACTCGCCGTTGCTGTCGCGAGTCACCACGCCGATGTCGCCGTTGAACAGATTCAGCGGCGCATGATTCTGCGTCACCAGCACGCGACGGCCTTCGAAGTTACCTACTGCCGAAGTATCGGACTGACGCTCCCGCAGCAAGCGCGCCTCGATCGCTCGGTTAAGACCGCCAACGCCCCAAGGGCCTTCGCGATTTGCGGCCAGCACCTGCCGTTGTCGCGACAGTTCCAGATAGCCCCGTGCGCGCTCGGCCGCTTCGGATTGTTCCGCAATGATCTTCATGGCATCGGCCAACGCATCGGCCCACTGTTCAACGCGCGATGACAGCAACGCTCTAGTGCTGACATCACGCAGCCCATCCAGAGATGAAATCAACGCATCCGCGTCACCCGCCAACGCATGCTGATTCAAGGCAACTAACTGCGGACTCTGTGCGACACGGAAGTTGTGTTGCAGCTCGACCATCTGCGGAAGGCCACGCAAACTCTCGACAAGATCGCCAAGCACGGTGCCGGTTCCGACTGACATCAGCTGATTGGGATCGCCAACCAGGATCAGTCGCGAGTCGGTATCCAGTGCGCGCAGTACCTTGCGCAACAGATCCAGATCCAGCATCGAGGCTTCGTCAATCACCAGGATTTTGGGTGAGCGAACTTGACCACGTTCCATTTCGATCAGCCAGCGATGCACGGTAGTGGCGCGCAAGGTGTCGAGATCGGACTTGCCGGCATGACGACCGGCCTCGGATCGCAAGGCCTCGGTCAGCCGTTGAGCCGCCTTACCGGTAGGTGCGGCGAGAGCCACATCGGCGGCGCTAGCTTGCGCTGCCAGCAGCATGCGGAACACCGTGGTGGTCTTGCCGGTGCCGGGACCGCCTGCCAGCACAAACAAACGGTGCTGCGCTGCGCGTCGTACCGCCTCGCGTTGCAATGCATCGTCGGTGTCGGTGGCGGGCCCGAACAGCGCCAGGATCGATTCCTCCGCTACCGGCTCAGATTCCGCCACGTGCAAGCGAGCGATCAGCCGCTCGGCGACTTCATGCTCACCGGCGTAATTGCGATACAGAAATACGCGTTGCTGATCATCTGCGACTAGCGGCCGCACCGGCAGCGTACCGAACTGATCGGCGGGAAGAATCCACTCCGACTTCGGAACCTCAGTAAGTGGAGATGTATTACTCCAATGCTCAATCTGCTGCAGACTGACTGCCGCATTCGCCTGTCGGTCGGCATAGTTCGCCCACAATGCAAGCTCGGCTATTGCAGACGGCGCACCCAACCGACGGAACCACGACGCCACCGCCAGATCCAATGCGTCGCGCTCAACCGGCTCGCCGGATTTCTTAGTCAATTCAGCGCTCATGCCGCGTCCTCAATGCCGGACAGCAGTGCATCTGCCGCTTCGATCAGTTCCAGGTCAAACGTTTCGTACCAGATCCCGCCACGCGGTCCGGCCGCCTTCTCGCCAATGCCGCGCGCAAACACATAGATCGCACCGCCCAATTTCGTTTGCGGATCATAGGCCGCGCCCAACCGATCCCGCAGCATGCGATGCAATACCAAGGTGTAAAGGAATGCCTGCATCCAGTAGCCGCCGGGATTGCGCATCGCCAGCGTATCGATTCGGTCAGGACTGAAGTTAGCCGGATCACCACCCAATACATTGCTCTTGTAATCGAGCACGTAGTAACGGTCGTGGTGTTCAAACACCAAGTCAGCCGAGCCCTTTAGGAAACCCTGCATATGACCTGACCCGATGAACTCCACTACACGTTGCCAGTCGTCAGCACGTCCAAGCTCACCGCCTTTGCGCAACGCATTGATGCGATCGGCAATTGATTTGCGGGCCGCCGCATCAGTGCGGATGCTCAAATGGAAATCCAATTCGCGACGAATTGCTCGCCCCGGCAAGTCACACAACGTCAGCGTGTCATCTGCAAGCAGTTGCACATTGGCAACCTGCCACAACCACGAAAGCATGGCCTCGCGGAACTGCGGCTCACTCATCGCCTCGAGCTGTCGCGGCGTCAGTCGGAACGATTCGAACTCCATCGCCGCATCGAGTGAGCGCTGCATGCGTTCCTCACTGGGTTGCGGCAGCGCCAACTCCAGTGCCTTGTGCAACAGATTGCCGATCTGCTCACCGCGAATCGCCCACAGTCCGTCGCGACGATCCACCGCAGGCTCAATCTCAACACCGGCGTCGCTTCCGTCGTGATCGGCAGCGGCTTCGTCGGCTGCAGGACGATTCTCGAGCTCGCTGTCCAGCCGCTCAGTCCGATGCTTCACGCGCTTATTCAGTCCGCTAAAGCTGTGCGCGCGAATCAACCGACTATTGATATCTGTAATCTCCACAGCACGATTGGAGTCTGCACTCTCTGCACTGTCCGACTCCACCGGCGGCAACACGTATGAATGCGAGCGACGCTGCGGCAACTCGTCATGTACTTCAACCGATGCGCTCGAAGTCATTGCAAAATGTCCCATCCGCGTATGCAACGCACCGCCCTTAGGGGCCCCTTCACCAAAGCCTGCAAACATGTGACATTCAACCGACGCTCGTGTCATGGCCACATACAGCAATCGGTAGTCTTCTTCCAACCTGGACTGTTTGAATGCGTTCTTCTCCTCCACACCGAAGGCAGGACGGTAGGTGAACGTACCCGGGATTCGAACTAGCGGCGTCTCCTTACCTTTCGAGAGATCAGAGTCCCATGCTGAGGGCAGCAATACATAGGGAAACTCCAGGCCCTTGCTGGCGTGAATCGTCATGATCCGCACCTTGCCACCTTCAGACTCCATTCGACGGCTACGGCTTCTGTCATCGGGATTGTCATTTTCATGACGCTGCCTCTGCATCCAACCGATCAGGGACTCTAACGCCGCACCTTGTGCCAGCTGCACCTGTAGCAGCTCGGCCAAATGCAGTAAGTCGGTATGCAACCGATCAAAGTCAGCGCGCGCAGACAGACGTTCCTGATTCGACGCGAGAAACGCCTCAACCATTCCGATGACACCGCGCTCGTGCAATACAGAATTCCAGTATGCTGCCTGCGCCAGCAACGCATCCTGTTGGGCATCGCTCATTTGCTTAATCGAGTGCGCGTTCTCTCCATAGAGTCGCGACAGCAGTAACGCTCGCAACCTTTGCGGGTTCGACGGATAGATGGCCGATGCGAGCAATAGCTGCAGCTCGGTAGTCCATGAAGATTCAAAGACCGACTTGCCCTTACCGATGACGCTGGCGATCCCTACCTTACTCAGAGCCTTCTGCAGCCGGACCGCCTCGGCGTTTTTGTAGACCAGAATGGCGATATCGTTTGGAGAAATCGGCTTGCCTTCTTCGGTGCTGCGCGACTCCAGTAATTCCTTCACAAGCCTGGCGCAAATCTTGGCAGTGTGCGCACGAGTCTCTCCGACCTTCGCCCCTTTCGCGATCCCAATCTTGTAGATGTGCAGCGCGGGACGACCGATCGGGGAATGCATTCGCGGGTCATCAATCGGCTCAAAGGTGAAAGGCGCACCGCTACCAAATCCCGCATTGTCTCCTGCATGAAATTCATTCAGCGCCCGGATGTATTCGGGCACCGAACGGTAGTTATGCGTGAGCAATAGGCGGTTGTCCTTAGCTTTGGAAACCGCATCGGAATACACCTCGATGTCGCTGCCACGGAAACGGTAGATCGACTGCTTGGGGTCACCGACCATTCCAAGAACACCGCGTTCGTTCCCATCCGCATCGCGATAGATGCGATCGAGAATCTCGTACTGCACGGCATCGGTGTCCTGGAACTCATCAATCAGCGCCACCGGCCAGCGTGCAAACAGACGATCAGCCAGCTCTGCAGAGCTTGGACCGTCACTCTGCAAAGCCTTGTGCACTCCAAGCAGAAGATCGTCGTAGGTCTGTACCCGTAGGGACTCTTTGAGAGTATCCATGTGCGCACTCAACTGCTCGATCAGCCGAGACACGACAGCCGCAGAGTTGGCTTCGCCAATTTTTCCGAGAACAGAGAACGCATCAAAACGCTCTGTATTCGGAATGGATCCCTCTTTCTTATGTTTAGCTTTACTCAGAAGATCTAGCGGCCCTGCAATGAGTGCGGCTTTATCGGACTTCGGGAAAGTCCACGGCGTTCCCTCACTGTAACCCTCAAGACCTTGCCGAACACCCTCGATAATTGGAGGTCCCGGAGTTTTATTAAATGTCAGGCGGTCGTCATTCAGCAGTTCACTTACCGTCTCCGCCATCGCAATGATCGCACCCCGATCGTGCCGCTCCGATTCCTGAACATAATCCTCAGGCACTGAGTATTCGCGTTTGGGTTGCAGAAAGGGCTTCAGCCACTGCATCAGATCCTCACGTTTCAGGATCTTTTCGTCCTTCAGCCACTTCGAAACGCCCGCATCGTTCTGAAGCTCACGCCATAGCACATTCATGGCGCGGTCCTGCAGCTCTCCGGATTCCACCAGCTGTCGCGGCAAAAAATCCTGGCCTGTCAGCAGCGGCTCTTCACCGAGAACGTCTGCGCATAGCGCGTGCAGCGTAGAAATCGGTGCGGCGTCCATCTCCAGCCAGCAACGGCGCAGGTGGTTGATATCTGCACTACGCAAGCTCGCATTTATGGCCCATCGCGCATCCAGCCACTCGTGCATGGAATCCGGTCTGGTAGCGGCGTGATGATCAGCGTACTGCAGGGCATCGTCGACGCGCTGACGGACACGCTGACGCAACTCCTCGGCCGCGGCTACGGTAAACGTAGAGAGCAGCAATTCTTTTGGCATGCGGCGCAGCGGCTGTGACTCGACATCGCCAGCTGACACATCACCAAGTAGAAATCGCAAATACAGAACCGCAATCGTAAACGTCTTGCCCGTGCCTGCACTGGCCTCAATGAGCACACGTCGAGGTGCCGAGAGATTCAGTTCCTGCCAACCGTGGACCGTGCTCATTCGAACGCCTCACGAAATTGCAGAATTCTCAACAGCGCCTCAGCATCGCCTTTGATTTGCGTTACCAGATCTTCATTGTCTTCATCGGCATCGCCAAACAAGCCATCGGCGTCGGCCAATTGGCTGTAGATGCTGTATGCAGACTCGGGTGTACGGTTGAAGCTGTCATTCCAGGCGCTGGCCGCACTCGCATAAACGGCAGCCATTGATGTCCTGGGGGCGTAGAACCGTGGCTCTTCTATATTGGCCTGAAAGAAGGCCAAAAGCAGACGGAGCTGCATTCGCAACGCGTCCGACATTTGCCGACGCCCGCTATCGTCAGACTGATGGAAGCGGTCACACCAGTCTTTCCAGTCTGCATATAACTCATGCACCTTGCCATCGGTGACGAGCATCGGCCGAACCTGCCGTGAAGCCGGACTGTTCAATCGGGCCAACGCCCAGTCAATAAATGCCGGAATCAGATCGCCGAAATGCATGCCAAGACCTTTTAAGTCCCCGGAGTCGGCTTTACGAACCGCGCAAGTTACGAGCCAATCCGACTGCTCGCCGCGCAGCAGACCGGTAATCCGACCGCGTACCTTAAACGGTTCGATTTCCACCTCGACCGGCACAGCAGGAATGGCAGTCATAGGCTTCTGGAAGTCAGAATTGACCTCGCTCATCGCTTCAACTGCGGCACGTGCGCTCGCCAAAGCATCAGCCCATGCAATATCGCCCGCCCTACCCGGCGGCAGTTTGCCGGAACCCGTCAACCATTCGGGAGCATGATCGTACTCAAGCGTCTGACCGAGCAACAGCGCCCGCACCACAAATTGAGGCATACGGTCGAGATGCGAAAACTGCGCATCCAAAGGCTCTACATCGGTCTCGGACTGACTCGAAACCCGGTCCGCAAACGCATCGGCACCGAGCCTTGCCACCGTCTCAAACGGCGACTTGTAATAGCGACGGACATCATCAGGGCGAATGATGCCACTCGATTCTGCCAGTCCGCGGGCAACCACTTGCTGAAACGACTCGGAGGCGGTGTCCTCGACGAACTCTTCGGTACGTGCCCGCGCTGACATCACTCCACGAGCATGCACCGGATGTTCAAAGAACCACGGCGCATCTTTTGTTCCGCCCATGGTATTGATCAGATCCTGCAGTGGCAGCGCCGCATTGCGGACCGAGCCGTCGCGATCGCTACGCCCCTGATAACTCAGGTGCAACTGCTTGCGCGCCGCCATCACCGCCTCAAGAAACGCATAACGGTCATCGACTGCATAAGGACGATCGCCAATGCGCGGATAGCGGCGCATCAGATCGAGCCCCTGATCACTCGCCTGACGCGGGAAGTCCTTGTCGTTGAGACCCAGCACCGCAATGAATGCATGCGGCAAACCGCGGCGACTGGCGAGATCGGCAAACGTCATGCCGCCGAACAAGGGCTGCAACTGTTCATCGACACTCTCAAGATGCTGCTGCATCCAGACACGGGCCAACGCAAACGGCACCGGCTCCGGCAAATGCGTGGCGGCAGCCTTCATCTGTCCTAACAGCGGCGCCCAGCGCAACACGGAATCATACGAATCCACTGCAGCGGGCACCGAGACGACTTTAGTGACAATGCTTTCGAGCAGATCGATCCACTCTGACAGCGGCCGCTCGCGTTGCGACTCGTCGCGCGCCTTACGCAACTCATCGACGATTTGCTGGAGCGTACCAATCCAATCCTTAGGATCGGCACGCGTCTCGGCAATCGGGACAAAGTTGCGGTCACCAAAACTCCAGCACGGCCGCTGATGCGGATCGGGATGCGTCTCACCAATAAGGTATTGCGCGATGAGGCGATCAAGGCCCCACTGCAGATGATGCGTCGGCGAACCCGGATCTTTGGAATCGATACCCCAGGCCACGCCGAGCGCGTTCAAGGTGTCGGCAATATCCTCGACCTGTTGTGGATTCAGATCGAACTTGGCCTGCACAGTCTCGGACTCGAGCAGCTGCAGAAATTGCGACAGACCGGTTGGCGAGCCGAGCAAATCGAGCAAACGTCCGACAGCAACAAAGAACGGATGCGTGGATGCCAATGCAACATCGGCAATCTGATACGGCAATTGCTGACGGCCAACCGTCGCGGCCGGGCCAAAAATTGCGGGTAAATACGGCGCATAAGTCGCCATGCGCGGCGCCATGATCAGCACATCGGACGGCTTTAAAGTCGGATCCTTTGCGAAGGCATCCCAAAGCGCATCACGCAACACCTCGAGTTCACGCAATGCGGTGACGGCACTATGCACACGCAATGACGCATCACTGCGATCTGCAGAACATTGGAGCGCGTCAATTTCATTGGCGCGAATGCTGTACTGCACGGCATGCAGTCGGCTCGCAGATTCGAGTTCAATTTCCTGATTCCGCTCTCTCCCGAGCGAATTCAAGGCGAGATTCTCGAGTTGCATAAAGAAGTGCTGACCGAGCCGACTCCACGACCGCAACAGCGGATGCACATCGGCCTGGAGCTCATCTTCCAAGAGTTTGACTTGCTCGTAGTCGTCCGTCTGCAAGGCCTCACGCCGACTGCGATACAGATCCGAAATGCCGGTCCAATGCACATCGGCCGGATCGGGCAGATAGAAAAACACCGGTCGATGCTTGGCAATGGCCGACCACACCGCGAGCTCCACCTGCGGCATGTGCGTAAACCCGAACACATGCACGGGCGCCGTATCGGATTCATCGACCAGCGCCGGCATGGCAGTGCGATCGAGTTGCAACGCCTGTTGCTGCAGGAAGGCACCACGATGCAACCCGTCCGCCGCCGCCAACCGACGCCACAACTCGGGCACGAACGAAGGCGTGACGGGCACGCCGGCAATCTGCGGCGACGAAGTGCGTTGCCAGTCACTCAACCAGTCGGGCCGATAGATCATGTACTCGGCATAGAGCTGCGCTAAGCGTTGCGCGAGACCCCAACGCCGAACGGCGCGACCGGCGACACTGGTCTCAGTGCCGAGATACGCGTCGAGCTGCGGATCGCCCATGTGACCCAGCTCGGAATAAATGCGAAACGGCAGGGCCGCAGACTCATACGACTCCATGCCCTGTGCGGCAGTGCCGAGCACTCGGCGCCCGAGTTTCTTGAAATAGGCCGACGGCAGCAGCGTCTGCAAATCGGCAACGACACCGCGCTGCCCCTGACGTTGCCGAGTGCGTGCGAGCTCGAGCGGCAACCAACGGCGCAAACCCGCATTGGCCACTACCACGATGCTGGGCACCAGCAAGGCGGTTTCATGGGCCGGATTGGATTTGATCGTGCGGTCGAGATCTGCAACGAGCCGCTCTACGCGACTGTCACGAAACTCATATAGACCCGGACCCGGCACCGACGACATGCAACCCCTAAAGAGAAACGACCTGATTCCTATAGATTAGGCCAAGCCGTGATGGGGCGGTAAATGGTGAATGGGAAATGGTAATTGGTAATTGGTGAATGGGAAATGGTAATTGGTGAGAGCAAGAGCAAAGGCAAAGGCAGGAGCGACGAGCAGCGGATTCGACCGGCGCCGGCCTAACTACTATTTACCAATTCCCAATTTCCAATTACCAACTACCAACTCCCAATTTCCAATTACCAATATCCGCTTTACCAGACGACTTCGGCCATCGAGCAGTTGAGACCCGAGCCGATACCCATCAGAGCCACGCGATCGCCCTTCTTGAGCTTGCCGGCCTCACGCAGTTTGCTCAGTACGATTGGCACCGAAGCTGGACCGATATTGCCGTGCTCGTGGAAAATCGTCATGACTTTGCGCGGATCGACACCCAGCGCTGCCGTGAACGACTTGGTGTGAACTTGCGACACCTGGTGCACGACGAACTGGTCGAGCTCTTCGGCGACCCAGCCCATGGCTTGGCGTGCAGCGGCAAAGGTCTTTTCGGCGAGTTTGATGCCTTCGATCAGCAACATGCGCGTGTCGGTGACCATACGATCGAGATTACCGCGGCACAGCTTGTTCCACTCCGTGGCGGCACGCGTCACGCCACCGCGATAGCGCGGCGCACCCGGCACCAGTTCGGCGCGGGCCATGACCATTGCTGCAGCACCCGAACCCAACGTCAGCGTGGCGAGTTCGTTGCGGAAGTCGTCTTCCGTCGTGCCCTCGGCATTGAGACGGTTGATGGTGTTCTCGTAAGCCAGGTCAGCGGTTTCGCCATCGACAATCAGGGCGTACTCGATTTCACCGCGCTCAATCATGCGCGCCGCAATGTCCATGCCATTGATGAAGGCCAGACAGGCATTGGCAACGTCAAAGTTCTGACAGGTATCGCTCAGACCCAAGTTGCCGCTGACGATCGAGGCCGTGGACGGCTCGAGATAATCACGCGAGACCGAGGTATTGATCAGCACGCCAATGCGCGACGGATCGACACCGGCATCGGCCAGGGCTTTGACACCGGCCAGAGTGGCGGCATCGGAGGCTTGCATCGGGCCATCCCACAGGCGGCGGGCCTTGATACCGGCAATGTCACCCAGCACGTCGACCTTGATACCCAGTCGGTCCATGGTGGGACGCAGGCGGGCATTGATCTCGTCGGAACTCAGGCTCTTGGGCGCATCGATATGGGCCAGGCCGGCGATGGCAACGTGTTGAAACAGCATGGGCAGATCTCGGTAAGTAGACAGCTATTTTATCGGATATGCGGTCACTTTCCGAGAAAATCAAGGCGAGACGGCTGTCCGTCCCGCCTTGAGCGCAGGGCTTACTTTACGGGATTGCCGTCGGCATCCAGGATTTCGACCGGTCCCAGATTCAGGTCGCGGATCGGCTTTTCGATCTTGGACAGGTCGCCCACCACCACCCAGACCATACGGTTCGGGTCGAAGGCTTTGGCAGCCGCGTCGATCTGGGCCGGTTGCATGGAGGCGATCACGGCGCTGCGACGGGCGATGTAGTCATCGGGACGGCCGTAGCGGACGTTGCCCATGATCATGCCCGAGACGGCGTTGGCCACTTCGAACTGACCCGGCAGCGAACGCAGTTCGTTGGCGCGGATCTTGTCGACTTCGGCTTGCGTGACCGGCTTGCCGGCGCTTGCCAGAGCCTGCACTTCCTTGTTGGCTTCGACCAGCGACTCAGCGGTCTTGTCGATCTGAACCGGTGCACTCACCACCCACGGGCGTTGACCCAGAGCATTACGAAGGCCGGTACGGGCGCCGTAGGACCAATGCTTGTCTTCACGCAGGTTCATGTTCAGGCGCGAGGTGAACGAGCCGCCGATGACCTCGTTGGCCATGTCGAGCAGCACTTCCTTTTCATCGCCGCTCGGCGGCACTTGCAGCTGGCCGCCAAAGATATTGGCTTGCACAGCGCCCGGCTGATCGATCAGATACACCTTGGTCGAAGCCGGACGTTCCACGGCCACCGTGTTGGCGGCTTGCGGTGCGGTGCCCGTGCCCTTCCAGGTGCCGAAGTACTTGTTCAACTTGGGCACGATTTCGTTGAGGGTGGTGTCACCCACGACGACGAGGGTCGAGCCTTCGGGGCGTACATAGTTGGCCACGTATTGCAGCAGATCGGCGCGAGTCAGCTTGGCGGCCGTGCTTTCATAACCGGTACCCGAGAACGGAATGCCGTATGCGTTGTCCTTACCGAACAGCACGACCGGCAGCACGCGCGAAGCGGCGCTACCCGGGCTGGCCTTTTCAGAGCGGATGCCCGACAGCCAGGTGGCCTGCACGCGATCGACTTCCTTCTGATCGAAACGCGGACGTTGCAGCATGTCAGCAAACAGGGCCAGCGACGGATCTAGCTGATCCTTCATGGCCGACATCGAAGCGGTGGAACCGTCGAGCGAGGCACCGGCACCCATCACCGCACCCAAAGCTTCGGCCTTGGAAGCGAATGCCAGCGAATCGAGATTGCCCGCACCCTCATCGAGCAGGCCGAGGGCCATGTTGGCCACGCCCAGCTTGTCCTTGGGATCGGAGGCGAAGCCGCCGTTGAACATCCAGTTGAAGTTGATGACCGGAATTTCGTGACGTTGCGCCAGGATCACTTGCGTGCCGTTGGCCAGCGTGGCGCGTTCCAGCTTCGGCAGCTTCAGCTGCGGGAACTCGGTCGGAACGATGACGCCCTTGCTGCGATCCACGTCCGAAGGCGTGACTTTGTACTGAGCCGAGACCGGCGGCAGGGTGATCGGCTTGGCGGCGACTGCAGGTTCTTCGACCAGCGGAGTGCGCTTGCCCTTGTTCACGACGATGGTATGGCTGCCGTTACCCAGCAGGTACTTGCGACCGACGGCTTGCAGATCGGCCTTGGTCGCGGTGTCGTAAGCCTTGATCGAATCCTTGTAGCAGCCCGGATTGTTTTCGTAGATGGCACATGCGGCCAGCACGTCGGCCTTGCCGCCGAAGCCACCGATGCGCTCAACGCCACGCACGAAGCCGGCGCGAGCCGAACCGCGAGCCCGTTCGAGTTCTTCGGCGGTCGGGCCTTCCTTGATCAGACGATTGAGTTCTTCGTCGATGATTTTTTCGACGCGGGCCGGATCGACGCCCTCTTTCAGCGCGGCGTTGATCATGAACATCGACGACAGCTGTGCGCCGCTCACGCTGGTGCCGACGCTATCGACCAGCTTTTCTTCGTGGACCAGACGCTTGTCCAGTCGCGAGCTCTTGGAGCCGCCGAGCACCGACGACAGCAGATCCAGACGATCAGAATCGCGGCTGGTCACTGCAGCCACCGGCCAGGCGCGGAAGATGCGCACTTGCGGGACGTTGTCCTCGATGACTTGGCGGGTGTTGCTGCGCTTGGGCACGTTGACGGCCGGTTGCTTCAGCGTCGGGGTGGCCGGAATGTCGCCGAAGTACTTCATGGTCAGTTGCTTGGCGCGGGCGACATCGATGTCACCGGCCAGCACCAGCACCGCATTGTTCGGGCCGTACCAGGAACGGAACCAGTTCTTGACGTCTTCAAGCGAGGCCGCGTTGAGATCGTTCATCGAACCGATGGTGGTGTGGTGATACGGGTGACCCTTCGGGTACACGTTTTCCGAGAGCAGGTAACGCAGCTGGCCGTAAGGCTGATTTTCGCCTTGGCGCTTTTCGTTCTGGACGACGCCGCGTTGCTCATCGAGCGTTTTCTGATCGATGGCACCCAACAGGTGGCCCATGCGATCGGACTCCATCCACAGCGCCATATCCAGCGCCGTGGTCGGCACGTTCTGGAAGTAATTAGTGCGGTCGGAGTTGGTTGTACCGTTCATGTCGGTGGCGCCGACCTGTTCGAACGGCTCAAAGTACTCGCCCTTGTGGTTCTCGGAACCGTTGAACATCAGGTGTTCGAACAAGTGGGCGAAGCCGCTGCGGCCCGCCGGCTCATCTTTGGAACCCACGTGATACCACACGTTGACGGCCACGATCGGCGCTTTGCGATCGGTGTGCACAATGACGCGCAGGCCATTAGGCAGGGTGAACTGCTCATACGGAATATCAACAGTGGACTTGGCGGCGGCCTTCGTCGCAGCCTTCGGTGCGGCATCGGCAACAGACGGAGCCAGCGTGGCAACGCCCAAGCCGGCAATCACGGCCAAAGCGAGGCCACTCAAACGGGGAGCATGATTCATTGCAGTTCAACCCTAAATTAGAAAGTGCAAGCAAGTGTCTGCCTGGCGGCCGACACGCAGACCTCACTATAAGTGCTGGGCCTTTGCACGGGCTATGGGCCTAAAGTCACGGTTGGCGCTTCATAATAGGAGAATGTTTCATGTCGTCCTGTTCGAACCCGAGATCCCACCCAACACCGGCAATGTGATCCGGCTGTGTGCCAACACGGGTGCGCAGCTGCATCTGGTCGAGCCGTTGGGCTTTCCGATTGATCACAAGCAGATGCGTCGTGCAGGGCTCGATTATCACGAGTTCGCGCGGATGCAGGTCCATCCTTCGCTCGAATCGGCACTCGAATTTATTGCCGCCGCCGAGGGGCATCCGCCGCGCGTGTTTGCGTTATCGACCAAGGGTTCGTCGCGACCGGATCAGATCGCGTTTGTAGCAGGCGATGTGTTTCTGTTCGGACCTGAGACACGCGGGCTACCGGCGGAGCTGCTGGAGTCTATTCCCGCGACGCAACGGTTGCGCCTTCCGATGCGGCCCGACAATCGCTCATTGAATTTGTCCAACACCGTGGCCGTGATGGTGTACGAGGCGTGGCGTCAGCACGGTTACGAAGGCGGTCTTTGAGCCATTGTTATAGCGATGGCGTATCGCGCTGCCGTTTTTGCTGTGCGTGAAATTGTTAAAAACCCTTGAAATTAGGCCTGCATGGAAGCTGAATTCACATTTGTGGAATTCAGAGTTCATTAAATGCGCAACTGGATACTGGGACCTGTCGACGAAGTATGTCTTTGTCGATTGTCGGATCACTCGACGATCCGGCTCACTTTTGAAATGTGAGGTTTTACATCATGAAGCGTTCTTTGATTGCACTGACCCTGGCCGCCGCTCTGCCGTTCTCGGCTATGGCTGCTGACGGCATCAGCTACAACTACGTCGAAGGCGGCTACGCCCGCACCAACGCCGATGGCGGCGCCGACGCAGACGGCTGGGCACTGAAGGGCTCGGGCGCAATTTCTCCGAACTTCCACCTGTTCGGCGGTTACGATCAGCAAAAGATCGATAACACCGACGTGAAGCTCAAGCACGCCCAAGCCGGTGTCGGTTACAACCGCGCCATCACGACTTCGACCGACTTCGTGACCAAGGTTGCCTATGAAAACTACAAGGCTACCGGTTACAAGCAAGACGGTTACAGCGTTGAAGGCGGCGTGAAGAGCCGTCTGGCTCCGAACTTCATCGGCTCGGCTTCGCTGGGTTATGAAGACGGCGACAACGTGGACGGCGACGTCTACGGCCGCCTGGGTGCCGAAGTGAAGTTCACTCCGAACTGGTCGGTCGCCGGCGATGTCAAGATCGCTGACGGCGCCACCGGCTTCTTTGTGGGCCCCCGCTACACGTTCTAAGCGTGTAAGTTAGCGACAAGCTAAGCGGCCCCGGATTCGTCCGGGGCCGTTTTTTTGTCGCGCGTTCCGCTTTCGCGTTACGCATCGCTTAAGGGTCCCGCAACCAAGTTTGGTAGTCTAGAGCTCTAGTCTTTCACTCATCGTTTCGGGGTTGTTTCATGCGCAATCGTTCGCCGGTCTTCGTAATGCTCGCCACTGCGGGTCTTGCCGTTTCGCTGTTTGGCTGTTCGCGGACGCCCTCGCAAGCCGATGCCGATGCGCAGGCTGCCGCTGCAGTCGAGCCGCCTCCGGTTGAGGAACCCTTTGCGGTCGAAGAAGCTCCGTTAGGCGAAGAAGCCATGGTGCAAAATCCGTCCGATGGCACCACCACTGCGCCGGATGCTACCGCTGCTGCCGCGCCCGCAGCGCCTTCGACAGGTGCCGCGACTGCTACACAACCGGCGACTCCGGCCGCGGATGCGCCCGACAATTCCAAGGTCAAGTCGACCAACTTTAAGGCGTACGGCAACGAGCCGTTCTGGAATGCGCAAGTCGACAACGGCATGGTGCTGTTTGCCACGCTTGAGAATCAGGATGGCGTGATGCTGACCGCCAGGCGCAGTGGCGAGGGCAACAAGGTCGTGTATTCCGGTGAAAATGCCGGCAAGCCCTTCTCGTTTACCTTTGTGGAGCGCAAATGTCTGGACAGCATGTCCGGCCGGCCGTTCAACTATTGGGTCAGCGCCTCGGTTGATGGCCGCACCATGACCGGCTGCGCCAAGGGCGAATAAGGACTGAAATAGAAACGCCGCCAAAAATTTGGCGGCGTTTTTTATGTCCGGTGCTCGGTGTCAGCCGACGCCGAGACTGATCAGCATCAGCGAGCTGAAGTTATTGAACGCATGCATCGCAATCGGCACGCCGATGGAGTTGGTGCGATGGCGCGCAAGGCCTAACAGGATGCCCATCACAAAGATCATAAAGATCGGGTACCAGTCGTACTGCAGATGGATGACGGCCCACAACACCGAGGTCAGCACAATCGCGCCATTGACACCCAGTCGGCTGTTCGCCAAT
Source organism: uncultured Lysobacteraceae bacterium (assembly GCA_936911875.1). Classification (GTDB taxonomy): domain Bacteria; phylum Pseudomonadota; class Gammaproteobacteria; order Xanthomonadales; family Xanthomonadaceae; genus Aquilutibacter. The sequence continues at coordinate 83,875 of CAKZGB010000007.1, forward strand.
CCCTTGTAGAGAAAGCCGCGGAAAAACAGCTCTTCAAAGATCGGAGCCAGCGCCGCAACGGCAATGAACAACATTACCTTGTTGTTGGCACTGCTAAAGACGCCTTGCGTAAAAGCGTCAGCGGACTTTTCGTTCATGGACTCGCCGATCAGACCCAGCACGACCACGGCAATGGCCATGATCGCAATCCACTTCACGTACTGGCGAAGGGTCGCACTGTGCAATGCCAGATAATCGCGAATGGTGCTGCCGCGCTTGAGCTTGATCACCAGCAGCATCAGCGGCACTGTCACGATAAAGGCCAGCAGCGTGGCCATGATCAGCACATTGCCGTTACTAACGAGTTCAGGCAGCATGCGTTCCAGATCCTGCGCAGTCGGCGTGCCCTGCGAGGTATCAATGCCGGCCCCCAGCGCACCCACTGTTTGTGCAATGGAGAACACGCCGAACAGCACGATGCCCCACAAGGTGGTGCCGAGTACGCCCCAATGCGGGCGATTGGATACAGGTGTCGTCATGTCATTCATTCGGTTTTGGATTCCGTTGCGCCAGGCGCTGTTCGATGTGCGCGTCGGCCTCTTTGCGGGTAAGGTAGCGACCGAACTCCATCGCCAGAATGATGGTCAGAATGGGCATCAGCACGCGGTCGGGTCCGGTCGTGTGCAGAAACAGCCAGATTCCGTAGCCAAGCGCTGCCAGAAAGGCGAGCGCCGTCAGCTTGTTGGCGGCCATGGTGTTGTAGATTTCTGCGCGAAATAGCGCTCTGGCCTGCAGTCGGCTCAGGCCGGAGCGCTCGGCAAGGCGTTTGATTGCGGATTGGTCGCTGATAAAGCGCACCAGGATGATAACGGCGAGTGCCGCGGTCATAAGCAAAAGTCGAGTCATGGAACTATTGTGCCTGATCCGCCGTGAGGACAGGCTTACAATGCAGGTTGGATTCACGAACTCTGCAGCTATGGGCCTTTATCTCGAAGATTTTGAAGTCGGCATGACATTTTTCAGCGGCACCTACCCGCCGCTCACCGCCACGCAGATCGTCGAATTTGCATCGGAGTTTGATCCGCAGCCGTTCCATCTCGATCCGATCGCTGCACGCGACACGTTTTTCGGCGGCCTGGCAGCCAGCGGGTGGCATACGGCTGCCATCTCGATGCGTCTGCTGGTTCAGACCGTTCCGGTTCAAGGCGGACTGATCGGCGCCGGCAGTGAATTGGCCTGGCCTCTACCCGTGCGTCCCGGTGATGTATTGCGTCTTGTGGTCACTGTGCAAAACGTGCGCGGCTCCATGTCCAAGCCCGACCGCGGCTATATCGTTGTACAGATGGAAACGCTCAACCAGAACGATGAGGTTGTACAGCGAGGCAAAGCCCGCATGCTCGCCTTTAAAAAGCCGACGGCCTAATTAGTCGGCGGCGTCCTCGACCGCGCCTGGCAGCTGCATGTCCGCCTTGCGGGCATCGGCAAACTTCTGCTTCATGGTCGGGTTCCGGTGCGTCAGGCGCTTGATCGTCACATCCTGCGCCTTGTCATTGGCCAGTCGCAGGTTGTTGCCGGCACTTAGCAGCGCGTCCTTCGTCTTTTGCAGATTCGCAATGGACTTGTCGATTTCATCGATGGCCTTCTGGAACTGCTTGGACGCCAGGTCGTAGTTGCGGCTGAATGCGCCCTTGAATTTCTCGAGCTTGTCTTCGAAGTTGGTGATGTCGATGTTTTGCGCCCGCACCAGTGCCAGCTCGGTCTTGTACTGCGCCGAGTTCTGCGCGGCATTGCGGAGCAAGGTGATCATCGGCACAAAGAACTGCGGCCGCACAACGTACATCTTGGGATAGCGGTGCGACATGTCGACGATGCCGGAGTTGTACAGCTCGCTTTCCGGTTCCAGCCGCGACACCAGCACCGCATACTCGCATCCCTTCTCGACGCGGTCGCGATCCAGTTCCTTTAAAAAGTCCTCGTTCTTTTTCTTGGTCGCGGTGCGGTCGTCTTCGTTCTTCATGTCAAACATGATCGAGACGTACTCGGTCCCCGCTTCGTCATAATCCCGATAGATGTAGTCGCCCTTGCTGCCGCTGCGCGCATCGTTGTCTTTTTCAAAATAGGCGCGCGGAAATGCGGTAGCGCGAAGGCGGTTGAATTCCGTCTCGCAGTGCTGCTCCAGCGTCTCACCCACCATCTTGGTGGAGAGCTTGGCTTTCATGTCGCGCAGTCGGACGATCTCTTCTTCGCGATCTTTCAGGCGCAGCTCGTAATGAGCTTTGAGCTCCTGTTCGGACACCGACTTCTGCAGCTCGGTGGTCGACAGTTTGCCGCGCAACTCATCACGCTCCTTTTCGATGGCGTTAACGGCCTGCACAACGGCCAGCTGGCGTTGTGTATCAAACGAAGCCAACTGTCCTTTGAGCTGCATGATCTCCTGCTGCAAGGCTGAGACCGATTGCTGTTGCAACGTTGCCTGGCGCGCGCGTTCCAGCTCGAGCGCGTTTGCCTTATCGCGCTCCGCCATTTCGAGGCGCTCATGCAGTTGCTTGTCGAATTCCTTATCGCGCACTTGCTTAAGCAAGTCAGCGTAGCCTGACTCGTCGACCTTGAACGCCTTATGGCAATGCGGACAGATAATTTCATTCATCTGTTGAATTCTACGTGGAGCGGCGCTTATTTGCCGATGCAGAAGGAGCTGAAAATATGTCCCAGCAGTTCATCGGGCGAGATGCGGCCGGTCAGTTCGCCTAGCGTGTCGTGCGCAATGCGCAGAGCCTCGGCGCACAGTTCGAGATCTTCATGTGCCAGATGCATGCGTGAAGTGCCGACCCACACCTGCGTGCGCTGCAGCGCTTCGGTGTGACGGGCACGTGCCGAGAACTCGCCTTCGGACTCGGCCAGCTGTTCCACGCCGACGCTACGGGTAATCGCCTCGCGCAGTTCGCCAAGTCCCGCACCATGTTTGGCGGAGATGATGACAAACGGATCGTCGGGGAACTCTTCGCGATGGGTAAGCAAGGGTGCGGCGTCGAGCAAGTCGGACTTGTTGTAAATCCACAAGCGCTTGGCGACATCGCGTGCATCGGTGGCCACGGCCGCAATGTCCGGATGGCGTGCATCCAACACAATCAGCGCCAAGTCGGCATGCATGGCCTGGGCGCGGGCGCGGCGAATGCCTTCCTGTTCGATCGCATCGGCGGAGTCGCGCAGACCTGCGGTATCCACTAACTCGAGCGAGACGCCATCGACGCGTACGACCTCGTGCAGCAGATCGCGCGTGGTGCCGGCAATGTCAGTGACGATGGCACGATCGTAGCCGGCCAGTGCGTTGAGCAGGGAACTCTTGCCGGCGTTCGGTGCACCGAGCAGCACGACATGCGCGCCTTCGTTGAGGCGACGACCGCGTTCGGCAGCGGCCAGCAGTTCCTCCAGCGCCGTATCGACACGAGAGAGATTGGTTTCGAGCTGACGCAGTCCGAGTGTCTCCAGCGACTCATCGACAAAATCGATGGCGGCTTCGACGTGGATGCGCGTGTTGAGCAGCAGTTGCGAGACTTCATCGACGCGACGCGAAAAGTCGCCCTGCATCGAGCGACGCGCGGCACGTGCGGCCCGCGCATCGGTGGCGTTGATCAGATCGGCGATGGCCTCGGCTTGCAGCAAGTCCATGCGGCCTTCTAAAAAGGCACGCTCGGAGAATTCCCCTGCTCGTGCGCGGCGTGCACCCAGTCGTACACACAACGCGACAAGTTCCTGCAAGACCGCGGGTGCGCCATGTGCTTGCAGCTCGGTGACATCTTCGCCGGTAAAACTGTTGGGGCCGGGGAAATACAGACCCAAGCCATCGTCAAGGACGGTGCCCTGCTCATCGCGGAAGGCGCGATAGGTTGCAACGCGCGGCTTGAATGCGACAACGCCGCACACTCGTGCGGCGATGTCATGGGCCAACGGGCCGGAGAGGCGGACGATGCCAACCCCTGCCGCCACCGAACCGGTGGCGACGGCAACGATGGTATCGCGGTCAGCTGACGACGACATTGCCACCCGTGTTCTGTGCGTCCACGCGCTTGTTGATAAACAGCATGATGCCCAGACCGATCAGGCCGCTGACGACCCAGTACAGCACCAGACCGGCCGGCATGAACAGCATCAGCAAACCGAACGCCAGCGGCATGTACTTCATAATCTTGACTTGCATCGGATCCATACCCGGTGCCATCGGCGTGAAGTGTTGCGTCAGCATCATGATGGCGACGTTGAGAATCGGCAGGATGAAGTACGGATCACGCGCGGTCAGATCCTGGATCCAACCGATCCACGGAGCGTGACGCAGCTCGACGGATTCGGCCAGCATCCAGTACATCGACATGAAAATCGGAATCTGCAGGAAGGCCGGCAGACAACCCGCCATCGGATTGAACTTCTCTTTGCGGTACAGCTCCATGGTCGCCATCTGCAGCTTCTGCTTGTCGTCGCCGTAGCGCTCCTGCAGTTGCTTAATCCGCGGCGAGAACTGACGCATCTTAGCGGCCGACTTGTATTGCGCAGCCGTCAGCGGGTACAGCACGGCGCGGATCACAATGGTCAGGCCGACAATCGCCCAGCCCCAGTTCTTGACCACATCATGGATGCGCGACAGCACCCAGAACAGAATGTTGGCGATCCAGGCAAAGATCGAGAAGCTCGAGTAATCGACGGCGCGATCCAGGCCCTGCACATTTTGTGCCGCAATCTGATCGATGCGCTTGGGACCCATCCACAGACGTGCGCTGTTCACCAGCTGCTGGCCGGGCGCAACCGTTTGTGCATTGCCCACTTCGCGCAACACATATTGCGTACCGGTGTTGGTGTTCACCGTGGCGGTGTTGAAACGGACCGGTTCCTTAGCGTCCGGAATCCAGGCACTAAAGAAGTGATGTTGCAGCATACCGATCCAGCCACCGGTCGAGGCCTGATTCAACGGATCTTCGTCGGCGAACTTATCAAAGGCACGCTTGTCGTATTTCTCGGTGTTGGAATACCACGCGGCACCGTTAAAGCTGTACGACTCCGGATGCATCGGACCCTTGCTGGCCAAATGCATCGGCACGCGCGAGAGCTGACGGTAATTAAAAGCAGACCACGGCGTGGTGCCGGCGTTGCTCACCACATCCTGCACGTCGACCGCATATTGGCCGCGCTTAAAGGTGTAGGTACGCGTCACGGTCACACCGTTGTCACCGCGCCACACAAACGGCACCTTCAGTTCGCTCTGACCTTCAGCCAAAACGTAGGGGCCGGCAGTGGCCGGAACAAAATTGGCTTCGTGCGTCGGGGCTTGCGCACCATTGGAACCGACCCAACCGCTCTGCGCCGAGTAGTAAGTCTCGGCAGCGTCGGACATCAGCACGACGTTTTCCTTGCCGTCTTTAACGACCGGATATTGCAGCAATTGCGCGTAGGTAACAGCCGCACCGTTGAGACGCACTTTGAGCACGTCCGTAGTCACTTCGACACTCGAAGGCGCAGCAGGCGCAGCACTCATACCGGGCGTGGTTGCAACCGGATCCGCGGTGGCTGCCGGCACTGCACCGTTATTAGCCGCAGCCGCACCCGGCACTGCGCTATTGCCTTTGGCCGTCGCAGCCGCGGCAGCTTGCGGATTGGCAGCCGCAACTTGTTTGGCGCGCTGATCCGAATTCCAGTTCATGAACAGCAAAGCCGCCACCATGAGCCAAGCAAAGATTAGAAAGGTGCGGGTCTGATTCATGAGTCGGTTGAACTACCGTCGTTTGGACTAGGGGAAAGATGCGGCAAACCGCCCTTAGATTCAAGGGCTGCGTACGCGCCGCAACGTTTAGCGAGCTGATCAAAGGCCTGTCGCAGTTGCGATGCGGACAAGGCTGCGGCACCCGGACGGGCAACGAAGACTAAATCGTAGCCCGACAACGCAGTGCGATGCAGACGAAAGTGATCGCGCAGAATGCGTTTGATGCGATTGCGGCCAACGGCACGCTTGTCGACCTTGCGACTGATGGCCAGGCCGAGACGGGCCTCGTCGCCGGTCTTCAGACAATGCAAAGCCAGCACGGGCAACGCTTTACGTTGCCCATGCTGGAATATGCGGTCAAAATCGGTCTTGGCCCGCACCCGCGCTGTCGGCGGATACTTCATGGCCGGTTAGACCGAGAGTCTGCAGTGCTTGCGCCGATTAGGCGCAGAGCACCTTGCGACCCTTCGCACGACGACGTGCCAGGACCTTGCGGCCGTCGGCAGTTGCCATACGCGCACGGAAACCGTGGTCGCGCTTGCGCTTGAGATTCGAAGGTTGGTAAGTACGCTTGGTGGCCATGTTAGGGCTCTCCGCGAGATGGACTCGCGCTAATAACGAAAGGGAAAGACCGTCGATTATAACGGGGATATCGGAGTTGTGCAAGTGCGATTGAAGTCTTGTTCAGGTGAACAAGGCGAGCGGGTGCGACAATAGCCGCCATGACCCCCTTCCCCCTTTCCGCCGAATCGGCGGTCGAGCTGCGCCATGTGCGCCTGGACCGCGACGGCCGCACCATTGTGGATGATATTGACCTGCGGATCCCGAACGGGTCCGTGGTTGCCATCCTGGGACCCTCGGGCAGCGGCAAGTCGACCTTATTAGCAGCGCTGACCGGTGAATTGCCGGTCGCGGCCGGTGAAATTCAGGTGCTTGGCCAGCCCATCCCCCGTTCCAGCCGCGATTTGCTGAGCTTCCGGCGCCGCATGGGCGTGCTGCTGCAAGGCAACGGCCTGCTGACGGACCTGACCGTGGCCGAGAACGTGGCCCTGCCCCTGCGCACCCACACCAAGCTCAACCCGGAAATTATCGACACGCTGGTACAGCTCAAGTTGCACGCGGTCGGCCTGAGCAAGGTCGGCAACGCCTACCCGCGCGAGCTGTCCGGTGGCATGGCCCGCCGCGTGGCCCTGGCCCGTGCGCTGGCACTGGACCCACCGTTGATGATTTACGACGAGCCCCTGACCGGCCTTGACCCGATCGCCAGCGGTGTGGTGATGAGCCTGGTGCAACGCCTGAACCAGTCGCTGCATCTGACCTCGGTCATCGTCACCCACCATGTGCGTGAAACCCTGCCGATCTGCGATCTGGCCGTGGTCATCGCCAATGGCCGGGTGATCTTCCAGGGCACTCCGGATGAGCTCGAAGCCAGCACCGACCCGCTGGTCCGTCAGTTCCTGGCAGGTGAACCCGAAGGCCCGATCCGCTTCGACGCAGAACCCCGCGGGGAGGTGGTCTGATGATTTTTGAATCCTCGTTGCGCCAACTCGGCCGCATCGGCCTGTTCTTGGGCGCCGTCCTGCGCGCCTCGAAACCGGACCGCGAGCTGCTTCGTGAGCTCGTCCGCGAAATCTACAAGATCGGCGCTCGTTCGCTACCGATCATTGCAGTTGGCGGCGCGTTCGTGGGACTTGTGCTGACCCTGCAGGGCTATCGCACCCTCAGCGTGTTCGGCGCTTCCAACTCCCTGTCGACTTTGCTCGGCCTGTCGCTCTACCGCGAACTCGGTCCGGTTCTGACCGCCTTGCTGTTTATCGGCCGGGCGGGCTCGTCCATCGCCGCCGAGCTGGGGCTGATGCGCGCCACTGACCAGATCACTGCCCTGAACCTGATGGCGATCGACCCGATCCGCAAGGCCGTCGTGCCGCGCTTCTGGGCCGCCGTGATTGCCGTGCCGTTGCTGACCGGCTTCTTCTGCCTGTTTGCCATCGTGGCGTCCTATCTCGAAGCGGTCCACGCCATCGGACTCGACGCCGGCTACTTCTGGCCCGCCCTGCGCGACAACGTCGATTTTGTCGATGACTTTCTGGTCGCTCTACTTAAATCGGCCGTGTTCGGCGGCGTGGCGTCGCTGATTGCGGCCTACGTCGGCTTCCATGCCGAGCCCACCATCGAAGGCACCAGCCTGGCCACTACCAAGGCCGTGGTGAATGCCTCGCTGCTGACCCTGATGCTGAACTTCATCATGTCAGCCCTGCTGTTCCAGTAACGAGATTGCAGATTATGAAAAACAAAATTGAATTCGCCGTCGGCGCGTTTCTGGCATTGGCCCTGGCGGCCCTGATGGTGCTGGCCTTCGCTTCGACCAATGGCAAGTGGTCGCTGGGTGGCGGTACGTACGCCATCAAGGCCAAGTTCCCGAACACCGGCGCGCTGCGCGTCAATGCTCCCGTCAAAGTCGGCGGTGTGGCCATCGGCGCTGTCAGCGACATCGCGCTGGATAAGAACTACGATGCCGTCGCGACGTTGGCGATCAAGGATGAGTACAAGTTGTCCGCCGACACTTCGGCCAGCATTCTGACCAGTGGCCTGCTGGGCGAGAGCTACGTGAATCTGCAACCGGGCGGTGACGTCAAGGATCTGCGCGATGGGGACGAGCTGTTCATTACGCAAGGTGCTGTGGACCTGATGTCGCTGGTCGGCAAATTCATGTTCAGCGGCGGTGCGGAAAAGGATCCGCAAAATAAAGGGAACGATTCGGCCCCGGCGCCGGTCAAGGACAAAGCCACGGAGTCCGACTCGGCACCTGTCGAGAAAGCAGCGGACCCGGCCGCCGAGCCCGCATTGCCGGATTACCTGCAGGAATAAATTCCGATTTTGGAGCCTTTTGTAAAAATGAAGCGTACTACCCTCTCTCTGATTCTTTCGGCTGCCCTGATCGGCACCATCGCTCCGCTGCAAGCGAGCGCGCAAGCGGCTGTGGCAACCGGCAAGGTCGCTGCGGGCTCGCCGAGCGCCATCGTGCTCAACAGCTCCACCGCGATCCTCAACACGCTCGAAACCAAGCGCGCTGATTTCAGCCGCAACCGTGCCTCGCTGCAGTCGTTTGTCGATTCGCAATTCGGCGCCCTGTTCGATCGCAACTACGCCGCTCGCATGGTGCTGGGCAAGTATGCCCGTGGCGCTTCCGAAGCCGAAATCGCCGGTTTCGGCCAAGCCCTGCAAGGCAGCCTGATGCGCCGTTACGGCTCGGCCCTGCTCGACTTCAACACCAAACTGACCGTCCGCGTCGCCAGCGAACGCGCCGTCAAGAACGGTGAAATCGTGGCCGTCAACGCCGTCTACACGGCCCAACGCGGTCAGCCGCTGAACGTGATCTACCTTTTCCGCAAGACCGGTTCGCAGTGGAAGGCCTTTGACGTCATGTTCGAAGGCGTCAGCATGGTTCAGACCTTCCGTGACCAGTTCGCCGGTCCGCTGTCGCGCAAGAGCATTGCGCAAGTGACTTCGGATCTGCGCGCCGGCAAGATCTCGGCCGAAGCCAACTGATTGCCCGCCATGAGTAACGGACTCCGTCACGAACTGCAGGGCAAACAGCTCACCTTGTCGGGGGAGCTGAATGTGGCGACGGCTTCGGCCGCGCTGCAGACACTGCGTTCGCTGCACGGCGTCCGTTACCTGCAACTCGAAGGCCTGCAATCTCTCGATAGCGCCGGCCTTGCCACACTGGTTCGATGGCTCGAGCCGCACTCCGCCGTGGATCGGCCCGTCATTCTCAGCGAGTCGTCTGTACTTGCCGAGTTGCGTTCGGCTTATCGGCTCAATGGGCAACTGCAGCCCGTACACTCTGACTCGCTTTAATTCTTTTCGACATGAATCGCTCTCCTTTCCATCGTGCGCTGCTGATCGCATTGCTAATGCCTGCGTTGAGCTTTGCCCAGGAGAGCGATCTCCAAACGACGGCCGCCGCCGTTGCAACCCCGCCGGCACCCACTACGGAAGAACCGTCAGCACCCACTGAACCCACTGCTCCTGCCGTCGAAAGCACCGAAGTAAGCGAGGCACCCGGCACCACGACCAGCGCCGAGTCCGAGCAGGATTCGGCCGATGCGGACTTTGCGCTGCTGTACGGCAACGGTGCTGCAACAGGACAGGACGGCGAGTACAACCCCATCGCCGATCCCACCTTGCCCAATGCCGCCCAAGTCGGCGAGATCTGGGATCCGTGGGAGCGTTACAACCGTCAGGTGCACAAGTTCAACAAGGTCGTCGACGATAAGATTGCCAAGCCACTGGCCCGCGGCTATGTCGCACACGTACCGCGACTCGTGCGATTGGGCGTCAACAACTTCTTTAATAATTTGCGTCTGCCGGTGAGCGCGGTGAATTCACTGCTGCAGGGCAAGCCCAATAACGCAGCACGTAACTTGGCGCGCTTTGCCGTCAACTCAACGTTGGGCCTGGGCGGTGTGGTCGATGCCGCCGCCGATGCCAATCTCAACGAACGTGCCGAAGACTTTGGCCAGACTTTGGGCACCTGGGGCTGGCAGCGTTCGCGTTATGTGGAGCTGCCGTTCTTCGGTCCGCGTACACTGCGCGACACCATGGGCATGTTTATCGATGCACCGCTGTCGCCGGTTCGGCATGTCGCCGATCAGAATGTGCGCCTGGGTCTGCAAGGTCTGAGTCTTGTCGATGTGCGCGCCGAACTGCTGACGCTTGATGGCCTCACCGAAGGCATCGAAGATGACTACCTGCTGTTGCGCGACACCTGGTCACGCCGCCGCATGTATCAGATCAACAGCGATCGCCGTCGTTCTAAAGACGAACAGAATCTGCCCGACTATCTGGATGACGACCGTAATCCGCAGGCACCTGCCGACGCGATTCCGGTAATCCCGCGCGGCTAAGACTCGAACTCCTCATCTTGCGGCAGCAGATCGATGGCTGCCGCATCTTTGTGCACATCGAGCACTTCGACATCACTGAGCGATTTCTCTAAGGCGCGGACCCGCTTGCCGTTTTCGCCCAGCGTGCGTTGCACTGTGGCGAGCTGGTTACCGGCCTTTTCGACCATGCCGGCATATTTGCCGAACTCGACCTTGACTTTGCTCAGCACGTTCCACACATCGCCCGAACGCTTTTCAATGGCGATGGTGCGAAAGCCCATTTGCAATGCATTGAGCAGGGCCATCAGCGTGGTGGGGCCCGCGACCGTTACTTTATGTTCGCGCTGCAAGCGCTCGAACAGTCCGGGGCGACGTAACACCTCGGCGTAAAGGTTCTCCGTCGGCAGGAACAGAATTGCGAAGTCTGTAGTGTGCGGCGGCTGCACGTACTTGTCGGCAATCTTTTTTGCCTCGCCACGGATGCGAACCTCTAAGGCTGCACCGGCGGCATCGACTGCCGCTTTGTCTGCAGCTTCTTGCGCAGCCAGCAGCCGCTCGTAATCCTCGGTCGGGAATTTGGAATCGATGGGCAGCGATACGGTGCCGCCATCATCGCCGCGGCCGGGAAATTTGACGGCGAACTCAACGCGTGCGGAACTGCCGGGAATGGTGGCGATATCGACACCGTACTGCTCGGGCGTAAAGACCTGTTCGAGCAACATCGATAATTGCGTCTCACCGAACATGCCGCGCGTTTTGACATTGGCCAGGACGCGCTTGAGATCTCCCACACCGCTGGCGAGCTCCTGCATCTCACCCAAACCGCGATGCACGCTCTCTAACTTTTCAGAGACTTGCTTGAACGATGCATCGAGACGCTCGTTGAGCGTGGCGGCCAGTTTCTCATCGACCGTTTCACGCATGCGCTCGAGTTTTTCGGCATTGTCCTTTTGCAAGCTGGTGAGCGATTGCGTCAGGCCGTTGCGCACATCGGACAGGGATTGCGTCAGACCGCCGCGCACCTCATTTAAGGATTGCACGTTGGTGTCACGCAATTGGCCCAGCGTAGTGTTCAAGTTCTGCTGCAGATGCTGCTGCGAGTTCTGCAGCTCGGTGCGTACATCACCAAGACTACGCCGCAGCATTTCGATGCTCTCAACCTGTTGCGTGCCAAAGCGGGCCAACTGCTCGTTGAGCTCGTTGCGGCCATCGCGCTGTTCATTGCGCAACTGTGCCTGCAGTTGCTCACTCAATTCTGCAAACGGTTTCAGCGACGGTTTGCGCAACAGCAGTACGACCTGGGCAATGAGCACCAGGACCGAGACGATCAGTAACGCAGCGACAAGGAGTTGAAGATTCATACCGCCACTTTAGCGTGGCGGAGTCTCACTCAATGCGATTACTAATTAATCGAGAACGCGGGCAAAGACGGCTTTGAGATAACGCGATTCGTTGACTTGCGCGAGCCACGGGTGATCAGGACCCGCGCCGGCAACTTTCAGAATCTGCACGGTACGACCCGAGTAGAAGGCAGCGCGGCGCAGCATGTCGAGGAACTGATCTTCGGAGACGAGACCGGTGCACGAGAACGTGGCAAACAGACCGCCGGGCTTAAGCACCGACAGCGCCAGCTTGTTCATGTCCAGGTATTTTTTCAGCGCCGGAATGACCTGATCACGATCGCGCGTCATCTTGGCGGGATCAAGAATCACCACATCGTAAAAATCACCACGCTCTGCGGCCTCGCGCAGGAACGGGAAAATATCCGCCTGCGTAAAACGCACTTGCGCGCCGTTGAGTTTGGCGTTGCCTTTGGCGATGCGGATCACATCCTGATCGATATCAACGCCATGGACATCGGCAGCGCCGCCTTTGGCTGCTGCGTACACGGCAAAGCCACCGGTGTTGCAGCACAGATCGAGGACGCGCTTGCCTTCGACATGGCGCGATAGCCACTCACGGTTCTCGCGCTGATCGGCAAAGAAGCCGGTCTTGTGCGCACCGGCAGGATCGGCGCGGAACTTGACGCCGTACTCCGTGATGATCGACGGCGGCACCGGATCCGACGTACGGTAGTCGAACGATTCCTGCTTCTGCACGTGTTCTTCGGCAAAGCTGTAGAAACGGCAACCGGGGAAGTGTTCGCTGAGCGCGGCAAAAATCCAATCGCGGTGACGCCACGCGCCGGCACTGAAAAACTCGACGACGACGAGATCGCCATATCGGTCGACTACCAAGCCGCTGATGCCATCGCCTTCGCTATGGACTACGCGCCATGCATCGGTGACTTCATCAAGACGCAGAACATCGCGACGCAGACCGATGGCATTTGCGATCTTGGCGCGGAACCAGGCCTCGTCGACAGGAACATGACGATCGGATTCGAGAATACGAATCGCGATGCGCGAGTGGCCGTTGTAAAAGCCGCGGCCCAGCCAGCCGCCATCGACATTCATGACATCGACGATGGTGCCGGGGCGAATGCGCTCGGCGGGTTTCTCGACCAGACGCTGGAAAATCCACGGATGGGTGGATTTATAGGCATTCTTAAGGCGAACGGTAGGGATGGCGTCGGTCATGGCGCGGCTCGGAGCGGGTCGAACCCATCATTTTACCCTTGTCACGGCCTGTCCCTGCCCCCATAGCCTTAGCAATGATGCAAGTTCACGAACCCGGCCCCTTGGCCGACACGCCCGCGCAACGTGCTGCCGACCGCCGCAAGTTCCGTCGTGCCATCAATATCACGCTGGCCACAGTGCTGCTGTTGCTCGCCATCTACTTTGGTGTGCAGCCGCAGTTGAACTTGGCCGCATGGACGGTGGCGCCGCATTCCATGCACAGTGGGCTCGGTCTGCTGACGGCGCCGGTGCTGCACGGTTCGGTCGAGCACGTCATGGCCAACTGCATTGCGTTGTGCATCCTGTTGCCGCTGACGCTGATGGTGTATCCGCGGGCCACGCTGCGCGGTCTGCCGCTGATGTGGCTGGGTAGTGGGCTGGGCGCTTGGCTGCTGGGCACACCGGGCACTCATCATCTGGGGGCCTCGGGCGTGACTCACGGGTTCCTGTTTCTGGTGATGACAATCGGACTGATCCGGCGCGATCGCCCGTCGATTGCGGCGGCCCTGATTGCCTTCCTGTTTTATGGCGGGATGTTGCTGACGGTGCTGCCGCAGGAAGCCGGCGTGTCCTGGCAGTCGCACTTGGGTGGTGCGATTGGCGGGGTGCTGGCCGGACTGCTGTTTCGCAATAGCGATCCGCGGCCGCCACGTCGCCGTTATGCCTTCGAAGATGAATCCGAGCCCGACGATCCGCAGGCTCCGATTCAATTCCCGGGATCCGATCCGAGATAATGTCGTGATGTCCCGTTTTAAACTTCCGCAGGCGCTGGTCGCCCTGTCGTGTGCTGCCCTGCTGTCGTCCTGTGGTGAGCAAGCCAAACCTACACCTCCTACTCCGGTCCGCAAACCGGTCAAAGTCGGTATCGCCCTGGGTGGCGGTGCGGCGCGCGGCTTTGCGCACATCGGGGTGCTCAAGATTCTCGAGGCCAACGGCATCAAGCCCGTGGTCGTGGCCGGCACTTCGGCGGGCTCACTGGTTGGTGCGCTGTATGCCGGCGGTATGTCGCCGTACCAGCTGCAGAGCGCGGCGGTTGAGCTCAATGAGTCGAGCATCCGCGACATCAGTCTGTTCTCGGGCGGCCTGATCAAGGGTCTGGCACTGCAGAACTACGTCAACGCGCAGGTGCGCAATCGCACCTTCCAGCAGTTGCCCAAGCCCTTTATCGCCGTGGCCACGCGCTTAGACAATGGCGACCGGGTGTCGTTCTCGCGCGGTAATGTCGGACAGGCGGTGCGCGCTTCGTGCAGTATTCCCGGCGTGTTCGAGCCCGTGAAAATCAAGGGCGTGTCCTATGTCGATGGCGGTGTGGTCTCGCCCGTCCCCGTCGATGCGGCCCGCTCGCTGGGCGCCGATGTGGTGATCGCCGTGGATATCGGCTCGGCTCCGATCAAGGGTCAGACGCCCAGCAGCCTGGTAGGCGTGGTCAATCAGTCCATCACGATCATGGGCCGCAAGCTCGGTCAGCAGGAGCTGGCGCGGGCCAATGTGGTGATCCGCCCGGGCGTCGGGTCGATCGGCGCGGCCGATTTTGAATCGCGCGGCAAGGCCATCATGGCCGGTGAGAAGGCCGCTCAGGCTGCGCTGCCCGCGATCCGTCAGGCGATCGAGGCCGCTTCGAAACGCTAAGAACTTGCCGGCAATGCGAAGCCGCTGAACCGCTTCACCGTGCGTAGGACAAAGCTGGTATTGACGTCGGCGACGGCCGCATTGTTGAGCAGCCGGTCGAGCAGAAACGTGCTGAAGTGATCGAGATCGCGCACGGCAATCTGCAGCAGATAGTCCATGTCGCCGGTCAGTGCATAGGCGCTGATGACCTCGGGCCACTGATTTACAAAGTCGATGAACTGTTCGATGGCCCCGCTGTCATGCTGCCGCAACTGCACGCGGACAAACGACAACAGCCCCAGCCCCATGCCCTGGCGGCTGATCTGGGCGCGATAGCCCTCGATGATGCCGTCGCGTTCGAGCCGCTGGATCCGCCGCAAGGTGGCCGATGGACTCAGGTGCACCTGCTCGGCCAATTCGGCGTTGGTGCGCTTGGCGTCCTGCTGCAACAGGGCCAGCAACTGCAGGTCCTGACGGTCTAGCGAGGTGATCGGCATTGCGTTAAATCCACGTTAATCGGTGAAAGTATGCGTCTGTCTTTCATCATACGCTCACAACGTGCGTAGAGAAGGCATGGCGGGCCGCAAATCGCACGATCATGGCGCGGCCTTCGCGCTACAGTACTAGAGTCGGCGCCCTGTGGGCGCAGAGGACTTGGAATGAACGTACAAACCCCAACTCGTGTGGAGTCGCAACTGACCGACAAAGGCTACGTGCCGGTGTACACCACCAACGTGATTGAGCAGCCGTGGGACAACTATTCCACGACCGATCACGACGTGTGGCGCACGCTGTTTGCGCGTCAGCAGGAGCTGCTGGTCGGTCGCGCCAGCGATGAGTTCCTGCGCACGCAACGCGAGATGGGCATGTCGTCGCAGTCCATCCCCAAGTTCGAAGACATCAACAAGTCCCTGCGCTCGGCCACGGGCTGGGAGCTGATCGGTGTCGAAGGCCTGCTGCCCGAACTCACCTTTTTCGAGCACCTGGCCAATCGCCGGTTCCCGGTGACGTGGTGGATTCGTCGTCCGGAGCAGCTGGACTATCTGAGCGAGCCGGATCTCTTCCACGATCTGTTCGGGCATGTTCCCCTACTGATGAATCCGGTGTTTGCCGATTACATGGCGGCCTACGGTCGTGGTGGCGTCAAGGCCCATGGTATTGCCGAACGTGCCCGCGAGGCCGCAACGACCATGATCGATGGCGTCGCCCATGTCGATGAGGCCAAGGCCCTGTCGTTAGGATCGGATGCCCTCACCAATCTCACGCGCCTGTACTGGTACACCGTCGAATTCGGCCTGATCCGTCAGCCCAATGGCCTGCGCATTTACGGCAGCGGCATTGTCTCGTCCAAGGGCGAATCGATCTACTCGTTAGAAAGTGCAGCGCCCAACCGCATCGGCTTTGATCTAGAGCGCATCATGCGCACGCGTTATCGCATTGATACGTACCAAAAGACGTACTTTGTGATCGACTCGTATGAGCAACTGATGGAAGCCACCGGCCCCGACTTTACGCCGATCTATCAGCATCTGTCGCAGTTGGATTCGATTCCGGCCGGCAGCGTGCTCGACACTGACACGGTCTATCAGCAAGGCACGGGCGAAGGCTGGCTCACCGACGGCGACGTCTAAGTCGCTGTTAGCGCAAGCCGGCTAAACCCACGCCGACCAGCCGATACAACTCACCCGGCGCCTCAATGCGATCGCGCAGATCGAGCGCGAGTTCGGCCAGTTCAATGGCATCGCGTGGCATTTGCGGCGGCGTGATGGAGCGGGTCATGGTGCGGAATTCGGCCGTCTTTAATTTCAGCACCACCGTGCGGGCATGACGGCGCGGCACCGATCGCAGACACTCGCGCTCATACGCCCGCCAGACGCGTTCCGCTAATCGGCGAATGTGCGGCTCCGTTGAATCCAGCGGCAAATCCGTTTCGAAGGTATCTTCGGCACTGACTTGCACGTGGTTGCGATCGGTATTGACCGGTCGGTCATCGAGACCATGCGCCAACTCCCACAACCGACGACCCCAATCGCCAAATTGCGCGAGCAGGAGTTCCCGGCCGAAGGCGCGCAAGTCCGCCGCCGTGCGCAGGCCGACGGTGACGAGTTTGCCTTCCATCACTTTGCCCACGCCCGGTAAGCGACCGACCGGCAACGGGGCCAGCAAATCGAGTATTTGCTCGGGCGGCATCACAAACTGGCCGTTGGGTTTGTTCCAGTCGCTGCCGATCTTGGCCAGCAGCTTGTTGGGTGCGATGCCGGCGGACGCGGTCAGGAACTGATCTTCAAAGATGAGCGAACGGATCTCGGCCGCCAGCTCAGCGGCATGCTCTAAGGTCGAAGCGGTTTCGGTGACGTCGAGATACGCTTCGTCCAGAGACAACGGTTCAATGCGATCGGTAAACTGCGCAAAAATCTCGTGGATGCGCTGCGACGCGGCCTTGTAGCGTTGAAAATCCGGCGGCACGAATATGGCCTGCGGACACAGTCGCTCCGCCGTCACCGCGGGCATGGCCGAGCGCACACCAAACTTTCTGGCCTCGTACGATGCGGCACATACCACCGAGCGCGCACCACGCCACGCGACGACGACCGGCCGGTCGCGCAGGGTCTCATCGTCACGCTGTTCGACCGACGCATAGAACGCGTCCATGTCGACGTGGAGAATTTTCCGCTGGCCGTAGTTGAATTTCACTCTGCCAATTATTCGGCAATTTGAGACAATAGCGTTTTCTGACTAACGGAAGTGCCCGCCGTGACCGACTATTCCCCGCGTTCGTCTAATGTGTCACTCACCCGCTTTCTGCTCGAAGCGCAGCAGCAGGGCCAGATCGATGCCGAACTGCGGCTGTGCATCACGGTCGTCGCACAGGCCTGTAAAGCCATCAGCATTGCGGTTGGCAAAGGCGCACTCGGCGGCGTGCTGGGCGATGCCGGCACCGGCAACATCCAGGGCGAGGCGCAAAAGAAACTCGACGTGATCTCCAACGAGATCCTGATGGATGCCAATGCCTGGGGCGGTCACTTGGCCGGTATGGCCTCCGAGGAAATGGATCACGCCGTGCCGGTGCCCAAGCACGACGGCGACGACGATCGTAAATATCTGTTGCTGTTCGATCCGCTCGATGGCTCTTCGAACATTGACGTGAACATTTCGGTCGGCACGATTTTCAGTGTGTTGCCGTTCAAGGGCAACGGCGAGGTGCGCGACGAGGACTTCCTGCAACCGGGCACTGCGCAAGTGGCGGCCGGCTATTGCACCTACGGACCCAGCACCATGCTGGTCCTGACGGTCGGTCATGGCACGCACTCGTTTACTTTAGATCGCGAAGTCGGCTCATTTGTGCTGACCACGCCGAATATCACAATCCCCGAGGACACTCGCGAGTTCGCGGTGAACATGTCCAATCAGCGCTTCTGGGAACCGCAGATGCAGAACTACATCGGCGATCTGCTCAAGGGCAAGACCGGTCCGCGCGAGAAGGACTTCAACATGCGTTGGGTGGCCTCGATGGTGGCCGACGTGCATCGCATTCTGAGCCGCGGTGGCATCTTCTCGTATCCGCTCGATGAAAAATGCGCAGAAAAAGGCGGCAAATTGCGCCTGATGTACGAGGCCAACCCGATGGCGCTACTGGTCGAACAAGCCGGCGGTGCGGCCAGCACCGGTCGTCAGCGCATGCTCGAAGTAACTCCCACAAACCTGCATCAACGCGTGCCGGTGTTCCTGGGATCGCGTAACGAGGTCGAAGCGGCTGAGAAATATCATCGCGAATAAAGCCAACGCGCGACGCGTAGAAACGGAAAGGGCGGCGATCTCAACGATCAGCCGCCTTTTTATTGTCTTGCTTGTGGCGTTTGAGTTATGCGACCGCGAGATAGCGGTTGCGGATGTCGCCGGCCAAACGCACAAAGTCGGCAAACACGGCCGGCTTCTGAAAATGCGCGCTAACTTTCAGTGCATCGGAGGCAACGCGTTCCAGCGGCTCATCGCTGGTGGACATGATCACCACCGGCAGTTCGGCGAACAACGCATCACCACGCAGAGCGCGCAGCACATCGAGACCGTTCATGCGTGGCATATTGAAATCGAGCAGGACCAGACGCAGAGCGCTCCGCAAGTCAGAATCCTGCCCCAGCAATTGCACAGCCTCGACCGGATCAGTCATGACCAGAAATTCCTGCTCCAGACCGGCTTGTTCAAAAGCCAGGCGGGCAAGGTCGGCATCGTCGCGCGAGTCATCGATCATTACGATGGCGCCGGCGGACAGATCACCTGAGTTGGCAACTTGGGAAAACATAAGTAGCGCGGGTTACTTCGTATTACTGGCTAACATCGCATTCTAGGTTCAGCAGTGTGAAGATCACATCAAGACGTGAATCGCAGGTTCACGTTTTGCGCCGATGTCTTATGATTAGGCATGATCGATTCCTTGACCGACTTGCCGTATCTAAAGTTCCTTCTGATCGGCTTTTGGCTTGCCTACGTTCTGATTCTCGGCGTGTGGATTTTGCTCCAGAAGCGGGATCCGGCCGCCACGTTGAGTTGGATCATCTCGCTGTCGCTGCTGCCGTACATCGGCTTTGTCATCTATTACCTGATCGGCCCCATGCGGGTGCATCGGCAACGCCTGCGACGCCTGCGCTCCAGTGCCAACTTCCGCAAGATCGATGCGTTCAAGGACAAAGATCGCGATGCGGTCGAACTGTCGCGGATGATTCAAGCATCAACGGGGCTTGCGCCCACCACCGCACGGTCCGTCAAATTGCTGGTCGATGGGGGCAACAAGTACCCTGCTCTGCTCGAAGCGATTGCCGGCGCCCGCGATCACATCCACATTGAGTACTACATCTTTCTGGGTGATAAGACGGGCGACGCGATCCTGCAGGCGCTCACCGCCAAGGCACGAGAGGGTGTCAAGGTGCGGTTGCTGATCGATGCGGTCGGCTCTGCCAAGCTCAAACGTAAGGCGCTGGTCCCGCTGACTGAGGCCGGTGGCGAGGTTGCGTGGTTCCACCCCACCCGCTGGTTCCGGTTCTGGCAAAAGTCGTGGATGAATCTGCGGACTCACCGCAAGATCGTGGTGATCGATGACAAAATCGGTTTCTGCGGCGGTATCAACGTCACCGATGACGAGGACGAGCGCCTCAGCAGCACCGCCTTCCGGGATCTGCATGTCCGTCTCGAAGGCAACATCGTCCGCTCCCTGCAGCTGCTCTTTATGGAAGACTGGGCCTACGCCACCGACAGCAAACCGCTGGAGATTGCGCATCCGACGCCGGTGACCGGCCCGGTGCTGGCGCAGATCGTGGCCTCGGGCCCGGATTCCAGTGTCGAAGCGATCCACCGCACCTTCGTCACCATGATCCACAACGCCAAGTCGCGCGTCTGGCTGATGACGCCCTACTTTGTCCCCGGCGAAGCGGCCCGCATGGCCCTGACCTCGGCGGCCTACAGCGGACTCGACGTGCGGGTCATGCTACCCAAGGTCTCCGACAGCAAGTTGGTGACCCACGCCGCCCGCTCTTACTTTGACGAACTGCTAGAGGCCGGCGTCAAAATCCACGAGTACGGCCCGCGCATGCTTCACAGCAAAGCCATCCTCTGTGATGACGAGACCTTTATGGTCGGTAGCGCCAATTTTGATCAGCGCAGTTTCCGCCTGAACTTCGAGGCCATGGTCCTGATCCAGGACGCTGCCATCGGCAAGGAATTCGCCGACCTGTTCGAGTTCGAAATGAAATCAGCTCCTTTGGTCCGCGATGACCGGCACCGCGGCTTCTTCAGCGCCAAACTCCCCGAAGCCATCGCCCGCCTGATGTCCCCACTGCTATGACCGTCTTAAGCGTCAACGTCAACAAAATCGCTGTCCTGCGCAATTCCCGTGGCAGCTTCTTGCCCGACCCGGTCGAGTTTTCCCGCCGCTGTCTCGAGTACGGGGCCCACGGCATCACGGTGCACCCCCGCCCCGACGCCCGCCACATCCGGGCCGATGACGTCTATCGTCTGGCTGAGCTCTGTGCTCAGTTCGGCGTCGAGTTCAATATCGAAGGCAACCCCTTCGCCCCACCCCGCCCCGGCTACCCCGGTCTGCTGTCCCTGTGCGAACAGACCCGCCCTGCCCAGGTCACGTTTGTTCCCGACGGCGACGGCCAGATCACCTCCGACCATGGCTTTGATTTCGCGGCAGATACCGACACGTTACGTGCCGTTATCCCCGCGTTCAAAGCTGTAGGCAGCCGAATCAGCTGTTTTGCAGACGCCGAGACGCCTGATTTCTCGCTGGCGGCCGCCGTGGGAGCCGACCGCATTGAACTGTACACCGGGCCCTATGCAGAAGCCTACGATCGGGTCCAATTCTCGGACAATGACTGCAAGATGGCCGATGATGCGCAACTTTCGGTCACTTTGGATCACTTTGCAGCGGCCGCCACCCGTGCCCACGCGGCCGGACTAGGCGTCAATGCCGGTCATGACCTGTCGGCCAATAACCTGGGACTGTTCCTGCGCAACGTGCCGCAGGTGGCTGAGGTCTCGATCGGCCACGCCCTGGTCGCCGAGAGTCTGTACGCCGGGCTCGAGTCCACTATCGCCTCGTACCTAGCCGCATTGGGCTGAGCCACTACCCGGCTCCCGGCCCCGATAGCGCCAGGCCAAGAAATCTCTACGTACAAAAAAAACGCCGCCCGGATGGGCGGCGTTTCTCGACAGGTAATGCGGTACTGCAAATAGTGCTGCTAGACCGCGAACACCATCACTGGATCGGTTGAACGAACCCGATCTTTTCCATGTTGGCGTTCTTGGCAATTGCCAGGATCTTGGCCAGCGTGTCGTATTGGGCGTCAGGGCTGACGTCAATTTCGAGCAGCGGCTGGTTGGTCGGATCCTTGGCAATCTCGGCCTTCATCAGATTGCTCAACTGGGTGACAGCCGTAGGGGCGTCATTCCAGAACACCTGACCGGTCGCATCGACGCGCAGCGTAATCGGCGGCGGCGGCGTCTTGGTTTCCGGTGGCGGATTGTTGGTCGGTTGCGGCAGGTTGATATCGATCGGGTACGACGTGATCGGTGCCGTCACCATGAAGATGATCAGCAGGACCAGCATGACGTCGACGAGCGGCGTCACGTTGATTTCCGCCATTTCGCCGCCGCCGGAGTTACTTGCAAAAGCCATGGTTCAAAATGCTCCTATTAGCGGCTACGGTCAGCGATGGCTACGAAGCCCACCTTACGCATACCTTGGGTCTGTGCCAATTGGACGACCTCCTGGATTGCGCGGTACTTGGTGGTCTTGTCGCCGCGGACGTTGACTTGCGGTTGCGGCGTCTTTTGCGCCTCAGTAGCAAGGAACGTTTCGAGCTGATCACGGGTAGTCGGGGCATCATTCAGGAAGATGCCACCGTTGTCTGTCACAGCAATCGTGATCGGAGGCACAGCCATATTGGTGTCTTTCTTATCCAAATTGGCTTCAGGCAACTTGACCTGGACCTTATGCTGCATGAGCGGCGTGGTGATCATGAAGATGATCAGCAGTACCAACATCACGTCGACCAGCGGCGTGACGTTGATGTCGGCCATTGCGCCGCCGCTATCTCCACCTGAACTCATTGCCATGTTGTGTTGCTCCGAAATCGTTTACTGACGTATTGGTTGCTTTGGCTCCGAAGGCAGGGCCCCACCACCAGGAAGGGCCCGCCGGGAGCGGCTGCAGGACTTGCTTAGGGCTTAGCGGACGCGAGCGCCGGTAGCAAAGAAGTCGTGCAGGTCGTGCGCGAAGGTGTCGAACTTGGCGTTCGTGACCTTGTTACGACGGTTGAAGAAGTTGTAGGCCAGAACGGCCGGGATGGCGACGAACAGACCGATAGCGGTCATGATCAGCGCTTCACCCACCGGACCTGCAACGGCTTCAATACCGGCGTTACCCGAGGTACCGATGCGGATCAGGGCGTGGTAAATACCCCACACCGTACCCAGCAGACCCACGAACGGAGCGGTAGCACCGGTGGTTGCCAGAACGGTCATGCCGTTTTCGAGCTTGGAGGATTCACGGGTGACAGCTTGACGCAGAGCGCGGTCAACAAATTCCGAACGCGACAGCGTACCGGCCAATGCGCTACCGCCTTCACCGGTGGTGGTGTGGTGCGAAGCAGCTTGGGCCGCATCAAGAGCAATCTTGGAGAACGGTTCCGAAGCCGGCTGTTCTTCCATGTAACGCATTGCGTCTTGAATGTTAGGGGTTTCCCAGAAGGTGTTGACGACCTTGTCCGAAACCGACGACAGACGCATGTTGCGCATGAAGTTCATGGCGATCGAGTAGATCGACAGGATGGACATGATTGCCAGGGTGATGAAGACGATCCAACCTACGGTGTCAAAGTTTTGCAGCAAGTGGGAAAAACCCATTTGTTGAAAAGCTTCGGCATTGTTGGTGCCTCCGGTTGCAGCGGCGGTGGTTTCCTGCAGCATAACGCTTACCTTTTAAATGTCGTTGAAAATGAAAAACTGGGGTGTTGCTGATTAAGGGGTGTTGCCGTGGCGGGCGAACCCGCCTATCCGGCTCCGAAGTCCGATTTACTCCGGAGCGAATTCATAGTCGACGGAGACCGTCGCACCGACGCGCTGACCCTCACTGTTGACGCCGGCGTTGTACTTGGAACGCTTGGCGGCATCGAGTGCGGCGCGGTCGAGGTTACGGTTGCCCGAAGACTTGCCGACGCGGGCGCTGACCACGTTACCGTTGGCATCGATCGTCACCAGAATGGTGACCGTGCCGCCGATACCGGAGTTCAATTCCGCACGCGGATATTCCGGTTGGTTCAGGCCGTACGAAGACGGGTCAATACCTGCCTGACGCGGCTTTTCAGCCGGACGCGGCGGGGTTGCCGGCGGACGTGGCGGTTGCGGAGCGACCGGAGCAGACGGCGGTGCCGGCGGCGGGGCCGGAGTCGACATCGGCGACGGATCGTCAAACACGACCGGCGGCTGCGGAGGCGGCGGCGTCGGTTGCGGCTTAGGAGTGATCTTGGGCTGCTCTTTGAGCTTGATAACTTCCTTGATCGGTTCCGGCGGCGGCGGTGGCGGCGGCGGCGGTGGTGGCTTGATGATGTTCACTACGGTGACATCTTCGTCAGCCTGGGCCACCGGCGGCGGCGCCATGGGCGCGAGCATGAACAACAGGGCGGCAGCGTGCACAGCGATCGCGGCGGTAATACCGGCGACGCGCGGCCAACTGACGGCGTTATCGTCCTTCTCGTCCAGGCGTTTGTAGTTACGGATTTCAAGCTCTTGCATAAGGCGCCGTGGGTCTATGGTCTATGCCCGCACTTTGGAAAAAAAATACGGACTGTCAGGGGAATAAACCCGCTGGCCACCTGAATGACCAGCGGGAACCTTCAATATATACCGCAAAAAATAGTGACTTCCAATACTTGAAGTTATTTTTTTTTCTGGTATTTGGACATTACTTCTTTTTGATGATGACGGTCTTGCCGCCTTTATCCGGCAATGCTTTGATTTCTTTCAGCGTCTTCATGTCCGCATCGCTCAGACCGCCCTTGGCTTCTGCCTTCGCAGCAGCAGCCTTTGCGTCGACGTTACGGCCCTGATTCCAGTACAGGCGAGCCAGGTTGAGATACGTAGTGCCCTTGGTCGACAGCGGACCGGCCTTCTCAAAGTTTTCGATGGCCTTGCCCTCCTGACCCAGGAAGTAATACGACTGTGCCAAAGCAGCGTAGACGTTGTAATCCGCGGTCAGAATTTTTTTGTTCAAGCCTTCGTTGATGATGTCGATGACTTGCTGTTCCGCGCCTTCAACCGGAGCCATGGCGAGAAACAGATTGCGGTAGTCGGCATCCGTCGTCAGCAGGTTGGCGGCACGCATACGGTTCATGACCGCCAGCGCTTCGGCATCTTGCTTGTTCTGCTGGAGCAGGGCGATGTAGTTGGTTTGAGCCACCTTGTTGGTCGGATTCGCGTCGGCCAGTTTCTTGGCTTCTGCCAATGCACCACCGAGGTTGCCGGACTTGCTCATCGCCAGCATGTACAGCTGTTTCCAGTTTTCGTTCGGCGTGGTGGTCGAGTCGATTGCGGCTTTGACTTGCGTCGCGGCTTCGGAGTACTGACCTTGTTCGTACAGGCTGGCGCCCAGGATGTACAACGCGTTCGGATCCTTGCTGTTGGTCTCGGTCAGGAACTTGCGCGCAGTGGCGGCAGCGCCGGCGTGATCGTTCGCGTTCGACTGTGCAACCGCCAGGTTGAACATCGCTGCGTAGTGGTTGTCATTGCTCAGCGCGTTGCTCGACAGTGCGGTCTGGTAGTACGAGATGGCCTTCGCAAAGTTTTTGGCGTTGGTCGCGACCACACCGGCGATTTGCGCCGCATAAGCCTTGTCGAAGGCATTGGACTTGGGATCATTCAGCACGCTATCGGTCAGCGACATGACCTCGGCGCTCTTGGTCGGATCGGCGTAGATCTTGATGATCTCGTTGATCTTCTTGGCGTTGCCTTGCGTTACCGCCATGGACTTGGCTGCAGGCTCAGCGCGCGTGGCCGCCGGATAGAGCTTGGTCGCAGCGGCTTCGGGCTTGGCAGCAAAGGCCGGCGCAGCGGGCAGGGCGGTGCCGCCAATAGCAGCAGCAATAGCCAGGGCGAGCAGGGCGCCGGTGGACTTGTTGAGGTTCATGGGGGTTAACTCCGAAATTCAGTACAGTCAGATGCCCTACACGCTACGGCAAAAAGCGCCCGCATGGCAATACGGGCGCTAAATGAGCCTTACGATGACAGAGCCAGTGATTAGCCGCAACGCGGGCGAATGCCGGCCTTCTGAGCCGCCTGATAGGTGGGCACCAGGCCATCAGCGCGCGAACGCAGCTCGGTGATGCGGTTGGCGGGATCCGGGTGAGTGGACATCCACTCCGGTCCACGGCTCGAACCTTGCGACGAGATCATGTTCTGCCACAGGTTCACGGCCTGGCGCGGATCAAACCCGGCCTTGGCCATCAACTGCTGACCGACGACGTCGGCCTCGGTTTCCTGTGTACGGCTATTCGGCAGTACGAAGAGACCTTGGGCACCCGCACCCCCCAGGACCTGAGCGATCTGGCCGGCGCCTTCGCCATAGCGCGAGCCCACCACGGCACCCAGCACGTTCACAAGCTGCTGAGAGGCCATCTGACGGCTCACACGCTCGTTGTGGTGACGGGCGACCACGTGACCGATCTCATGGGCCACCACGGCCGCCAGCTGGTCCTGATTGGTCGCCACCTTGAAGATGCCGGTGTACACGCCGACCTTACCGCCGGGCAGGGCAAAGGCGTTGGCCTGATTGTCCTGGAACAGAGCGGTTTCCCAACCGGTGTTACGGTATTCGGCCGGCAGCTGATTGACGATGCTGTTCACCACGCATTGCACGTAACGGGTTTGGGTCGCGTTGGTCGATTGCGGCAGCTTGGCCTTATATTCGGCGAAGGCTTGCGCACCCAGCTGATTGAGCTCCGCATCGGACACAGCGGCGTACTGGTTACGGCCGGTCGGCGAGGTGGTGGTGGCACAGCCGGCCAGCGCAGTGGCCAGCGCGGCGCCGAGAATGGCGGTCTTGATCATCTCCAAAGTCCCTGATGGTGGTGGATGACCATAGTGTCCGATGCCCAACCTTAACGGGATGTGCAGAAGCTGGAAAATGGAAAATGGGAGTTGGTAAATGGAAAATGGGATTTAGTAACTGGTAAAAGCAACAGCAAAATCAACAGCAACAGCAACAGCAACAGCGGTGGCCGCTCTTGCTCTTACCAGTTTCCAACTCCCAGTTTCGATTTACCGGTGCTAGCACCAGTTACCAACTCCCAGTTTCCATTTACGACTAGATGTCGAGATTGGCGACTTTGAGCGCATTGTCTTCGATAAACTCCCGGCGCGGCTCGACGACATCGCCCATCAGCGTGCTGAAGATTTGGTCGGCGGCGACCGCGTCTTCGATGCGGACTTGGAGCAGGCGACGCGTGTCCGGGTTCACCGTGGTGTCCCAGAGCTGGTCGGGGTTCATTTCACCCAGGCCCTTAAAGCGCTGGATTTGACGGCCTTTTTTGGCCTCGTCGAGCAACCAGGTGTGGGCGGCGGCAAAGCTGTGGACGCTTTCGCTGCGTGAACCGCGCATGATGCGCGCACCCTCGCCGATCAGGCCATGCAGAGCGGCAGCGGCCTCGCGGATGGGGCGCAGTTCGCCACCCTCGAACACTGTCATTGGCAGGATTTGCGCGGTCTCTTCGCCCATGTGGCTGCGATGCAGGACCAGGGCGCCCGGGTTGCTGTCGGTAGGGCCGCGCAGTTCGAGACGGTAGACCGGCTCGCCCAGCACGCCACGGTTCAGGCGTTTTTCGAGGGCGGCCAGTTCGGCGCCTTCGTCGGTATTGGCACTGAGCGAAGCGGCATCGAGCGGCGTGAAGTCGATCAGGGCCTCGAGCAGACGGGAGTCGTAGCGGTTGGACAGGCGACC
Source organism: uncultured Lysobacteraceae bacterium (assembly GCA_936911875.1). Classification (GTDB taxonomy): domain Bacteria; phylum Pseudomonadota; class Gammaproteobacteria; order Xanthomonadales; family Xanthomonadaceae; genus Aquilutibacter. The sequence continues at coordinate 111,208 of CAKZGB010000007.1, forward strand.
GATGGCCTCGCGGGCGCCGGCAAACACCAGCAGCAGCTTTTCGAGGGCCTCACCGCGGATCGGTGGCGCATTTTCACCCGGGTGCAATTCGGCTCCTTCGATGGCGTTGCTGGCCAGGTAGCGGTCCAATGCTGCGTCATCCTTGATGTACAGCTCGTTCTTGCCCTGTTTGATCTTGTACAGCGGCGGCAGGCCGATGTAGATGTGGCCGCGCTCGATCAGCTCCGGCATCTGACGGTAGAAGAACGTCAGCAGCAGGGTGCGGATGTGGGAGCCGTCGACGTCGGCGTCGGTCATCAGGATGATGCGGTGGTAGCGCAATTTATCCGGGTTGTATTCGTCCTTGCCGATGCCGGTGCCGAGCGCCGTGATCAGCGTGCCCACTTCGGGGCTGTTGAGCATGCGGTCAAAGCGGGCGCGTTCGACGTTGAGGATCTTGCCCTTGAGCGGCAGGATGGCTTGCGTCTTGCGGTTTCGGCCTTGCTTGGCCGAGCCGCCTGCGGAGTCACCCTCGACCAGGAACAGTTCGGACTTGGCGGGATCCTTTTCCTGGCAGTCGGCCAGCTTGCCGGGCAGGCCAGCGATATCCAGCGCACCCTTGCGACGGGTCATGTCGCGGGCCTTGCGGGCCGCCTCACGGGCACGCGCCGCATCGACAATCTTGGAGGCGATGGCACGGGCCTCGTTGGGATGTTCCTGCAGGAAATGTTCCAAACGTGCACCGAACGTGCTGCGAACTGCAGGCTCTACGTCTGAACTGACGAGTTTGTCTTTGGTCTGGCTTGAGAAGCTCGGGTCGGGCACTTTGACCGACAAAACGGCGATCATGCCCTCGCGCATGTCATCACCGGTCAGGTCCAGCTTGGCCTGTTTGGCGATGCCGTTCTGGTCGATGTAGCGCTTGAGCGTGTCAGTCAGAGCGGCGCGGAAACCCTTGAGGTGGGTACCGCCATCGCGCTGCGGAATGTTGTTGGTGAAGCAGAACATGGTCTCGTTGTACGAGTCCGTCCACTGCATGGCGACATCGACCACGATGCCATTGTGCTCACCGGTCACCGAAATGACGTTGGGGTGCAGGGGAGTGCGGGTCTTGGCCAAATGCTCGACGAACGAGGCAATACCGCCGGCGTACTGGAACACATCCTGCTTGCCTTCACCGCGCTCGTCGATCAGGGCGATCTTGACGCCCGAATTCAGGAACGACAGCTCACGCAGGCGGCTGGCGAGCACTTCGTAATGGAAATCGATGTTGGTGAACGTGGATGCCGCCGGCAGGAAGCGGATACGGGTACCGCGACGATCGCTGGCCTCCAGACGCTCCAGCGGGGCCACCGGCACGCCGTGACGGTATTCCTGGTGGTAATGATGGCCATCGCGCCAGATATCGAGCCACAGGTGCTCGGACAGGGCGTTGACCACGCTGACGCCGACGCCGTGCAGACCGCCGGAGACCTTGTAGCTGTTGTCGTCGAACTTGCCGCCGGCGTGCAGGATGGTCAGGATCACCTCGGCTGCCGAGCGACCCTCTTTTTTGTGCATGTCGACGGGGATCCCGCGACCGTTATCGACCACCGAGCAGGAGCCATCCTCGTGCAGGGTGATGGTGACCTCGTTGGCGTGTCCGGCCAGCGCCTCGTCGATGGAGTTGTCGACCACCTCGAACACCATGTGGTGCAGGCCGGTGCCGTCGTGCACATCGCCGATGTACATGCCGGGCCGCTTGCGCACCGCATCGAGTCCCTCAAGGACCGAGATGTTATCGGCCGTGTACGTGTTGTTTTGGGGGGTCTCGGACGGGTTTTGAGCCATGCGAATGGAATCCTGTAGTTGGCGGCTAGGGGGCCGCCGAATGAACAGGTTATTTTAGCATATTTCCGAGTTTTCCACAGGAGTCAAAAACGCGGAAACCTCTGGAAATCCAGAGAAAATTCCGCAATTTAGTCGGCGGAATCCGGGGTCCTGATCTGACCATGTTCCACGTGAAACATCCGCGTATCAGCGTCGCTCGTTCCGGCCAGAGTGGCAGGCACCGCCGTGCCCGTGATGAAGGTCTGGGCGCCGCTGCGCTCCAGCCACGCCAGAACCTTGGCCTGGTGGTCCGCATCCAGCTCCGAGGCCAGGTCGTCGAGGGCAATGATCGGCCAGTGGCCCAGACGCCGGGCCAGATGCTGCGCCTGTCCCAGCAGGCAAGCCAAGGCCAACAGCTTGGCCTGACCGCGCGACAGGTGCTCCCTGCCCGCAAATCCCACCAGCTCCGCGTTCCAGTCGGCCCGATGTGGCCCCACCGACGTATATCCGGCCAGTCGGTCACGCTCACGGGCATTGAGCAGGGCATCCGCCAGCGGCATCAGATCCGCTCGCCAACCCGGCAGGTAGCTAAGGCCCTGAAACTGCAGGCTGGGCGCCAATTCCGACGCCACCTGTGTAATCTCAGGCTCCAATTCGGCCAGATACGCCACCCGTGCGTCTGTAACGCGCTCTCCGGCCGCTACGAGCTCCTGATCCCATCCCAGCAGCTGGTTGACTGGGGCGTGCTGCTTGAGCAGGGCATTGCGTTGCTTGAGCGCCCGGTTGTAACGACGCCAGGTCGACGTAAAGGATTGTTCCACGTGAAACAATCCCCAATCCAGAAACCGACGCCGATGTTCGGCCGCACCCATCACCAGCTGGTGCGAACCCGGCTCAAAGGTCACCACCGCCACCGCAGCGCACAGATCGCCCAGCGCCGCGACATCCTCGCCATCCAGTCGCGCGGTCCATTCCCTTCCACCATGGCGAAGGCCAGCCCGACGCCGACGCTCACCCGCCAGGCTAGGCTCCTGCCACTCGGCCACCACCTCGAGATCGGCCGCGCCGGCCTGGATCAGGCCATCGCCCGGCCTTCCACGAAAGCTGCGACCGTAGGCCAGCAGGTGCAGGGCCTCCAGCACGCTAGTCTTACCGGCCCCGTTGTCGCCCACCAGCAGATTGCGGCCGCGAGCAGGCGCGAGCTGCACCGATTCAAAGCGGCGCAGGCGGCGGATGGTGAGGGACGTCAGATACACGGGGGCTTACGGGCGATAAACGGTTTGGGTAGGGGATGCAATGATTCTACGGGCTTAGGCATGACCGGAGCCCGCAACATCAGGCTTGACACTAATGTTTCACGTGAAACATAAGCAAAACGCCCACTGAGTGGGCGCTTTGCGGTGAAACCGGAGGAAACAGACCGTCACAGGCGCAGCGGCATGACCACGTGGCGGCAACGTTCGTTCGAGGCTTCCTGCACCAGCGCCGAGGAATTGGCATCCTTGACCTTGATGACGATCTGATCGTCACGCAGCGAAGTCAGCGCATCGAGCAGGTAGACCACGTTAAAGCCCATTTCCAGGCCGTTGATGGTGGTTTCGGCCTCGAGTTCTTCGTTGGCCTCGTCCTGATCCGGATTGTTCGACGAGATGTGGACCTTGCCCTGGTTGATTTCCAGACGCACGCCCTTGTACTTGTCGTTGGCCACGATCGCAGCGCGTTGCAGCGCCGAACGCAGCACTTCGCGGTCGGCACGGATGCTCTGATCGGCACCGATGGCCATCACGCCTTCGTAATCGGGGAATTTGCCGTCGATCAGTTTGGAGGTAAAGCACAGGTCCTCACGCTCAACGCGGATGTGTCCGCGGCCGATCTGCATCTTCAGGACGCGATCACCGCCCTCAAGCAGGCGTTGCAGCTCCTGCACACCCTTACGCGGCAGGATGATCTGGCGCGGCGTGGCTTGCGGGGTATCCAGCTGGTGCTCGCACAGGGCCAGACGGTGACCGTCGGTGGCGACACAACGCAGCGAATTGGTGCGCAGATCGAACAGCAGGCCGTTCAGATAAAAACGCACGTCCTGATTGGCCATGGCGAAGGCCGTACGGTCGATCATTTCGCGCAGCGCGGATTCCGGAATCTCCAGCGACTCAGTCGCATCGATCTCGTCGATCGAGGGGAAGTCCAGGCTCGGCAAGGTCGACAGCGTGAACTTGGACTTGCCCGAGGTGATCGTGACGCGTTCCTGATTGACCTTGACCGTGATGCGGCTACCGTCGGGCAGGGCGCGGACCAGATCGTACAGCTTGCGGGCCGGGATCGTGATTTCACCGTCTTCGGAGTCTTCGACCGCGATGCGGGAAATCATCTCGACTTCCATGTCCGTTGCCGTCAGGGACATACGGCCATCTTGGATCTGGACCAACAAGTTGCTCAGAACCGGAAGCGTGTGCCGGCGTTCGACGACGTTGATGACCTGCGTCAGGGCTTTGAGAAAGACTTCGCGTTGGAGGGTAAAACGCACGGAAGGGTCCTTTGGTAAGCTCTATACACTCTTGTGTATAAATCAAAACGGTAGTGGTAGTAGTGTGCCGGTCAAGCGTTGGAAACCAATAGTAACTATTTGATTTATAACGATTTTCTGGCAAGGATAACTCTTGTAAAACTGAGTTGAAGCCTTGGGTACAACTTGTGGACAACTTTGGTGCATTGCCGGTGACCTTGAGTTATCCACAGGTTGTCACCAATTGCTGCACACCTTGTGCCCGCGTCCGTACACAGCTTATTCGGACAATTTGCGGATCAGTTTCTCCCAGTCCTGATGCACTTTGCCGTCGGTCCGGATCTTTTCCTGGATCCGGCGGCAAGCGTGCAACACCGTGGTATGGTCGCGCCCGCTGAAGGCATCCCCAATTCCCGGCAGACTTTCGTCGGTCAGTTCCTTTGCGAGCGCCATGGCCATATGCCGTGGCAGTACCACGGTGGCGCGTCGTCCCGGTCCCAACAGATCTTTGATCTGCAAGCCGTAATAGTCTGCCACGACTTTGATGATGTTAGGAATGGAAAGCGACTGCCGCTGCGACTGGAACAGATGTTTCAGCGTTTCCTGTGCAAACTCGACCGTGATCGCCTGACCCGTAAAGTTCGCGTTGGCGATCAGGGTGTTGAGAGCGCCTTCGAGCTCACGCACGTTGGACTGGATGCGCTTGGCCAGCAGCATGGCCACTTCATCGGGGATGAAATGGCCGCGGTCCATGGCTTTGCGGGCCACAATATTGGCGCGGGTCTCGAAATCCGGCGGGTCGACGGCGACCGCGTGGCCCGAAGCCAGGCGCGATTTGAGCCGCGAATGCAGCCCGTCGACCTCTTTCGGGTAACGGTCACAAGTCAGAATCAGCTGTTTCTGACCGTCAAATAAGGTGTTGAACGTGTAGAAGAACTCCTCTTGCGTGGCTTCACCACGCGCCAGGAACTGCACGTCATCGACCAGCAGACAGTCGATTTGCCGGAATTGGCGCTTAAATTCTTCCTGCCGCTGGTTCAGTACGGCGCGGCGGAACCCGTTGAGGTACTGCTGCGAACTCAAATACAGAACTCGCGCCTTGGGATTGCGGCGTTTGATCTCGTTGCCGGCCGCAAACATCAGGTGGGTTTTACCCACGCCGGTGCCGCCAAACAGCAATAAAGGATTGTTGGTGCGCTGACCGGGATTCTCGGCAGCCTGCAACGCAGCGGCGCGCGCCATCATGTTGCTACGGCCCTCGACAAAGTTGTCAAAGGTGAACTGACTGTCCATATAGCCGTGAAAATCGCCGGCGAGCTCAGCCTCACCGTTACTTTCCGACGGATCAAACAAGGTCGAAGGCCCGCTCACGCGTGTCGGCGCACTGCCCACAGCAGCGGAAGTCGGCGGTAACAGCGGTTTGCTCGAGGGCAGGGAGCCCACTTCGAGCTGGACATCCTCGACTTGCATGAAATGCCGCGCCAATTCGCGGATCCGCGGCAGAAAATCGCTACGAACCTGCTCCAGCGCATACGCATTGGGTGCGAGCAGCACGAAGGCATCGCCACGCATCAACGGCTGCAGCGAGGCGACGTACGTCTGCACATCTCCAATAGGATATTCAGCCTCAAGCCGTTCCAAGCAGCGCTGCCAAGCGTCCATCAAACCCGTCGATTCACCCTAATACCAGACCGAATAGACTAACACCCCCGCCCCCCGGCCGCCCACCCGAATGCCATCGCGGCCGATGCAAACCGCTAAACTATGACGTTACCCGTAGTTCCTTCGAGAGTTTTCATGAGCGATGCGCCCGCCAATTCCAAGCCCACGCGCGACCAGGCCGAGGCCGCCGTCCGCACCCTGTTGAGCTGGGCCGGTGACGATCCGGGCCGCGAGGGCCTGATCGACACGCCAAAACGCGTGGTCAAGGCCTACGAGGAATGGTTCGCCGGTTACCTCATGGATCCTGCCGAGTACCTCAAGCGCACCTTCGAAGAGGTGGAGGGCTACGACGAGATGATCGTGCTGCGCGACATTCCGTACGAATCGCACTGCGAGCATCATCTGGCGCCGATTATCGGCAAGGCCCATATCGGTTATCTGCCGAACGGTCGCGTGGTCGGCATCAGCAAGCTCGCCCGCGTGCTCGAGGCTTACGCCAAGCGTCTGCAAGTCCAGGAAAAAATGACCTCGCAAATCGCGCACGTCATCCAGGAAGTGCTGCAACCGCTCGGTGTCGGTGTCGTGATCGAAGGCTCGCACGAATGCATGACCACCCGTGGCGTGCACAAGCGCGGTGTCGGCATGATCACCTCAACCCTGCTCGGCCAGTTCCGCGACGATCCGCGTACCCGCGCTGAATTCCTGCAGTTTGTCGGCGTCGACCGCCGCTAATCGCATGGCCGCCGCCTGACGGCCTTCTGCCCTGACACCGACATTCCGATGACTGCACCGTTACCCATCACCGGCTCGCGCCGGCAGGCTGCGCTGATCTTTATTTTCATCACGGTGCTGATCGATGTGATTGCCTTCGGCGTGATCATTCCGGTCCTGCCGCAGCTGATCAAGGAGTTCGTCGGCGGCAGTGATGCCACCGCATCGCATTGGATCGGCATCTTCGGCACGCTGTTTGCCGCGATCCAGTTCATCAGTGCGCCGATTCAGGGCGCCCTGTCCGACCGCTACGGCCGTCGCCCGGTGATTCTGCTGTCGTGTCTGGGTCTGGGCCTCGACTTCATCCTGATGGCGCTGGCTCCCAACCTGACGTGGTTGCTGGTCGGCCGCTGCATTTCGGCGGTGACTTCCGCTTCGTTCACGACGGCGAATGCCTACATTGCCGACGTGACCGAGCCCGAGCAGCGCGCTAAATCATTCGGCATGATCGGTGCGGCGTTCGGTATCGGCTTTATTCTTGGCCCGGCCATTGGCGGTACTTTGGGCGAGTACAACTTGCATTGGCCGTTCTGGTTTGCGGCCGGTTTGGCGCTGTTGAACGGACTGTACGGCCTGTTCGTGCTGCCCGAATCGCTGGCACCCGAGAACCGCAGCCCGAACATTCAATGGAGCAAGGCCAATCCGGTCGGCTCGTTTGCGCTGCTGGGTCAGTACCGCGCGATCTGGCCGCTGGCCGCGATCATCCTGATTGCCAATCTTGCGCACTACATTTATCCGACGATTTTTGTCCTGTATGCCGACTACCGCTACGGCTGGGGCCCGCAACAGGTCGCGGCGGTGTTAGTCGCCGTCGGCATTTTCAGTGTGCTGGTCAACGGTTTTGCCGTAGGAAGAATCACCCGTCGTCTGGGCGAACGCCGGGCCATGGTGCTGGGTCTGAGCGCCGGCGCCATTGGCTTTGCGCTGTACGGTCTAGCCGATCAGGGCTGGTTGTTCTGGCTCGGCATTCCGATCAGCGCGCTGTGGGCCGTCAGCGGCCCCGCCGCGCAGTCCATCATCACGCGCAGCGTCGGCAAAGACGTGCAAGGCCGGATTCAGGGCTCGCTGTCGTCGCTGGTCTCACTGGCGGGCATCGCCGGGCCGTTGCTGTTTTCGGGTGTCTTTAGCGCGTTTATTGGCCAAAACGTGGCCAAGCCGCTGCCGGGCGCGCCCTGGTATCTGGCAGCGATGTTGCTTGGCGCTGCGGTGCTGATTGCCGTGCAGTATGCGCGGTCCGTACCGCCTTCGGCCGATTAAGCAGGCTCGTCAGGGATCAGCTCCGACTCCAGTCGGGCAATCGCATCTTTCAGCTGCAGCTTGCGCTTTTTCAGGCGCGTGATGGCCAGCTCGTCGCGACGGACCGAGGCCTGCAACGAGGCGATCGCCGCATCCAGATCGCGATGCTCCTGGCGCAGCTGAACTAGCCACATTGCTGCCTTACTCGAGTCGAGGTCATCCATGTGGCCAGCTTATAATGTCGGGCTGATGACTACAAATCTCCCCATGCATCCGGCCGCCGATCCGGACGTGCTGCCGTTGGCCGCGCCCGTGCTCCGTTCGCGCAAAGTGGCGCACGAGCAGCAACGCCTGGCCAAGCGCTTGCGCCATCAGGTGGGCCGCGCCATTGCCGACTTCAACATGATTGAAGAGAACGATCGCGTCATGGTCTGTCTGTCGGGCGGCAAAGACAGCTACACGATGCTCGACATCCTGTTGCAGCTTCAGCAAAAAGCGCCGGTGAACTTTGAGATCCTGGCCGTCAACTTGGATCAGAAGCAACCGGACTTCCCGGAACATGTTCTGCCTGAGTATCTGCAATCGGTCGGTGTGCCCTTCCACATCATTGAGCAGGACACGTACTCGGTGGTGACGCGCGTGGTGCCCGAGGGCAAGACCATGTGCTCGCTGTGTTCGCGTCTGCGTCGCGGTGCGCTGTACACCTATGCCGAGGAACATGGCTACAACAAGATTGCGTTGGGTCATCATCGCGATGACTTGCTGGCCACGTTCTTTCTGAATCTGTTCCATCACGCCAAGATCAGCGGCATGCCGCCCAAGTTGCAAAGCGACAACGGTAAGCACATCGTGATCCGTCCGCTGGCCTACGTGCAGGAAAGCGACATCGTCGAATACGCGGCGGCCAAGAAATTCCCGATCATTCCGTGCAACCTGTGCGGCTCGCAGGAAAATCTGCAGCGCAAGCAAGTCGGTCTGATGCTTAAGCAGTGGGAACGCGAACATCCGGGTCGTCTCGAATCCATGGCCAACGCACTGGGCGACATCCGGCCTTCGCAACTGTCCGATCCTTCGCTATTTGATTTCCGTTCGCTGGGTTCCTCGGTTCCGGCCGAAGGCAACACCGTCAGCGATTGGCTCGGCGGCGAGCGGAATCCTTCGTAAATTCATTTGTATTGATTGCGGTGCGCGATAACGCGTGCCGTTAGAGAGTTATTGATCCATGTTGTTTAAGAACGCTACGTTTTTTCTGTTCTCTCCGACCTTGGAGTGGAATCACTTTGATGAGCAGCTGCAGGATTGCGAGCTCAAGCCTGTGCAAGGACTCGAACTGGTATCGCGCGGTTTTGTCTCGCCTTATGGCGAGGACTCCGAAGTCCTGAAGATGGAACAAGGCCCGGTGCTCGCAGTGCATAGCGCACAGCAGGAACGTCTGTTGCCCGGCGCCGTCGTCAACGAAGCGCTGCAGAAAAAACTGCGTGAAATCGAAAAGGCCGATGGCCGTCGTCCCGGTTCCAAAAAGCGCGCACAGATTAAGAGCGATCTGATTCTGGAGATGTTGCCGAAGGCGTTTATCAAATCCGCACGCACCACGGCCATCCTAGATACGTCCAAGGGTTGGATTGCAGTCGACACCGCATCGCGCAAGCAGGCCGAAAACGTCGTCAGCGAGATTCGTCGTGCCATGAGTTCGTTCCCGGCGCTGCCGTTGAATGCCGAGCAGTCGCCGCGTCAGATTCTGACGTCGTGGCTGATGGGTGGCGACATGCCCGAGGGTCTCGTGCTCGGTCACGAAGCCGAGTTGCAGGATCCGGCCGAGCAGGGCGCGACGATTAAAGTCGCTCGCATGGACTTGGCCAACGACGAACTGCGCCAACATGTCGAAGCCGGTTTCCAAGTGGTGCGACTGGCTCTGATCTATAACGATCGCATCGGCCTGACGTTCGGTGACGATTTGGTCGTGCGCAAAATCAAACTGCTAGAAGCCGCGACTGAAAATCTCGATACCGGTGATGACGATGATGCGCGTGCCGAACGCGATGCATTGCTCGCCTTGATGCACGGCGAACTGGCTGAGCTGTTCCAGGTGTTGGCTGCCGCATTCCGGTTCACCCCGGTGCAATGAGTCTGACAGAGCGCTTGCGGCAATTGTTGTCGGCGGCGCCCGCCACGCCCTTGGATGCGCAATGGTTGCATGTGGAGGGCGATCAACTGCAGTTGCAGCACCGTGACGAGTACATTCCGGTGCGGCTGCGTCGTGAGCCACGCGCCCGCGCCGCGCGCTGCAAATTTCGCGGTCACAGTTTTACGGTCAGTTTGCCGCCGCGCCAATATAGCGCGCCATCGTCGGCGCTGCGTGAGTTCACGCCGTGGATTCGCGAGCAATGGAACACGCTGATCGCTCACGCCGTGCCGTTGCCGCAAGTGCATGCGACGCAAAGTCTGCTGCTATGGGGCGAGTCCGTGCCGGTGGAGTGGCGGCAGGCACGTTCGTTATCTCTGCAATTGCACGAAGGCCGAATCCTCGCGCAAGCGCCGCAAGACGGTGTCGCACCGCATCGCTTTGGCACGGCACTCCGTCAGTTTTACGAAGCGCAGGCTCGCACCCGCGCGCACATGGCACTGCAAACTTTTGGCGTGGACATGCCGAGGTTGCCTTCGCGCGTGGTGTTTAAAAATGTGGACAGCCTATGGGGCTCGATGTCGTCGACCGGTTCGATGACTTTGGAACGTTCGCTCGCCTTGGCGCCGCAGTACGTGTTTGATTATCTGGTGGTGCATGAGTTGTGCCATCTGTTGCACATGGCACATGACCGCGCGTTCTGGCACGAGGTCGGGTTGCGAATGCCTGATTATCAGCGCGCGGAACATTGGTTGCGCGATCAGGGTCAACTGCTGCGTCTCAACGCCGCACGCTTAATGACGCCGCAAATGTATCTGGCTGCGACGGAGATTTAGTTCGCGGCGAGTCCGAGAAACTCGGCAGCGAGCGGACCGATCGTGCTCGGATCTTCCATGTGCAGATGATGCGTGCCGTTGATGATGTGCAAATCGGCGTTCTGCAACTGCGCGACGCGGTGGCGACGCATCGCATCGGGGAAATACGACTGCGGCGGATCGGCCAGAATCACGCGAGTAGGGCAGGCAATGCCGCGCACCAGATCCAGCGCCTGCGGTTCGGTCAGACGAAATGCGGTGGGTTGCGTCAGACGCTGATCCGACGACCACACATAGCCATCTTGAAATGCAGACACACCGCGTTCGACCAGCAGTCGCGCGACCGGCGCGCTCAAATGATTGACCTGCATGCGCAGTGCAATGGCCTCGTCCAACGAGGTGAACACTCGTAACGGACGCCGCGGACGAACCGCGATCTCCAGCGCTTCGCGAAACCGCTCGGCGGTCTGATCGGCCGGATGCGTCAAGGCACCCAGCGCTTCGATGGCGACAAAGCGATCCACGCGCGAAGGCACGGCCGCCGCGATAAGACTGCACACCACCGAGCCCAACGAATGGCCCAGCAAACTGAAACGGTCCCAGCCCAAGGCATCGACAACGGCCAGACCGCAGCGCGTTAAAGTCAGCGCGGTGTAATCGGACGAGAGCGGCAGATGATCGCTTTCACCATGACCGATCTGATCGATTGCGACCAGCTCACATTGTTCCAACCACGGTGCCATCGGCAGAAAGCTGGCGCTGTTATCTAACCAGCCATGCAATGCCAGCACGCGCGGTGCACCGGCCGAAGGCGCTTCGAACCGCCAGCCACGAACGTGACCGAAGACGGTCTGCACTTCGAACGGTAAGCGCTCACGCATGACGGTCGATCCAGGAAGCCAACGCGCAGGCATGTTCCGGCGCGCCATTTAAGCAGGGAATGACACGCACGCGACCACCGGCAGCTTGCACCTTGGCGGCGACGCCGATTTTCAGCTCCTCGAGTGTTTCCAGACAATCGACTGCAAAACCCGGAGTCACGATATCGAGAGTGCGTGCACCCTCAAGCGTGAGTTGCACTGCGGTGGCTTGCGTGTCGGGCAGCAGCCAAGGCTCGCGACCGAAACGCGACTGGTGTGTCAGCGTCCAGTCCTCGCGCGACAAGTCCAGGCGCCGTGCGATCTCGGCAGCGGAAAAAGCGTTCTGCTCGGGATACGGATCGCCGGCGTCGGCAAGACGCTGCGGGATGCCGTGGAATGAAAACAGCAGATGCTCCCCGCGACCGTGCTGCTCCCAGCTGCGACGGATGTCGGCGGCGACCGCATCGAGCCAGGCCGGATGCGCAAAATAGGGCGGTATGACGTTGGCGCCGGGCGCGACCGCATCGACCACATCCTGCACCGGAGCGACGGTAGTGATGGAGTATTGCGGATACAGCGGCAGCACGCGGATGTCGGTGACACCGGCGGCGACCCAGGCGCGCAATGTGGCCGCCATGTCCGGATTGCCGTAACGCATCGCCGCGGCGACCTCCCAGTCGGGGCGCAGTTCGCCGAGGCGTGCGGCCAGTGCCGCTGTTTCAACGGCCAACGGAGAACCCTGTGCGGTCCAGATTTCGCGATATTTGCGCGATACCGGACGGCTGCGCAGCGGCAGAATCACCAGATTCAGGATTGGCAGCCACTTCCAGCGCGGTAAATCGACCACACGCGGGTCCGACAGAAACTGCCGGAGATAGCGGCGCACGGCCGCGGGCGTGGGGGCATCGGGAGTGCCGAGATTGACCAGCAGGATGTGCGGCTTGCCGGCGGCGGGAGCGATTGATGAATTCATGGGTCGCCCCTATTTTGCGCTATTCTTAGTGTCTATCCAAACGGTATTCGGTGGCCTGACAAATCATGGGCAGTTTCAGCATTTGGCATTGGTTGGTCGTGTTGGCGATCGTGGTGATCGTGTTCGGCACCAAGCGTCTGCGCAACGTCGGCCAGGATTTGGGCGAGGCCGTTAAAGGCTTCAAACAAGGCATGCGCGATGAGGACCCTAACGCTCCGCGTCCCCCGCTCGAGCATCGCTCCACCACGGATACGGAAAACAGCACGGCGGACACCACCCGCAGCGGTGCCGACTCCAACGGCGATCGGACGCCTTAATCCTCCGCGGCGCGGCGCCACTCTGCGCGGCCGTCGTCCGGATCGGATGGAACCCTGACCCGTGTTTGACATCGGATTCAGTGAAATCCTGCTCACCTTATTAGTGGCCCTGGTTGTCCTGGGGCCGCGACGCTTGCCGACGGCTGCCCGTTACGTGGGCCTGATGGTGCGCAAAGCGCGCGCCCAGTGGTTCGCCGTCAAGGCCGAATTCGAGCAGGAACTGGCCGCAGAAGAACTCAAACGGTCCTTGCGCGAAACGCAGCAGGCATTGCGTGAGGCCGAGGACGAAATTCGTCGCGGCGCCGATTCGGTACAGCGCGAGGTTACGGAGCAGCTCGATGACCGGTGAGCAAAACGGCGCGCCACCCGAGCGCCTGATCGATCATCTCCTGGAGCTGCGATCACGCTTGCTCAAGGCAGTGGCCGGCTGGCTGGTGATCCTGCTGGCCTTGCTGCCGTTCGCCAACAAGTTGTACGGCTGGCTCGCCAAACCCTTGCTCGACAAACTGCCCGATGGCGGCCAGCTCATCGCCATTGATGTGGCGGCCCCGTTCTTTACACCGCTGAAACTGGCGCTGGTCGCAGCCATGGTGCTCAGTGCGCCGTGGGCGCTGTATCAGTTGTGGGCCTTTGTGGCTCCGGGTCTGTACCAGCGTGAAAAGCGACTGGCTCGCCCTTTGCTCGCCGCGGCCGTGCTGCTGTTTTATAGCGGCTGCGCCTTCGCCTACTTTTTGGTGCTGCCGACGGTATTCGGCTTTCTGGCCAAGACCACGCCGGCCGGTGTGGCCATGATGACGGACATCACGCACTACCTCGATTTTGTACTGGTGATCTTTCTGGCGTTCGGGCTGTCGTTTGAGCTGCCGGTGGCGCTGGTGGTGACGGTCGCGCTGGGGGTAGTGACGCCTTCGCAATTGCGCGAATGGCGGGGTTATGCGGTGGTGGTGATCTTTATCATTGCCGCGATTCTGACGCCGCCGGACATCCTGTCGCAATTGCTGTTGGCCCTGCCGATGATGGCTCTGTACGAGCTTGGCATCCTTGCCAGTGGCCGAGTGCGGCCAAAAAACTCGCCAGTGGCGGGCGCTTGAGTTAAACTAATCCCGTTTTGCTGGGCCTTCCGGGGGCCGGCTTGTTGATATTGTCCTCTGCGGCCGGGCGCACCTTCATGCGTTCCGGTCCCGAACTGACCCTTAAGGTGCACTTGTGCGTAATTACGACCTTGAATTCCTGAAACGCTTCTCGCTGGTGATCCTGTTCCTTCTCGCGGTCATGGTGGCCCTGATTTTTGCTTCTGTGCATTTGAGCAAAGTCATCCCGCCTGAGATCAGCAAGAGCGCGCAGCAACAGACGGTCAACCGCATTGCGCCGACGGGTTCGGTTTACGCCGGTGCCGAGGGTGAGCTGCGTAAGCAAGCCGCAGCCGATGCCGCGCTGGCTCGCGCCAAGGCCAATGTTGCCTTCGGTGGCACGCTCGATGGCAAGGTGGTCTACGACGGTCTGTGCGGCGCATGCCATACGTCCGGTTCGGGCGGCGCTCCGACGCTGGCCGGCGGTCAGTTCAAGGCCCGTCTGGCCAAGGGCGAAGACATGCTGATCAAGCACGCGATCGAGGGCTTCACCGGCGCTGCCGGCGTGATGCCGGCCCGTGGCGGCAACCCGTCCGTGAGCGACGAGCAAATCAAAGCCACCGTTGAGTGGATGCTCGCTCAGTAATCCGATACCGGCATGAGCGCCGACACCGTTCGTATTGACGGCCCCATCGGGCCGCTCGAGGCCATCTTCGAAGGCCCGGAGACCGACGCTGTTGCGCAACCCGTGGTTGCCGTGATCTGCCACCCGCTCTCCACCGAGGGCGGGTCTTTGCATAATAAAGTCGTCACTATGACTGCCCGCGCCTTGCGCGAGAGCGGCGTGTCGACGGTGCGTTTCAATTTCCGTTCGGTTGGCGCGTCGGTCGGTTCGTTCGATCATGGCGAAGGCGAATCCGACGACCTGGCTGCTGTCGTAGCCGAAGCGCAACAGCGCTATCCCGGCTATGAGTTGTGGCTGGCCGGTTTCAGTTTCGGTGCGTATGTGGCCATCCGCAACGCGCGCAAACTCGATGCCAAGTTCCTGATCAGCATCGCGCCGCCCGTGGGTCGCAGTTGGGATTTCAAAGCGCTCGATTTGCCGCAATGTCCGTGGCTGATCATTCAGGGCGATGCCGATGAAATCGTCGATCCCGCCAAAGTTTATGACTGGGTGGATTCGCTCAAGGGTCTCGCCGAACCGCCGGAACTGGTCAAAGTTCCGGAAACGTCGCACTTCTTTCATCGCCGCCTGATGGATTTGCGGGGCGTCATCAAGCACTCCATCAAACGTCACCTGCCCGGCGCATGAAGCCGTCGGCGCGTTATGCCCAAGGGGTCACTGCGGGCGAGTGGCAATCGGATCCCGCGCAACTGCGGGTGCTGCAATCTTTGGATCGCATCCACGCCGCGCTGCAGTCGGCGCCGGCACGTTCGTCATCGATCTTAGGTCGACTGTTCGGCGGCGGCTCGAATGCTTCGTCAACGGTGCAGGGTCTGTATCTGTATGGCGGCGTCGGTCGCGGCAAGACCTTTCTGGTCGATCTGTTATTTGACGCGGTCGAAGGCATCCCCAAGCGCCGCACCCACTTCCACCGGTTTATGCGTGAGTTGCATGCGCGACTGAGGACCCATCAGGGCGAGCGTGATCCGCTAGTGCCGATCGCGGCGGAGTTGGCAGCGAGTGCGCGTTTGCTGGTGCTCGATGAGTTCTTCGTCAATGACATTGGCGATGCGATGGTGCTCGGCCGTTTGCTCGATGCGCTGTTCGCTCAAGGCGTCACGCTCGTGACGACCTCGAACATCGAGCCGGACAATCTGTACAAAGACGGTCTGCAGCGTGCCGGTTTTCTGCCTGCGATTGCGGCACTGAAAACGCATTGCGAAGTGCTGCACATGGACAGCTCCACCGATTATCGCCTACGCGCACTGACGCAGTCGCCGGTGTATCGCGCACCGCTCGATGCACAAAGCGATGCATGGATCGCCGGGCGCTTTGCAGAACTGACGCATGGCCATACGCCGAGCACGACGCCCTTAGAAATCAACGACCGCGAGATTGCCGTGCGTAGCGTGGCCGACGGGGTTGCGTGGTTTGATTTCGCGGCACTGTGCGAAGGGCCGCGCTCGCCTTCGGACTATATCGAGATTGCGACAGAGTTCCACACGGTGCTGGTTGGCAACGTGCCGGCGTTTGACGGCAGCAATGACGATGCCGGTCGACGCTTCGTGTATCTGATCGATGAGTTGTACGATCGCCGCATCAACCTGGTGTGCACGGCGGCAGCCGATCCGGTTTCACTTTGTACCAGCGCCAAACTGGCGATGCCGTTTGAACGCACGGCATCGCGTCTGATTGAAATGCAGTCGGCCGACTATCTGGCCTCGACGCCCGACGCGTAACGCGCGACGTTCAGCTCACTGTGGTGCGCGACGAACGCCGTGCCATGTGCAAACCGAAGTACAGAACAATCAGTGCGGCCAACCAGGTGGCGATGGCTTTCCATTCAGTCAGTGGCAAGGTCATCAGGATCGCTGCCATGATCGCCATCGAAACAATGGGCACCAGCGGACCGAGCGGCAAGCGGTATGGTGCGCCATGTTCCTGCACGTCGGACCTCTGCAGCTTCCACGCAGCGGCACAGACCAGCGCATAAACCAGGCAGTTGGCACCACCGCTCATGGTAGCGAGCGATTCGAAATTGCCGCCAAGTGCCAGGAACGTACCGCCCACAGCATGCATGATCAGTGCCGTGCGCGGCACGTGATAGCGCGAGTCCAAGGTGCCGAGTGCTTTCGGCAGATAGCCATCACGTCCTAATGCAAACAGCAGACGCGACGAGGCGAGCAGGTTGCCCATCATGAAACCGAGCATCGATACACAGGCGGTCAGCAGCAAGGCAGTGCGTGCGAACGGCAACAGCACGCCGGCTGCATCGGCAATGGGTGTGCGCGTGCCGGCAAGGTCGGCCTTGAGCAAACCTTGCGTCACGATCTGCAGCGACACATACAGAATGACGACCAGCAAGGTACCGATCAGCGTGGCGCGCGGTACATTGCGCGAGGGATCCTGCACCTCGCCCGAGGGAATCAGCGCCGTTTCGATACCCGAGTACGCAAAGATCACCAGGATCATCGCCGGCCCCATCGCGGCCCAAGCGGGCCACTGCGTAAAGCTCACTTGCGACCAATCCACAAAGGCCATGCCGATCAGCGCCAGCACAAACAGCGGCGCGAGTTTGAGTCCTGCCAGCACGTTGATCGCGCGCGAGCCGAGTTTGATGCCGAACAGATTGAGCGCCAGCAACAACAAATAAACCAGCACGATGGCCACACGGCGACCGGTCACCGTACCGACCGCCGGAATAAACGCCTGCAACTGATCCATCAGCGCTGCCGCGACACCGCCGCTGGAGGCCACGTTGCAGATCCACATGAGCGAACCTGCGACAAAACCGACCAGGGGACCGAACGCGGCGCGGCCGTAAGTGTAGGGACCACCGGTGGTGGCAGCGCGCGAACCGGCGGCAGCAAAACACATCGAGATGGGAATGATCGCCAGTGCGCCGAGCACAAAGGCTAGCGGTGCCGAGGGCCCGAGCCGCTCGAACAGTCGCGATGGCATGGCAAAGATACCGGCACCCACGATGATGTTGACGATCACTGCCGCCAGTCCGAGCGGACCGAGAGCTTGCACGAGTTGCCGTTCTGCTGCGCGGCCGCTTAGTTTGGTATCCATGGACTAGAATTAAGGCATGAATCACCCGCACGACTCAACTCTTGGCCGCAGTGTCGAATATCCCGCGCAGTACGACCCCGGTCTGCTGTTTCCGATTCCGCGTGCTCATGGCCGCCGTGGTCTGATCCGAGATGACGGCCGCGAGTCCACGGGTGAGGAGTTCATGCCCTTTATCGGTCACGACCGCTGGCATGCGTACGAGGTCAGCTGGCTCAATGCCAAAGGCAAGCCGCAAGTCACCACGCTGACGCTGACGGTGCCGGCCTATTCGCCGTTCCTGATCGAATCCAAATCACTCAAGCTCTATCTCAACTCGTTCAACTCCGCGCGACTCGAAAGCATCGAGACCTTGCTGGAACATATCGACAACGATCTGTCGGCTGTCGCAGGTGCCGATGTCGAAGTGCAGGTCGGCCTTCCCCAATTTGCGGGCGCGCAAGAGCGCTGGTGGGAGGGACGCAAAGATCCGGTCTTCGACTTGGATACCTTGGATGTGGAGATCAGCCATTACGGTCCCCCGGACTCGAGCTTGCTGAAGGCCGATGCCGGTACCGTGGTGAGCGAGGTGCTGACCTCGCAGTTACTCAAGTCCAATTGCCCGGTGACGTCGCAACCGGACTGGGCCAGCGTGCGCATCGCGTATACGGGTCCCAAGATCGATCGCGAATCGCTGCTGCGCTATATCGTCAGCTTCCGTGATCACTGCGAATTCCATGAGCAATGCGTCGAGCGCATCTATTGCGATCTGATGGACCTGGGTCTGAAGACGTTGAGTGTCGATGCACGTTATACGCGTCGCGGCGGCTTGGATATCAATCCCTGGCGAGCCACGCCCGCTCATCCGACTCCGCGTGCTTATCGCGACGAACGGCAGTAAACGGGCGTTCAGCGATTTTGCCAAGATCGCAATGAATCCTTAACGATCGTCATGCCAGAGTAAAGGCGTGTTTCACCTTTGCATCCAGGAGACCAGCAATGAGCAACACCGAAACCCCTGACCTGAGCGGCTTCCAATCGGGCGTCCAATCCACCGAAGAAATCACCGGCGGTTCGGGTGCCGGCGGCGGCACCGGCGACCAAACCTACACCGTTGAAAAGGGCGACACCCTGTCGGGTATCTCCAAGCAGTTCTACGGTTCGGCCAATCATTGGCGCGATATCTTCGAAGCCAATACCGATCAGCTCGAAAACCCGGACAAGATTTTCCCGGGCCAAGTGCTCAAAATTCCGGCTCGCGCCGAATAATTTACCGTTCAAGACACAAGACTGTATTTAAGGGATCAGACAATGAAGGCTAATCGCATTTACGTTGTTGCCGCTGCCGCCGTACTGGCTTCGGCCGCCATGGTCGGCTGCAAAAAGAAAGAAGAAACCGCACCGGTCACTCCGGCTGCTACCGCACCGGCCGCTACCGTGTCCGTGACGTCGGTCGACCTGGGTAACGCCGTCGGCGCCGACAGCAAGGTCTCGGCCACCGGCACCACCTTTAAGCCGACCGATAAGGTTTACGCTTCGGTCAGCACCAGCACCTCCGATGCCGCTGCAACCGTTCCGGGCACCCTGGGCGCCAAGTGGTATTTCGGCACCACCGAAATCCCGAACACCGCCAAGGAAAGCCAAATCAACTTTAACGGCACCGGCAACACGGCGTTCGATCTGAGCAATGCCTCCGGCATGCCGGCCGGCAAGTACAAGGTCGACATCAGCCTCAACGGCGCCGTAGTGTCCTCCAAGGAATTCGAAGTCAAGTAACCCCTTACGCGACTTCGACCTGAGCACCACTTCTTAGTGGTGCCTACGCCCCGCAACGCCCGTGCGTTTGCGGGGTTTTTGTTTGCCGGCGCGCAAGTCGTTACACTGGGAACTGAACTGAAATTACAGAAGCCCATCATGACTACTGAACTGACCGCCCTGTCCGATGAACAGGTAGACCGCCTGTCTACTTGGCTCGATGAGCATGCCATCAACCACATGGGCATGAACCTGGAAGCGCTCGATGGCTACATGACCGCCCTGGTGCTGTCGCCCGAACCCGTTCCGTTCGAAGAATGGGAGCCGGTGATCTGGGGTGAGAACGCGGCCAACGTCGATGCCGGCGTCCGTCGCGAAGCGCAGGATTTGCTGATGCTGCATCTCGATTCCGTTCGTGAACGTGTTGCGCACGATGCCGAATCCATCCCCGAGGAACTGACGCCGCTGATGTGGCTGCCCGAGGAAGAAGACTTCAACAACGCCGAGGCGGACAGCATCGAAGCCGGTGGTGACTGGGCGCGCGGCTTCTTTACCGGTGTCGGCCTGCGTGAATCGCAGTGGGACGCATGGCTCGAAAGCTATGACTTTGTCGAAGAGATTTTCCTGTACATGGACCAGCTCGAAAGCGGTGAAGTCATGGACATGGACAATCCCGTAGCGGCCGGTACGCCGGTGTCCTTCAAGGAGCGCATGGAAATCATCGCCGCCTTGCCGACCATGTTGCGTGACTTGGCGCAGCTGCGCGACAAAGAGGCTGCCGCTAAGGTGCTGCAATGACATCCATGCAGCCACGACAGGAAGTCGTTAACGTTATCTGCATGAAATGGGGCACCAAGTTCGGCCCCGAGTACGTCAACATTCTGCACAACATGGTGCAGCGCTACCTGGCACGTCCGCATCGCTTCATCTGCATTACCGATAATGCCGAGGGATTCAATCCCGGCATCGAATCGCTGCCGATTCCGTCGGCGGGTCCGGCCGATACCAACTTCGCTCACGGTTGGCGCAAGCTGGCCATGTTCGCCAGTCCGCTCGGTGATCTCAAGGGCATGACGCTGTTCCTCGATCTCGATGTGGTGGTCGTCGACCGGCTCGATCCGCTGTTTGAGTACAAGCCCGGCGAGATCTGCGTGGTACGCGATTACCGTATGATCCGTGTGCGTGGCGATGATTTTGTCGGCAACACCTCGGTGTTGCGCTTTAACGCCGGCGAGGATCCCGAGGTGCTGGCCGATTTCATTGCCGCATGGGATGGCGACAAGGCCATCTACCGTAACGAGCAGGAGTTCCTGTCGCACTGGTTCCATTCGCGTGGCCGCTGGCAGCACTGGCCGGACACGTGGTGCCCTTCGTTCAAACACGATTGCGTGGCGCTGGGTCCGTTGAGCTACATCACCACGCCCAAGATTCCCGAGGGTGCCAAGGTCATCGTGTTCCATGGCGACCCGAAACCCGAAGATGCCTTGGCCGGTAAAGGCAGCAAGTGGTATCGCAAGATTCGCCCCACGCCGTGGGTGCGTGATTACTGGCGTTGATTCAAGCCGTTGCTGATTGCCTTCTACAAACCGTTTCAGGTGCTGACGCAGTTCACCGATCGCAGTGAACCGCCGCGCCGTACCTTGGCCGAATTCGGCTTGCCCAAAACGGTGTATCCCGCGGGCCGCCTCGATTACGACTCCGAGGGCTTGCTGCTACTCACCGACGACGGTCGCTTAGCCAATCGTCTGACCGATCCGCGTCACGGCAAACGCAAAACCTATTGGGTCCAAGTCGAAGGCACGCCCGACGCCGAAGCCCTGCAGCAACTGTCCGATGGCGTGGTGCTGAGCGATGGACCGTGCTTACCTGCGCAAGTGCGCGTGCTGGAGCCGCCGCCATCCGTGCCGCCGCGTGATCCGCCGATTCGTGTGCGCAAGTCAGTCCCCGATGCGTGGTTAGAGATCACCATTCGCGAAGGCCGCAACCGGCAAGTGCGACGTATGACGGCTGCTGTGGGTCTGCCGACCTTGCGCCTGATTCGAGTGCAAATGGATTCTTTGTCGCTCGGCGATCTGCAGCCCGGACAATGGCGAGAGGTGGTGTGAGATGTCGATGAACTTTTTCTGGGTTGCATTGGGCGGCGCGCTGGGCAGCGTGCTGCGTTATGCGCTTGGTCTGCGGTTCCCGATCCTGCCGGGCCAATGGCCATGGGCAACCTTTGGGATCAACACCTTGGGCTGCCTGCTGATTGGCATGTTATGGGCCTACGTGGAGCGCTCGTCAACGCTATCGCCCGTGGTGCGTCCGCTACTGATGGTTGGCGTGTTGGGCGGCTTTACGACGTTCTCCACATTCGGTTTGGAATCCCTGCTGATCTGGCGCAACGGACAACCAACTATGGCCGTGGCGTACATGGCGGCCAGCATGATTGGTTGCCTGTTGCTGGCGGCGGCAGGCGCGGCCTTCGTAGAACGTTGGCTTTGAGCGGGCAGGGTTGCAGCGGTAACAGCGGATTCGGCGGTATAATTCGCTCAATAGTGGGCGCCCTTTGCGGGCGGTAGGGTCAATCTGATGCTGTTCCGGTACGTCAAGGAACCCGGGCGTGTTCTCGTCATTGACGATCAGCAAGCCAATCTCGACACGGCCAGAATGCTGCTGGAGGCCGAGGGCTATCTCGTCCACTGCGAGGTCTCGGGCCGTAAGGGCTTGGACGCCATCGCCGATTTCAAACCCGATCTGATTCTGCTCGACATGATGATGCCGGGCATGGATGGCTTTGATGTGCTGCGTGAACTGCGCGAGCAGCAACTGACGCAACGGATTCCGGTGCTGTTTGTGACCGCCGCCTACGATGACATGACGCTCGAGCGCGCCTTTGATCTTGGCGTCGTGGATTTTGTCGCGCGGCCTTACCGTCGCAATGAATTGCGGGCGCGAGTGAATTCACATCTGCGACTCAAGCAAACCAATGACCGACTGCAACGCACCGCGCGCGAACGCGAGGAGCTGGTCAATCTGGTCGCGCACGATCTCAAAAATCCGTTGAGTTCGATTCTGTTCGCTACGCAGATGCTGCGCGATGGCTGTGTTGCCCCCGAGCGCGTGAGCCGCTATTACGAAATCATCCAGGACGCCGGCAACGATGCCGTCGGCTACATCCACGATTATCTCGAGCAGCGTGCGGCGCAGACTCAAGCCGGACCGCAAGAGGGTCGCGCCAACCTGACCGCCGTTGCCGAATGGATCGATCGCCGTTACCGCGAACGTTTAGAACAGACCGGTATGCCGCTGACGGTGATCAAGCCACCGACGCCGGTCACGGTCACCATTGCCGAGCAAGTGTTGCGTCAGGTCGGTGAGAACCTCATCACCAACGCGCTCAAGTACGCACCGAACGCACCGGTCGAAATTGCCGTGCACGCCGGCGCACCGGGCTACTGGCGTTTACGTGTGACCGATCACGGCCCCGGCCTGAGTGAATCGCAGCAACGCCAACTGTTCAAGCCGTTTGTTCGTCTGCACTCGCAGCGGGAAGGCAGCAACGACGAACGCCTGTCCAGCGGCCTCGGACTTTCACTGGCCAAGCGCACTATCGAATCGCACGGCGGACAGATGTGGTACGAGCGTGGTAACGATGGCGGTTCTTCGTTCGTGATTGAGGCCGCGGTTGCGGGGTGAGAAGCAGAAGAAAAAAATAAACCAGAAAAAATAAACCAGAAAAAAAATAAAAAATAGAAAGTAAACCGGAAAGCAAAAACCCCGCGAAAATTTTTCGCGGGGTTTTTGTTGAAGCGTGAATTATGTTTTAAGGTGCGGCTTAGCGATCGTGATCAAAGATCCGGTCGGCATCGCGTTCCTTGATCTTCTTGTTGATCTGATACGCAGCGGCAGCCACGGCGGCGACAGCAGCAGCCGTCATCAGCGGGTTTTCCTTAGCCTTGCGGCCGGCAACGATAGCGCCCTTGCGCACGGCTTGGACCTGATCGTTCGACTTGAGGAAATCGACGGTCTTTTCCTTGGCATCGCCGGCGCGATCCACTACGGTTTCGGAGCCGGACTTTACAAAGTCCTTGGCGGCAGCACGACCTTGGTTGAACCACTTGAGAGCGGTATCGGTATCGGCGTTGCGCAGTTGCTTACTGACCGCATCAAAGATGTCGGCGAGTTGATTCTTGCTCATAGCAGGGCCTCCCATTTGGCCTAAATCCATGACTCCAGCATACGCACGGCGTGTTGATAAATTGTGATTTCCAGGCCTCGGGGCTGAACCTTCGTTCAACTGCCGTTGGGGCGGGTGCCGCCTAGGGTTTGCGCGATTCCTGCAGTCGCCGCGTGGTCTTATGCGTGGGCTCAAAACTGTCCGGATCCTCCGGCCACGGGTGACGCGGGTAGCGCCCCTTCATCTCCTTGCGCACCTCTGGATAAGTCTGACTCCAGAAGCTGCGTAAGTCCGTGGTGACCTGCAGCGGTTTGCCGCCGGGCGACAGCAGATGCAAGGTCAGCGGGATGCGCCCGTCGGCGATTCGCGGCGTTTCTTTGAGCCCGAACAGTTCCTGCAACTTGACGGCCAGGACCGGCGGGTGAGCGTGGGCGACGGTCTCGCCTTCGGCATTGCGCCATTGCTCATCAAAGGCATAGTCGATGCCGCGCTCCATGCCCGAGGGCACCGTGATCCGGCGCGGGCACCACTCGTCGAGGTGGCGACGGGCGTCCCAGGGCAGCAAGTTGCGCAGGGCGTTGTCGAGGGTCTCGGGGTCGATGTTGCGCAGTCGCGACTTGCCGCGCACAGCGGGCAGCAGCCAGTCGGGTTGGGCCAACAGAGCGGCACTATCCATCGAGGGCCAATCGGCGGTGCGTTCCGGCAGCCACTGTCGGGCACAGCGCACCCGCATCAGCCAGTCCAAGGTGCGCTCGGCCAGCGGCAAGCTGTCCATGCCCTGGGATTGCACGTAGCGGACCAGCGCCTGCGCGGACAGTTCCGGATCGGCGGCCCCGGCGGATTTGCGCTCCGTCTCGATGCGGCCGAAGCGCTCGACCTGGTACGCATGCATGGATTCGGTGCGCGGGTCGAACTCGGCGAGCGTGTCGCGGTGCCAGTGTGCGGCAAAGCGATCGCGCAGCAGCGATTCGGCGATGGGTGCGGCAGCGCGGATGCGGGCGTGGGGACGGTCGTGTTCCAGCTCGGCGACGACCAGCCACTCGTGGCCGCGCAGATCGGTTTCCGGATGCAGCACTGCCGTCTGGCCATTGAACAGCTGATAGCGAAGCGGATCCCGGTCGCTGCGACGCGCCACGCGGTCGAGATAGCCTTCGGCCAGGGTCAGGGCGAGATCGTCGGGATTGGGGGTGCCCCGACCGGGCAGACGCCGCTGCCATTGCTCGCGCAGACGGGTGGCGGCCGCCCAATCGCGGCCCTTGGGGTTGATCAGCCATTCGCGGTAGCGGCGGACCAGGTCATCGCTGTGGCGTGAGGTGCGCGATTCGAGCAGGGCCAGGACCGAGGCGATATCGGCGTGGCGGTCGGCGTTGAGCACCAGTCGCGCCTGGCGGGGTGGAAGGCCGAGCTGCAGGGCACGGCGACCGTCGTCGGTGAGGTGGTCGTCGGCATTGAGAAAGGCCAGGCCGCGGAGCTGTTCGCGCGCGGCGGCCAGCATGGGTTTGGCGGGCGGATCCAGAAAACGCAGGCTGTCGCTGCCCCAGGCGGCGAGTTCCAGCGCGAGGCCGGCTAAATCTACCTGGGTAATTTCCGCGCGGCGTTGCGGTTCGAGCCGTTGCGAGGACGGCCACAGGCGGTAAGCATGGCCCGGTGCGGTTCGGCCGGCCCGGCCGCTGCGTTGGGTGGCGCTCGCCTGCGAGATCGGCACGGTTCGCAGGGCCGACAGACCCGTGGTCGGGTCAAAGCGCGGCTCATTGGCCAAGCCGGTATCAATCACGGTGCGCACGCGGGGGATGGTGACGCTGGATTCGGCCACATTGGTGGCCAGAATCACGCGCTGCGGCGTGTCGTCGGGCGGGTTGAGGACGGCGGATTGCGCATCCACGGGGAGATCGCCGTGCAGGGCCACCGTGTTGAGGTCGCTCAGAGACTGCTGCAAGCGGCGGATCATGCCCGTGCCCGGCAGAAACACCAGAATATCACCCGGGTGTTTTGTCGCCGCCTGCCTTACGGTGCGCACGACCAGCTGCTCAGGGCGCTCATCGCGCCCGCCGGCGACGTGTTCCACCGTAACCGGGTAGCCGCGACCGGCGCTCTCCACCACCGGCGCCTCCAGAAACGCGCCCAGGGACTGCAATTCCAGGGTGGCGGACATCACCAGTAGCTTCAGGTCGTCGCGCAGGCCTTCCTGCACGTCTAAGGCCAGTGCCAGCCCGAGATCCGAGGCCAGTTGGCGCTCGTGGAACTCATCGAAGATGATCATGCCGACGCCGGCCAGCTCCGGGTCATCCTGCAAACGACGGGTCAGCAGGCCTTGGGTCAGGACCTCGATGCGGGTGCGGGCGGAGGTGCGGTTCTCGAAACGGATGCGATAACCCACCGTCTCCCCGACCGGCTCGCCGAGCTGGGCGGCCATGAAGGTGGCGGCGTTGCGGGCGGCCACGCGGCGCGGCTCCAGCATGAGGATGGTGCCTTCGACCAGGCCGGACTCCAGTACAGCCAGCGGCACTCGTGTGGTCTTGCCGGCACCGGGCTCGGCCTGCAGGATCACCCGCGGATGCGTGCGCAGCGTGTCCAGCAACTCGGGCAGGACGGCATCAATCGGTAGCGCGGCATCAGTCATTACGGGGCAGTCTAAAGTAAAATCGCACGGATGAAATTGATCGACATCGGCGCCAACCTCACCCACGACAGTTTTGACCGCGATCGGGCGCAGGTGATTGCCGATGCGCAGGCCGTCGGCGTGGAGCGTTTCATTGTGACCGGGGCCTCGCGTGAGCACTCGCCCATGGCGCTGGAGCTGGCCCGCGAGTATCCGGGTGTCTGCTATGCCACCGCCGGGGTGCACCCCCACCACGCCACCGAATACACGGCCGAGTGCGATGCCGAGATGCGCGCCCTGCTCGCCCACCCCGAGGTCGTGGCCGTCGGTGAGTGCGGTCTCGATTATTTCCGCGATTTCTCGCCGCGACCCGCGCAGCGCCGGGCCTTTGAGATGCAGCTGCAGACCGCAACCGAGATCGGCAAGCCGCTGTTTCTGCACCAGCGCGATGCCCACGCCGACTTTCTCGCCATGATGGCCAATTTCGAAGGCCGTCTCGGCCCCGCCGTGGTCCACTGCTTTACCGGCACCCGCGAGGAGCTGTACGACTACCTGGATCGGGACTGGTATATCGGCATTACCGGTTGGTTGTGCGACGAGCGTCGTGGACAGCATCTGCGCGAACTGGTCCGCGACAGCCCGGCCAATCGTCTGATGATCGAGACCGATGCGCCCTACCTGCTACCGCGTACCCTCAAGCCGATGCCCAAGGACCGCCGCAACGAGCCCAAGTACCTGCCGCACATCCTCGAAGAGCTGGCCCGTGACCGTGGCGAGTCGCCGGAGACCACGGCAGATCTCGTCACCGAGAACACCTTACGATTTTTTGCCTTGTAAAAATAATTTCCTACGGGTAAATTAAAGGCTCAAGATCCCGGAATTGCCCGAAATGCCCAGTCAGTGGTTAGCCTTTGCCGGCTCAGAACGCATCGCGAAGGGTGAGCCGCTCGCGGTCGCTCTGGCGGCCCATGACCGACTGCAGGCAGAGCCCACGGCGACGATTCTGGCCTTCGACGCGATTACCAGTGAACCGGTCGAGCTCGATTTGCGCGGCACTGGCGAGGACGTGACCGCCCGCATCACTGCTGCACAACAGGCGGCCGATGCCATGCCCAAGCGCGGGCGGGGCCGTCCGCGTCTGGGCGTCGTGAGCAAGGAAATCACTTTATTGCCGCGTCACTGGGAGTGGCTGCAGGGCCAAAGCGGCGGAGCATCGGTCACGCTGCGCAAGCTGGTCGAACTGGCCATGAAGGCCGAGCCGAACGCGGCCAACTCGCAGGCGAGTCTGGAGTCGGCCTATCGCTTTATGACCGCCATGGCCGGCAATGCGCCGGGCTACGAAGAAGCAACCCGCGCACTGTTTGCCAAAGATGCAAACAAGTTCGCCAAGGCCACGCGCAAGTGGCCGCGGGATGTCCGCAAGCATGCCCGCAAGTTGGCGGGCTTTGCCCTGGGCGTCGTAGTCTGACGTTTATACTCAGACGACTTGCGAATAGCCTTCGGCTTGAACGAAATTTTAGGTCTTCAGTTGCTTAGAACGCGTGGTGAGCTGTCCCTTACGCAAGAGGCGCTCTGAACGTATGACGTGCAGGATAAAGACCTTGTGCCCGTCATGTCGGTAGAAAACCCGGCAGGGGGGCTCCACTATCTGACGGTATCAGGAACGCAGACCGGTACCGCGCTTGAGCAGGTACAGCGCCAGTGCGCCCAGGCCGATCACGAACGCAATCATCAGGCCGAACGAAGTCCACATCGGCACGTCGGTTTTATCGAGCAGGCCGTAGCGGAACGCGTTGACGATGTAGAACACCGGGTTGAAATGGGTCAGCGTGCGCGCCCAGTCCGGCAACATCTCGGTGGAATAGAACACGCCACCCAGATAGGTCAGCGGGGTCAGGATAAAAGTCGGGACGATGGCAATGTCATCGAACTTTTTGGCATAGACCGCGTTGATAAAGCCGGCCAGCGAAAACACAGTGGCACCAAGCAGCACAGTCGCCAGCGTCACCAGCGGGTGCGGCACGGACAGGTGCGTAAAGAACATCGAAATGACCAGCACGATAGCACCGACCATTAGGCCGCGCAGCACACCGCCGGCTACATAGCCGAGCAGAATCACCCAGTTGGGCATGGGCGAGACCAGCAGTTCCTCGATATGCCGCGCGAACTTGGCGCCGAAGAACGAGGACGAAATGTTGCCGTACGCGTTTTGGATCACGGCCATCATAACCAGACCGGGCACGATAAACGACATGTAGGAAACGCCACCCATGTCGCGCACTTGCGAGCCGATCAGCTTGCCGAAGATCAGAAAATACAGCGTCATGGTGATCGCAGGTGGCACTAGGGTCTGACCCCAGATGCGCATGATGCGCGCAACTTCGCGGCGGGCAATGGTGTACAGCGCGGTGAGATTGGCGCTGCCGCGCGAAGGCGTAGTGGTCGTCGTTACGGAATTCATGGGGAAGCCTCCGGAGTGTTCATGGAGCCACCGGCGGTGAGGCGGACGAACAGCTCTTCGAGTCGGTTCGATTGCGTGCGCATGGAGCGCACCCGGATGCCATGGTCACTCAGTGCGTTGAAGACGCCGTTGAGATCCATCGCGCGCGGCATTTCGAGCGCCAGCGTATGTTGGTTCTCGCGGGTGAGTACGGTGCCCTCGATGGCGGGTAGGGTGGCCGGCAAGTCGCCCTCGACGTCGAGCAGGAAGCCTTCGACATCTAACTTGGAAAGCAAAGCGCGCATGCTGCCGTGCTCAATAATCTCGCCCCGGTTGATGATGGCCAGATTGCGGCACAGCGACTCGGCCTCTTCTAAGTAGTGCGTGGTCAGAATGATGGTGGTGCCGGCCGCGTTAATTTCCCGTAGGTTCTTCCACATGTCGCGACGGATTTCGATGTCGACACCGGCGGTGGGTTCATCGAGGATCAGCAGACGCGGGTGCGTCATCATGGCGCGGGCAATCATCAGGCGGCGCTTCATGCCGCCCGATAGCGTGCGCACCATGACATTGGCCTTGGACGTCAGGTGAGCACGTTCCAGCTCCTGATCGGCCCTGACTAAAGCCTCAGCGCGTGGCACGCCGTAAAAGCCGGCGTAGTTCACCAGAATGTCGCGCGGGGTCTCAAACATGTTCATGTTGATTTCCTGCGGGACCAGGCCGATCTCGCGCATGGCGCGCGAACGCTCGCGCACCAGATCAATGCCAAAGATCTCGACCGAACCCGAGGTCAGGTTCACCAGCGACGAAATGATGCCGATCAGGGTGGACTTGCCGGCACCGTTAGGACCGAGAAATGCAAAGAAATCCCCGGGCTCCACATCGAGTGTGACGCCCTTGAGAGCGGTGACGTTGTTGTCATAAGTCTTGCGCAGATCGCGGATGCGCAGGGCCAAAGTAGAGGATTCAGACATCGCGAACACAGGCCAAAGAAGGCAAACGGTTATTATAGGCTTCATGCATCCGCAATTCCCGATCCGTCTGCTCAGTGCCCGCCCGCTGGCGCCGACTGTCTATCACTACGCGTTCGAGCGGGCCGACGGTGAGGCGCTGGATTTTGTGCCCGGTCAATTCATCCAACTTCATTTTGAATATGCCGATGGCACGGCGGCCAAGCGCAGCTACTCGCTGGCCACCCAACACGATCACGCGCTAGGACCGGGCGAGGCCGTCGAATTTGCCGTCTCCTTTGTTCCGGGCGGCCGTGCCACGGCGCTGTTCGAGAACCTGATTGTCGGTGATACCGTGCAATGCAGCGGACCCTATGGCCGTTTTGTGCTCGATGCCACGGATCGGAATGCACGCTATCTGCTGATCGGTACCGGCACCGGCATCACGCCCTATCGTTCCATGCTGCCGCAGCTGGCACAGTTAATGGCCGAGCGCGGTGTCGAGGTGCATCTGCTGCAAGGCGCGCGCACGTGCGCAGAGTTGCTCTACGCCGATGAGTTCAAGGCGTTCGCCGCCGAACATCCGTTATTTCATTACTATCCGTGCCTGTCGCGTGAAACGGCGGAGATCACTGCGCCGAATGTGACCCTGACTCACGGTTATGTGCAACAGGCATTGGACTCTCTCAGGCCCAATCCCGACAGCGACATCGCGTATCTGTGCGGCAATCCCAACATGGTCGATGCCTGTTTCACCGACCTGAAAGAGCGCGGTCTTTCCACCCGTTATATCCGCCGCGAAAAGTACGTCAGTAACGTGTAATGGCATACGTGACGAAGCGCCGTCCGGCCTTCGTGACTAATGGCATAGGCAAAAATCTCTCAGTTGGGCACTATGGGTTGTTCCAACTGATCGGCTGTTTGGGCATCTACAAGGACCTGTGTGAGTATGACGAAAATGAGTTGGATGCGACCAGCTGCCCTAGGGCTGAGCACCGCAGCACTGTTTGCACTTGGCGGATGTTCGCCCAAGCCCGCAGCCGAAGGCAGCGAATCGGCGCGCAAATGGGGTGACATTACGTTTGAACCGTGTGCGTTAGAAAGCAAGCAAGGTCTTGATGCATCGAAAGCCTACTGCGCCAAAACCAAAGTGGCCGAAGATGCCGCCAATCCCAAGAGCCGTCAGATTGAACTGAATCTCGCCTGGATTCCTGCGGAAAACGGCTCGTTAAAGGATCCGATTGTGTTTCTCGCGGGCGGCCCCGGCCAGGCGGCGGTGGAATACGCCAGCTATGCACGTCTGATTCTTGCGCAGGCCAACCGCAATCGTGATCTGCTGCTGATTGATCAGCGCGGCACCGGCGAGTCCAATGCGCTGTCATGCCCTAAGGCCGAAGAAAAATATGAACTCGAAGATGTGCAGCTGACACCGGCGCAACAGCTCGAGGCCATGAAGGTCTGCCAGGCCGAAGTTGCAACCAAGGCCGACACGCGCTTCTACACGACGACAGATTTTGTCCGCGATCTCGAAATCGTGCGTCAGCGTCTAAAAGTGACACAATACAATCTAGTCGGCATCTCATACGGCACGCGTGTGGCGCAAAAATATGCACAGGCGTACCCCAAACAAGTGCGCAGCATGGTGCTCGACGGTGTCGTTCCTAATCGCCTTGTAGTGGGCGGTGAATTTGCGCGCCAGCTCGATCACGCGCTGCAGGCTCAGGATGCGTACTGCGCCAAAGACAAATCCTGCAAGGCCGAATACGGCGGCAATCTCTCGCAACGCCTGCGTGATCTGCGGGTTCGTCTCGATGCCGCTCCCGCCTCGGTGCAAGTGCGCGATAACGCCACCAACGATCTGAAGACCTTAAAGATTGATGGCACGCGCCTGACGGCACTGGTGCAAAAGCTGGCCTACTCGCCGGAGGCCATGTCGATTCTGCCTTTGCTGATCAAGCGTGCCGAGCAGGGCGATTACCAGCCGCTGGGTTCGCTGATCAATGCCACTTCGGACAACAGCAACGGTATCGAGGCCGGTCTGTTTATGTCGGTAGTCTGCGCCGAAGACATGCCGCGCTGGACCGTAGAATCGGCGACCACTGAAAAGGACTCGCTGCTCGGCCGTGATTTCCGCACCGAATATGACGCGGCCTGTAAGTTCTGGCCCTCCGGCACCGCGCCAAAGGATTTCTCCGCGACGCCGGTTTCGCAAACGCCAACGCTGATGCTGTCCGGTGAACTCGATCCGGTGACACCGCCTGCGTATGCCGCTGAGATCGCCAAGTTCTATCCCAATGGTCGTCAGCTGACGCTCAAGGGTTCCGGCCACGGTTCGATGATGCGCGGCTGCACCGCCCGCCTCACCGCGCAGTTTATTGATCGCGGCGACGCCAAATCGCTCGATGCCAAGTGCCTGGATTCGCTGGGCTTTATTCCGCCGTTTACCGGCTTCAACGGCTGGGATCCTTAAGGAGAGCGGACATGATCATCGCTAGCGATTTGTACAAGAGTTTTAAGGTCAAAAAGGACATCGTAAATGCCGTGAACGGCGTTTCGCTCGAAGCTCCCGATGGCCAAATCACCGGTCTGCTCGGTCCGAACGGCGCCGGCAAGACGACCACCATGCGCATGCTGTACACGCTGATGCGTCCGACTAGCGGCACCGTGACGATCGACGGCATTGATGCCATCGCCAATCCGATCGAAGCTCGTGAACGTCTGGGCGTGCTGCCCGATGCCCGCGGCATTTACAAGCGCCTGACGGCGCGCGAGAACATCGAATACTACGGCCGTCTCAACGGCATGAACGATGCCACGATCCGTGCCCGCATCGAAACGCTCGCCGATTCGCTGGAAATGCGCGACATCCTGGACCGTCGGACCGAGGGCTTCTCGCAAGGTCAACGCACCAAGACGGCCATCGCACGTGCATTGGTGCACGATCCGCGCAACGTGATTCTCGATGAACCCACTAACGGTCTCGACGTCATGACCACCCGCGCTATGCGTGAGTTTTTAATGCAGATGCGTCGCGAAGGCCGTTGCGTCATCTTCTCGTCGCACATCATGCAGGAAGTGGCGGCGCTGTGCGATCGCATCGTCATCATTGCCAAGGGCCGAGTGATGGCTGCCGGTACTCCCGACGAACTGCGTGCGCAAGCGGGCAATGACAACCTTGAGGATGCCTTCGTCAGGCTGATCGGAACCGAGGAGGGCCTGCTCGCATGAAAACGACAGCTTTCCATAGTTTCCTGACGGTGGTGCGCAAGGAGCTCACGGATATCTTCCGTGACCGTCGCACCATGATCAATCTGCTGCTGGTCTCGCCGCTGCTGTATCCGCTCCTGCTGATCGGTATCGGCAAGGTCGCTAAAGACCGCACCGAAACGCAGCTGCAACAGCCGATGACTCTGGCTGTTGTCAATCGCGAAGCCGCACCGAACCTGATGAACTTCCTGAAGGCGGCCGGTATCAACGCCACCGATGCGCCTAAAGATGTCGAAGCGCAAATTCGCGACCAGCGCCTGGACATGGCCTTGGTAGTGGACAAGGAGTATCCCGAGAACTTCCGCACCGGCGCGCCGGCCACCGTTGAAATCATGATGGACAGTACGCGGCGCAACGCCGATACGCTGGTCGGTCGCCTGCGCGATGCCTTGGATGTGTACAACAATCAGGTCGGCAGTTTGCGTCTGACCGTGCGTGGTGTGAGTCCGCTGCTCGTCAAACCGGTCAATGTCGGCACGCGTGACTTGGCTCCGGCTGCCGCGAAAAAGAACGGCTTTTTGGCCTTTATGCTGCCGTATCTGCTGATGCTGACCGCCTTCTTAGGTGGCGCGGCGCTGCTGTTCGAAGCGACTGCCGGCGAACGCGAGCATCAGTCAATGGAGCCGCTGCTGACCACGGCATCCAAGCGCGGCTCGATTGTGTCGGGCAAGATGGCGGCGGCTTCGGTCGTTGGCATCCTGTCCATCGTGCTGACCTTGCTGGGCTTCAAACTCGGCGCACTGATCGGCGGTGAGGCAGCCAAAATGATGGACGTCCCCTTCGCCACGATTATTGCGCTGGTCTTTATTCTGCTGCCGCTGGTGGTGTTGGGCGCCGCATTGCTGACCTGGTTGGCTGCACGCGCCAAGACCATGAAGGAAGCTCAGTCGCTGATCGTCATCCTGATGCTGATGCCGATGATTCCCGGCGTGCTGCTGATGGTCAATCCGCTCAAGGAAAAGCTGTGGCAGTTCGCCGTGCCGTTCCTGTCGCAAAATCAGCTGATCCAAAAACTGCTGCGCGAGGAATGGATCTCGCCGCAAGTGTGGGGCACTTACTTTGCCGGCGCGTTTGGTGTGGCGGCGGTGTTCTGGTTGCTGGCCGTGCTGCGCTATAACGATGAGCGTCTGGCCATCTCCGGCTAATGCGCTAGCTTTAAAGAACTAGTCGACCGGCGGTGGGCCTAGTGCTGACCGCCGGTTTTTTATTGCGCGTCGCCGGGTGCGAAGGCAAAGGTGCGGCGCAAGCTCAGCGGCGCGGGTTGCGCGGGATACTTCCATTGCTTCACCGCATCGAGTGCGGCGCGGTCGAACACGCCACGCGGTGTCGATTGCACGACGCGTGCGTTGATCACGTGACCGTCGCGTCCCACAGTGAGTTCGACGGTGACTTCGCCGCTGATGCCGCCGGCCAACGCGGCCCGCGGATACACGGGCTCAGGTGCCGACAATTCCTGTTGCGAGGCGCGGGTGACAGCCGGAGGCTTATCGGCAGGCGCCTCACCGGTCGGCGTTGCGGCGGCCGGCGTACCCGATGAGGATGACGACGAGGTGGCCGGATCCCGCGGTGACGCACTGCCGGCACCGTTTGTCGGTGCCGCCGGTGTTTGCGCCGCCGCCTTGGCTTGAGCCTGCACGCGTTCGCGCGCTACGGCTTCGGCGGCCTGTTGCCGTGCCAGCTCGCGAGCACGTTCGGCCTGCGCCGCCGCTTGCTGCCGCGCTGCCAGTGCGACCGCCTGCTCCCGTTCCGTCAACAGTCGTGCAATTGCCGGGTTCGCACTGTCCGCCCGCCGCAGCAATGTCATCAGGCGCTGATACTCGAGTCCGTCGGCCACAGTCACGGCCTGTTCCGTCGCGGCAATCAGCATCGGCGTCGCATCGATTAGTTGCGAGGTCACGCCCACATCGCCCGGCAGTTTATCGCGCAGCGCCAATAAATATTCGAAGGCATTATCGCCCGCCGGCGCGTACAGTCGGGTCTCGGCTTGCGCCTTGCTCAGACCGGCGCGCAGCTCGTCCACAGTCAGAGCGTTGAGGCCGGGATCGGCCGGTGAGGCAGCGGGCGTCGCAGCGGACGTCGCAGCGGTGTCCGTGCCGGCCGTTGGTTCGCGACTGCAGCTGACGAGGACCAGGGCGAGGCCGGCGGTAAGGGTGACATGCGCAAGTGTCTTCATTCGCTGATAGTCGCCAATGCCCGCGCCGAGCGCAAGCGTCACGCATTATTCCGTCACCGCCATGACCCAGGCCTCGACCCGCGGCACACCTGCCGCCCGCAAGGCCAGAGCGGCCTCACCCACGGTCGCGCCGGTCGTAAAGACATCGTCGATAATGGCAACAAAAGACGGCAATGTGCCACTAACAGCATTAAACGACGCCGAAAACGCCGAATCCAGATTACTTTGGCGTTGCTCCATATCCATCTCGGACTGGCGCCGCGTCTGCCGCACCCGGCGCAGCGCATCGCAATCCAACGGCACCCCCAAGCCGCGCGCCAGCGGGCGCGCCAGCTCCAGCGGCTGCTCGAAACCGCGCTCGCCCAGCCGCGTGCGGTGCAGGGGCAGGGGCAGGATCCGGTCGGGCATCGGCCACTGCAACGCCTTCGCGCGGGCAACGAACAGCTCACCCAACAGACGCGCGGTGGCCAGGCCGCCATGA
This sequence comes from uncultured Lysobacteraceae bacterium, assembly GCA_936911875.1. Classification (GTDB taxonomy): domain Bacteria; phylum Pseudomonadota; class Gammaproteobacteria; order Xanthomonadales; family Xanthomonadaceae; genus Aquilutibacter. The sequence continues at coordinate 146,864 of CAKZGB010000007.1, forward strand.
AATTTGAGCTGCGGGATCCAGGCATCCAACGGCGACTGGTATCGGAATAGGGCGCGCAAACCGTCGATGGGCGGTCGCTCGTAGTCGCACAAGGCACAGGCGGTACGATCAAACTGGCGCGGTGGCAGGCCGCTGTACACCGCCTCGACATTCGGAGCTAACGGACGCGCGCAGAAACGGCACACCGCATCGGTCTCTATATAGGGAAGGCGCGACCGGCACGCCGCACACACCGACGGCCCCTGCGGACAGGGCGCCTGACACAGGCAACAGCGGGCCGGTAGCCAGGTTTCGAGCCACCGACGCGAACGTGATCGACTAGCAAAAACCATGCATACCGGGGCGTGTTGAGTTGACAGAAATGGCCATCGCCAACAGACTGGTGAATTGCCCGTCGCGTTACGATCAGAGAATTCCGATGTCCGTTGTAAGCCAAGCCCCCGCCGCTACGGTTCGCCATGATTGGCGCCGCGACGAGGTCCGGGCCCTGCTCGACCTGCCCTTTGCCGACCTGATGCACCGGGCACAACAGGTGCACCGTCAACACTTCGACGCGAATCAGGTGCAAGTCAGCACGCTGCTGAGCATCAAGACCGGCGGCTGCCCCGAGGATTGCGCGTATTGCCCGCAAGCGCAGCGCTATCACACCGGCGTCGAGGCCACCAAGCTGATGGACACCGAACAGGTGCTCGAAAAGGCGCGCCAAGCCAAGGCCAACGGTGCGACCCGTTTCTGCATGGGCGCTGCCTGGCGTTCGCCCAAAGACCGTGACATCCCCAAGGTGGCGGCCATGATTCAGGGCGTCAAGGCCATGGGTCTGGAGACCTGCGCCACGCTCGGAATGCTCAGCGCCGATCAGGCCCGCGATCTGCGCGAGGCCGGCCTCGACTACTACAACCACAACATCGACACCTCGCCCGAGATGTACGGCGACATCATCCACACGCGCGAGTTCCAGGACCGTCTCGACACGCTCGAGCACGTCCGCGATGTCGGTATGAAAACCTGCTGCGGCGGTATCGTCGGCATGGGCGAGACCCGTCATCAGCGCGCCGATTTCCTGCGTGCACTGGCCAACCTGCCGGCCCATCCGGACAGCGTGCCAATCAACCGCTTAGTCCGTGTCGAAGGCACCCCCTTGGCCGAACAGACCGAGCTCGATCCGTTTGAGTTCGTCCGCACGATTGCCGTGGCGCGTCTGCTGATGCCGCAGTCGATGGTGCGTCTGAGTGCCGGCCGCGAAACGATGAGCGATGAACTGCAGTCCCTGTGCTTCCTCGCCGGTGCCAATTCCATCTTCTACGGCGAGAAACTGCTGACCACGGCCAACCCGGAAACGGATGCCGACATGCAGCTCTTCCGGCGCCTGGGCATCGAGCCCATGCCCCATTGTGAAACCTCGGGCACCGTGCACGCGGACATTGCCGAGGATTCCTGCGCCGCCTGATGGCGTCGATCCCTCCGGGCTGGACGGCGCGGCTGCAAGCCACTGCCGCCGATTTGCAGTCGCGTTCCCGGCAACGCACCTATCGCACCGTAGAACAGCGCGAAGGCATGCGCGTGCGCGTGGACGGCTGCGAGCTGCTGGATTTTTGCAGCAACGATTACTTGGGGCTGGCCGCAGGCACTTCGAACACCTTATGGAGCGGCGCGCCGGGTAGTGGCTCTGCGCATCTGGTCAGCGGCCACACTGCCGAACACGTCGAACTTGAACGCACGCTGTGCCAGTGGCTCGGTGCCGAGTCGGCCTTGCTGTTGAGCAGCGGTTATCAGGCCAATCTGGCCGCGATCACCGGTCTGTGCGGTCCCGACGATCTGTGCGTGCAGGACAAACTCAATCACGCCTCACTGCTCGATGCCGCGCAACTGGCCGGATGTGTGAGCCGCCGCTATCCGCATCTGGACATGGACGGTCTGCAGCGCCAACTGCAAACGCCGACCAAGGGTCTCAAGCTGATCGCCAGCGATGCCGTTTTTAGCATGGATGGCGATGTCGCCGATCCCGCGGCCCTGCGCGCTGCCGATCCGGACGCCCTGCTCTATCTCGACGAGGCTCACAGCATCGGCGTACTCGGCGGTCATCATGGCGAAGGCATTGGTCGCGAGCACGCGCATCTGCGCCTGGTGACGTTCGGCAAGGCGCTGGGTACGGGTGGCGCCGCGTTGCTGGGCAGCAAAGAACTCATCGCACATCTGCGTCAGACCGCGCGACCGAGCATCTTCACTACCGCATTGCCGCCCGCGCTCGCGTCGCGCACTAGCGAACACATCCGCACGATTCAGAGCAGCGATGTCGTCGAGCGGCTGACTGCGCATCGTCAGTATCTGCGCGAACGTGCCGATGCCTTGGGACTGCCGCTGCAAGGCGGTGATAGCGCGATCTTTGTGCTGCCGATTGGCAGCGATGCCGATGCCCTCGCCCGTTCGCAGCAGCTTTGGCAACGCGGTGTGTGGGTGAGTGGGATCCGACCACCGACCGTCCCCGAAGGCACCGCGCGCCTGCGCATCACCCTCAGCGCTGCGCACACGCGAGCCGACATTGACACCTTGCTGGAGGCACTGGCCGCATGAGCAGCACCGAGATGGCCATCGTCACGCATGGCAACGGCCCGTTGCCGGTCGTGATGATTCACGGCTGGGCCATGAACTCCGGCCTGATGGAAGCCACCGCACAAGCCCTGGGCGACATCGCTACCGTGCATTGTGTGGACTTGCCGGGGCACGGTCGCTCGCGCGATTGCGACTTGCCATTGGATCCCGACGGTGCCGTGACCACGCAACTGGCCGAGCGCATCGGACCCAACGCGCTGTGGATCGGCTGGTCGATGGGTGGCCTTTTCGCCTTGGCGGCCGCGCACAAGGCACAGGCTTGCGGTCTGGTCATGCTGTCGTCCACGCCCTCTTTTGCCCAGCGCGAAGGCTGGCCCCACGGCCTACGTCCCTCGGTGCTAGCGGGCATGCGGCAAGCGGTGGCAACGGACGCGCGCCGCACGGTCACCGATTTTCTGCGTCTCGAAGTGCTGGGCGTCACGCGCGCGCACCCGGCGCTGCAGGATCTGGAGCAACTCGCGTTCGGCCACGGCTTGCCGCAGGCGCGCGCACTGGAGCAAGGCTTGGATCTGCTTGAACAGCGCGACGTGCGCCACGATGTCAGCGGCCTGAGCGTGCCGCAACTGTGGATCGGTGGTGCGCGCGACCGACTGGTCTCGCCCGATACGCTCACGGCCGCCGCCGCGATGGCCGCCCGCGGCGAATCGCACATTCTGGCGGGGGCCGGCCACGCCGCCTTCCTAAGTACCCCTGATCGTTTTAATTCCGCTTTACGTAACTGGATCGATGGCAATGTCCGGATTTGACCGCCGCCAAGTGGGCCACGCGTTCTCGCGTGCCGCTGCGCAATATGACAGTGGTGCCGCGTTGCAGCGCCGCATCGGCGAAGAACTTTTAGAGTCCATCGACTACATCGAGGATCCGATTTTTCATCCGGAGCCTGTCGAAGTGATCCTGGACCTCGGCAGCGGTACCGGCAGCGGATCGCGTTGGTTGCAGACGCACTTTCCGCAAGCCACAGTGCTGTCGCTTGACCTTGCAATGGGCATGTTGCGACAGGCACATCCGCCGACCGGCATGCTGCAAAGTTTGCGCAATCGTCTGCGCAAAACGCGCGAACCGCATCCGATTCTTGCCGATGCACGCGCTTTACCCGTCGCCGATCACAGCGTCGATCTGATCCATTCGAACCTGTGTCTGCAGTGGATCGAAGACTTGCCGACGGTCCTCAACGGCTTCCGTCGCGTGCTCAAACCCGGTGGCATGTTGCTGTTCTCCACCTTCGGTCCGATGACTTTGTACGAGCTGCGCATGTCATTTGCGCAGGCCGATGACGAGGCTCCGCACGTCAGTCCGTTTGCCGATATCCAGCAATGGGGCGATGCATTAGTCGCGGCAGGATTCCGCAATCCGGTTCTGGACCGCGACCTGATTATTGAAAAACACCCTAGTTTTCAGGCACTTTTGCGTTCTCTAAAAACCATTGGCGCCACCAACGCGATGAGTGAGCGACGCCGATCGCTGACCGGCAAGTCACGTTTTGCGCGTGCCGCGGATGCGTATGCGCAATGGTCGGATCCGACTACGGATGAGCTGCCCGCATCGTGGGAAGTGATTCGGGCACTGGCATGGGCACCGCCAATCGATGCACCGATCCGTCATGCCGGAATGGATGAAGTCCGCGTTCCCGTTTCGTCCTTGAAGGTGCGTCGTCGCGACCCCGAATCGCAGTAATAAAAAATTTTCCGAAAAGGACTGGAATTCAAGGTTTTTTTGTTCTAGATTGCAATTACTCGATGCGTTCCGACCGAGTCCGAATTGTTCTTTCAACTTTTATCCCGCGGGGATTTCAATGGCAACCAAGAAAACTGTAAAAAAGGCCGCCGCTAAAAAGGCCGTCACCAAGGCTGCGCCTAAAGCTGCTGCCAAGACCATGAAGCCGATCAAAGAGGCGCTGACCAAGTCCGGTCTGGCTGCCCATATCGCCGACAACACCGGCGTTGCCGCTAAAGACGTTCGCGCCGTGCTGGCATGTCTCGAAGCAACGGTTGCCGCTTCGGTCAGCAAGAAGGGTGCAGGTGCTTTCACGCTGCCGGGTCTGCTGAAGATCAGCGCCGTCCAAGTGCCGGCCAAGAAGGCTCGTAAGGGCATCAACCCGTTCACGGGTGAAGAGCAAATGTTCAAGGCCAAGCCGGCTTCGGTCAAGGTCAAAGTTCGCCCGCTCAAGAAGTTGAAGGACGCTGCTGCCTAAGCCTTAGGGCTTAGTCACAACGGATTGTCCGCGCCCGGTGCCGTTCGGCATCGGGGCCAGGAAGGCACACATAGCTGAACGGCAGGTGTGCCTTTTTTGTGGGTCTGACGGAATTAAGCCGCGATTCAACGCCTTGGCCGCAGTCTCAGAGACATCCACATTGGGGGTTACCACCATGATTCGTAAATTTGCACTGGTCGGCGCACTTTCGGTCGCCGCTTTGACTGGCTGCGCCACCTATGGCCAGACTGCCTACGGCAATGGCCGTGGTAACTACTACTATGGCTACCCGAGCTCCTCGAGCGTCGGCGTCAGCGTCGGTAGTGGCTACTATGGCTATCCGTCCTACGGTTACGGCTATCCGAACGGGTATTACAGCGGTTACGGCTATCCTTCGTACGGCTACGGTTATCCGACATACGGTTATCCGCGCTATCCGACCCGTCCGCGTCCGCGTCCCGACGGTCAAGTCGATCGCACGCCTGACCGCAAGCCGGGTTGGCGCGATCTGGATCAGATCCGTCGCAATGCCGAGGGTCCGCGTCCCGGTGGCCGCACGCAAAATGCCGTTGCGCCGCAACGCGTTGAGCGCAGCTCGTCATCTCGCGGCGCCTTCTCGGGCGTCACTCGCCGCGCGGTCGAGGGCAGCAAAAAGCGCGAACCGCAAGAGCCGTAATCGGCACTCGCAAACGCACGGGGCCCGGCTAACGCCGGGCCTTTTGCGTTGAGCGCGCCTAAGTCGTTGTAAAATAAGGCCAAATGCCCAATTCCTTTTACCAGTTCCAGGTCATCGTCGTCGGCGGTGGTCATGCCGGGACCGAGGCCGCTTTGGCTTCGGCACGGGCCGGTGCGCGCACGCTGCTGCTGACCCATAACGTCGAGACCGTGGGGGCCATGTCGTGCAACCCGGCCATCGGCGGTATCGGCAAGGGACATCTGGTCAAGGAAATTGATGCGATGGGCGGCATCATGGGTCGCGCGGCCGATGCGGCCGGCATCCAGTGGCGTCGGCTCAATGCCTCCAAGGGTCCGGCGGTGCGCGCCACGCGCTGTCAGGCCGATCGCAATCTGTATCGTCGCTTTGTGCGCATGGCGGTTGAGAACCAACCGAACCTGACAGTGTTCCAAGCTGCCTGCGATGACATCGTCTTTGAAAACGGACGGGCTGCGGGTGTGGTCACTAATACCGGACTGCGTTTCAATGCGAAGGCGGTGGTGCTGACGGCCGGTACGTTCCTGGCGGGCAAGGTGCACATCGGCCAGACTACTTATACGGCGGGCCGCGCCGGCGATCCGGCTTCCATCGCGCTGGCTGAAAAACTGCGCGACGGTCCCTTCGTCATTGATCGGCTCAAGACCGGTACGCCACCGCGGATCGACGGTCGCACGCTCAACTACGCGCTGATGGAAGAACAGCGCGGTGATGATCCGCGTCCGGTGATGTCGTTTATGGGCAGCACCGCCGATCATCCGCAGCAGGTGTCGTGCTGGATCACGGCCACTACCGGACGCACGCACGAGATCATTCGCAACGCGCTGGATCGTTCGCCGCTGTATACCGGCCAGATCGAGGGCATCGGACCGCGGTATTGCCCGAGCATCGAGGACAAAGTAGTGCGCTTTGCCGAAAAGGCATCGCATCAGATCTTTGTCGAGCCCGAAGGCCTGGACGTCAACGAAATTTACCCGAACGGGATCAGCACCTCGCTGCCGTTCGATGTGCAGCTCGACCTGGTCCGCTCCATCATCGGCTTTGAGAACGCGCACATTACCCGCGCCGGTTACGCCATCGAATACGACTTCTTTGATCCGCGCGGCCTGCAGCCCACCCTGGAAACCAAGGGCATTCAGGGCCTGTATTTTGCCGGTCAGATCAACGGCACCACCGGTTACGAGGAGGCAGCGGCTCAAGGTCTGCTCGCCGGCGTCAATGCGGCCCGCGCGGTGCAGGATCTGCCGGGCTGGACCCCACGTCGTGACGAAGCGTATATCGGCGTGCTGGTCGATGACCTGATCACGCACGGTACCAACGAGCCGTACCGCATGTTCACCTCGCGCGCGGAATACCGTCTGCAACTGCGCGAAGACAATGCCGACCTCCGCCTCACCCCGGCCGGTCGCGAACTCGGTCTCGTGGACGATGCACGCTGGTCAGCGTTTAGCGCCAAGCGTGAGCTGGTCGAAGCGGAAGCCGCGCGTCTGCAAGGCTTGTGGGCCGGTCCGCGCAATGCCTTGGGCAAGTCACTGACCGAACACGCCGGCATTACGCTGACGCGCGAGAACAGTGCGGCCGATTTGCTCAAGCGTCCGGAGATGGATTACGCCACGCTGATGACGGTGCCGGGCTTTGGTCCTGCACTGACCGATGCGACCGCTGCAGAACAAGTGGAGATCGGCATCAAGTATTCGGGTTATCTCGATCGCCAGGCCGAATCCATCGAAAAGCAAAAGCGCAACGAGTCGCGCAACATTCCGGCGGATTTTGATTACCGCGCTGTCACCGGTTTGTCGGCCGAGCTGCTGCAAAAACTCGAATCCGTGCGCCCTTCCAGCATCGGTCAGGCGCAGCGCATTCCCGGCATGACCCCGGCAGGCATCTCGCTATTGCTGGTGCATCTGGCTCGCCAAGCACGCGAGCCCGTGACGAAGGCCGTTTAGTCGCGTTCCCAACGCCAGTTGGCCGAGGCCTCGGTCTCGATATTCGACTGTTCGATCTCGACGGAAATGCCCTGACGAATCAGGTATTTCAGCGTCAGCACTTGGCCGGTGCCCAGTAGCGACACGCCGTACGACACATACAGACGCGGCGACAGATACTTGCCGATGCCGAACACGGCCGAGCCCAGCGTGCGGTTGTCGGTGACGCCCGCGCTATCGAGACCGATGCGTGCCCCGAGCTGCGACGCCAGCAGCGAACCGCCGGCCGACAACGCGGCCGATGCCGAATTCAACTGACGGATATCGGAGCGCGAGGCCGACGACAGCGAGTGGCCGAGTGCGAGATAGGCCAGCGCCTCGGATTGCGAGGTGGCGGGATTGCTCCAGATGTTGGCCTTGGGCGAGGTTGCACGTCCGGTGATGTCGACACCCGCCGTGACGTTGCCGACTTCGCGTTGTGCACGGATATCCAACGATGGCGACGCGATCGAGTTACCCGACCACATCAGACGACCGCGCGTGATGTCGAGCTTCTGGCCGTAGACGGTATAGGTACCGTCGATATTCAGGCGGCCGGTGCCGGTCATTTCGCGACCCGGACGTGCACGGACGCGCAGAGAGCCATCGACTACACCTTTCAGGCCAAAGCCCTGCAGATTGACGTTATCGCCCAGCGCCACTTCGAGATTCATGTCGAGGGGATTGCCGCGCTTGTATTCCGGATCGGCGGGGTCGAGGATCACGACATCGTCGGAGGTGTTGTAACCGCGATCCAGACGTTCGAGATCGATACGCGCTTCGGGCACAAAGATGCGACCGGTCACGCTCATCGGCTGTCCGGGTTGGATCTTCACTTCAACATTGGGATCGGCGACGGCATACAGATCGCGGGTATCCGACACCAGCAGATTCTTACCGGTTACCTTGACCACGATCGGCGAGTTGAGGTTGCTCCAGCCGAACGTGCCGTTGACGTTGAAGGTGCCTTCGCCCATGCGTGCGCTACCCGTGAGGCGCGCCGTGCCATCGGCATTACCGATCAGACGCAACTCACCGTTGGTCACGGCAGTGGCGAGCGAGGGCAATTCGAACGAGAAGTTGCTGAGCACCGCGTTTCCGCCGATGCGGGGCGAGTTCATCGAACCGCCGAGCAGAATGTTGCCGTTGAGGCTGCCGCGCGGATCGACGATGTCAGGAGAGAACAGTTCGAGCAACGTCAGATCGTTGGTGTTGACGGCAATGTTGCCGCTCATCGGCGAGATGGTGCTCCAACCGGACTTGAGATTGCCGCGGATATCGCCCTGGTTATTCAGACGCGTCGCCAAGGTTGCGTTGAATCCGTTCGGATCGAAAGTGCCATCGAGAACCAGGTTGTTATAGAACACGGTATCGCGTGAATCGCCGGTATTGAGTCGGATGCCACCGGTACCCGAGGTGATGTGTGCAGTGCCGCGCCACGAACCGCCAACCGGTCGCACGTTACCGTTGATATCAATCAGGCCGTGGAAATCGTACGAAGTGCCGTCGGCGCGCTTAGGTAGATAGGGTAGCAACAAGGTCAGCGGCAGATTGCGGCCGGCTACGTTGAAACCGCTACGCGGCCAATTGCCGGTCGCACATAACGAACCGCCGGCCGACGAGGAAAAACACGCATTGGTCAGACCGCCCGCCGCGCCATCCCACACCCAACGCGTTGGCGCGTTCAAGGTCCAGGCGGCACCCTTAGGCGGATTGAGACGGAAGGCATTTAAGCCACCCGACCACGTATTGCCGTTGCGTACAGCAGTGCCACGCAGAGCAACCGCACCAAACGAGCCGGTGCCATCGCCATCGAAACTCAAGTTCTCCAGTGCGCCACGCGCATCAATGCGTGCCGAACGCAAAGGCATGCCGATATTCAAGCCGGTGCCTTCGAGATGCAGAACCCCATTGCTGCCGCGCCACGGCAGTTCACCGTTCGCGCGCAACGTGGCCGCCGTCCATTCGCCGTAGCGAAGATTGCTGCCGCTCAAATTGGCCTTGATATTGGGCGTTTTCAGCGGTCCGCGCAGATTCAGCGTTCCTTGCAGGCGACCGTTAGCCGTCGGCAAAAAGTCATTCAAGTCGACCGGATTGAATTGCGCATCGACATTGAGTTGCGATCCGATCACACCCTTGGCAATCAGATGCGAAGCGCCGGAGGTCACATTGACGTCGCCACTCCATTGCGCAATCTGGTTGGCATTGGCGGCGCCGCGATAGACCACCGTGGCTCGACCGGCCAAGCGACGGCCACGCAAAGTACCACCCAACGAAGGCGCGACGAACGATGCGTTGAGGCCGCCATCGGCACGCACACCACCGGCGGTCGCGACGATGCCTTGCAACGAACCCTTCCAGCCCGGTGCAAAATACGACGGATCAAAGCCGCGCAGTTGCGTGTCGAGTTTCCACGACAGTTTGGGATCCCACGCGACATCGCCGCGTGCGAGCAAGGTGCCTTCGGGCATGCGCGCCGTCAGCGAGCGGATGTGTGCCGTCTTGGTGTTACCCGTGCCATCGAAATCGACATTGGCACGCTGCGTACCGCGCAAGAGTTTGGCGTTGCCCTTGGCATCCCATTTGCCGGTGGTGCCGGCAATGCGGAAATCGCCATCGGCGTGCACAGCAGGCTGACCGCTACCGCCGCCCCACTTAAAGTTGCGCGCATTGACAAAGAAATCGATCTTGCCGTTTTGCGGATCGCTGAAATCACCGGTGCCGTTAAGCGTCGCGTGGCCACCCAAGGTTCCCACGACCAACGGCTTTGCCGTCAGCACTTTTTCATTGAGCGACACCTTCGAAGGCAACACATTGACCTTGATATCCCCGCGCTCAAAATAACCGCGACGGATATCGGCATTGCCTTTGTAACCGCCCGCGGCCACATCAAGCACGACGGGGATGCCTTCGGCCGCGCCGGTAATGGCGCCCAGATCAAAGCCCTTGGTGTTCGCAACCAGTTGCCAGCGCGGCGTTTCCTTGCCGACCACCTTTACGGCGGCAAACAGCGGGTGCGGAGCGGCACCGCGTGCCACCACATCCATGCGACTCAGATCGCCCTTGGCCACGATCCCCAAATGGCCCGGTTCACCACCGGCCGCATTGGGCATGTATGCGCTACCGACAAGGTCCATCCGATAGTCGTTGGCAGGCTCGTACTCGCCATCAAGTTTGAACAGGCCGCGATCGGTATCGGCGCGCAGATTGTCGACGCGCAAGAAGCCCTTTTTAGCGGCCAACGCGAAGTTGGCCTGCCGGATCGTGGCCCAGTGTGTGTTGGTCTGACTGACATCCAGGCGCTGAATCTCAACGCTATCGAACTGCACATTCAATGGCGGATTGATTTGCGGCAGGGAGTCCGGCCACGACGGCAGTTCGAAGGGTTTGTCGTCTTTCGGAATGCTCAGCGTCGCGTCACTGACTTCGATGCGGTCCATGCGCACCTGGCGGCCGAGGAACGGCTGCAAGTCCGGATCGAGCATGACGCGCTTGGCAGTAAAGTGCGTGTTTTTATAGTCGAACTTGACGCCATAGAGAATCAGCGGGCCCTTGGCCGGGCCTTCGGCACGTTCCCACGTCAACGTTGCATCGGCGGGTAGGCGCGCCACGATCTGTGCCAGCAGCACATCGCGACCACCGAACGTTGTGAGCAGCCAGTACAGCAAGGCCGCCACAATGATCAGTAGCGCGCCAAGGCCGATGGCCGAACGGATCGCCAGCCAGCGCATGCGCCGACGCCTGCGGTCACGCAACTCGCGGATGCGTTCTTCGCGTTCTTCGGGAGTCAGGTTCGGATCGTGCTTCGGTCCGCGTCGCCAAGTTGCCATGCGTTACAGATCCGATCCGATATTCAAATACAGCTGGAAGGGACTGTCGGGATGGTTGAGTCCGCGTGCAATGTCCACGCGCAACGGGCCCACCGGCGAGCGCCAGCGCAAACCGACACCAACGCCGGTTTGCCATTCGGGCCTGTCATCCCAGGCCGAACCCGAATCGACAAATGCCGCCATGCCCCACGATTTATTGAAGTAGTGTTCGTATTCGACGCTGCCGGTCAGCATCTTAGTGGCGCCGATCGGGTACTTGTCATCGCCCGTGCCGATGCGCGGACCGACTTCGCGCCAACCGTAGCCGCGAATACTGCGGTCACCGCCGGCATAGAAACGCAGCGCCGGCGGCAGGAATTCAATCGAAGTGCGCGAGTAGCCGAACTCACCGCGCGTGATCAGGCGGTCGTTGACGCCGACACCACGGTAGTAACGTGCCGAGCCCGAGACTTGAGCAAAGGTTGTGCGGTTATCGCCGTCGTCGGCCACACCGCCACGCAACTCGGCATTGGCGCCGAACGCATCGCGCGGAAAAATCGGATCGTCCGAGCGTGTGTAATGCACGGAGAACGAGGGATAGAACGCGTTGGCGTAATGGAACGGAATCGGCGTGTCCGGATTGCCATCGTCCTCGGCGGTGAAATACCAGCGTTCGCGAATCCCGTTCATGGCCAAAATGGCGCTGAGGTTCTGCGTGATGTTGCCGCTGCGGCTTGCGACAAAGGTCAGCCGGCGGTTGTTGATGTAGTCGGTCTGCTCATCGAAACCTTGCAGCGAGAACGTATACCAGCCATCGCGCCAGCGGAACGCAGGAATGCGGTACTGCAGCGTCAGCGTCTTGCGACGTCGGGCCCAATCGAGATCGGCGAGCGCTTTATGACCGCGATCATTGAGATAGCGCTTTTCGACGGAGCCGCGCACACCCGGTCCGCTAAAGGTGCCGTAACTCAGACCGGCGGTATAGACGCTGCGCTTGGCCGGTGTCAGTTTGACCGTGACCGGCACACGATAATCCACGGCCTGCTCCGGATGCGGTTCGATTTCGATACCGCTGAAATAATCCAGCTTGGACAGCGAGTCGCGCAGGCGATCGAGACGGCCTTGGTGGTAGTAGTCGCCCTCTTGCCAGTAGATCAGTTTTTCGAGCAGTTCCGGCCGAATAATCGTGCCCGGCTCCTGTGTGATGGTGGTGGCGCCCATGTCGTAGCGGTTACCGCTCTCCCACGACAGATCGATGTCGGCGGCGCGCAAGGCGCGTGTCACCTCAACCCGCCGCGTGAGAAAGTCCGCATCAAAATAGCCCCGCTCGGCCAGACGCCGAGTGATGCGTGACTTGGACTGTTCGTAGATTTCCTGGTCGAAGACATCGCCGACCTGCGGAAAGAACGCCTCGAGTTCCTGATCCAGGTAATAGTCCTCGGCGCCTTCGCCTTGAATCACGACGCGCGATTGGCGCACACGCGTGGGCTCGCCTTTATCAACACGGATCACCAGCACGGTGCCGGTTGCAGTTTGCTGCTGTTCCAGTTGCACGACCGGCGAGTAATAGCCGAACGGCTCCAGGGCCTCGCGCGTTTCCGGCTCGACTTGCTTGATCAGGTAATCAAAGCGGCGGTCGGATACGTCTTTATTGAGAGAGTCCATGGCGCTCAGTGCGAGTTGCACATTTTCTGTCATGGCCAAGTCCAGTCCCTCGATGCGGACATCGGTAATCTTGGCTGCATGGGCGAAGGCAGGCGAGCAAAGGGCCAACGCAATGGCCAAAGTCAGAGGGGCGCGGACAGACATCCCGACATGATATCGGGAGCGCCGTGAAAAAGTGTGACGGAAATGTCAGCGCAAGCGGCTAACGCAACAAATCATGGATCAGCGAAACCAGCTCCGCCTCGCGGTTCACATCGGCCTTGCGGAAAATGCTCTTGATCTGTGCGTTCACCGTCTGCGTTGACGCGTGCCGCTCGCCTGCAATCACCTCACGGGATTTGCCTTGCGCCAGTAGCATGGCCACGGCAGCCTCGGCCGGAGACAGACGCAAAGCTGCCTCCAGGATCGGTGTCCGTTCATCGTCAAGCGCATCGCCGGCATGGACCGCCACCATCACCCGCGGGCCGAAACCCAGATTCCATTGCAAGGAAGGCAAGGTAAATACGTCCACCGCGACCCCTTCGTGCGGCTGGATGCCGTTGCGGATCCAGAGCCGTGCGGAAACCGGCGCATCGGCAGGTGCCAACAGGGCCTGGCGCAGAACCCGTTGCAGCATGTCATTTTCCGCCGGCAATTTGGCACTCAGGTGGCCGTTGCGCAGGCGCAGAGCGGTGCCGCGCGAGAACCAGCGCTCGGCTGAATCCGTCAGGCCGGCGACGAAGCCATGGGAGTCGAGCAAAATCGTGCGCGTATTCAGCGACTCCAGTGCACCCAGCACTAAGGCGGCACCCTGATTGGCAATGGCACGCTGGATGCGCAGTGCCGAGAGCGCGGTTCGCGCGCCCTGAGCAAACACTTGGCGGTCGGCCTCGGTGGTCACGCCATCGGCCTCGCTGCGCAAAACCGCCATGCCGACAAAGTGGTCATCCTTTAAGCTCAGTACCGCCTGGCAACCGTGAAAGGCATCGTACTGTCGGGCAAAATCATCGTACACATCACTCTGCATGCGTTTGCGCGCCGCGGCATAGTGGGTTTCGTGCCGGATTTCCAGCGGTGGTGCCAGGCACGCAATGCGCCAGTTCAGGGCCGCCGACCCCCCATTGATCGCGACAAAATCCTGCTCAAAACGCGGGTCCATGTCGGTCGTTAAATTCAGCGTAATCAGGGACTCATCGCCCACCGCAATGAGTTCGCCGTGCGAGGAATGCGTGGCTTTGGCCAAGGCAGAAAGTGCTGTCTCCCAACCGTTGGCTTCGAACGATGCCGCGAGTATGTCTTCTACCAACCTGTTAAGAGCATCCGAAGAACCCATAACCCCTCTCTCAGTGTGAGCCATCTCACAAACTGCAAACGAATTCGGTCTTATTCCTGAACATACCACGAATAGGGGATGCCAGTTCATTTACTGACCGTTAATTGTGAAAGCTATCTGTGAATGTGGCCAATGGGCCAAAGAGGGATGCAATGAACACGCGCTATCGTCGCCCCAGCCTGCTGGCTACCGCCCTGTTTGCCGCCGGGCTTCCTATGTTCCATAGCGCGTTCGCTGCGCCGGTCGGCCGCTTCGTCGGCCCTACGGATCCCGAGTCAGTAGAGATCAACAATGGTGAAACCGTTACCGGCGACCGCATCGGGCTGGAGTCGGGACGGAGCTCGATCATTGTCACCAACATGGGCACCATTCGTGGCAATGGCAACCTAGACCCGTTAAATGCGCCATCTGAAGGCGGCATCAATGTCTGGGGTGGGCCGGCAATGATCTCGAATACCGGCTCCATTACCGGTGCCGGCGTCGGCATCACCACCAACTACTGGTACAACGCGGCGACGGGCCAGCTCGAGGGGCGTGCCCGCAACTCCGAGGTGGTCAATAGCGGCAACATCGCAGGCGAGTCCAATGATGGCGTGCGTCTGATTGGTGGCGGCACGGTCAGCAACAATGCCGGCGGCACCATCTTCGGCATGGGGGCCCCGGGCGCCGATGGCATCTCCATGTATCCCTTCACCGATCAGCTGTCGGCTGATTATCACGCGGTGGTCAACAACGCCCAAGGAGGCATCGTTGCCGGCAACCGCTTTGGTGTGATTTTTTCTGCGGGTGGCAGCATTGAAAACGCCGGCACCATCAACGGCAACACGGGCGGTGTCTACATTCAGGGCACGGCCCTGAACTCTGAGGAGCGTCCCGGCCTGGCGGCCACAGTGAACAATACCGGCAATATCACCGGCGCTAACGAATACGGTGTGGGCTTCGGCAGCGATCTGGTGACGGCGACACTCACGAACAGCGGGCAGTTATTCGGTGCCACCTACGGCATCTCGCATGGCTCGCGCGCAGCGCTTACGGTAACCAATCAGGCCGGCGGGCTGATTACCGGGGGCCTGTCGGGCCTGATCTCCAACGCCACCGGTAGCCTGGTGCTGCTTAACGCAGGCACCATTCGCGGCAACGGCACCTACGATGGCTTTGATGCCCCGCCGGACGCGGGCGTGGTCCTGCAGGCGGCCAATAATACGCTCACCAACAGCGGGTCGATTTCCGGCGCCGGCGCGGGCATTACTACCGCCTACTTGTGGGACGATGAGGCGCAAGAACTGCTGTCCCTTGCAGTGGGCACTCGGCTGACCAATACCGGCACGATCTGGGGCGAATCCAACGATGGGGTGCGCTTGATCGGCGGCGGCCTTGTAACCAACAGCGGTTCGATCATGGGCAGCGGTTCAGCCGGTGCCGACGGCGTGTCCATGTATGCATACAGCGATCAGCTGCAGGCAGATTATTTTGCACGCGTTGACAATCAGGCCGATGGCGTGATCAAAGGTGCGCGTCAAGGCATTATTCTGAGCGGCGGCGGCGAGGTCACCAATGCCGGCGAGATCGAGGGCTACGACGGCGGCATCTTTATTCAGGGCACCGCACTCAACTCAGAATATCGCGGTGGTACCGACGGCAAAGTGACCAATAGCGGCAGCATCGTCGCCACCCGCAGTGACGGGATAAACGGATATGGCGTAGGATTTGGCAGCGATCTGGCCAGTGCCACACTCGACAATAGCGGCCTGATCCGAGGTGTCGGTACCGCGGTGTTTCATGGCACCAGTGGTGACACAACCGTGACCAACAGCGCCACCGGGCGCCTGGAGGGCGAAACCGGCATTTCTGCGAGCGGCAGTGGTGCGCTGACCCTAAACAACGCCGGCCGCATTGTCAGCACCGGCATGTTCACCGGGAACGCACAGGCACCGGCCGATGCCGGCATCAGCGCCTCGGGCAGCGCATTGAACATTCAGAACAGCGGCACCATCAGCGCACAGCAAAGCGCCATTCAGACGCAGCTCCATTTTGACAGTGCGACCAATACGCTAATTCCGTTGGCGATTCACAACGTCATCGAAAACAGCGGCACGATCACCGGTCAGTTCAACGATGCCATCCGACTGTTTGGCGGCGGCACGATCACCAATAGCGGTACGATCGAGGGCTTTGCCGGCGGCCAGACCGACGGCATAACGGCACAGGCATTTGCCGGTCAGGACACTAGCGGCAGCTCGATGCTTTCGCATCTGACAAATACAGACACCGGTGTCATCCGCGGCGTGCGCTACGGCGCGCTGTTGGTCAGTGGCGCCTCGGTCGAGAATGCGGGCCTGATCCAGGGCGGGACGCGCGGTCTAGTCATCGGCCGGCAGAGCAGCCCCAACAAGGCGGGCTCGCTCCAAAACAGCGGCTCCATCATTGGAGGTGTCGATGCGGATGTGGACACCTTTAGCGGCAGCAACAGCGGCATCATCCGCACCAACAACGGCAATGGGTTCTACAGCAGTGGAACCCTGGAATTTACCAACGCCAAGGGTGGCGAGATCGCCGGCTCCCTGTCGGGCGTGTACAGCACCGGTGCCAGCGGCTTCCATTTCACCAATGCGGGGACCATTCGCGGTAACGGAGGTTACGATGGCTTTGATGCGCCGCCGGATGCCGGCATCACCACGACCAGCGCGGATTCCGTCATCGTCAATAGCGGCACCATCAGTGGCCTAAATACCGGCATTACCACCGCATACTTCTGGGATGCGGCCAACTCCGCACTGATCTTCCGCGCCGTCAACACGCAGGTCACCAACTCCGGTTCGATCTGGGGAGACAACAATGATGGCGTGCGTCTGATCGGCGGCGGTACGCTCACCAACAGCGGCGACATCACCGGCTATGGCGGTGGCGGCGCCGACGGGGTGTCCATGTATGCATTTGATGGTCAACCTAAAGAGGGTTATGTCGCCAAGGTCAACAATCTGACGGGTGGCACCTTAGACGGCATGCGCTACGGCGTGGCGATGTCGGGCGGCGGTTCGGTGGACAATGCGGGTGAGATCGGCGGCGGCGTTGGCGGTGTGTACATTCAGGGCACGGCACTAAACGGACAAGACCGTAGCGGTGCTAGTGCATCGGTAAGCAATACCGGCACCATTACCGGTCACCGCACAGTCGGCATCAGCTATGGTGTCGGTTTCGGCAGTGATCTCGCATCGGCCTCGTTGACCAACAGCGGAGACATTTCCAGTGCGCACTATGGCGTCTATCAGGGCAGTCGCGCGGCGCTGGATCTAACCAACTCCGAAGGCGGCCACATTGAAGGTGGCAAGTCGGGCGTGGTCGCCGATTCAAGCGGAACATTGCAGCTAGACAATGCGGGGGTCATCCGTGGCAATGGCACTTACGATGGTTTCGACGCGCTGCCGGATGCCGGCGTGGTGCTGTCCACGGCGGACTCATCCATCACCAATAGCGGAACCATTAGCGGTGCGGGCGCCGGTATCACCACGGCCTATCTCTATGACGAGGACACGCAATCGTTGAATGGTCTGGCGGTCGGCACGAGCGTCACTAATAGTGGCAGCATCATTGGCGACAGTAACGATGGTGTGCGTCTGATCGGTGGTGGCACCGTCAGTAACTCGGGGACCATCAGCGGCAAGGTCGGCGCCGGTGCCGATGGCATCTCGATGTATGCATTCTCGATGCAGCCGCAGGCCGGCTACAGTGCATCCGTCAGCAATACCGCTGCCGGTGCCATTGACGGTGCACGCTTTGGCATCATCATGAGCGGTGGCGGTATGGTGGAGAACGCCGGCGCCATCACCGGTGTCTCCGGTGGCGTTTTTATTCAAGGCTCGGCCAGCGGCACCGAGTACCGCGGCGGCACGCAAGCCACCGTAATTAACAGCGGCACCATTTCCGGTACCAAGACTACTGTGGGTAACGGCTATGCCGTGGGCTTCGGGTCTGATCTCGCCGGCGCCAGTCTGACCAATAGTGGCCATCTCTCATCGGTTGTCAGTGCGGGCGCATTTCTGGGAACCAGTGGTGCCGTCATGCTCAACAACGCAGGCGGCGTGATCGAGGGCATTTACGGTGTGCTGGCTCAAGGATCCGGCAAGTTGACGTTGACCAACACCGGTACCATCCGGTCCAACGGCGTCAATATCGGTACAGACTCGGCTGCGAGCGCCGGCATTACCCTGCAGTCCGGCAACGCAGTCATCACCAACAGCGGCACCATTAGCGGGACTCGTCTCGGCATCGTGACACAATCGTATTACAACGCACAGACGCAACAATTCGAAAACCGCGCCGTCAATACCACCGTGAACAACACCGGTCTGATTCAAGGCCAGACCGATGACGGCATCCGCCTGTGGGGCGGTGGCACCGTCACCAATAGCGGCCGGATTGAGGGCCTTAGCGGCGATAGCACCGATGGGCTGACCATCCAAGCATTTGCGGGGCAAGATACCTCGGGTTCGACCATGCTCGGTCACGTCACCAACGCTGCCGGCGGTGTGATCAAGGGCGCACGCTACGGTGCACTGGTGGTCAGTGGTGGCGAGGTCAACAACGCCGGCACCATCGAGGGCGGATTGTCGGGTGTGGTCATCGGCCGGCAAAGCACTGCGGGTAAAGAGGCAAGGTTGACCAACAGCGGTTCCATCATCGGTGGCGTCGAGCTGGATGTCGATGTGGCCACCGCCACTAACACCGGCAGCATCGTCAACGCCAAAGGCGCGGCGCTGTCGTCGCTGGGCCAAGTCCAGTTCACCAATGCGGGGGTGCTGTCCGGTGCTAACGGTACTGCCGCGGTCCTTAGCGCATTCGATGACACCGTGGTGCTCAAGACGGGATCGGTAGTCACCGGCGCCATTCGTGCCGGCGATGGCATGGACAGCGTCACGCTGACTGGCACCGGTACAACCAAGTCGGCGACCCAGATGCTCAGTGGGCTGGCCGATTTTGAGTCGCTGACGGTGAATTCGGGTTACTGGGCAGCTGCGGGTGTGGTGGGTGCCTTCGACACGGTCGATATTCTGAAGGATGGCGTTTTGCAGTTCGGCACGGTGCTGACACCGGCCGGCACGGCCTTCACCGCGATTCAGAGTGACCGCTGGACCAACGCGGGTCGGATGGTGCTGGATTTTGCCCACAACATTGAGATTGACCAGGACAACGGTCCCGTTATCACCGGCGAGGGCAGCATCGAGCTGATCGGTGAGGGCGTAGTAACCTTGTCATCTGACGAGGTCGCCCACACGGGTGGCACCACCGTGGCCAACGGCGGGTTGATACTGACCGGCACTCTCGCCGGCAATGTCGAGACCAGCGGCGATGGCTTCTTCCAGCTCGGGGTCGGCGGGACCGAGGGCACGTTTGCAGGCGATCTGCTGAACAACGGCATGTTTGTCTTTAAGCGCTCGGACGATTACGACTTTAACGGCGCCTTCTCCGGCACCGGCGTGCTCGAGAAATACGGCGCCGGCACGCTGAGCTTTATGGGGGATTACGACTTTACGGGTACCACCACGGTGCGCGACGGGTCGGTACGCATCGGTGGCGTCATCGATCCGACCACTGAGTTCGATGTGGATGCGGGCACGTTGGATCTGTCGGCCCAGAACCAGACCATTGCCGGGTTGTCGGGCGGCACGACCTCGCAAGTCGCGATCGGCAGTACGACGCTGGCAGTGAATCAGTCGGGCAATACCGTGTTTTCAGGTGCCATTACCGGTACGGGCAATCTGATCAAGGAGGGCGACGGCAAGCTCAATCTGACGGGTACCAACACCTTTACAGGTACCACCACAGTGAATGGCGGTACCTTGGCAGTCAATGGCTCGGTGACCTCGCCGGTCGCCGTCAACAGCGGCGGTACGCTCGGCGGCAACGGCACGGTCGGCACGACCACGGCCGGCTCGGGCGGCGTGATCGCTCCGGGCAACTCGATCGGTCGGCTGACGGTCAATGGGGCGCTGAACTTCGCCGCCGGCTCGATCTATCAGGTTGAGACCAACGCAGCCGGTCAGGCCGATCGCATTGACGCAACCGGTGTCGTAACCGTGGCGCCGACGGCGTCGGTCCAGGTGTTGGCCGCAACAGGTACCTACAACCCGCGCACCGACTACACCATCCTGACGGGCGCTGGCGGGGTCTCAGGAACCTTTGGAACGGTCAGTTCCGATCTGGCCTTCCTGACGCCGTATCTGCGCTACACCACCAATGCCGTGACCCTGTCGCTGTATCGCAATGACATCAACTTCGCATCGGTGGCCACTGGCGCCAATCAGGTCAGCATTGCGAAGGCGGTGCAGGCCCGCGGCATCAACGATCCGCTGTACGAATCACTGCTGGCCCAAAACACCAATGGCGCGCAGGCACTCTTTACCGAGCTGTCCGGTGAGCTGCTCGCCAGCAGTGTCACCGCGCTGACCGATGGCAGTGCCGACATCCGCGATGCGCTGTTGGGTGTGACCCTGCCCGCCGATGTCGGTGGTTTTGTCTGGGGCTCTGCGCTTGGCGGTTCTGCCACCTTTGATGCCAAGGACGGCATGCGCAGTGTGGATATGGATCAGAACGGCATGCTGGTCGGTGCCGGCATGCGCGGCCAATGGCTGTCGGGTGCGATCGGCATCGGTGGTGGCTCGGCGGATATCACCATTCCGGGCAGTGGCGACCGCGCCGATGTCCGTTCGCGCCACCTGGTGGCCGAATTGGTGCACGGTGGCGACCGCGGTCTGAAGATTACCGTCGGCGGCGCGAGCTCCAAGCACGACATGGACACGTTGCGCATGGTGGCCGTAGGCGGTGTGCAGACGCTGACCGGCACGCGTGATGTCACGACGTCGCAATACTTTGCCGAAGTCGGTTATGGATTTGCCGGCAAGGTGTTGCGGGTGACGCCGTTCGTCCGTGCCGCCAAGATCGCGTCCAAGGCTGATGCCATGGTCGAGACCGGTGGCGTGGCAGCACTGCGAGTCGGTGCCATTGACCAGGATGTAAGCCAAACCAGCGTCGGTGCACGGCTGCAGTTTGACAACACGCTCTCCGGCGTTCGTCCTTATCTGTCGGCGGCGTGGACGCGGACCTCGGGTGACTTGGTGCCGACGGCTGCCGGCAACTTTGCCTCGGGTGGCACGGGCTTTACGGTCAGCGGCATGGCCATCCCCAAGACATCAACCGAAGTCCAAGCCGGCATTTCACTGCAAACCAACGGCTGGCAGTGGAACGCCGGATACAACGGCCGCCTGTCATCACATCGCGACGTGCATAGCTTTGCGCTGAACGTGACGTATAAGTTCTAGGCGTCGAACAGGAACGAGTCCATGGACAGCGTGCGGTAGGTCATGCCGCCCTCGACCAAGGTGCCGCGGGCAGTGGGGCCGGCGGCACCCATCGCGACGACGAGCGGCAGGTAGTGCTCGTCGGTCGGGTGGGCGCGTTCGGCATACGGTGCCGTGGTGCGGTAATCCACCAGCGCCTGTGCATTGCCGGTTTCCACCGCCTGCCGGGCCCAGTCCGCAAAGGCTTGGGCATATTCGGGATCGCGAATATCCTGCCGCAGCTCGTAGAGGTTATGAGTCAGGCTGCCCGAGCCGACGACGAGGATGCCTTCGTCACGTAAGGGCTGCAAGGCACGGCCGAGCGCATAGGCGGTGTGCGCATTGAGATCGCGTGGCATGGACACCTGGATCACCGGCAGTTCGGCCTGCGGGCGCAGGTAGCGCAGCGGCACCCAGGCGCCATGATCCAATCCGCGCGAAGGGTCGGCCTTGGCGTCGAGTCCGGCCGTTTGCAGCAAGTCCATCACGCGTTGCGCCAAAGCGGGTTCGCCGGGCGGGTTGTATTGCAGCGTATACAGCACCGGCGGAAAGCCGCCGAAGTCATGGATCGTTTCGGGCTGCGGGGTAGTGCCCACCTTGATGCCGATGGTTTGCCAGTGCGGTGAGACCACCACGATGGCGCGGATGTCGGGGGCCAGCCGTACGCCCAGCGCGATCAGGTTGGGGCCCGAGATGCCCGGCTCGATGGCGAACATCGGCGAGCCGTGGGAGACGAACAGGGTCGGGAGACGCTTCATGTGGGGATCATCCTATAAAAAAGGGAGTGCGTGGCCGCACTCCCCGGGTACAGATGCGGTGTTCACCGCGAGTCGGCTAGGCCTTAGTGCGGCGTCTGGCCAACCACGTGTCGAGACTAAGGGCGCCCGGTCCATTCGCGGCAAGGATCAGGAAGCCGCCGGCCATGGCCAGGTTCTTAAAGAAGTTGATGAACTGCGCTTGGTCGCCTAGCTGGTTGTGGAAAATCAGCGCGGAGACGACGGAGAATGCCGCCAGGGCCAGCGCGGTCCAGCGGGTGAACACGCCAAAGGCGATGGCCAGGCCGCCCGCCAGTTCCAGCAGAATCACCAGCGGCAGGAGCTGGCCGGGGACACCCATCGAGGCCATGTAGCCCTGCGTCGCTTCGTAGCCGCCAATCTTGCTCCAGCCGGAGAGAATGAAGATCAGCGACAGCAGGATCCGTCCTGCCAGGCTCAATGCGTTGTTCATTTGCGCAGGTCCTGAAATTTGAGGAGAGTGGTCGCTTGATTGCTGACCATGGTCAAACTATAGGTGTTTCCAATTCTGCGGTAAATAGCAATAAATGGTATTCATTGTTGCACTTATAAAACAATGGCAGTCAATAGTAGCTACCGGTCTTGAGGCAGGTTTGCCATTTGCGGTACTCGCGCATCTTGCAGGTACTGTCGCTGCACAACGAGGACGAGCTGTAATGGCGGGCGTTGCACACGTTGCGGCGCGAGTCCGGCGCTTCGGTCTTGGCGGATTTGCCGGCTTTGGACGCGCCCGACTTGCCGGTGCCTGAGGTTTTGGACTTGGCGGATGCGCCGGAGCTGGAGGAACCCGCGGTGGTCGCACTGGCACTGGCCGGTGCATTCTTGACGTACTTCCCGCCAGCGTCCAGGATCACTCTCAAGGCGCCCCCGTACGCCAAATCCGCTGCGGAGCTGCCTCGGCTGGTAAGTATGTTAGGGTCCGCGCCTCGTTCCAGCAGGAACTTTGCGAGTTCCACGTTGTTCTGGTCCGCCGCAAAATGCAGCAAGGTGTAGCCCTCGCTGTTTTGCTGGTTGATATCAAATGCACCACTGCCGACCAGCTCGATGACTTCGGCATTCTTGCCCCAGCGAACAGCGGCCGCCGCGTCTTCGAACGGGTCGGTTGCGGCAGTCGCAGTCGAAACCGTGAAAACGAGCGCCAAAAAGGTTGCACACAAAACTTTGAGCATATTCACGTGACGACTCCTGAAGGTGGACAAAACCAGACTTACGGAAAGACGAACAAGCAGATGCAAAAAGAAGTGTAGCGCTCATTTCACCATGGAGTGTCGAAGTTCACGGTTTCTCTAGTGCGATGCTGCGAGAAGTCACCGTGAGATTCGCCAGATCGTGTTGGCCAGATCGTCTGCGACATAGACTGCCCCCTTGGCGTCTACCGCGACGCCGACCGGACGGCCCCGGGTCAGACCCGATTTGGGATCATGAAAACCGGTCGCAAAATCAACGGGTTCACCGGCGGGCATGCCGTTGGCAAAGGGCACAAACACCACTTTGTAGCCGGCCGGGCGGTCGCGGTTCCAGCTGCCATGTTCACCGATAAATACGCCATTGGTGAACGGGCCACCGACCGCCGCGTTGCTAAACGCCAGCCCAAGTGCCGCCACATGAGATCCCAGGCTGTAGTCGGGCTTTATCGCCGTCGCAACGACTTCCGGTTTCTGCGGATGAACCCGAGTGTCCACGTTCTGTCCCCAGTAGCTATACGGCCAGCCGTAGTTGGCGCCTTCCCTTAGCGAGGTCAAATAATCGGGCACCAGATTGGGTCCCAGCTCGTCGCGCTCGTTGACCACTGCGAAGACAACGCCGGTTTCCGGATGGACCGCAAGCGCCGTGGGGTTGCGGATGCCATGGACGAACTGGCGGTGCGCACCGGTCGCGACATCGATCTGCCAGACGGTGGCGCGATCTTGTTCGGCCATGGGGCCGCGCTCCATGATGTTGCTGTTGGAGCCAATCCCCACGTATAGAAACTTGCCATCCGGACTGGCTGCCAGCGACTTGGTCCAATGGTGGTTGATGACCGAAGGCAAATCCGCGACGTGTCGGGGCTTGCCGGCGGCCTTGGTCTGGCCGGGCGTGTAGGCAAACGACACCAGCTCGCCCTGATTGGCAACGTACAGCGTGTTGCCGACCAAGGCCATTCCATACGGGGCATCGAGGTTGTCGGCGAACACGGTTTGCTGGCGGAACGAACCGTCGCCGTTGACGTCGCGCAACAGTGTCAGGCGGTTGCCGCTCTTGACCGACGTATTGCCTTTGGCCTTGAGGCTGCCTGCGATAAAGTCCTTGGGGCGCATTTTTGGCGCGTGGCCGCCGCGGCCCTCGGCAATCAGCAGATCGCCATTGGGCAACACCAGAATCTGGCGAGGGATCCCCAGTCCCGTGGCGATCGCCCTTGCCTTAAAGCCCTGCGGCGCCGTCGGCACGACCTCCTGCCAGGTGGTCGGCTTGGCGATACCCATGCTCGGCACCAGTGGTGCCTGCTTGTCGGGTAGCTGCGGATTTGCACCCGTCTGGTGCGGATCCGCGGACTCGTTGCCCGAGCAGGCCGTCAGTGCGGCCGCCAGACCCAATGCCATGAGCGTGTGGCAATGCGGTATCCGGAATCTGTTCATGCGGGGTCTCCTTGCACGCGGGTGCACAACCCTAGCCAGGTAGCGGCCACGGCAATGATGAGGGTCACCGCCGAAAGGGTCAGCCCGGTTGGCATGGTGCCCCAGGCATCGCGCGCGTGGATAAAGGAGTTGACGGTGCCGAGGATGGCAGTGGCCAGCAGGGCTACAAAGAACAGCCAGAATCCGGTTGTCCGCGACTTGAATCCGACGAGGGCCTGGCCCAGCGCCCACAGTCCCGCCACCGCCGTGAACAGCAGGGCGGCGACCAGCAGCCAGGCCGCAAAGTTCAGCCACTGGATCTCGGCAGTCTTAAAGTAGTACCAGTCGCTAAGGGTAGCGGCGGCAAAAAACGGCGCCACTGCAGAGAGCGCGTAGGCCTGCAGCGGATGGAGCAACGGGGCGTGATCACGGCGGTTGAACATGCCGGGGTACCTTGGGTCATGGGGTTGCCTTCACGCTAAACCCACGCGCGTTAAGGTCGGGTGTGGGTCAGTACCGTCTGCAATGGGCACAGGAATGTAGGCTACCGCAGCGGATCGATGACGGTTTCCATTAGCGAGACCTCGTGGCTTTTGGCGCCCAATCGCCGTGCCTCTTGCGGCCAGTCGTTGACCGCCATGCGAACGGAGTCCACGTTGCCACGGGCTGACTCGGAATCCAGCCGGAAGTAGGCATGCTGCGCCAACAGAATGGACGTATCGGGGGTCGGAGAGGTTAGATTGCAAAGGCGCCGGTGGTATCGAGCCACGCGGTGTCGTACTCGAAACGGATCAGAGTCCCGCGTCGCCCAGCATCCCGGAAGACCCATCCAACGCGAGTGGGCGGTGCCACGAGCGAAGAATCCTCAAGCCACACTTCGAGTTTATTCATGTCTCATGCTCGGGGGTTGACATCTTTCTAGTCCCAGATGAGCGCTGGCGTGACTGTTTCAAGCCGTGGTCCTGCAGTTCTCTGCCCGACTCGTCGTTCGCGGCGAGCTTGTCGATGTCAAGCGCCAACCCAAGGGCCTGCAGCACTCGAACTACTGTGGCAAGGCTGGAACTGGGATTTCCGGCCTCGAGTTTCCGCAGCGTAGGAAGAGTGACGCCCACGCGTTCGGCCAACACCGCCTGCGTCAGTTTGCGGCGCAGACGCGCAGCACGAAGGCGCCCGCCCAACGCAATGAGCTGGTTTCGGTGACGGGGGTGCGTTGGCGGTGTGAGCCTTGGCATAGAAAATATAATTGCCTTTTATTAGATAAAAAGCAAATTTATTTTCTAAAAATGTAAACTACGCGCTGCAGGGATTGACTCGGTCCATCCATGGACCTCGCCCCTTCGGGGCAGCCTTCGGCTGTCCAAAACGGCGATCCTGCCGTTTTGGCGAACCCCCTTGTCGGGGGTTCATCATCCTCCGCGCAGCCAATAAAAAAGTCCCCGATGGGGACTTTTTGTGATTGGC
Organism: uncultured Lysobacteraceae bacterium; assembly: GCA_936911875.1. Taxonomy (GTDB): domain Bacteria; phylum Pseudomonadota; class Gammaproteobacteria; order Xanthomonadales; family Xanthomonadaceae; genus Aquilutibacter. Next base: position 173,310 of record CAKZGB010000007.1, read on the forward strand.
GCGCCTGGAGGGATTCGAACCCCCGACCAATGGCTTCGGAAGCCACTACTCTATCCGGCTGAGCTACAGGCGCAGAAACGGCCGACCATTTTCGCATGAATGGCAGGCGCTTGCACCTTTCCGGGAACAGGCATAGTCTGAAAAGACCCACCACGGAGAACAGAACGATGCGAGTGCTTCTTTGCTGTGCGACTGCGGTTTTAGCCCTTGCCGGTGCCACGGCCAATGCGCGAGAGGTGCTGACACCCGATTTTGCAATGTCGCCCACGCCATCCAATCCTGCCAACGCGGCGGAGCGGATCACACCGCAACAGGCTTGCATCGAGCGGGGGGCACGGTCCACTTCGCGTGCGGCCCGCCACTATTGCGAGCCCAAGTCGGCAACGTCCGAGTCGCCACAAGCCACCAAGGCCGACCGGTGATAAATTAACCGTTTTACGCACGAAATATGGACAAAGACGTCATGCGCATTCGTACGCAGATCGGCGCGGTGCTTGTAGGTTTGGTTGCACTGGGAGCTTCAGGAGCGGGCTGGTCGCAGGAGTCGGCCGAGCCTTCGCCAACGCAGGTCAAGAAAGAGCGACGGGTGGTGTGCGAGGCCCGCGGTGGCCAGGCTCCGCAATGTCGGAAACTGAACGGGGCCAGCGGTTCGGTCCCCAATGCGCATGGAGCGGTCGATGCCCTGGATGCCTTTGGTGATGCGTTACGAAACGGGGATACCGAGGGCGCGGCCAAATGGTTGGATCCGGATCTACTGGTATTTGAGGGTGGCGAGTCCGAAACCCTGCCGCAGTATCTGTCGGCGCATCTCAAAGCCGATGCCGATTTCATGCGCGATGCCAGGACATCAGACCGTCTGCGCCAGGTTCGATTGGTCAACGGCATGGCCGTCATCACCACCACGGACAAACTTCAGGTCGGAGACAAGACTCTGCAGGCTGCCGAGACTGCGGTGCTCAAGCAGCGCAACGGGCAGTGGCGGATTCTGCACTTGCACTGGTCATCACGTAAGGCCAAATAAAAAATGGCGCCGGAAGGCGCCATTTTTCTGTTGCGACGTTAGTGCTGCTCGCGCTGCAGGGTGGAGGCCGACATGATGCGATCGGTCCAGGCGATACCGATCGCAGAGAGAATGAAGACGCAGTGGATAATGGTCTGCCACATCACGCCTTGAACGGTGTAGGCGGAGCCTTCGCTTCCCAACGTGCCGATCGCAATGAACGATTTGAGCAGATGAATCGAGGAGATGCCGATAATGGCCATCGCCAGTTTGACCTTGAGCACACTCGCGTTGACGTGACTGAGCCACTCGGGTTGATCGGGGTGGCCATCGATATTGAGGCGGGAGACAAACGTTTCGTAACCGCCGACGATCACCATCACCAGCAGATTGGAGATCATCACCACGTCAATCAGGCCCAGCACCATCAGCATGATTTCCTGCTCGCCCATGGCGTTGGTGTGGGACACCAGATGCCACAGTTCCTTCATGAAAAGGAACACATAGACCAGTTGCGCAAGGATCAGACCCAGGTAGAGCGGGAGCTGCAACCAGCGAGAGGCAAAGATCACGCGTGCCAGAGCATTTGGTGTGCGGGGTGAGTTGGACGTAGACATCGGTGTTGGCATTGGATTAAGTACTCAGGTGTTCGATGGCGGCGACGGAGCCAAGTAGGTCGCTGAGTTGTTGCAGCAGCGCCCAGCGATTGCGGCGCACGTCGATGTCATCGGCATTGACCATGACGCCATCAAAGAACGCATCCACGACCGGTCGCAGTGCGGCCAGACGGGACAGCACGCCCACGTAATCGCGCGAGTCCAGTAGCGGCTCGACATCGGCTTGCGCCGTGCGAAGTGCCGCGAACAAGTCGCGTTCGGCGGATTCGGTGAGCAGGTCTTCGCGGACCGATGTGGCGATCGGCTCCTCGACCTTGCGCAGGATATTGCGGGCGCGCTTGTTGGCGGCGGCCAATGCAGAGGCGGCATCCGTCGCCGCAAATGCCGTGACGGCCTGCAGACGCTTGGCGAAATCGGGCAGCGAATCGTGCGGTACTGCATTGACGGCCTCGAATTGCGAAGCGGTCACACCGCGATCGGCAAAGTAGGCACGCAAACGGTCGTACACGAATTGCGTGATGTCGTAGCTCGAGAGATCGTCGGGCAGGGCGGCCGGTTGCAGGGCCACGGCGCGCTCGATCCATTCGTGCAGCAGCAGCTCGTGCTCGCCTTGCAGCAAGGTACGGGCCAGGCCGAGCGATTGGCGACGCAATGCAAACGGATCTTTGTTACCGGTCGGACGCAGGCCTGCGGCAAAACCACCGGCTAGCGTGTCGAGACGATCGGCGATGGCCAGCACTTGGCCCAGACGCGACGGCGCGATGTCGTCACCGGCATTGCGCGGCATGTAGATTTCATCGAGTGCGGCGGCGACGGTAGCGTCTTCGCCCTGGTGCAAGGCATAGTGGCGACCGGCGATGCCTTGCAGCTCCGGAAACTCGTTGACCATGCGCGATTGCAGGTCGGCCTTGCTCAAGGTGGCGGCGCGTGCAGCCAGACCGGCATCGACACCGAGCAGCGGCGCCAGTTCGGCGGCAAGAATGCCAACGCGAGCGGCCTTATCCGCCACGGTGCCGAGCTTGGCCTGATAGGTCACTGTGCTCAGGCCTTCGTTAATCGATGAGAGCCCTTGCTTGCGGTCCTCATCAAAGAAGAACTTGGCATCTGCAAAACGCGGACGGATCACGCGCTCGTAGCCCTTGCGGATCTGCGACACATCGCGCGATTCAATATTGGCGGTGCCAATGAAATGCTCACTCAGTTGTCCCTGCGCATCGAGCACCGGGAAAAACTTCTGATTCGCTTCCATCGTTTCGATCAGCGCTTCCTGCGGAACTTCTAAAAATTCCGGTTCGAAGGCACAACGGACCGCCGACGGCCATTCTGTGAGTGCCACCACTTGAGCCACGATCGAAGGCTCCAACCGCACCTGACCGTTGACCTCTTGGGCCAAGCTCGTCGCCTGTTCCACGATGCGCTGTTCGCGCTCGGCCGGATCGACCAGCACAAACGCCTTGCGCAACGCCTCGACGTATTGAGTCGGTTCGGTGATGACGACATCGCCTTCGTGCATGAAGCGATGGCCGCGCGAGAGGCGATCACTGTTCACACCGAGCAGCGACATCGGCACGACCTCGTTACCGAGCAGCGCGATCAGCCAATGCACCGGACGCGCAAACGCGTATGCATGTGCGCCCCAACGCATCGGCTTGGGAATCGGCATGCCGGCGATGGCTTTGGTCACGATCTCGGGTAGCAAGGTGGCGGTGGACTGACCGGCCTTGTTGGCGCGATACACAAAACGCTCGCCCTTGTTGTCGGTGGTGCGCTCGAGTGCGGTCCACTCGATGCCGTTTTTCGCGGCAAAACCCTGCAGTGCCTTGGTCGGCTGACCCTCAGCATCCAGAGCGATATTCAGATACGGCCCCATCAGTTCGACGCGCTGATCGGCTTGCGACAACGCGACCGAAGGCAGCAACACCGCCAGACGGCGCGGGGAATGCAGCGGTTTGGCGCCGGTGTCGTCGACTTCGATGCCGGCAGCGCGCAGGCCGCCGAGGATGCCTTCGTAAAAGGCAGAAGCCAGCTCGGGCAGTGCGTGCATCGGCAGTTCTTCGGTGCCGAGTTCAATCAGTAATGGCGCGCGGCTCATGCGACCACCTCCGATTTGGGGGCATTGGGAAAGCCGAGTTTCTCGCGCTGTTCGTAATAGGCCTGGGCCACGCCTTGCGACAGTTTGCGCACGCGCAGGATGTAACGCTGACGTTCAGTCACGGAGATAGCGCGACGGGCATCGAGCAGATTGAACGCATGCGATGCCTTCGTCACTTGCTCATAGGCAGGCAAGGGCAAGCCGGCTTCGATCAGTTTGTTGGCCTCGGCCTCGCAGGCGTCAAAGCGATGGAACATTTCCGCGACGTCGGCGTATTCAAAGTTGTAGGTCGACTGTTCGACTTCGTTCTGGTGATAGACATCGCCGTAGGTGACGGGGGCGCCATCGGGACCGTAAGTCCAGATCAGGTCGTAGACGTTGTCGCAGTTCTGCAGGTACATGCACAGACGTTCGAGACCGTAAGTGATCTCGCCGAGCACCGGACGGCATTCGAGACCGCCCGCCTGTTGGAAATACGTGAACTGCGTGACTTCCATGCCGTTGAGCCAGACCTCCCAGCCCAGACCCCAGGCGCCTAAAGTCGGCGATTCCCAGTTGTCCTCGACCAGGCGCAGATCGTGCACCAGCGGATCAATTCCCAGTTCGCGCAGCGAGCCGAAATACAGCTCCACAATGTTCTCAGGCGAAGGCTTCATCGCCACCTGGAACTGGTAGTACCGCTGCAGACGGTTGGGGTTCTCGCCGTAGCGGCCATCGGTCGGTCGGCGCGAAGGCTGCACATACGCCGCATTCCACGTCTCGGGGCCGATCGCGCGCAGGAACGTGGCAGGGTGAAAGGTGCCCGCCCCCACTTCGAGATCTAAAGGCTGGATCAGCACGCAACCCTGGCGGGCCCAATACGTGTTGAGGCGCAGGATTAATTCCTGGAATGTCGGCGGGGTCATGTCTGGCATAGCCCGTCATTATAATTCAGCGATATATTGAGGACATCTCCACTTCGCTTTGCGGTCGCACCTAGCACATGGCTTTTGACGCCCCCTTCCTGATCATTGAAACCGGACAGCCGGCCGGGCGCATGAAGCGCCACAAAGGATTTCCGCACTGGATTCGCGTGGCGGCCGGTCTGGAGCCCGACGAGGCGGTCAGCTTCAATGTGGAGCAGGGCGAGACCCTGCCTGATCATGCCGAAGGCTTTGCCGGCGTGCTGGTCACCGGTTCTGCGGCCATGGTCACGGACCGGCACGACTGGAGCGAGCGCACTGCAGACTGGCTGCGTCAGGCGGCGCATGACGGCGTGCCGATGCTGGGCATCTGCTACGGCCATCAGCTGATTGCGCATGCGTTAGGCGGCGAGGTGGGCTGGTTGCCACAGCGCGAAATGGGCACGATCGACCTGCAGACCGATGCCGAGCACGCGGCCCGGGACCCGCTGTTTCAGGGCCTGCCGGCGGCTTTTAACGCCCAGGCGACCCATCGGCAGACCGTGGTGTCGCCGCCCGAGGGCTCGGTGGTGCTGGCCCGCTCGGAGCTGGACGACTGCCATGCGTTTCGATGGCAGCACAACGTCTGGGGCCTGCAGTTCCACCCGGAATTCTCGCGGACCACGATGCAGGGCTATGTCCGGACCCGGCGCGAGGCGCTGCAGGCCGAGGGCATCGACCACCGCGAGCTGCACGACAAGGTCTCGGCCACCCCGCACGCCCGGCAGGTTTTGCGGCGCTTCGTCCGCCATGCCCGCGCAGCGCGCCACCGTTAAATCAGCGATAATATCCGGCTATACCCACGCCGCGCCGCGGCGTGCTCTGATAGGGTGAGCCCAAATGAACACGCGCGAAGTGCCGCTGCTGGCCAGCATTAGCTGGGTCAAGAATGCGGTGCACCTGATGCTACGCCGACCGTTCGCCGTTTTCGGTGGCGCGGCTGTGCTGTCGATCGTGTCGACCATTCCTTCGTGGATTGAGTATCTGCTGCAGTTCATTGTTGATCCCGGTAACTTGCAGCAGATTCTGCTGCTGGTGCTCGGCGCTGCGTTTGCGTTGCTGGTGTTTTTGCCGCTGTTCGGTGGCTACTTCCGTCTGATGCATCGGGTGGCGCACGATACCGAGGCGCCATCGCCGCTAATGGTGTTTGAGCCGTATCGCATCCGTCGCATGGCCGTGCGTCTGGTCGGCTACTTTGTGTTTGTGCTGATCGGTTACGGTCTGATTCTGATGGTGTTCCGCATGGTCGGTCTGCCGCAGGATTTTCTGCAGCGTCCGTCGTTGCATAACCTGCAGATCGTGCCGCTGCTGTTTACCGCGCTGATGATGTCGCTGGTCACGGCCATGATGGGCATCGGCCTTGGCGAAGTCGCGGTCTCCAATGAAATTGTCCGGATTGCCTTAGGCACGGCGTGGCGCGGTTTTTTGCGTAATTTCAAGACGTTTTTTATGGGCGCTCTGCTGATTCCCATCATTGCGACTGTGGCAATGGTGATGTGGAGCGGCCTGATGTACGTGGTGATCTGGCCGATCACTAAACTCCCTACGAGCACAACCCAACTCGCAATCGGTCTGATCTCGTGGCTGAGTGCATTGCCGTTTATCGCGTTTCTGTTTGCCTTGCTGTATTCGGTCTGGCAGGATGTGGTCGCCGCCGAAATTCCGCATGATGAGTACGTCTGAGTATCCGTTCACCCCGCTAAGCTTTGAAGTCCGTCCCGGTATCCGCATGGCCTATCTGGACGAAGGCCCCAAGGACGCGCCGGTGATTCTCATGCTGCACGGCAATCCGTCGTGGTCGTTCCTGTGGCGCCGCTGGATTCTCGGCCTGCGCGATCAGTACCGCTGCATTGCGCCCGATCACGTCGGCATGGGCAGCAGCGACAAGCCCGACGATTCGCAATACACCTACACGCTCGACAGCCGCATCGACGATGTCGAAGCGCTGCTCGGCCATCTCGGCATCACCGGTCCGCTGACCTTGGCCGTGCACGACTGGGGTGGTGGTATCGGCTTTGGCTGGGCGATGCTTCATCCGGCGCAGGTCGCGCGTTTGCTAATCACCAACACCGGCGCGTTCCCCCTGCCCAAAGCCAAGCGCTTGCCGCGCAGCTTGTGGCTGGGTCGCGATACGTGGGTCGGTGCGTTGCTGATTCGCGGTCTCAATGCGTTTGCCCGCGGTACGGCGCATATCGGCAGCGTGCGTCGTTTACCGCGCGAAGTGTTCCGCGGTTTTATTGCGCCTTATAACTCGTGGGCCAATCGCCGTTCGGTGTTGCGCTTTGTGCAGGACATTCCGTTGCAGCAAGGCGACCGTGCCTGGAGCACGATTGAACGTATGGGTGCATTCCTGCCGAGTCTGGCAAATCGTCCGGCCCTGATTTTCTGGGGTCTCAAGGACTTTGTGTTCGATCAGCATTTCCTGCAGGGCTTTCGCGATGCGCTGCCCGATGCGCAAGTGCATGCCTATGACGATGCCGCACACTACGTGCTCGAAGATAAAGCCGAAGTCAGTCTGCCGCTGGTGCGTGAGTTTCTTGCGGCCAATCCTGTGGAGTCAGCGGCTTAAGTCCGTACCGCGCACGCGCCTTGTCGCATTGCGCATCGGCCTCGCCGAATTCCCAGCTCGCCTGCACCAGACGGCAGGCTTGCGGGCGTTGCGCGTGAATCGTACACCGACTGTAGGTGCCGATCTCAGCGTCTAAGGCGACGCAGCGGGGTGCCTTCGCCCAGGTGCCACGCATGCACACCTGATGCGCATCCAAGGGTTCAGTGAGCTCTACAGGTACGACGCCGCCTAAGGCCGGATCGGTTTCACTCCAGTGCATGGACACGCGAAACGTGGCGCAACAGGCGCCGCAAGTCAGGCAAGGGTGAACGAAAGGAGTGTCCGGCATGGGCGTCTATTCTACGGCTGCCGTGAATTCTGCGAAAATCTTGCAATGTCCGAGCTGCCGCCACCCCATCTCACCGACGCGCTTGATCGCGCCGCCCGTCTGCAGCCCGAACAGATCGCGATTCGCGTTCCGGGGCCGCGTCACAACCGGTTCGGTTTTGCGCGCTATAACGAGCTGCTGACGTTTGCCGAGCTGCAAAAGCGCAGTGCGGCGCTGGCTCGCGGTCTGTTGCATCAGACGCCCTTGCAGCGTGGCGATCGGGTGGTGGTCATGCTCAAGCCCACCTTGGATTTCTTTGTCAGCATGTTCGCGCTGTTTCGCGCGGGCATGGTGCCGGTGCTGATCGATCCGGGCATTCCGCGCGCTTCGCTCAAGCAATGCCTGCGCGAGGCCGATCCGCAAGGTTTTATCGGTCTGCCTTTGGCGCATCTGGCACGGCGTGTGCTGGGTTGGGCGCCGAGTGCGTCCGTGCATCTGACCACGGGGCATGGCTGGTTCGGCAATCGTCGCTTGCGCGATTTGCGCTGCGAAGAGGATCTCGAGCTGCCGGTGGCCGGCGCCGATGATCTGGCCGCGATCTTGTTTACCAGCGGCAGTACCGGTGTGCCCAAGGGTGTCGAATACAAACATCGTCACTTTATCGGGCAGCTGGAGTTGCTCCGCGATGCCTTCGGCATTGAACCCGGTGGCACGGATTTCCCGACGTTTCCGCCGTTTGCGCTGTTCGATCCGGCCTTGGGGCTGACTTCGGTCATTCCCGATATGGATGCACGCAAGCCGGCGCAGGCCGATGCGCGCAAGTTGCACGATGCCATGCAGCGTTTCGGTGTGGAGCAGCTGTTCGGTTCGCCGGCGCTGATGAAGGTGCTGGTCGAATACGGCAAGCCGCTGGTTGGTCTGAAGCGCGTGACCAGTGCCGGGGCGCCGGTGCCGCCTTCGACGGTGGCAAGGATTCAAGCGTTGTTGGCCGACGATGCCAAGTTCTGGACGCCGTATGGCGCGACCGAGTGTCTGCCCGTGGCCGTGATCGAAGGCCGTCAGTTGCTGGGTACGCGTAATGCGACCGAGCGGGGTGCCGGGACCTGTGTGGGTCGTCCGTTGCCGGGCAATGACGTGCGCGTCATTCGAATTGTCGACGGGCCGATCGCCAATTGGGATGAGACCGTGGCCTGCGCGCCGGGCGAGATCGGTGAGATCACCGTGGTCGGGCCGAGTACCACTGAGGCCTATTTCAATCGGCCGGATCTGACGTTCTCGGCCAAAATTCGCGATGGGGAGCGCATCGTTCATCGGATGGGCGATGCCGGCTATCTGGATGCGCAGGGTCGTCTGTGGTTCTGCGGCCGTCTGTCGCAGCGCGTCCGCACCGCCGATGGCGAGTTACACACCGAACAGGTCGAGCCGATCTTTAATGCGCATCCTGATGTGTTGCGCAGTGCGCTGGTGGGTGTCGAAGGCGAACCCGTCGTGCTGGTGGAGCTCGATCCGCGGGCACCGCACTCTTGGGATGGCATTCGCGCCGAGTTGCGTGCGTTGGCCATGCAGTATCCGCTGACGCAAGGGATCAAGCGCTTTCTGCCGCATCGGAAATTCCCGGTTGATATCCGCCACAACGCCAAGATCCGACGCGAAGAGTTGGCTCTGGAAGCCGCCCGCAGGTTGCGCGCATGAAAGTCCTAGTCACCGGTGGCGCCGGGTTCCTAGGTTTGGCACTGTGTCGCGCTTTGCAGGCGCAGGGCTACACGGTGCGTAGCATGCAGCGCCACGATTCTTCAGCGTTGCGGTCACTGGGTGTCGAACAGGTGCTGGGCGATCTGGCCAATGCCGATTCGGTGCGTGCGGCTGTGAGCGGCGTGGATGCCATCGTGCATAATGCCGCAATGGCCGGCGCCTGGGGTCCGTACGAGGACTACTTTCGCGCCAACCTGATCGGCACGCGGAATGTCCTGCAGGAGGCGCGCGCTGCTGGTATCCGCAAAGTCGTGTATACCTCGACGCCGTCGGTGACGCATCGCGCGACGCATCCGGTGGCCGGTTTGTCGGCTGCGCAGGTTCCGTATGGCGAAGGCTTGCGCGCTCCTTATGCCGCGACCAAGAAACTGGCGGAAATCGAGGCCTTGGCGGCCAATGACGATGCGATGGCCGTGACGGCGTTGCGTCCGCGTCTGATCTGGGGCCCCGGCGATAACCATCTGCTGCCGCGTCTGGTCGAGCGCTCGCGCGCCGGTAAATTGCGGATGATCGGCAGCGGCGACAATCTCATCGACTCCACGTACGTGACCAATGCCGCCGATGCGCATGTGCTGTCACTGCAGGCGCTGGAGCCCGGCAGTCGCAATGCGGGTAAGGCGTATTTCATCAGCAACGGTGAACCGCGTTCGATGAAGGACACGGTCAATGCCTTGCTCGATGCGGCCGGTGAGCCGCCCGTGTCGCGGCATATTCCTGCCGGCGTGGCGATGGCAGCGGCGCAAGTGATGCAGGCCGCGTACCGCGTGTTGCCGTTGCGTGGGGAGCCCTTGCTGACGCCGTTCGTGGTCGAACAGATGCTGACCACACACTGGTATGACATGACGCCGGCGCGCGAGGATTTCGGTTACGTGCCCGCCCTGTCTTTTGATCAGGGCATCGAGCATTTACGCCGCTCGTTTAGAATGAAGGCATGAACGCCATTCCTGCATTTCTCAGACCCTTGGCCGGTGCCGCGCTCGAGCGCGCACTGAATCGGGCCCTGTCGATGGACGCCGCCGCGGCCGAACGTGTGCGGGGCTGGCACGGTCGTCGCATGGCGTTCAAGCTGGTCAATCCGCCGTTGGAGCTACAGGTCACGGTCAGTGCCGACGGCAAGCTGCAGGTCGGCAAGTTAGAGCAGGATATCGAGCACGATCTGGAAATCGACAGCAATCTGACAGGACTGATCAATCAGTCGCCGCTGATGCGTGAGGCGCCGAATAAGCTCAAGGGTCGTTTGCGGATCAGCGGTGACGCCGAACTGGCGCGCGAGGTGCAAGGTCTGATGGCGAGCTTTACGCCCGATCTGCAACTGCCGTTTGTGCAACTGTTTGGCGACGTGCTGGGCGTGCAGGTGGCGCAGGCCGTTAGCGGTGCAGGCCGTCACTTGCGCGAGGCGGGACGCAGTCTGGCCGAATCGTCGGCGCTGTTCGTGACCGAAGAGTCGCGCGATGTCGCTGGCCCTATTGAGCTGCAGGATTTTCACGATGGCGTCGACACCGTGCGTAACGATGTCGAACGGCTGGCAGTGCGCATCGCGCGTCTGCGTGCGGAGCGCGGCCAGTGAGTTCGGTGCTGCGCGCGGCGCGTATCGGTCGCATCCTGTTGCGTTATCGGCTCGACTCGCTGGCCGAAGACACGCCTTATGAAAAATGGTTGGCGATGGCGCGTCCGTTTGTGCCACGCGCTTCCGAAGAAATTGCACAACTGTCCCGCGGTGCGCGTTTGCGCATGGCGCTGCAGGAGCTCGGTCCGATCTTCGTCAAGTTCGGACAGATTCTTTCCACGCGGCGCGATCTGATTCCGGTCGACATCGCCGACGAACTGGCGTTCTTGCAGGATCGCGTCAAACCGTTTGATGGCGAGCTGGCGCGCACACAAGTTGAAGCGGCGCTCGGCAAACCGATCAATCAGCTGTACGCGCGCTTTGATTTGGAGCCGCTGGGTAGCGCTTCGATTTCGCAAGTGCATGGTGCGCAGCTGTTTAGCGGCCGCGAGGTTGTGGTCAAAGTCATCCGTCCGAATATCGGCAAGCAGATCGACGAGGATCTGTCGCTTTTGTACGCGCTGGCCTCGGTGGTCGAGCGCACGCATCCCGCCGCCGACAAAATCCGTCCGCGTGAAGTGGTCGATGAGATCGCGGCCACGTTGAACGCGGAACTCGATATGCAGCGCGAAGGCGGCAACGCCAGCCTATTGCGTCGCAATTGGCAAGGCAGCGACGACCTATATGTGCCGGAAGTGATCTGGTCGCATACCGCGGAACAAGTGCTGACACTCGAGCGTGTGTACGGCATTCCGTCCGATGACGTGGCTGCACTCGATGCTGCCGGTATCAATCGGGTACGTCTGGCCGAGAAGGGCGTGCGCGTCTTTTACGAGCAGGTGTTCCGCGACAACTTCTTTCATGCCGATGCGCATGCGGGCAACATCTGGGTCGACAAGGATCCCGCGCGCAAGGACAATCCGCGTTTTATTGCGCTGGATTTCGGCATCATGGGCCAGCTGTCCGATGACGATCAGTATTATCTGGCCGAAAATTTCATGGCGATCTTCAATCGCGATTACCGTCGCATCGCCGAGTTGCATGTGCGTGCCGGATGGATGCCGGCCGATCAGCGCATCGACGAGTTGGAAGCCGCAGCGCGCGCTGTGTGTGAGCCCTATCTGACACGACCCCTGAGTGAGATTTCCCTGGCCGAGCTACTGGCCAAGCTGTTCCGTACCGCGCAAAAGTATCAGCTGACACTGCAGCCGCAGCTGATTCTGCTGCAGAAAACGCTGTTGAGTATCGAAGGCGTGGGTCGCACACTCGATCCACGGCTGGATATCTGGGAGATCGCACGCCCGGTGCTGCAGCGGATTCTGGTGCGCAAGTATTCGCCCTCGCAGTTGCTGCGCGAGTTGCGCAAGCGCATGCCCGAGATCATGACTACCGCACCGGAGATGCCGAGACTGGCGCATCAGTGGTTGTCGCAGCAGGCGCACGGTCAGCAGCGCATGATCATCGCATCGACCGATCTGGAGCAGATGCGTCGCGCCATCCATGATGCGCATCGGCAAACGGTGGCTGCAGTTTTGGGTGTCGGCTTACTGATCGTGGCTTCAGTGCTGTATGCGATGGACGCGGGTGGTCCCAAGGTGATGACGGTGCCGCTGAGTTCCTGGATCGCAGGGGTCGGCGGTGTGTGGGCGTTGCTGGCCGCCTGGCCGCGTAAACGCCGATAGATGATCCAGCGCTGCGACTGTCAATGTTGTAGTTCGACGATCGCGCACTACTGAGCCCTCATGAGCGATTCGTTGCCCACCGTTGAGATCCTGCTGCAGACGCCGCGCTTTGCCGTCGTCAACAAGCCGCACGGCATGATGATCCATCGCAGCAAGATGGCCAATGGCGATGAGCAATATCTCGTCGATGCGTTGCAGAGCCAGTTGCGCGTGCCGATCTTTGCGGTGCACCGGCTGGATCGCGCGACCTCCGGATGCTGCCTGGTGGCCTTCGACAGTGAAACTGCGTCGCTGTTGGGCAAGCAGGTCATGGCCAACACGCTCGACAAAACGTACTGGGCCGTGGTGCGCGGATGGCCGCGCGAAGATGCCTTCACCATTGATTACCCGCTCGATGGCGGTCCGGGCAAACGCGAAAAGAAGCCGGCCGTGACGCATTTCCGCGTGCTGGGGCGCGCCGAGTTGCCGTTTGCGGATCGGGAGTTTCCGGTCTCGCGCTACGCGTGGCTCGAATGCCGTCTCGACACCGGACGGTTCCGGCAGATCCGTCGTCATCTCAAGCACTGCTTTCATCATCTGATCGGCGACACCAGTCATGGCGACGGCCGTCACAATCGGCAGTGGCGCATGATGGGCATCCATCGCATGCTGCTGCACGCGCGTTCGCTGTCCTTTGATGATCCGTTCGAAGGCCATCGCCTCCACGCCACCGCTCCCATCGATGCGGAAATGGCGAAGGCACTGGCGTGGTTTGAGTCTGCTGATACTGCCGAGTCTGCGGACGCCGTTGTTGCGGTCAGGTCGGACGCGTCTGCGCAGGGAGTGACTTCGCATGCGGTTGAGTAACGGCATCGTCATCGACGAGTCCGAGTTGGATGAACAGTTCATCCGCTCATCGGGTCCGGGCGGGCAGAACGTCAATAAAGTTGCGACGGCTGTGGAGCTGCGGTTTGATATTGCACGTTCGCGGTCCTTGGATGATTCGGTGCGCGAGCTGCTGTTGGCGCGACGCGATCGGCGCATGACGCAAGATGGCGTGCTCGTCATCCAGGCGCGACGGTTCCGCACGCAGGACCGCAATCGTCAGGATGCACGCGACCGTCTCGCGGCCGTCATCGAACAGACGCTGTTACCGGTCACGCCGCGGGTGGCCACTAAGCCGACACGCGCTTCGAAAACACGGCGTCTGGATGCGAAACGGCAACGCGGCGAGATCAAATCTCGTCGTTCTGTACGCGATTGGGACTAGAATCTGCCAATGCCTGATTCGATCGACAACTCCAATCACGACTCGCGTTCGCGCGCCGCTGCCAACCCCAATGCGCCCGCGTTGCCGTTGCCACCGTCGTTGCCGCGAGTGCGCCACAACGGTTTCGCAAAGTGGCTGGCCCGCTCGATACTGCGCGTAGGTGGCTGGCGGATGGAAGGTGCCTTCCCCGATATCCCGCGCGCGGTGCTGATCGGTGCGCCGCACTCGAGCAACTGGGACGGGTTCTGGGGTCTGTGCGCTAAAGCGGCGATGGGTCTGGATATCCGCATCTTAGGCAAGGAATCGCTGTTCAAGGTGCCGTTGCTTGCCGGTCTGTTGCGCTGGCTCGGCATCATGGCGGTGGACCGCAGCAATCCCGCCGGCATCGTCGAGCAGGCCGCCGAGCTGATTCGCAGCAATGAGCGGTTCTGGTACGGTCTGGCCCCCGAGGGTACGCGCCGCAAGGTCGATCGCTGGAAGCAAGGCTTCTGGCGCATCGCTCGCGCTGCCGATGTACCGGTGGTCCCGGTCTATTTTGATTACCCGCGCAAGGTGATCGGCGTCGGTGCACCGTTTGATCTCACCGACGATCTTGAGGCCGATATGGCGCGCATTCTCGCGTGGTATCGCACGGTCGCGCACGGTAAGCACCACGATATCTAACGGGTGTCGGCGCCGGTCGGTGCCCACGCCATTGCTTGCATCAGGTGCGACCAGGTGACGTGATCGTTGCCGGCGTCTGATATCGCTGCCTGTCGGGCTGTTTCCAGATCCGCCACCGTGCGCGCCACCTTGAGCGTGCGATGCACGCCGCGTGCACTCAAACCGCTGGCTTCGGCGCAAGCCATAAAGCGGCGCCATTCGGCCGGCTTTAAGCGGCAAAGGTCTTCGAGCGCTTCGCCGGGCAGTTCGGCATTGAGCATCCCTTGCCGTTCCATCTGTCGTTGCCGTGCCACGAGGATATCGGCGCGCAGGGCGGGAGACAGTCGCTCGGAGCGCGTGGCGCTCAATGCTTCCGCCGTCACCGGATGCAGATGCACTTGAATATCCAGCCGATCGAAGAAGGGCCCGCTGACCCGTTGCTGGTAGCGGCGGATCTGTTCGACCGTGCAGCGGCACTTGCCTTTGGTATCGCCTTCGGTGGGTGGCGGTTTGCCGCAGGGACAGGGATTGCTGGCCGCGATCAGCTGAAACGCCGCCGGGTAGGTAATGGCGCGGCGGCCACGCAGCAGGGTGATCTGGCGGTCCTGCAGAGGTTGACGCAACAGGTCCAGCACGTCGCGTGGCCACTCGGCGAGCTCGTCCATAAACAGCACGCCGCGATGGGCGAGTGTGATCTCGCCCGGCCAGGCCTGATTGCCGCCGCCGATCAGTGCCCCCGGCTTGGTGGAGTGGTGCGGCATGCGGATGGGTGGCCGCGCTCCGACGGGCGCCGGCAGGTTGGCGATCGATGCGATCACCCGCGCCTGCTCGGCTGCTGCGTGCTCCAGCGGTGGCAACAGGCCGGCGAAACGCCGCGCCAGCATGGTCTTGCCGCAGCCCGGCGGGCCGAGCAATAAGGCGTGATGGCCGCCCGCCGCGGCGACGGTAAGCGCCCACTTGGCCTCATCCTGCCCGCGAACATCGGCGAAATCGTCGAGATCGTCGGCGATCAGGTCATCTATGGGTGCAATCTCTGCGGGGCTTGGCAATCGCTTGCGTCCGCGCAGGTAGGTCACCGCCTCGGCCAGAGTCCGGGCGCAGACCACGCCTTCGCTCCAGTGACGCAGGGTGCCGGCGTCGGCAGCGGGTACGATCGCCTCCAGTCCGGCGGCGCGGGCGGCCAGTGCGGCGGGCAGGATGCCGCGGGTGGTTAGCAGCTCACCGGTTAGGGCCAGCTCGCCGATCAGCATTCGTCCCTTGAGTGCGGGCTTAGGCAGGTCGCCGTTAGCCGCCAGTATCCCCACGGCAATCGGCAGGTCAAAGCGGCCGCCCTCTTTGGGGAGTTCGGCGGGGGCGAGATTGACAGTGATTTTGCGCACCGGCATCTCAAAGCCGGACGCGCGCAGTGCAGCCTTGACCCGCTCGCGCGCCTGGCGACCGACGGTGGAGTGGGTCCCGATCAGTTCGACGCCGGGCAGGCCGGGGCCGAGAGCCACTTCGACACGAACAGCGGGGGCCTCAATGCCCTCACTGGCGCGCGATTGCACCACTGCCAGATCCATAGTTTGGTATCTCCGCGCCGAGACCGATCGGCTTGCACCTGTCAGTCTGCGGTGGGCGGGCTATGGAGTCGTTCGGAACTCTGCGCGCTACGATGTCAGCAGCGACCGTTTTATTTATTGCCGAGCGGCGGCAGCTGCGTGTTTGCGATCATGCCTCTGGATCGCGGGTGTGTGCGGCCGTTTCCATGGCAGCAACCTGACGCTCCAGGGCTTCCAGTTTTTCGCGGGTCTTTAGCAGAACGCCGCGCTGCACTTCGAACTCTTCACGGGTGACGAGGTCGAGCTTGCCGAGTCCGGTTTGCAGGGCGGACTTGAAGTTCTGCTGCAGTTCCTCGCCGGTGTCGCGCAAAGGTTGGGGCACCATGGACGCGAGTTTCTGGGCCAGCTCATCGAGTTTGCTGATGTCGATCATGGCCGTCTCCATACGGTTGTTCGTTGGCCTTCATTATGGTCCCGTTTACATTAAGGGGGTATCAACTTTGCGATAAACTGGCGATCACGTTCGCCGTTCGCACATTGAGTCAGGTGGTTTTGCAATGAAAATGATCATGGCCGTCATCAAGCCGTTTAAGTTGGACGATGTGCGCGAGGCATTGGCCGAGGTCGGCGTCAACGGCATCACTGCGACCGAGGTCAAAGGGTTCGGTCGGCAGAAGGGTCATACGGAGCTGTACCGCGGCGCTGAGTATGTGGTCGACTTCCTGCCCAAGATCAAGATCGAGGTTGCGGTTGACGAGCCGCTGCTCGAGCCGGCCGTCGATGCGATCCTCAAGGCTGCGGGCACCGGCAAGATCGGCGACGGCAAGATTTTCGTCTGGGATCTGGAGCGGGCTGTTCGGATCCGCACCGGGGAGCTCGACGCCGACGCGCTGTGAGTAATGGGGACGGAGGGAATTAATTTTTCTTAACAAATGACCCGCGGCCGCGGGGGCGAAGCCCCTGGGGGAGCCCGCTTGGACAGCATTTGTTAAGGAAAATTAATTCCCTCCGTCCCCATTACTTTCGCCGCTTGCGCAGTGCCGCAAAATTAGTCACTGTGGACCCATGAGTTCATTCAATCGACACCCACACGCCATGAAAATCAAGACTGCCGTATTCGGCGCGCTAGTTGCCGTGCCGGTAGCGCTTTGGGCCGCGCCCAAGGCTATGGATTTCTGGCTGGCTCAAACCCAGACCGATCAGAGTGCAGCGGCAACCGCCGGTAAGCCGACTCGTCGCAATGCACCGATGGAGACCACCAAGGACCAAGCTAACGCTTCGCGCCTGCTCTACAACGTCCTGTCCGAATCCGGTGATCCCTATAAGAGCGTGCCCCTCGACGACGCCCGCTCGCGCGATATCTATAAGCGCTACCTCGAGGCACTGGATTTCAACAAGATCTACTTGAGCGCCGACGACCTGGCCAAGTTCCCGAACTTGGACACGCAGCTCGATGACGCCATCCGCTCCGGCAAGCTGCAACCCGCGTTCGATCTGTACGGCGTGTTCAAACAACGCGCCATTCAACGCACGCAATATGCCCGCGACTTGCTCAAGCAGGACATCTTTACCTTCACCGGCAAAGACACATTTGAGTTTGACCGTGAGAAGGCCGCCTGGGCCCCCAACCAGCAATCCCTCGATCAGCTCTGGCGCCAACTGGTGCGCTACGACTGGATGCGCCTGGAACTCGCCGGCCGCAAGCCCGACGAAATCCGTAAGACGCTCGACAAGCGCTACACCAATCTCGGCAAGACCCTCAACGACACCAATGGTGACGATGTGGTCCAGTCCTTCCTCAACAGCTATGCCAACAGTGTCGATCCGCACACCGATTACTTGAACCCCCGCAGCGCGCAGGCGTTCAACACGCAAATCTCGCAAACGCTCGAAGGCATTGGCGCCGTTCTGCAGAAACAGGACGATGTGGTCGCCATCCGCGAAGTGGTTGCAGGCGGCCCGGTATCCAAGAGCGGCATGCTCAAACCCGGTGACCGCATTGTCGGCGTGGGTCAAGGTGCTGTCGGTACCGGTGCATTGCCGATGGAAGACGTGGTCGGCTGGCGCATTGACGATGTCGTGCAACTGATTCGCGGCAAGAAGGGCACCACGGTGCGTCTGAGTGTGATTCCCGCGGAAGCATCGCTCGACTCGCAACCCAAGCTCGTGACCTTGGTCCGCGATAAGGTCAAGCTCGAAGACGGTGTCGCCAAGTCCGACATCATCGAGATCCCTGCCGCTAAGGGCCAAGCTCCGCAAAAAGTCGGCGTGATCAAACTGCCGGGCTTCTATCAGGACTTCAGTGCACGCGGACGCTCGCAGGATTACGTGTCGGCATCGCGCGACGTAGCCCGACTGATCACCGAGTTCAAGAGCAAAGGCGTGACCGGTGTGGTCATGGACCTGCGCGATAACGGTGGCGGCTCGCTAGACGAAGCAATCAAACTCACCGGCCTGTTCATCGATCAAGGTCCGGTTGTGCAAGTGCGCGACTCGGCCAACAATGTCGATGTCGGTGTCGATCGCCAACCCGGCGCGTTGTGGACCGGTCCGCTCGCCGTGCTGATTAACCGCTCGTCGGCATCCGCCTCGGAAATTTTTGCGGCGGCGATCCAGGACTACGGCCGCGGACTCATCGTCGGTGATACCTCGTTCGGTAAGGGCACGGTGCAGAACATGCAGCCGCTGTTCCCTTCGTTCCTCAATACGCAATCGGACGAAGACCCCTACGGCTCGATCAAGATGACCATTGCGGAATTCTTCCGCATCAGCGGCTCGTCGACGCAGAACAAAGGTGTGACACCCGATCTGTTCCTGCCAACGTTGGTCGATCACACCAAGTTCGGTGAAAGCTCGTACGACAACGCCTTGCCCTGGTCCAAGATTCCGGAAGCACCGCACGCAATCGTCGGTGGCTTCAGCGATATCCTGCCGGCACTGCAATCTAGGCACGAGGCCCGTATCCAAGCCGACCGTGAGTTCCAGTGGTTGCTGCAGGATGTGGCGTACTTCAAGTCCGAACGCAGCAAGACTTCGGTGGTCCTGAACATTGCCGAACGTCGTGCCGAACGCGATCGTCTCGAAGCGCAACGCAAGGCACGTCAGGCCGAACGCAAAAAGTTGGGTCTGCCGTTGGATCCGCTGTCCGATGACAGCAAGGACGATGGCCTGTCGGTCAACGAACGCAACATTGCGACCGAGGCCGCCAAGGACAAGCTGCTCGATCAACGCCCTGATCCGCTGTTGCGTGAGACCGCTCAGATTCTTGGCGATGCGATCAATCTGCGTGCGAAGCGAGTCGCCTCGAAGTAAGACGCGCGCGATCGTCATCACAACGGTCTAAAATAAAAACGGACCCTGTCGTCGTCTATCGGGCGGTCACAGGGTCCGTCCTTTTTTGCAGGAGCTCACAATGTCCGGTTCGGTTTCCCACAAGCCCGCGGTCGCAGCGGTTGTTGCCGCCTTAGCGATTGTTTACCTGGTGTGGGGCTCCACCTATCTGGGCATCAAGTTCGCGCTCGAAGACTATCCGCCGTTTATTCTCGGCGCCATTCGCATGGCCTTGGCGGGGATCGTGCTGTATGCACTGATGCGTTTCAAAGGTGTTGCCGCACCCACGCGCAAACAATGGAAGACCCTCATCATCCTGGGCTTGCTGATGGTGCTGCTGTCCAATGGCCTCGTTAACTTGGCCGAGACCCAAGTGAGCTCGGGCATTGCGGCCGTCGGCGTTGCATCGGTGTCTTTGTTTGCGGCGTTGTTCTCGGCAATGCGCGGCAACCATCCGAGCAAGATTGAATGGTTCGGCCTCATTGTCGGTTTTGCCGGCGTGATCTGGCTCAACATCGGCGGCAGCTTGTCGGCCACGCCATTGGGTCTGATCTGTCTGATCATCGCTTCGGTGTCATGGGCGTTCGGTTCGATCTGGAGTCGTGATCAGGATCTGCCGGCACCCTTCATGAATGCGGCCGGGCAAATGCTCACGGGTTCCGTATGGATGGCTCTCGCAGCACTGGTGACCGGCGAGCGCATCACTGCAATGCCGTCTCTGCACGCAACGATGGCCATGCTGTATCTGGTCGTGTTTGGCTCGATCATCGCCTTCACGGCTTATATCTGGCTCAACCACAACGTGCGTCCGGCGTTGGCGCAGAGCTATGCCTACGTCAATCCGCCGGTCGCGGTGATTCTGGGCGTGCTGCTAGGTGGTGAGACCGTAGCGCCTTCGGAACTGGGTGCGATGGCAATTATCCTCGTGGGCGTGGTGATCATCACAACAGCCAAACTCTGGCGTAAATAACGACGCTTGCTACGGGGTTCAGCCCAGCCGTGGTGAAATGGAATCATCACCGCTACCCCCGGAGTCCGATCATGCGTTGGTTCTCTACTTTGATGTGTGCAGCCTTGCTGCCATGCGCGGCACTGACTGCGTGCAATCGTCCTGACCCTAGCGAGCCGATCCAACCGATCGCCTCGAACGCGCCGGCGGTGGTAACGCCCGAAGCGCCTGTATCGCCTTCGACGGATGCTGCGCAGCCGAGTGACAAAGACGCCACTGACCCCGCGCCGGTAGCCGACGCCGCGCCGACGCCCGCCAAGCTCGACGATCGCAGCACGGCTGTGAATCTGATCCGCTCGTATTACAACGCGATCAACCGTCACGAGTATTCACGCGCGCATGATTACTGGAACGAAGGCAGCGCCGTGCAATCGCTCGCCGATTTCAAACGCGGCTTCTACGACACTGCATATGTCGACGTGGAGTTTGGCGAAGTGACTTCGGATGCCGGCATGAGCCAACGTTGGTCCAGCGTTCCGGTCGTGCTATCGGTGAGGACGACCGCGGGCCGGACGCGCTGGTTTGGCGGCTGCTACGTCACGCATCTCACCGTCCCTGAAGTGCAGAACACACCGCCACCGGAACCGATGAGCATCGATCGCGCCAAAATGACCGCGGCCGGCAATCTGTCCGCGGCGCGCAAGCTCGCGATCTGCACGTAACGCAAGACCAAAAAATAAACCTCAAAAAATAAAGTGCGGCGGCTAACACCCCTTCAACCCCGCCCCTTCTCTGTTGTTTATTTTTTATTTTTTGCTGTTTAATTTTTGCTGTTTATTTTTTGCTGTTTATTTTTTAAATAATCACAGCGCCCTCAGCGCATCCGTAATCCGCATCCGCGCCGCCCGCAGCGCCGGATAAAAACCGCCTACGAAGCCAATTGCCAGGGCCCACTTCAGACCGTTCCAAAGCAAGTCCGGAGTGACGTGAAACTTAAACACGACTTGAGAGAAGTTGCTGCCCATGGTGCTGACCTCGGAGCCGCTAAAGAGCAGCCAGGCCAGTCCTGCGCCGAGCGCACCACCCACCACAGCCAGTAGCATGGTTTCCAGCATGATGGCTGCAACGACCGGCGCACCATTAAAGCCCAAGGCGCGCAACGTGCCGATCTCGCGCGCACGACCGGCCACGGCCGCGTACATCGAGTTGAGCGCGCCAAAGATTGCGCCAACGGCCATGATGGCAGCAACGATCTTGCCCAGGAATCCCAACGTCTTGGTCAGGCCTTCGGACTGTTTGGCGAAATAGGACTTGGTGGTGGCGACATCGAACTTAAGTGTGGGATCGGCGGCGATGGCCGTCTGCAGGCTCCTGATGGCAGCGTCCGACTCGAGTGTGCCGATGACGGATTGAAAGTCACTGCGGTTGTAGGCCGCCGCCAAGCTGTCCGCATCAGTCCAGAGTTCGGATTCGTGGCTGTCGCCGCTGGCGAAAATGCCTACTACCGTCCAGATTTGGTTACCGAGTTTGAGTTGCTTGCCAACCTGCAGGTTGCGGAATTGCGTGGTGGCACCGCGGCCCGCAATCAGTTCGCGTAGGCCGGGAGTAAAGCGACGGCCTTCGACGAGTTTGACATGCGGGTTGACATCAAAGGCGGCCGGACCGACGCCGCGAAACTGCACGTTAGTGTCCGTGCCGTCTTTCCGGCTTTGCAGGTTTACGACTTGCGAGCGCTCTGCTGAAATCAGCGGACGGCCATCCTTGCCTTTTGCAAAGCCGGGCAGATTGCCGATCCGTGGCACCTGGTCACGTGTGATTACAGAGTTGGTTTCGGCCTGTGAGCCGGCGCGCAACAGGATGACAGTCCGCTCGTCGCCCGAGCCGGTCAGGGTCTTCTTGAGACCCTCGCCCATGCTCAACATGGCGACAAGGACCCCCACCACGCCCGCAATGCCAATTACGATGACTAGCGACTCACCCCAACGCTGCGGCAAGCTTTGCAGGCCCATGCTGAGAATCTGTGCGGCACGCTTGCCGCTTCGAGTCAGAAGCAGCCATGCAAGCAGCACCACCACCAGCACCAACGCACCAAGCGGTGGCATCGCAATCCAAGCGGCGAGCACGGCCACTACCACAAGCAGCAAACCGAGCGAGATCAGAAATTTTTTCATGCCCGTTCTCCTTAGCGGCCGGCCAGTGCATCGACAATGTTCAGACGCATCGCGCGCATTGCCGGTAATAGTCCGACCAGCAGGCCAAACCCGACCATCAGACCCAGACCGAGCAGCCAAGTATTCTTGCCAAGACCGCTAATCGGCATCATGCCGCCACTGACTGTTGCCACGATCTTCATGAGCACAGTAGCAGCGACCATGCCGATCAGACCGGCAACGATCACCAGGATCAGCGATTCGGCCAAGACCATCCACAACACTGCGCGGTTGGAAAAACCGATGGTCTTGAGAACGGCCAGCTCCGGAATGCGTTCGCGCACGGCTTGTGCCATGGTGTTGCCCGTCAGCATCAGCAAGGTAAAGAACACCGCCCCCATGATGTAAGTCACGATCTTGCCGATGTCACCGATCTGTTTGACAAAGCTCTGCTGGAATGCGGCCTCGGTTTCTGTCTTTGTTTCGGCATCGGAGTTCATGCTTAGTGCGTCCACTGCCTTGGCAATACGAGTCGCATTGTCCGGGCTGTCAACGGCAATGGCGTACCAGCCCACACGACCTTTGACGTAATCGTTGGCTTCGTCAAAGTATTGCCAGTGAAACACCAGCGAATTCTCCTCGCCGACGCGCTTGCGGTCCTTGGCTCGGAAGGTGCCGCTGATCTTGAATGTCCAAGTATTGCCACCTTTGGTCGGAAAGATTGTGGCCTGCAGCGGGATGTCCTGTCCCACCTTCCAGTTGAACTTTTTCAGCAATGATTCGCCGACAATGACGCCGTTGCGCGTGGCCTGCCAGTCCTTGAGCTGTTGCGGCGCGACCTCGTATTCCGGATACATCAGAAAGTAATCGGGATCCACAGCAAAATTAGGGAAAAACTGCTTGGGGTCCTGGTAGTAGCCGCCAAACCACGAACCCGTGGAGACACGAGTGATGCCGGGCACGGTCTTTAACCGTTGCTCGATCGAAGCCGGCAACATTTGCGTCAATGACAGCTTGGAGGACACGATCATGCGGTTGGCGCCTTCGACCGTCTTGCCGCTGTTGGCAAAGGTGTCGCGTACCGAGTCAAGCATGCCGAATAGTGCAAAGGCGACCACCACCGAGAACATCGTCAGAAAGGTGCGCAGCTTGCTGCGAAATAGCGCAGCACCGATGAGATGCAGGTATTTCATGACGGCTGACCGTCATCGACCAACTCACCCTTGTCCAGATGCACGACACGGCTGGCGTGTTCGGCGGCTTTGGGATCGTGGGTGACCATCAGTATGGTCTTGCCGTGCTGACGGTTCAGTTCGTTGAGCAGATTGAGAACATCTTCGGCGGACTGACGGTCCAGGTCGCCGGTCGGCTCATCGCAAATCAGGAGTTTGGGATCAGAAACGATGGCGCGGGCAATGGAGACGCGCTGTTGCTGGCCGCCGGAAAGTTCATTGGGCTTGTGCTTGGCGCGGTCAGCCAGACCGACCAACTGCAGTGCCACGGCGGCCCGTTGCCGCCGCTCGGCGGCGCTGAGATTGGTGAGCAGCAGGGGCAACTCAACATTGCGTTGCGCCGTCAGTGTCGGCATCAGGTTGTAGAACTGGAACACAAAGCCCACGTTCTCACTGCGCCAATGTGCCAGCTGATTGCTGCTCAGCTCATCAATGCGCTCGCCGTCAATACGAATTTCGCCATCGGTGGGGTTGTCCAGCCCGCCGATCAGGTTCAACAGCGTGGATTTGCCCGAGCCCGATGGGCCCATCAGCGCTACAAACTCGCCTTGTCGGATGTCGAGTTGGATGCTGTGCAGCACCTCGACCACCTCCGAACCGCGACGGTAATCCTTTCGGACATTACGAATGGTGACGAGGTCGCTCATGGACTACTGTTCCTCCGGTTCTTTAGGGTCGGCTGATTTTTGTACACGTTGTCCATCCTTTAGCGTTTCGGGCGGTTGCAGGATGAGTTCATCGCCGGCGTTTAGCCCGGCAGTTACTTCAATATCGTCGCCAATCGTGCGGCCGGTGGACACGGAAGTCTGCTTGGCCTTGCCGTCCGTCAGGACAAAGGCAACGCTTTGCGAACCGCGTTTGACGATGGCCGATTGCGGCACCAGTACCGATGGTTTGGCTTTGACTTGGCCGGCGGGTGCGGCGCGCTCAAGGAAAGTCACCCGCGCGCCCATGTCTGGCACCACGCGCGCATCCTTGGCATCGAGCGAAACGCGCACCTTGATGGTGGCCTTGCCACGGTCCGCCGTTGGAATCACGGCAATCACATGGCCGGGAATCTTCCAGTCCGGGTAAGCATTCAAAACGGTTTCGGTGGGCATGCCTTGCTGCACACGGCCGATGAAGTTCTCGCCGACTTCCACTTCGACCTCGAGCGAATCCATGTCCACGATGGTGCCGATACCCGTACGCGTAAATCCGCCACCGGCACTCAAGGGCGACACGATTTCACCCGCTTGCGCCGCCTTGGCAATCACCACACCACTAAATGGTGCGCGCACTACGGTGTGATCAACCCCACGGTTGGCAATGCGCAATTGTGCGCTGGCGACATTGGTATTACGGCGGACGGCATTCAGTTGCGCACGCAGAGCATCGCGTTGCGAGATGGCCTGATCTGCTTGCGCACGGGAAACCAATTGCTGCTGTGCCAAGGTGCTCAGGCGAGCCGCATTGGCCGTGGCATCGCGCAGTTGCGCCTCGATTGCACCGGCTTGCGCTGCTGCTGCACTGACTTGCGCGCTGGCCAATTGCCGTTGGCTGTTGGCGTCGATCGGGTCGAGCGTCGCCATCACTTGGCCGGCGGTCACTTGCTGGCCCTCTTCGATCAGGACTTTGCTGACCCGGCCAGTGACTTGCGACGACACCGTCGCGATCCGTCGCGCCACGATATAACCGCTGGCATCCAGCACAGCGCCCGGCGTAGCCGCCGCACCGGCACTGCCTTGCGCGGCCTCAATCGTCACGGTCTGGACCTTGGTGGTGCGGTTGCCGAACACAGCAAACGCAATGGCCGCCAACACCAAAACGGCGGCAATGCCGCCGAGAATCCACCATTTGCGTCGGTCGTCAGGATTCCGTCCGCCGCGCTTGGGCGCGTTGCGGTCGATCTTGAGGGAATTGAGTAAGTCGGCGTTGGTATTCATTGGCCAATGGTAACTGACAACCACTCACTAGTAACGAGTAAACAGGAAGTAGGAAATAGTCGGCCGCTGAAACTCTTCCTGTTACTCTGGCGGCCACATCTATTTTTTGATTTTGATTTATTGCGGTTGTTGCAGTGGCGGACTACTTCCTACTTCCTTTTGACTCGTTACTTCACCGACACGGGTGTACTGACCGGCCAGGTTGAATTCCCTAGGCGTTGCAGTTTCATTTCAATAAACGGACGGGCGGGTTGGCCCGGCATGAGGTAGCTGCCGACCTCGTGCCACATCCCATCTTTAATGGTGGCGACATACTCGATCTTGGCGGGACCGGCGGGAACAGTCCATTTGAACCCATCTGCGGTCGGCTCAAACTGAAAATCACCCACGTTGCCCATGGCGTGGGAGCGCATCGAGTACGCCTGTTGGTCCGGGTCCCAGCTCACTACGGCAAAGGCATTGAAGCGGGTGATGCCATCGGCGGAGTAGCCACGGCCTTCGATCAGTTTGATTTGACCGTTCAGAAGCGAGCCGACGCGTTCTGTCTGGGTCAGCGTCATGCTCGAGCCATCGGGTTGTTTCATGATGGCGGTGCCGCGCCATTCGCCGTCCATAAAGTTCAGCGATTGAATATGCGTCGTCTGATCCGCCATGCGGCGGCCGGCATCGTGATCGGCTTGCGCCCAAGCCGGCGTAGATAACAAAAGAAGTGCAGCGAGTACGGCCAGTTTCATTTCAATTCTCCTGGTTTACGTTGTTGATGACAGCCTGCAGACCTTGCAGGTGCTGATGGAGTGCCGCTTTTCCTGTGGTTGTCAGTGCGTACCAGGTAATCGGTTTGCGCTCGACAAAGTCACGACGTAACTGGATATAGCCGCTTTCCTCGAGCTTGCGCAGTTGCGCGCCGAGGTTTCCATCCGTTAATTCGAGTTGCTGTTTAAATGCGGCAAAACTGATCTCGCCGTGGCGCGCCAGCAACACGCCGATGGCCAGGCGCGCCCGGTGCTCGAACAAGGGGTCGAGGGCATCCAGAGATTTCACGCACGCGCGCCATTTGCAATCGCGCGATGGGCGGACAGTCCCGCCAGCACTAGCGCCACGGCGATGATGCAGCCAGTCACGGTCCAGACATACGGAACGGCAACTAGCGTGACCACGGCAAATCCGACTAGGCAGATGAGTCCGCTAGGTAACAGCCCGCGTTGCAGATGGATGCCTGCAAGTGCATAGAGCAGTCCGGTGAGCAGCAGATAGTACGTAGCGCCCACGGGTGCGGCGACACGGCCGGTGAACATGGGCAAGGCCGTAAGCACATATGCCCCGCCGCCGACTAGCCAATGCAGGCCGTAGCGACGACCCTCCGCCACGTCACGGATGCCACTGCGGCGCTCCGCTCTGGCGCCTAGGAACCAACTGAGGGCGCCGCCGCCAATGCCGGCGACCAGCCAAAACACGCCGGCAAATTGCGAGCCCCAGTCCGCCATCGAGAAGCCGATCGCAATAATGACAGCCCAAAGAAAGAAAATCGAAGGCAATCCCACCGGCCGGTCCTGTCGGCGTACGGCAGAGACCACGTAAGCCAGATCGTCTTGGGGGTTAGAACTCATGGCAACCGTCCGAATCAGTAGCTGTTATACGCAGAGTACTCTAAAAAACAGAGTTGTCAAGCACAATCCCTAAATTTCTGAGCCATGGCCTAAATCCTCACTTTTATTGATTAATTCCTGTTCTCAGCCGTACCAGTTCAAAAGCGCTGCGCAGCGCCTGTGCCTCACCGCCGGCGGGGCGACCGGGGCGATCGGCATCGTTCCAGGAGTAGACATCGAGATGGGTCCACGGAATCGAGGGCTCCATGAAACGTTGCAGATAAATGGCTGCGGTCACCGCGCCGGCCATCTTGGAGGGGCCCGCATTTGCAAAATCGGCGATGCCACTGCTGAGATAGCGCCAGTACGGTGCGTGCAGCGGCATGCGCCACACCGGGTCGCGCAAGGCGATACCGGCATCAAGCCAGGCTTGTGCCAGCGCGTCATTGTTGGAGAACAAGGCCGGCAAATCCGGACCCAATGCGATGCGGGCCGCGCCGGTCAGCGTGGCAAAGTCCATCACCAGATCGGGTTGCTTCTCGCAGGCGTAAGAAAGGGCATCGCACAATACGACACGCCCTTCGGCATCCGTGTTGTCAATTTCTACCGAAAAGCCCTTGCGCGTGCTGATGACCTCGCCGGGGCGATACGCATCAGGGCCGATGGCGTTTTCGACGGCGCCGACTAACAAGGTCAACCTAATCGGCAACTGCGCCTGCAAGATCCACTGCGCCAGACCAATGGCATGGGCCGCACCGCCCATGTCCTTTTTCATGTTGCGCATGCCGTCGGCCGGTTTGAGATCCAGGCCACCGGTATCAAAGCAGACACCTTTGCCCACGATCACCACGTGCTGTTTGGCATTGGGTGCGGACCAGTTCAATTCCAAAAGGCGGGGCGCACGATGCGAGGCCCGGCCCACTGCATGGATCGCCGGAAAATTCTGGGCCAGCAACTCCTCGCCCACGACGGCGCGGAAGGAGGCGCCATGCATCTCGGCCAGATTTTCAACGACATCGTGCAAGTGCTCAGGGCCCATGTCCTGCGATGGCGTATGAATCAGATGACGAACCGTGACGATGGCATCGTAGGCGCGCGAGACCTCATCGGACACATCCATCGCGAGCTTGGCGGGATTGTGTTCGAGCTTGGGCTTGTACTTGAGATATTTGTAACCGCCCAAAGCCCAGCCCAAAGCCAGCGCATCGCGCATGGCAGGTTCCAGCGCATCGGCATTGGCGACGTGCCAGACGGAACCGGCCGGTAGCATCGGCACCACATGCGAATAGGCAAACGGATCGTGCAGATCGCTGACACCGACCAGCACCCCGCCCAAACTGCCATCGGGCGACATCAGCCATGTGGCGGTTGAGCCTTCGCCTTTGAATTGACGCGCGGCTGCCTGCCGTTGTTGTGCCTCAGGCAATGTGGCCAAGACCGAACGCAAGCGTTCGACAGTGGCGACATACAGGGGCAAGCTGACGCTGGCGTGTTGTGGTGAAATCCAGTTGGCACGCATGGTTTGAAGCTCCGTTAAATCGTGGACGTTGAGTGCGATTCCAGCCAGTCGGCCAGCGCGCTCAACTCAGTACAGGTAAAAGTAGGCGAAGGATAAGCGGACGGCCACGTCTCACCGAGGCGATTGACCCAGGCGGCCTGCATTCCCGCATCCAGGGCGCCCATGACATCCATCTCGATGTGATCGCCGACGTGCAGGACCTGCGCTGGCTCGCACTCCAGCAGCGCGCACGCGGCATGGAACAGGCGCGGATCGGGCTTGGCCACCCCCATCTGTGTGGCGCTCACTGCGTGACGGAACGGCGGCATCAGACCAATCCGCTCCAAG
Source organism: uncultured Lysobacteraceae bacterium (assembly GCA_936911875.1). GTDB lineage: Bacteria > Pseudomonadota > Gammaproteobacteria > Xanthomonadales > Xanthomonadaceae > Aquilutibacter. Next base: position 202,266 of record CAKZGB010000007.1, read on the forward strand.
TCCGCGTTGCCGTTGCTCAAGGACGCAATCGGCACCAGACGGGCAATACGACGCACCGCATCCTGCGCATCGGGATAGAAATCGACCTTGTTGCGTTCGGAATAAAACACCTCGAAGGCCGCGTCGGTCAGTGCCGTATCCTCGCCGCTCTCGGCCAGCGCACGCTCAATCGTCAGGCGACGCAGCATCGACAAATCGTGGGCGTGTTGCGGATGTTCCAGATCGACCTGATGGCGCAGCTGGCGCATGCGGTGAATCGGGAACAGGTCGGCGGTCCGTGGCGCATGCTGCTCCAGCCACTCGTGCAGGCGCTGCTCGATGCGTTCACCGATCGGCGGAAACGGCCACAAGGTGTCGTCCAGGTCAAAGGTGACGGCGCGAATGATCATTCCTCATTTTACTCCGCGCCCGGCCTGTTGCTCCGATACTTGACATCGTCCGCAGTCGGCGCAAACTGCCCAAATCGGCCATAGAGCTCGCGGATCTTTGGGGGGTAGCAATGAAAACTGCATATTTCGTTGGTGCATTAAGTCTGGCGCTAGTGCTGCCACCGCAGTTGAGTGCTGCAGAACGACAGACGCTTACGTTGTATCGCAAAGCAATTAACATCCACGGGTGCGGTGAGACCTGGATGACGAGTCAGTCGGCGGACAGCTGCCGGCAGAAGATTGCAGCTTATAAGGCGGCTGAGGCGGCCTCGGACGCAACGGCCCCGGAAAAGGAGCAGATGCAACGCGAGCGACTGGCGCTGGAGTCCGAATATATCGGCGTCCTGCGTCTGAGCGGCAAAAAGCCCGAAGCCCGACAGCAGCTGCAAAAATCCATGGCGGAGCTCGATAGGGCATCGCCTGCGGACAAGGCGCCGATCGCTCGGGTGGTGGCCATCGATCTGTATCGGCAAGCCGCACTGCTGGCGTTCGCTGCCGGTGATACACGAGCAGCAGACGAGGCCATCGACCAGTTCCGCAATCTGTCACAGGGTTTTTTCGGCGCGGTCGACAGCATGAAGGACAATAAAAAACTGATGCTGACGCAGCAGAATAACGCGATCGCCGCCGCCGGTTTTGAAATGGAAGTGGGCAAGATCTACGCGGACCAGCTCAAGGCGGCCGGCAACAAGGCCTCATCCGATATTCGCGAGAAGGCCGTAATGGCCTATCAGCGCGCCCGCCAATGGGCCATCGCACGGGCGCAACAGAACTGGAACGGGTTTGCTCAAGCCACGCCGCAAGTCCAGTTTGCGGATGCCACGCTCGCACTGGCACAGATCGCTAAAGACGCCAATGACATGGCCGGCCTGGCAAGTGCCATAGGCGAAGCGAAGGCTGCCGTCTGTAACCGCCCGAATACCAATGACAAATACGGCGATGCACAGGCCGAAGAGCGCTGCCTGCAAACGATCGTGATGGAAGGCTGGGTTACCGGCGCCAATCAGGCGCTAATTCGGCGTGTCGCCGAGAACAATGACAAATCGTTTCGCGACGCCATGGAGTCGTTGCGTAATAAGAAGAACTAAATCCGACGTGCCGCGCGTGTAGGCGGCACATCGCACTTAGACTCGTGGTGCGTCGCTAACGGTGGCGGCCACAGTGGCCGCAGTCGCGGCCTGATCGGCCGCAGCCGCCGCGGCGCCCGACTGATCCGCGGCAGTGGCCGATTCGTCAGCAGCCTCGGCCGATTTGAACGCGGCAAAAGTCGAGGCGGCCAGCGAGGCGATCTCGCTCAAGCCGCGCAACGCAGTATCCGTGGTGTACAAAGCGGCACGGCTGGCCGCACCTGTGCGACGCAAACTACCGGAGATGCCCTTGTTGCGACCCACGACATAACCGCTGATGGCACCCGCGGCCAACACGCGGCCCGGCGTAACCGCGGCTTTGGCTTGCGCCTTTGCAGCGGCAAACGACTCGAGCGTCTGGCGACGGCGACCCTCGGCGACGGCCTCAGCACGATCGACACGGCGCTGCAGCGCGCGGAAGGTCGGCTTGCGGTCCGAGTCCTCATCGTCATCGGCCTCACCCACGCCAAAGCGGGCGAGCTCATCCTTGGTGGCCTTAAAGCCGGTGAAGGCAAAATAGCGACGGACCATAAAGGCCGCGACCAGTGCGATCACCAGCGACACGGCAGCCGAAACAAGCAAAGCATTGAGCCAGGACCATCCGAGCTGCGATTTCATGGCGACCACGGCGGCGGCCATCAGCAATAACCAGGTGGAAGCGCCAAACACCGCGCCCACCGCGACCCACACCACCGAACGTCCGGCGGCGTGGCGGGACAGGTTCAACTCGGCCAAGGCCAAACGGCGCATGGCGGTCAAACTGTCGAGACCGCCGCTAAAGGTGGAGCGCGCGTGGCTGCGCAGATCCTTTAAATCCTGGGCATAGCGGCCACCGGCAACGCTGGCACGGCGGCGGGTCGAACGCGAATCGGCGCCCGAAGGCGCCGATTGCGGTGATTGGGCTGATGGCTCCGTCACGATGTCGCAGATCCCCGTCGATTATTCTTCGGACGACGAACCGCCGAGCTTGGACAGCAACCAGCCGGCTGCGAACGCAGCACCAAAGGCAGCGATCGGACGTTCCTTGATGAACTCCGCAGCCACATCGGCAAATTCCTTGCCCTTTTCGATCAGGATGTCGGCCTGTTCCTTGGCAGCAGCCTTGGCATCGCCGGCGGCGGCCTTGCTGGCAGTAGCGCCTTCGGCCAGATTGGACTTGACGTTGGCACCGCCGGTCTTAAGCTCACCGGCAGCCGCAGAAGCGGCCGACTTGATGGCCGAACCGGCCTCGTTCGCGGCTTGCTTGATGTAGCCGCCGGCATCGCTCAGGTTGGCCTTCATGGAGCCGGTGCTCGGCTGGGTGACGGCATCCTTGACGGCCTCGACTGCATCGGCAGCGACAGCCTTGGTTTCGTTGATGGCGTCCTTGAACGGATCATTGGTGCTCATGGTCAAACCTCACACGTTGAATTAGAAATCGAAGGGCGGATCGTCCGCCCCGTACATCTTCATCATGCCAACCGCAGTGCGAAAACGGCGTGAAGTTCGGATTACGATTCAGTTGCCGTTAGGCAGTTACCGCAACAGCAACTGACCGCGTTGTCCGGCGCGAATCACCTCGAGCGCTAAAGGCTGATTGCGCTGATTGACAGTAGCGCGGAAGCTGCTGAGGCTGTCGAACGGACCTTGGTTGGTAGCGACGATGAGATCGCCGGCGCGCAGGCCGTTGGCAGCGGCTCGGGATCCTGCGGCCACAGCGCTCACCGAGATGCCGACCATGCCCTGCTGGACCCACTTGGCCGGCAATGCGGCCAACGTGGCACCCGCCAGGCGTGGGTCGACATCGGCACCGGCCAGCGTGCCCGCATCGGCTTTGAGGGTGCTGCTCAGGGTCAGACGCTTGCCGTCGCGCAGAACTTCGAGGCGAACGTCGTCGCCGACCGCCTGCAGACCCTCAAAGTTATGCAGGGCATCGCGACCGTTGAGGCGCGTGCCGTTGGCGCTCAGGATCACATCGCCCACCTGCACGCCGGCGCGTTGCGCCCCGCTGCCCGGGAACACACGGGTGACGACCACGCCTTCGCCTGCTTGGACGCCGAGCTGACGGGCCATGGCGGCCGTGACATCGCGCGCATCGACCCCCAGCGAACCGCGCTGCACGGTACCTTGGGTCAGCAACTGACGGGTGACCGATTTGACCAGATCGCTGGGGATCGCAAAGCTCAGGCCGATATTGCCCGCCGCCGATCCGCGCGGATTGAATGTAGCGGTATTGATGCCGATCAGCCGACCGTTGAGATCGACCAGCGCGCCGCCCGAGTTACCGGGGTTAATCGGCGCGTCGGTCTGGATAAAGTTCTGATAGCCCGCGCCGGGAATGCCGGTGCGACCCACCGCCGACACAATGCCCGAGGTCACGGTCTGACCAATGCCGAAGGGATTGCCGACCGCCACCACAAAATCGCCCACCCGCAGCGCCTGCGAGTCGCCCAACGGCAACGCCTGCAGCCCGCCGGTCGGAATGCGCATCACCGCGATATCGGTCTGCGGATCGGAGCCGACAAAGGTGGCCTTGAGTTCACGGCCATCGGCCAGCTGCACGGAGACGTTCTCGGCCCCCTCGATCACGTGGTGGTTGGTGATCACCAGACCGCGCTCGGCATCGACGATCACGCCCGAACCCAGCGACTCCGAGATCCGCTCCTGGCTCAGCCCCGGGAAGATCTGCGAGAACACCGGATCGTTTCCGAACGGACTGACTCGCACCCGTGACTGGGCCTGCACACTGACCACGGCCGGGGTAACCTTCGCCAACATTGGCGCGAGCGAAGGCAGGGCCTGACCGCCGACTTGAACCGGCAGGGCGGCCTGCGCCGGGGCGGACCCGACAAAGGGCAGCATGGCGGCCAATCCGAGGGCTAGTCCGAGGGCAAGAGGGCGGTAACGCATGCGGGCTCCGTAAGAAAAATCGGTGGCAGAATGGTTCCATTTTGCAGGATCCGTCACACTGACGGACCGGTCTTAGTGCTAATGTTTAGTCGCGGGTTAGCCACTAGATCTAGTGGTTGCGTCGCAACAAACCGCTAGAAGTTGTGCTTTTTCGGTTATATTCAGTATTCAGACAGGTTCCTGCGGCGGTCTCGCTGCGCGGATTTGTCAGTTTTCGTTTCACCGCGATAGTCGGAGCCATCGCCCACATGAATTCCCTGCGCATTGAACCCGTGATTTCGGACCGCGCCATTGAAATCCCCCTGCAGCCCGCGTCCTTGGACATCTGGGATAAAAAGTACCGTCTCAAGACCAAGCATGGTGAGGCCGTCGATCAGGATATCGATGGCACCTACCGCCGTGTCGCTAAAGCTCTAGCCGAGTCCGAAGCGACTCCCGAGCTGCGCGCTCTGTGGGAGGACAAGTTCACCTGGGCCCTGCGCCGTGGTGCGATTCCGGCCGGCCGTATTACCTCAAACGCCGGCGCGCTCGAGCACAAGCCGGCCACTTCCACCATTAACTGCACCGTGTCGGGCACCATCGAGGACTCGATGGTCGGCATTCTCGAGAAAGTGCAGGAGGCCGGTCTGACACTCAAGGCCGGTTGCGGTATCGGTTACGAGTTCAGCACGTTGCGTCCCAAGGGCGCGTTTGTTGCCGGCGCCGGTGCGTACACCAGTGGCCCGATGTCCTTCATGGATATCTACGACAAGATGTGTTTCACCGTGTCGTCGGCCGGCGGTCGTCGCGGTGCGCAAATGGGCACGTTCGATGTCTCGCACCCCGATGTCAAAGACTTCATTAAAGCCAAGCGCGAGGACGGTCGTCTGCGTCAGTTCAATCTGTCGCTGCTAATTACCGATGGCTTTATGGACGCCGTCGAGAACGATGCCGACTGGCCGCTGGTGTTCCCGGTCAACATCAAAGAACGTGACGATGTCGATCTGGACGACCCGACGCAAGTGGTCTGGCGTGATTGGCCGGCCGCCAATAAATACATCGTGCGCGAAGACGGTCTCGTCGCCTGCAAGATCTACTCGCATATCAAGGCGCGCAAGTTGTGGGACATGATCATGGTCTCCACGTATGACTTCGCCGAGCCGGGCTTCATTCTCATCGACAAGGTTAATGAGATGAACAACAACTGGTTCTGCGAAAACATCCGCGCAACCAATCCGTGTGGCGAACAGCCGCTGCCGCCGTACGGCGCCTGTCTGCTTGGCTCGATCAATCTGACCAAGTTCGTCAAAAACCCCTTTACCGAACATGCCGAATTCGACTGGGCCGAATACCGCGAGGTGGTCAAAGTCTTTACCCGCATGCTCGATAATGTGGTCGAAGTGAACGGCCTGCCGCTCGAACAGCAACGTGCCGAGATCATGCGCAAGCGTCGTCACGGCATGGGCTTTTTGGGTCTGGGTTCGACCATGACCATGCTGCGCATGAAATACGGTTCGCCTGATTCGCTGCGTTTCACCGAGGCCGTGTCGCGCGAAATGGCGATTGCCGGCTGGGAAACCGGTCTGGAACTGGCCCGTGAAAAGGGTCCGGCCCCGATCATGGACGAGGACTACACCGTCACCGCCGAAATGCTGCGCAAGCGCCCGGAAATGGCACGCGACGGTCTGAAAGTGGGCGATGTGGTCAAGGGCCGCGTCCTGCACGCCAAGTATTCGCGTTACATGCAAAAGGTCGCATCGGTTGCACCGGAACTGGTCGAAGAGTTGGCCGTCGTCGGTTCGCGCTTCACGCACCATTCCTCGATTGCTCCGACCGGCACCATCTCGCTGTCGCTGGCCAATAACGCGTCCAACGGTATTGAGCCTTCGTTTGCGCACCACTACTCGCGCAACGTGATCCGTGAGGGCAAAAAGTCCAAGGAAAAGGTGGATGTGTATTCGTTTGAGTTGCTCGCTTACCGCGAACTGATCAACGCCGATGCCATGCCGTACTCCGAAGACCCCGCTGCCAAGCTGCCCGACTACTTCATTGCGGCCGATGACATTTCGCCCAAGGAACACGTCGATGTGCAGGCCGCCTCGCAAATCTGGATTGACTCCTCGATTTCCAAGACGGCTAACGTCCCGACGGATTATCCGTACGAGGATTTCAAGGACATCTACCGTTACGCCTATCAAAAGGGCCTAAAGGGCTGCACCACGTTCCGCTTCAATCCGGCTGCCTTCCAGGGTGTGCTGGTCAAGGAATCGGATCTGGAAAACACCGTTTACAAATTCGAACTCGAAGACGGCACCACCGTCGAGGCCAAGGGCAACGAGATGATCGAGTATGACGGTGAAATGCATACCGCCGCCAACCTGTTTGATGCCTTGAAAGAAGGCTATTACGGCAAGTTCTGATTGCCGCTCTGATTCGGATCTGTTCGCATGACCATTAAAATTTCCCAAAAGATCGCCGGCTATTCGGTGGTCGATCCTTCCAAGGCCGCACCGGTTGCCGCCGAGCCGGTAGCCGCTGTCGCTGCAGTGCCGACGGCCGAAGTGATTCAGATGCACGAGCGCATCGAGCGCCCGGAAGTGCTGATCGGTTCCACTTACAAGCTCAAGTCGCCGGCGTCCGATCACGCCATGTACATCACGATCAACGACATCGTGCTGAACCCGGGCACCGAGCACGAACTGCGGCGTCCGTTCGAGATCTTCATCAACTCCAAGTCGATGGATCATTTCCAGTGGATCGTGGCGCTGACGCGCATAATGTCGGCCGTGTTCCGGAAGGGCGGTGACGTGACGTTTGTGGTCGACGAAATGAAGGCCGTGTTCGATCCGCGCGGCGGTTACTTCAAGCCGGGCGGCGTTTACATGCCGTCGCTGGTTGCCGAATTGGGCTCAATTGTCGAAGACCATCTCAAGTCGATCGGTCTGCTGCACGCGCCGGAACTGACCGCGCAGCAAAAGCAGTTGCTGGCCGAAAAGCGCCGCTATTTCGAAGACAAAGAAAAAGCCGAGTCGGTGGTGCCCGATCTGTTCCCGGAACTGCAAGTGGCCAAGGCGCCACGCAGCGAAGATGTCGAAGTCACCGGTGACGGTGGGGCGTCGTTCCCGCCTTCGGCCACGATGTGCGGCAAGTGTCACGCCAAGGCCGTCGTGATCATGGACGGGTGTGCGACGTGTTTGAATTGCGGCAATAGCAAGTGCGGCTAAGCCGCACTTGGTAAATGGAAAGTGGGATTTGGTAAATAGTAGGTGAGTGGTGGCTGGTAGATGGTGGGCTACCGGAGGCGCCGAAGGGTACTGGGCTAGCGGCGGCACCCCGCGGTGGCTGGTAGATGGTGGGCTATCGGCGGTACCCGGTGGGACTGAGGGCGATTGGTTAGGTGGCGGCGGTGAGGGCGTCGTAGGGGAGTAGCGTTGCGCCGGCGTTGCGGATTCCGGAGTCGACAGCGGCGAGTTGTTCCGTTGTCGCATCGACCACGACCAGTACCTTGCCGGCCTCGATGTCCTGATGGAAATGTCGGCGCAGCGGGTCGGGCACCGAAGAGCCGGACAGCATCGCACCCAAAGTGCCTAGCAGGACGCCGCCAACAAGACCGCCAAACAGCACGCCACCGGTTAGCGGAAACGTCATCAGCATCGAGGCGGCGACGGCGGCCAACAGGCCGACCACAGCACCCAGCAGTGCGCCGCGCATGGCGGCCGGTTTGAGATCGGTATCGGCTTCTTTACGTCGATCGGGGATGCGAGTCTCTTCGATGTCGCCGCGGGCGACCAACTTCAGATCGCTGTCGGGAATGCCACCTTCGCGAGCGACTCGCATCGCATCACGAGCCACCTGCAGCGATGGCGTGGAATACACATGACGGACTTTCATGAGGAATCTCCGTTTGAATTCTCACTTTTATCGTCGACCTTTGGCGGTTACTCGGCCGTGAATTCCCTGTTGCTGATTCGTGTGGGCGGCGTTTCCGTCACGGAAACCCGATAAAATAAAGGGTTTACTGCCAATGGTTCTATTACGCCGCTGATGCTACTGGTTATAGACAACTACGATTCGTTCACTTGGAACCTGGTCCAGTACCTGCAGATGCAAGGTGCCGATGTAAAGGTCATCCGCAATGACGAATGGTCGCTGGAGCAGATCCGGCAGGCCGCGCCCGAGCGCATCGTGATCAGTCCCGGTCCGTGCACGCCGAACGAGGCGGGTATCTCGATGGACGTCATTCGCGAACTCGGTTCGACCACGCCGATCCTGGGTGTGTGCCTTGGGCATCAGAGCATCGGTCAGGTTTATGGCGGCAACGTCATTCGCGCCGATGAGATCATGCACGGCAAGACCTCGCCGATTCATCATGCCGGTGTGGGTGTGTTTGCCGGATTGCCTTCGCCCTATACAGCGACGCGTTATCACTCGCTGATTGTGGAGCGCGAGTCGTTGCCTGATTGCCTGCAAGTCACCGCGTGGCTTGAGAACGGCATGATCATGGGGCTGCAGCATCGTGAGTATCCGACGCACGGTGTGCAGTTCCACCCCGAATCCATTCTGACCGAGCACGGACATGCCTTGCTCCGCAATTTCCTGGAGCTGCAATAAGCCATGGCCATTACCCCGCAGGAAGCGCTTCGCCGCACCATTGAACATCGCGAGATCTTTTTCGATGAAATGATCGGCCTGATGACCGCCATCATGCACGGCGAGATTTCGCCCGTCATGACCTCGGCGATTCTGACCGGCTTGCGCGTCAAAAAAGAAACCGTCGGTGAAATTGCCGGCGCCGCAACGGTGATGCGCGACTTGGCCACGCCCGTGCACGTGCAGGACAAGACGCATCTGCTCGATATCGTCGGGACCGGTGGGGATGGCGCCAACACCTTCAACATTTCCAGTGCCACGGTGTTTGTTGCCGCGGCTGCAGGTGCCAAGGTTGCCAAGCACGGCGGACGCAGTGTCTCGTCGAGCAGCGGCAGTGCGGATCTGTTTGAATCGCTCGGTGTTGGCATCGACATGCCGCCTGAAACGGTGGCGCGCACTTTAGATGAAGTCGGCATCGGCTTTATGTTTGCACCGACTTATCATCCGTCGATGAAACAAGTCGCACCGGTTCGTCGTGAGATGGCTGTGCGTACGCTGTTCAACATCCTCGGCCCGTTGACTAATCCCGCGCGTTGTCCGCATGTGCTGATGGGCGTCTTCCACGAAGATCTGGTTGGTATCCAAGTGCGCGTGCTGCATGAGCTCGGTGCTCAGCGCGCCATGGTCGTGTGGGGTCGTGACAATCTTGATGAGATCAGTCTCGGGGCCGGCACCTTGGTCGGCGAACTGCGCGATGGCAAGGTCCGCGAATACGAGATTCACCCCGAGGACTTTGGCATCGCCATGGCCGCGACGCGCAATCTCAAGGTCGACAATGTCGAGCAATCCAAAGCGATGTTGTTGTCGGCACTGAATAACGAGCCCGGTTTGCCGCTGGAGATTGTGGCACTCAACGCCGGTGCTGCGATTTACGTGGCCGGTGTGGCCGATAGCATCAAGGACGGTATTGATCTCGCCCGTGCCCGCATTGCCGATGGCAGCGCCATGCACAAGCTGCAACAGTTCGTGGAGGCCACGCGCGCATGAGCGACGACATTCTCGCCCGCATTCTGGCGCGCAAACACCAGGAAGTGGAACAACGCTCGCGCGTCCGCACCCTGGATAGCCTTCGTGCCCGTGCCGAACGTGCACCACGCACTCGCGGCTTTGCCGATGCCATCGCCTCACGCGTAGATGCCGGTCAGACTGCAGTGATTGCCGAGATCAAGAAGGCATCGCCATCGAAAGGACTGATCCGCAAGGACTTTGATCCCGCAACCTTGGCGCGCCAGTATGAGGCCGGTGGTGCGGCATGTTTGAGCGTGCTGACCGATGTGGATTTCTTTCAGGGCTCGAACGCCTACCTGAGCGAAGCGCGCGATGCCTGCGCGTTGCCCGTACTGCGCAAAGACTTCATCGTCGATGAGTATCAGATCTTTGAGGCCCGCACGATCGGTGCCGATTGCGTGCTGCTGATCGTGTCCGCACTCGATGAGCTCCAGCTGGTCGATTACTCTAACCTCGCGCAGGACTTAGGCATGGACGTCCTGATCGAAGTGCACGATGTCGACGAACTCGAAAAGGCGCTACAAACCGACGCGCAACTGATCGGCGTCAATAACCGCAACCTGCGTACGTTCAATGTCGATCTGCAAACTAGCCTGACTTTAAAAGAAGGCATCCCCTCCGATCGCGTCGCCATCAGCGAATCCGGCATCCACTCGCGTGCCGATGTGGACCGCCTGACGGCCAACGGCATTCAGACCTTTCTGATCGGCGAACACTTCATGCGCGAGCGCGACCCCGGCGTGGCCTTGCGCCAACTGATGGGGTACTGAGATGGCCTTCGTCGTTTTCGATCTCGACCACACGCTTTACGATGGCGACTCCGGCACGCGTCTGGTGCATTGGCTACTGAAACGGGACTGGTGGCGCACCGCGCTGGCCTATCTGGTGGTACCGATTGCCGGTCCGCTGATCGCCTGGTTGCCCACCCGCCGCATCGGCATCAGCGTATTCCTTTGGATCGCCACTTTAGGCCTCCATTCCGAGGGCGCGCTCAACCGCCTGATCGATCAATATGTAGTGGAAAACCGCAAAGATTTGCGCGATCGCCTATTGCCCATTGCGATGCAGACCTTGCATCGGCACGTGGCCGCCGGTGATGTGGTCGTGGTCGCTACCGGCGCACCCACGGAACTGGCGCGCAAGATCCTGCAGGAAATCACCGGTGATGTATTGCCCGTGATCGGCACCGAAGAAGCGCCGCGCTTCGGCGGTCTCGTCGCACGACAACACTGTCACTCGCACAACAAGGTGCGCATGATTCGTGCCGCCGGATTCACCGGCATCATTGATGTGGCCTACAGCGACAGCCGCGCCGACTTGCCGTTGCTGCAAGCGGCCACTAACCCGGTCGTTGTGAATCCCAATGCGTCATCGATCGACGACTTCGTCAAAGCCTTGCCGGCCGGCACGCCGATCGTGTGGTGGGGCGCAAAAGGTCGCGCCGGCTCCGGCAGTCCTCGATAACCCCCACGTCTCCGCCAGCGCTTAAGAGTCGCAGCCGCTCCGCCAGCCCTTAAACGGCCCGGCGCCCGCCACCATTTACCAAATCCCATTTTCCATTTACCAGCTCCCGCTTTACCGGGTGCCGTAAAGGACGATCGTCTTCCCCCGAGCGTGGAGTTTGCCTTCGAGCTGCAATTTCTTGAGCACCCGGCCGGCCATCTCACGGGAGCAACCGACCAGACGGCTGAGTTCCTGACGCGAGACGCGCAGCTGCGTGCCGTCGGGGTGCGAGAGGGCCTCGGGCTCGCGGGCCAGATCGTGCAGCGCCCGAAGAATGCGGTCTGTCACATCCAGGAACGCCAGTCGAGCGGCTTTACGCGTGGTTTCGAGTAGGCGATTGCTGATTTGCGCGCCCAATCCGTACAGCAGACGCGGCGCATCGGGCGCCAGTTTGGTTTGCAGCAGCTCGTAGAACCGTTCGTGGCTGATTTCCGCCAGCTCGCACGGGGTCCGGGAGCGCAGGGCCACTTCGCGCTGATCCGTCTGGATGAACAGGCCCAATTCGCCGACGATCTCACCGGGGCCGACATAGCCCAGGACGAGTTCGCGGCCATCGCCTTCCTCGGCGATCAGACTGACCGAGCCGGAAATGACGTAGTACATGGTAGTGGCCGGGTCGCCGGGACGGAAAATGTCCGTGCGCGACGGATACCGCCGCCGGTGACAATGCGCCAGAAACCGGTCAATTGTGGGTTGGTCAGGTACGAGCGGCGAGTTATTGCGGTGTTGAACGGTCACTTAAAAAGGTCCAGACGGTGAAAAATCTCCGCTGAGCACCGCCGGCCCGTACGATCAAATATGCAACCGTATGGCCGACCCCCAATGAGTGCGAGGAGTTTGCACAGAATAGCAACATTTCTGTAAATTCCCAGTACTTAATGAACGAGCGAAGGCGATTCGGCTGCCCGCTCCGCCTTCGAGCCTGAACCCGGTGCTTGGCGGGAGGAATTTTGCGTCATACTATGCGGGTTTACTTTCCGCATTTCAGGGATCTCATATAGTGGTCAAGCCATTGCCCGGCCTGCGCCTGCAGGGTTTTAACAACCTCACCAAGGCGTTGTCGTTCAACATTTATGACGTGTGCTACGCAACGTCCGAGGACGAGCGCCGTCGCTACATCGAGTACATCGATGAGGTGTACAACGCCGACCGCCTGACCCAGATCCTGACCGATGTGGCCGAGATCATCGGTGCCAACATCCTGAACATCGCGCGCCAGGACTACGACCCGCAGGGCGCCTCGGTCACGATCCTGATCTCCGAAGAACCCGTCATCGACAAGAAAGACGCGGGCAAGGAAATCATCTCCGACGCCGTCGTCGCGCACATGGACAAGTCGCACATCACCGTGCACACGTACCCTGAAACGCACCCGGACAACGGCATCGCCACGTTCCGCGCGGACATCGACGTGGCCACCTGCGGCGTCATCTCGCCACTGAAAGCCCTGAACTACCTGATCGAATCTCTCGAATCCGACATCGTGGTCATGGACTACCGCGTCCGCGGCTTCACCCGCGACATCAAGGGCAAAAAGCACTACATCGACCACAAGATCAACTCGATCCAAGACTACCTGGCCAAGAACGTCAAATCGCGCTACGAAATGCTCGACGTCAACGTCTACCAGGAAAACATCTTCCACACCAAGATGCACCTCAAGGACTTCGACCTCGACAACTATCTGTTCGAAGAGAAGGCCCGCAACCTGTCGTTCAAGGAGCGGATGAAGATCGAAGCCCGTCTCAAGCGCGAGATCGAGGAGCTGTACCACGGAAGGAATCTCGTCGACTGAGTCGAACGAGTAAATCAAAAATCAAAAATCAAAAAATGACGCGGCGGACCCTTGGTCGGCTGCGTCATTTTTTTTGGGCAATTCTCTTAAGCGGTTTTACGGCCGCGGCCTACGGACGGTCTTAGTTGGGGGCGGGATGATGGGGCGTGGATTTCGAGAAGACGACAATCTGGACGCGTTCCGTTGCTCTGGCCGACGAGTGCTATCGGCTTGTATCCCGTTTGCCGCCTAGCGAGCTCTATGTGCTCAATTCGCAGATCCGGCGCGCGGCGTGCTCCGTCTATGCCAACTTTGCCGAAGGCTGGTCCCGCGAGTCGATTCGCGAGAGCATCCATTTCATCTCGATGTCCCGCGGATCGCTGTCGGAACTCAAGGCGCATCTGCTGTTCTGCGAGCAACGTAACTGGTTTACCGGCACCGAACTAATGGCGCTGCATCAGGAAATTGACGAATTGCGCCGCATCCTGGCAGCAGTCCGAATCAAGCTCCTAAAACGCCTTGAAACCGAAAATCAATCAGCTCGCCGAGAACCCCATTTTTGATTTTTGATTTTTGATTTAGTTGTTCTAAATGCGGTACGCGACCAGCTTCATTATTTTGCTGGCCAACGCCATTACCCTCGTCACCGCCTCCGGCAGTTCCCTCGCGCCGGCTAGTTGCGCTTCGGCGCCGTGGCGCGCTTCGTCGGCTTTCATTTGCGAGAGAATGGCGCGCGAACGATCGTCGCCGGGTGGTAGCGTGGTGAGGTGTTCAGCGAGGTGGGCCTCGACTTGGCGTTCGGTTTCGACGACGAAGCCGAGGTTGTAGCCGTCGCCGCGCAGGCCGGCGAGGGTGCCGATGGCGAACGATCCGGCGTACCAGAGCGGATTGAACAGTGACGGGCGGGCGTCGAGTTCGTGCAGGCGGTCGGCGCACCAGGCCAGGTGGTCGGTTTCTTCGGCGGCGGCGGCGAGCAGGTGCTCGCGCGTGCGGTCATCGCGGGCGACCGCGGCTTGGCCGCAATATAATGCTTGGGCGCAGACTTCGCCGACGTGGTTGATGCGCATTAGACCGGCGGCGTGGCGTTGCTGGGCCGGGTCGAGTTCGGCGGCGGGGGCGTCTTCGGCAGGGTTGTTGCGCTGCGCAACGGGGGTGCCGGCGACGGTGGAGAGGGCGCGCTCGGCCTCGATCAGGAGGCGGTCCAGTTGGCTGTAACTGCGGGGCGGGGTGGGCTGCGTCATGCCGATATTGTAGGGCCTGCACCGCGAAGGGTGCGCCCGCTGGCGTTGTTGGTCTGGGCGAGGCTTGCACGCCCCCGGAAAGTGCGCTATGATCGTCAACCTTTCCCGATGATTTTGCACGGTGGCTACAGCCGCCAGCGGGATAACTTTGTTGAACGCGCAGGCAACCGCAATGCGGAAACCGGCCCGTTTTTTTGATTTTGAACTTATTTTTATTGGTATCCGCATGAAAACTTTCAGCGCCAAGAACGAGACCGTCCAGCGCGACTGGTACGTGGTTGACGCGACGGACAAGACCCTGGGCCGTCTGAGCACGGAACTGGCGCGTCGTCTGCGCGGCAAGCACAAGCCGGTGTACACACCGCACGTTGACACCGGCGACTATCTGGTCGTCATCAACGCAGAAAAAATCGCCGTCACGGGCAACAAGCTCAAGGACAAGAAGTACCACCGCTTCACCGGCTATATCGGTAACCTCAAGACCGAATCGCTGGAACAAGCGCTGGAACGTCACCCGGAGCGCGTGATCGAAACCGCCGTCAAGGGCATGCTGCCCAAGAATCCGCTGGGCCGTGCAATGTACCGCAAGCTCAAGGTGTATGCCGGTTCCGAACATCCGCACACTGCGCAACAGCCGCAAGTGCTCGACATCTAAGGTTCTACAGTTATGGCAATCACGCAAAACTACGGCACCGGCCGTCGCAAGTCCTCTACCGCCCGCGTGTTCCTGCGCAAGGGTTCGGGCAAGATCACCGTCAACGGTCGTCCGTTGGATGAGTTCTTCGGCCGCGAAACCGCTCGCATGATCGTGCGTCAACCGCTCGAGCTGACCAAGAACAGCGAAAGCTTCGACATCCTGGCTACGGCTGCGGGTGGCGGCACCACCGGTCAAGCCGGCGCTATCCGTCTGGGTATCGCTCGCGCACTGGTCGAGTACGACGAAACCCTGAAGTCCGAACTCCGCAAGGCCGGCTTCATGACTCGCGATGCTCGTGAAGTCGAACGTAAAAAGGTCGGTCTGCACAAGGCCCGCCGCGCTACGCAGTTCTCGAAGCGCTAATTGCCCAGGGCGGCTTCCCCGCCGCCCGAGCCAGCAGCTCGAACTGGAAAATCCCGCCATACCGGCGGGATTTTTTTTGCCCGTAACAAGCTGTGGCTATACTTTGTCCATTGAACTTATTCTCAGATGGAGCGGTGCCCGTGGTTGAAGTGATGTCCCAGTGGATGCGGACCGCAAAGGTTGAAACTGCCAAATACATCAAGCGCAAAATGGCGGCGAACGAAGGCGTCTCCGGGCGGCGCGTACCGTTTATGGAGCCGGCGGGTTTACGCGCGCTGCGCGATCAGCTCCGTTCCGCGACCTGTTTTCTCGAATATGGCGCGGGTGGCAGCACTCTCTTCTCTATGGAGATGGGCGTGCCTTCGACGGTTTCCGTTGAATCCGATGCCGCGTTTCTTGCCATGATCGAAGGCGAGATCGCCGACCTGAGTTCCCCGGCTGTGGCCTGGTCCGGCCTGCACGCGGATATTGGCCCGACCCGCAAATGGGGCTATCCCGTTGGCGACGCCACGGCCGCGATGGGTCTGACCTACGCGCTGATTCCTTGGCAGACCGAACTGCTGAGTTCGCCCGATGTGGTGCTCGTCGACGGCCGTTTCCGCGCAGCCTGCTGTCTGGCCACCACGTTGCATGCCAAGCCCGGCACCCGCATTCTGTTCGATGACTATGCGGCCCGCCCCTTTTACACCGTCGTAGAGGCGCATCTCGGCGCGCCGACCATGTTCGATTCGCTGGCGGTGTTTACCGTGCCGGCGTCGGTCATCGATCGTGTGCGACTGGAGCGTGACCTGGCCGAATTTGCCGCGGATGCGCGATAACTCGCTGTTTAATAGCGCGATGCATAGACTGAGATCATGAGCGAACTGAAGCTGCATGGCTACTGGCGCAGCAGCGCCACCTATCGCGTGCGTATTGCGCTGAATCTGAAAGGACTGGATTACGAGTACGTGCCGGTGCATTTGGTGAACGATGGCGGGCAACAGCACTCGGCCGCATACCGCGAGATGAATCCGCAGGAACTGGTGCCGACGCTGGAGCATCAGGGACATCGGCTCACGCAGTCGCTGGCAATCATGGAGTACCTTGACGAAGCGTTTGCGAGCACGCCGGCGTTGCTGCCCGAGTCCTATGCGGAGCGGGCGGCGGTGAGAGCCTTCGCCCAGGCGATTGCCTGCGAGATTGCACCGCTGGGAAATTTGCGGGTAATGCAGTATCTCAAGCGTCACGACATGGATGCGGAGGCCTGGTCGCGACATTGGATGACGTCCACGTTTGACGCGCTGGAGCCGATGGTGTTTGCGGGTGGTGCGGCCTTCGCGATGGGTGAAGAGGTGACGATGGCCGATTGCGTGCTGGTGCCGCAGATGTATAACGCGCGGCGATTTGGCGTGGATCTCGACAAGTATCCGGCGCTGGTGGCTGTCGATGCGCGGTGTCGGGAGTTGGAGGCATTTATGCGTGCGGCGCCGGAGCAGCAGTCGGACGCCGCGTAACAAACCGATTGCGGACGTCGAGAATTGTTGTGTGCGGTTCAGGTTGGCAAAAACTTTGAATTACTATTTGTAGAAGTGATTCAACGACATTTGGACCTCATGAAATTTCGGAATGTTCTGACGATTGGCGCCCTGATGGCAGCCACTGCGACACTGGCCGGTTGCGCGACCTTGCCGCCTCCAACGGCTGAGCTCGAGGCCGCTATAGTGGCCGTGCAGCGCGCGCAGGATTTGAATGCATCCCAGTTCGCGCCGCAGTCCCTTTCGGCGGCGCAGTCGTATCTGCAGCAGGCCAATGCCGCGCTGGACAAGGGCAATGAGAGCGATGCGCGTCCGTTGCTGGAGCGTGCCGCTGCCGTTGGCGACTTGGCCACGGTGCAGGCGCAGGCTGCGGTCAAGGTGAATGACGCGAAGGCTCGGCAGGCCCAGGTCCATGAATTGCGGGCCAAGATTGAACAAGGGGGTGCGCAATGAACCGTGCAGCCTGGATATTGAGTGTGGCCCTGTTGTCGTCACCTGTCGGGGTGGCCATCGCGCAGGACACTGCTGTCGTTAACGTCGATATGGCTGCGCAATTGCGCGCTCGTCTGCAGACATTGGATGCGGACAGTCGCTATAACAATCTGGCCATGTTTGAGCGCTCGCGTGCGGCGCAGGCTTTAGCGGCCTTTGAGAATGCGCGCAACAAGGACAAGCCCGAAAAACTGTTCCTGGCCGAAACCCGCGTAACCATTGCGGAAACCGCCGCTAAGACGCAATTGCTCGATGGCGAGATCATCGGCATGGATCGCGAGATTGCCGATCTTAACTTGGAGCTGACGCGGCGTGAAAATCAGCGGATTGCGGCCGAAAATGAGCGGTTAAAGATCGAGGCCGCCAACCGCGAGGAAGAGGCCCGCAAGCTGCGGGAGCAGGCTGCGGCCGCACAGACCGCGCTGGATCAGATTGAGGCTGCCGAGCAATCCAAGCTCAACCAGGCGCGGGCCGCCGATCTCAAGTTGGCCAAGGAAGAGGCCGAACTGGTGGCGGGTAGCAAGCTGCCGCCGGCGCTAATGGATCAGCGAGGCGAGGTCTTTACACTCAGTGGCGATGCGTTCGCCGCGGCCAATTCGGCGACGCTGTCTTCTAAGGGCTTGGCGCAGATCAGAGTGCTGGCCGAATACATCAAGATCACCACCGGTGGCACCATTGCCGTGCAAGGCCATACCGATAACGCCGGTAACGAGGCCGCGCAGCTGACCTTGAGCAAGGCCCGTGCTGAGTCGGTAGCGGCGGCGCTAAAGAAAGCCGGGACCCCGGCGGCTCGACTGCAACCGGCCCAGGGGCTGGGCGCAAGGGTCGGTTTGGTCAACAACGACACGGCCGCCAATCGCTGGAAGAACAAGCGGGTCGAGGTCGTGATCGCGCCGCCGGCCGCTCCTTAAGTTAATGCGCCCGCAGGCTTGCCGTTAGAACGGCTGAGCACGGTGCCAGGCCCACGCATCGCCAATGATCTGATCCAGGGATGCCCGGCTTGGCGCCCAAGCCAGCTCTTTGCGGGCCCGCTCGCTCGAGGCCACCAGCACGGCGGGATCGCCTTCGCGGCGAGACTCCATGGCGAAGGGCACCGCCTGCCCCGAGACGCGTTCGGCGGCGGCAATCACTTCGCGGACGCTAAAGCCTTCGCCATTGCCCAAGTTGAACACGTGGTGGCCGGGGTTCGACGCCAAATACGTCAGGGCGTTGAGATGGGCATCGGCTAAATCGAGGACGTGCACGTAGTCGCGGATGCAGGTGCCGTCGCGGGTCGGGTAGTCGTCGCCGAAGACCTTGAGCTGAGGCCCGGTGCCGAGCAATCCACGCAACACGTTGGGGATCAGATGGGTCTCCGGCTGGTGGGACTCGCCGATGCCCTCGTCGGGAGCGGCGCCGGCAGCATTGAAGTAGCGCAACGCGACCGAGTTGAGGCCATATGCGGCGGCGGCATCCTGCAGGATCCGCTCCACCATCCACTTGCTGGCGCCGTAGGGGTTGATCGGTTGGGTCGGGTGCTGCTCATCGATCAGTGCGCTCTGCGGGTGGCCGAAAACGGCAGCCGTCGAGGAAAACACCAGCTGATTCACATGATGGCGGCGCATGGCCTGCAGCAAATTCAGCGAGCCGGTGACATTGTTGCGGTAGTAGTCATACGGTTCGCGCACCGAATGGCCGACCAGTGACAGTGCGCAAAAATGCATGACCGCGTCGACGGGTTCGGCGGTAAAGGCCGCATCCAGGCTTTCGGGGTTCAGCAGATCGGCCTGAACTAGCGGCCCCCAGCGTACGGCCTCGGCATGGCCGGTGCTGAGGTTGTCGAGCACTGTAACGCGATGGCCGGCCCGCTGCAGTGCTAAAGCCGCATGGGAGCCGATATAGCCGGCGCCGCCACAAACCAGAATGTGCATGCGGAAGTCTGTCCTGAGGAGTCGTGATTCTGACTATTCTAGGTGGCCGCCTGCACGAACTGAACGAATTTGGGCGGAATCGTTAAAAATTCGAAAGGTGCGAATCAGGTCATTGCCAAGTGGCAAAAATCGGCGTAGCGTGAATTGTCCGAGGCTCAGAATTCGGACCACATCGTCAGTATGGCCTGCACTCTGCGCCCCGGGACCCTTGAACGGTAAAGCCCAGGAGGCCGCCATGTTTGAAACCGATTCGCAGAAGTCCGCCGCACAGGCTCTGATGTCCAGCAACGAGCAATTCAAGCAGCTCTACCAGCGACATCAGTATCTGGATAAAAAGCTGATGGACTCTGATCTGGGGGTCAACGGTTTCGATGACATGACCGTTCAGGAACTGAAACGTGAAAAACTGGCCGCCAAACAGCGGCTGATGCAATGGGTCGGGGATAGCTGAGCCCTTTGTACGTCCATTTAGCTAAGACAAAGCCCGCACTTCGGTGCGGGCTTTTCTGTAGCTGAATGAAAACTTCTCGAATCGACTAGACTCCAATTGATGTGAATCTCATCAGCACTCTCTACAATATGAGGTTAGCCATACCCGTAGGTGCCAAAAAAGTGCCCGTTCATCAATCCGTTCTAGAACTGATCGGCAATACTCCCATTATCCAGGCCCAAAACCTGGACGTCGGCCCGTGCAAGCTGTTCCTGAAGCTCGAATCGCAGAACCCCGGCGGCTCGATCAAGGACCGCATCGGCCTGAGCATGATCGAACAGGCGGAGAAGCGTGGCGACATCAAGCCTGGCGACACTCTGGTCGAAGGCACCGCGGGTAACACCGGTCTTGGTCTCGCACTGGTGGCGCAGGCGAAGGGCTACAAGCTGATTTTGGTTGTCCCGGACAAAATGGCCCGCGAGAAAATCTTCAACCTTAAGGCCATGGGTGCGAATGTCGTTTTGACGCGTTCTGACGTGGCGAAGGGGCATCCGGAGTACTACCAGGATTTGGCTAACAGGATCGCGGACGAAACCCCCGGCGCCTACTTCATCAACCAATTCGGCAACCCGGACAATCCGGCGGCGCACGAATTCGGTACCGGTCCGGAAATCCTGAGCCAGATGGTTGCGTTCGGTGGCGTCGATGCGGTCGTGTTCGGTTGCGGCTCGTCGGGCACGATGACCGGTCTGTCGCGTTGCTTCGCGTCAGCGTCCCCGTCGACCGAACTCATCCTCGCCGACCCTGTCGGTTCGATCCTTGAAGACTACATCAACCGCGGCGAAGTGGTGGAGAAGTCTGGCTCTTGGATGGTGGAGGGCATCGGTGAAGATTTCCTGCCAGACATCGCGGATTTCACCCGGGTCAAAAAAGCCTACGCCATCTCCGACAAGGAATCCTTCCTCACCGCCCGCGAATTGCTGGCGTCCGAAGGCATCCTCGGTGGCTCGTCGACCGGCACGATCCTCGCCGCCGCGCTGAAATACTGCCGCGAACAGACGGAGCCGAAGAATGTTTTGGTCCTTGTATGCGACACGGGCAATAAATACCTATCCAAAATGTACAACGACTACTGGATGCTCGATAACGGTCTCCTTGCCAATGAGCCGACCGGCGATCTGCGCGATCTCGTGCTGCGCCCGTTCGACCGCCGCGACACCGTCGTCGTTGCCGCCACCGATTTGCTCGTCACGGCATATCAACGGATGAAGCTCTACGATGTGTCGCAACTTCCGGTGATGGATGGCGACACGTTGCTGGGCATCGTCGACGAATCCGACGTGCTGCTCCACGTTTACGGTGACGAGTTGCGCTTCAAGGATCCCGTCTCCGCCGCGATGGTCACGAAGCTCGATTCCATCCAAGTGGGCGAGCCGCTGGAAGCATTGCTGCCTGTGTTCGAGCGCGGTCACGTCGCGATCGTCATGGACGGCTCCAAATTCATCGGTCTGGTCACCCGGATCGATTTGTTGAATTACCTGCGCCGGCGGGTGCAATGAGCAACATGGTTTATGACGGAAAGTCGTCAGCCTCCCGCTCTTCACATTACATCTAATTTTCAAGTTAAAAGGTTCTCAGCATAATCATGGCAAATCAAACAACCGCTCAACCGATTAGAGAATTCGATGCCGATCGGCGTAACTACACCGGTTTTTTCACCGACCTGTCCAAATCATTTGGACAATCTGCGATGTGGCGCGAGCTGGCTTGGCAGGACGTCAAGAATCGTTACCGTCGATCGTTCCTTGGCCCTTTCTGGCTGACGATCGGGATGTTGCTGTTCATCGCGGGCCTCGGTCCACTGTATTCGCAGCTCTTCGGGCAATCAATGACAGGCTATCTGCCGTATCTTGCCATCGGCTTGATGTTCTGGAACTACATCGTGGTGACAATCATCGAGCTGTGCGCCTCGCTGCATGGTAATGCAAACCTGATTCACTCGACCCGTACGCTTGTCGGAACCATGGTTCTCAGGACGATTTACCGCAACCTGATCATCCTCGCGCACAATTTCGCGGCAATCGTCATCGTGCTTGCGTTCGCACGCTGGATGCCTGACGCGAAGATTCTGTGGCTGATCCCTGGGCTTGCATTGCTCGTGTTGTTCCAGGTCTTTTTCGGCTACTTCATTTCAATCGTCTGCGCGAGGTACCGTGACGTCGAAAGCTTCCTGACGAGCATTCTGCAAATGGCGTTCTTCATCAGCCCGGTTGTGTGGAAGGTCTCGCAGTTGCCTGCCGGCAAGCGCCATTACGCAAACTTTAACCCGTTTGCATGGATGCTGGATGTCGTTCGTTCTCCATGGTTACATGAAGTTCCCTCAACGATGTCATGGATCAACTTGTGCGTTGCAACCGGTGTATTCGCGGCGCTCGCAATCTTTGTGTTCGGAAAGTTCCAGTCGCGCATCAGCTACTGGGTCTAATTTCACATTACGTCGCAGGATTTTAAGGAAAAGTAATGGCAAGTATTGAATTGCGGGATTGCACAATTGACATTCCCGTCTACGGTTTAATGAACCGCTCTCTCAAGGGCACGATTGCAAATGCAACGACTGGCGGCCGCATTTCCCGCGAGAGTGGAACAGTCTCTACCGTCCGGGCACTTGATAATGTCTCCATGTATGTCGGTGCAGGCGAGCGTCTGGCACTCGTTGGGCACAACGGCTCGGGCAAGACAACGTTGCTGCGCCTCCTTGCGGGCATTTATGAGCCAAGCGGTGGGTACATCAAGACCGTTGGCAAGATCTCCAGCATGCTGGACATTACGCTCGGCATGAATCTCGAGGCCACCGGTTACGAAAATATCCAGCTGCGCGGACTTGCGGCTGGCCTGTCGGAAAAGCAAATCGCGCTTATCGTCAACGACGCCGCGGAATTCTCCGGGCTCGGTGAGTTTTTGCATCTTCCTGTCAGAACGTATTCCTCAGGTATGGTCCTGCGCCTCGCATTCTCGGTGGTGAGCACGCTTGACGCGGACATCATCGTCATGGACGAGTGGCTTAGCGTCGGTGATTCCGAATTCACTGAACGCGCGCAGGAGCGCCTGCGCCAGCTTGTCGACCGTGCGAAGATTCTCGTGGTAGCAACACATGACGCTTCTCTCGCTGAAAGGATCTGCAACAGAACGATTGTCCTGGATCACGGCAAGGTCATCAGCGACACCGGCGCGCCGAATGCCTAACGCGCGACGGAAGTAGCTTCGCATCGCCATGTACGGCACAAATCGGTCACCGGATGTCTCCCTTGTCGTGACGCTTCACGATGAAGGAACGCTCGCATATTCTTCGCTAGTATCAATCGCAAAGAGTGTCCATGCCCTCAGCAGAGATTGCGAGACCATTCTGGTCTTGGACCGGGTGGACGAAGGAACCGCCGCAACTGTCGCAGAGGCATTACGCAGACTCGAATGGCGTTGTCGGATTGAAAACGTGGATTTTGGGGATCCATCCTTATCCCGAAACTTCGGTATAGCCGCATCAACCGCGCCGTTTGTGGGCGTGGTTGACGGTGACGATTTGATTTCCGAGAACTATCTCGCCGCACATTTGGAGGCTGCTGAGTCGGCCTCGTTACCGTGCGTTATCCGCCCCGCGCTGGTGGTGACCTTCGGCGCAGAGCAGAGCTTCCAGCTGCAACCCGATGAGTCGACGAATCCCATCTCGCGTGAGTCAATGTTGAGCATCAATCCGTGGATCTCAGCTGCATTCGCAGAAAGGTCGATTCTTGAGGAAAATCCTTGGCATCCGATCGTGAAACCGGGTTTCGGTTACGAAGATTGGCATTGGAATTGCGAGCTGATGGCGGCCGGGATCAGGAATTTCACTGCGCCGGAAACAACATACTTCTATAGACGCCGAAAGGGCAGCTCCAGGAATATCAATGCGAATATGCATTCCAGTTGGTTGCCGAAGTCCGGCCTTTTTGCGACGCAAGTGCCGGCGCGGCGCGGGACGGCATGAGAGTCGTCAGAAGGCTTGCAAGCGCGGCATACCGAATGATCGGCCGCCAGAGAGTTCGACTCATTTTCGCTTTGATTCCGCAGCTTAATGCCACAGGACGGACCTGGCGCACTCCTAAGCTTCCCGATTGGGGCATTGAAGCAATTCGCGACGCATCTCCAATCGAGTCGTCCCTGTCCGGTGTGGCCATCAACGCGCGAGCAATTCCCCCGGCGATGCTACCGCGAAGCGAGGCTGCGGGTCAGGCGTACTTCTCAATCCTGGCTACGATCGGACACTTGGGGCCAATCTCGCATTTCATCATTGCACCATGGTTGAAGACCGGAGGGTCGGATCTCAATACGCTGCGGATCATCGAGGAGCTCGTCGCATTGGGAGAATCTCCGACGCTGGCGGTGACGGAGGATGACAACGGTGATTGGATGGATAGGGTGCCTGACTCAGTGCCAGTCATTCCCCTGGCGACTCGGTTGTCAGCACTTAGCGTGGCGGAACGCATCGCCGTACTTTCGAGACTGCTGATCCAGCTTGAACCGGAGCGGATTCACATCATCAACAGCGACCTTGGTTGGCGAACCCTACAGGCCAACCCGCTTGCAATGTCAAACTTGGCTAGCATTTATTCCAGCCTGTACTGCGACGAGTATGATGCCGACGTTCGTCCGTTTGGCTATGCGCGTTGGTACCTCAGGGATTGCGCACCCTATCTGGATGGCGTCTTGATCGACAACCACCATTACCTGCAAGTGTGGTCCAGGGAGCTTGGTGTTCATGAGACTCTCTTTCACCCGGTGCCAACTTTCATTCCGTTTCATGCGCGGGAGGCAACTGGCCATGCCGGCGGAGCCGTCAAGGTGCTTTGGATGGGGCGACCAGTTCCTCAAAAGCAACCTCAGCTCCTCATTGAGCTGGCAAGGCGAATGCCTGAAATTCAATTTATCGCGTACGGCATTGATGAGACAGAAGCCAGACAAATCGACCGAAAGCTGCCTCTAAATTTGCGATTGATGGGCGGTGGATCCACATTTGCAGAGTTGGAAGTTGCCGAATTCGACTGCTTCGTTAACACGTCTGCATGGGATGGATTACCGATGGTTATCAAGGAGGCGATCAACGCGAGGCTACCTGTCGTGACATCATCGGTAGGCGGGATTCCTGAACTCATCAACCATGAGACAGGTTATCCGGTTTCGAATCCAGCGGATGTTGATTCGTATGTGCATGCAATTAGGGAGGTGCTGTCGGATCGTGGTTCTGCAATGTCCAAGGCAAACAGCGCTTTCGATTATCAAGAATCGAAGCATTCAAGGCAAGCGATGCACCAAGCACTTCAAGAAATTCCCGGTTATCTGGAGCCAGGCAAATGATTGATCAAGTTCCTAGCGACATCGACATATCCGTCATCGTCACTCTGCACAGAGAGGGCATTCTTGCACACGCATCGCTGATCTCAATTTGTCAGTCGATTTCATCGGCACGCTCTAGCGGCGTGATGGTCGAGTTGATTATTGTGCTCGACAATGCAGATGCGAAGACGACGGAAATTGTGGAGGGACATCCAAAGCTGGATGGAGACTTCCGGATTTTGCACGTCACAAATGGGGATTTGGCCCTTTCGCGGCACTCTGGCATCGCCGTTTCGCGAGGCGCATATATTTCCTTGGTCGACGGCGATGACATCGTTTCGCGGGATTATTTCCAGTTGCACTTCGAGCGCGCAGCGGCGTTGGACAAAGACCACGTGCTTCATCCGGAAATGGTCATCAGCTTCGGGCAATACAATGCATTCAATTGGCAGGTTGACCAAGCGGGCCAATATTTTCACAAGCCATCGTTGCTAAAGATAAATCCTTGGATCAGTGCCGCATTCGCCCACCGATCCGTGTTTGAGCGCGTGCCGCAAGTTGCGATTGACACCAGGAAAACCGGATTCGGATTTGAGGATTGGAACTGGAATTGCGAAACGATCGCGAAAGGCATGGTGCATCGACTCGCCCCTGGGACCGCATACTTTTACCGTCGGAAATTCGTCGGATCCATGAACCAAAATAGTTTGAGCGCAAATGCAGTGATGCCACCGAACAGTCTCTTCGATTCGTCGCTTGTTACACCGGAGGACCGAAACCGTGATTAGGCGAGCGCGTATTTTTGCGGTGAGAGCGCTTGGTTGGCTCGCCCGAAGGATTCAGCCGGACAGTGGTGCCATATCGCATCACACCGCTTCTGGCACGGCTTGGGTCCCTCCCCAAATGCCTGGGTGGCTGCGTGACGAACTAGTCGCACTGTCAAGCATTGAACCGGAATTGCTTCCGGCGAGCGGGGATGTGTCGAAGTACGCCTACTATTCCGTTCCTCAGGATGACGCACCCGGAATTGTGTATTCAAATGCGATCACTCAGCTCACGTTACGTCAATATACCTATATTTTCGTCATACCGTGGTTAAAGCCCGGCGGAGCAGACAAAGGCATTCTTCATCATGTGAAAGCGCTCCGCGAATTGCATCCTGCAGCGTCTATTCTCCTGATATCGACGGAGCCTTCCGACTCGCCATGGTCGGACCGCATTCCTTCCGGCGTCGAGTTTCTGGAGTTGGGCCTCCTTTTTGGGGGAATCAGTGACAGTGATCAAATGACAGTGCTAAGTCGATTGCTCGTCCAGCTTAGACCCGCCGCCACACATGTCATTAACTCAAGGATCGGTTGGCAATGCTTGAAGTCCAATGGGCTCGCACTCTCCCAATCGGGACAGGTCTTCGCATCACTGTTCTGTGACGAATACAACGCGGCGATGACGCCGATTGGATACGCCAGGGATTTCCTTCGGGACACGCACGAGTCAGCATCGACCATCTTTTGTGATAACAGCCATTATCCCGGTGTTTGGACGAGCGAGATTGGTGTTCCGGCCGAAAAGTTCACTTTGCTGCCGTTTCCATATGATGGGGAAACGGTGGACGGTGCAAGAATTCCGTCCCTGAGAAAGCGGGTTATGTGGGCGGGTCGCCTTGATCGCCAGAAGAGGTTGGATGTGCTTATCGACATCGCGAGGCAAACACCGGACATCCAGTATGACGTTTATGGCGCGACCGTGATGGCAACAGGGACAGAAGAGGCGGTGAAACTTCTCTCATCGTTGCCAAACGTGACGATGCATGGACCATTCAGTCGGATTGCAGACCACCTCCACCCTGAGCATTTTGCGTTCCTCATGACGACAATGTGGGAGGGTACGCCGACCATGCTGCTCGACATTTGTGCGCTTGGTTTGCCAGTCGTCGCGCCGGCTGTTGGCGGAATTCCTGACATCATTGATGCCGAACAGTTATACAGTACGTCTGATGCCGTGGATGAAGCTATTACCTTGATTCGCCGATTCCAAGTGGATGGCGAATTCGGGAGACGTTGCAGTGATCGTCAGCTCAGCGAGATCAAATCGCACCGTTCATGGGGCGAATTCACGCGACGCGTCGCGTCCGTTCCGGGTTACGTTAAAGTCCAGGAAGTTGAATCCGCAGCGTTGCGGTAGTACTTGCGCAGTACGCGCTCGGCGTAATTTCCAGTTAGATCGATTCCAAGTTCTGTTGAGACCGACGCAATCAACCGCGTATCTGACGGCATGGGAATGCCACCGGGAATCATGTCGATATTCGCTTTCCGCCCCAGGACTTCCTCGAATATGCGTACGATTTCAATGACGCGCATCGATTTCTCCGACATGATTGGAATGCAGTTGGCCGGAGGATCTGTAATCAGTCGATTGACAATGTCGGTAATGTGGTCAAGGTCAATGAGATTTCTTTCCGCACTTTCGAGGACGGAGAAATGGCTTCCATCAAGGATCGACGAATACAGAAAGTTCGTAAGTGTCTTCGGGTTTCCGCCATGTCCAACTACTTGCGGCAGTCGGAATACCACACCCCCACGACGATCCATCACGAGTCGCTCCATCGCAGACTTATGGCGAAAGTATGGAGTCTCCTCCCCAGCTGAAATCCCGCAGCTGCTGAAATAGACAAAGCGTTTTGCGCCGCCGTGCAGACTCGCTTGGAGTAGCTCGCTTTCCTTGCGGAATTCACGCTCATCCGTTTCACGTGAGTTAGAAACGCCTGATGCGAAGATCAGAACATCTTCGCTATTTTCAAACAGGTGACGGAAGCTGTTCGCAAGCATCCCATTCCCCACGATCATTTCGCGGCTCTCCCGTTCCTGCGGTCTATGCTCATTTGCCCAACGCCATAAAAAGAAGACTACTTCGATTATCGTAGCTTACAAGATGTCGATTTTAACGGAATTTTCCGTGCCAATGACGTGAAATGGATGCATTGGTCACGGCTGCGCAGCTGGAGATTATGTCGGCTAAAATACAGACTGCATATTGCAGGCGAACCGCAACGCCAAGTGAATCATTTGCGGTGCGAAACCTCATGTAACTAACAGGAGTTCCAGTTGAAAATCTTGATCGCAGGCGGCGCTGGGTATATTGGAAGCCACACTGCAGTGGAACTTTCGGCTGCAGGGCATGATGTCGTCATTGTGGACAACTTATGCAACTCCAGCGAAGAGGCAGTTCGCCGGGTTCAAGCGTTGTCACGCACTGGATCCGTGTCTTTCGTGAAAGGTGATGTGCGGGATGAGTCAATCCTGGACCGGGCACTCGAAGGTGTCGACGGTGTGATGCATTTTGCCGCCCTCAAGGCGGTTGGCGAGAGCGTTGAGCAACCTCTCGAGTACTACTCGAACAACCTGGATTCGACGTTGTCACTGTTAAATGCGACGCGCCGGTCCAACGCGCGTCGATTCGTGTTTAGCTCGTCAGCTACGGTATATGGTCAACCAGAGCGAATCCCGATTGATGAGTCTGCGAGCATCGGCTCGACGAACCCGTACGGCAGAACCAAGGAATTTTCCGAACACATCCTGCGTGATTGGTGCCATGCCTGCCCGGATGTAACCGCTGTCGCACTGAGATATTTCAATCCAATTGGTGCACATTCTTCGGGACGCATTGGAGAGGACCCTTTGCAGATTCCGAACAACTTGGTGCCTTATGTCTCCCAGGTTGCGATTGGACGACGACCGTTTGTCAGGGTGTACGGGAACGATTATGGGACACCGGATGGCACAGGAGTGAGGGACTACATACACGTTGTAGACCTTGCGAAAGCGCATGTACTTGCAGCAGAAGCCTCTCTGACGACAGGATTTCATCCGATAAATGTCGGCACAGGAAACGGCTACAGCGTACTGGAGGTCATCCATGAATTTGAGCGGGCCAGTGGTGTCGAAATTCCCTATCAAATCGAAGGTCGTCGCGCAGGTGACATTGACAGCATTTGGGCGGACAACAGCTTAGCGAAGGAAAAGCTTGGTTGGTCCCCCGAATTTGACCTCAAGCGAATGTGTGAGGACACTTGGCGATGGCAAGTCATTAATCCCCGGGGATATGGTTACATGGACGAAAGCAACGACTGATCGAAATCTCCAGTCCCAAATCAGCTAGATAAATCCGGAACCGTAACGACATGCCAAATAACGAGCTAGACGAAAAAAATTTCAGTGAGCCCAAATTGCCGCTGGCAACGCCAATCGTGGGTTTCGCGCTGGCTGTTATTCTCGGGTTTTTCCTGTCTAAGTCACAGGGCTTTTCGAACGGATATGCGATCGACGATTACTTTAACCGTTTCGCAGAGAGCGCAGGTGTCATTGATTTTGTCCTAAGCCAGGGGCGTTTCACCTGGGCGCTATACGTGAAACTATTGAGTCTAGCAGGACTCAACCAATTGGATTTCGGCGTCATTGGAATGTTTTTGCTCGGAGTAGCATCGGCATTCTTCTACATTGTTGCATTTAGGCCACTGCTTAGCACTCGCTCAAATTTCCTTGTTGCGGTGTGTGCAAGTTTTCTTCTGGGTGTGCATCCCTATTTCACTGAGTATGTTTCGTTTCGCATAACGCTGATGCCGATGGCAATCATGATGGCATTATGCGCGTGCGCGGTCTTATATTTCGACCGTTTCCTGCGGGACGGCGGAAGGAATGAATTGCTGATCGCGCTTGTCTCCGCGGTTTTCGCGATCGGAGCGAACCAGTTGGCTCTTTCGTTTCTGGCCACCGGCATATTCCTACGTAGTGGCATAGTCCGTGCCATAGAGCAAGGCGACAGCGAATCGTGGAAATCGGTCACCTCAGCGCTAATTCGGTCGGTGATATTCCTTGTCTGCGCAATCGCCCTTTACTATGTCGTCGTTCTTGCAACGACATCGGGTGCGGGAGCAGCCGCAGGAAGTGACAAACGCGCCACGATGCTCGCCGTCTCGGAAATCCCAAGTCGGTTGATGTTGGTGGGTAAGCAGATTTGGACAATCGTGCAGGAAAACGAGAATTTTCTATCCCGAACGGCAAAAGTGTTGATCCTACTGTCGATGGGCATCGCCTTCTTCGCTGCCATTATCAGCGAACCTAAACGCGCGCTCTTGGGTCTTGCGGTGGTTGCAATAATTTTTGTCCTCGCACTTTTGCCAGTTTCGATTGCGGCAGTCTGGTGGCCAGCACCTCGGACACTCATTGCAATTCCTATGGCGTTTTCCGCAGGCATTCTGTTTTGGACACGCGGTTTCGCAAAGCCGAGCGTGTCGTCGGGTGTTGTGGTTGCCGCGTTGGGACTCACGTGTATGCTATTGGCGGTTCATAGCAGCAAGATTCTGCTGAATCAGCAGCGACTTAACCGTTGGGATATGCAGTTGGCCGCTCAAATCGCAAGTAGGGCAGGTGAGAGATTTCCAAATGCCAAGTCGCTTGCAGTCGTGGGTGCGCCGTACGCGTATGGCATCGATCCTCAAATGCCTTCAGGTGATATGAATCTCTCGGCGCTTAGTGTTCCCTATGCAATTGACCCCTTGTTCGAAGAAGCGACGGGAAGGCAGCTCGAAATTCGACTGGCGCCGGAACTGGTCGCCGAATGTTCTTCGCGCAAAAGCTTTCCGGACGATGAAGGCATCTTCGTTAAGGGGGAGGAGACGGTGATATGCATGGCTTCGAAATGAGTTAAAATCGTTGAAATAGCACGGATCCAAAGACTTTTGACCTCACAAATGAAACCCATTCCAATGAATTCGATCTACTGCAAATCCTCCCGCCAGCCTGCTATCCGTAAGATCGGATTTATCGTGTTGAGCGGACTTGCCGTCCTGATGGCAGGCTGTAACCGCGACAAGGCCGAGTCTGGACTTTCGAACACGAAGTTCTCGGAAATCGTTGAAGCGCAGGACATCAAGGTGGTGTCTCCGAGCTCAAAGGAACTGGCGGCGTTGAAGCTGGATTACGTGACGTTCTCTAAGCAGGGCACGACCGGCATTTCGATTACCCCACTACCGCCGTCATTCGCCAAGCCGATTCGCCTGAAGCTATCCGCGAATCCGAATGGATACGATTTAACCTCAGCCAGTGAGAAGTGCGCAGCCAAGTTCCAATTGGATGTCGGTGGCGATGAAGGTGCATTCACGCTTAATCCAGCTGCCAATGAGAAGAAGCATTTGACAGCGGCGACCGACCGGGAAGTGTCGATCATCATTGGTGACAAGGCAACGCCGAACTATTTCTGTTCGCTGTACGTCACGCCAACTGCTGCCGGCGACGCAAGCTCTGCGACGGCTCCGGATTCCCAAGCTGAAGAGTCGGGCAAGCCTAAATAACTTCCGATTTTCGGTCGATTAGATCGAGCGACTGCGCATCAATATCCGTGTTAACAGGAAATTGATTGGCAGCGTTGCTACAAGCGCGATGATTGGAATCCAGAAGTTCGGCACTCCGTAGCGCTGGCAGATGGTTACCACCAGCAATCCGCATACGTACACAACGACGTGAACCATCGGAAACAGTCCGAGGCGTTTCCACGACCAGGACGTCCGAAATACGAAATACGTATTTATTGCGAAACTAGTGAAGAAGGTCGTGATGTACGCGATCGAATACGCAATTTGCGCAGAGATTCCTAACGCACTCAGTCCCCAGTAGCACATGAGGCTTAAGAGTGTATTTGCACCGCCGCCGATCAAGAATCGAATCGCGGAGTAGTTCTTGAGCAGGCGCATCGATCTCTAGCAGGTGTTACTGCGCTTGTTTCGCTGCGACTGCTTTCAGAAACTCGTCGTAGTCCCTGATGTACTCTGCCGAATCGTAAGGTTCAGACGCGAAGACGAGGAGTACCGCATCGTCCGTATAGCGGTACTGTGTGCCCCACGTCATTGGATGAATGTGCAACCCCATGTTTGGCTTGTCCAGTATGCATTCCTGGCGCGTAATGCCATTATCCACCATAACTTTGACAGATCCGCTTACACAGATCAGAAATTGATGGCACGTACGATGGGCGTGCTCCCCTCGTGTTTCCTGAGACGGAACGTCGTAGACCAGGAAATACCTTTGCGGTTCAAACGGCAAATCCTCGGAAAAACTACCAACGGACAGTGATCCTCTGATGTCCTCGTAATTCGGTAACCAAATCAGCTGAGCGCCAGGCAATGCTTCCGGCGCGTTATCCGCGCGGCTCTTCTTTCCTTTCACGCTGTCAGGTAAGGTCTGTTGCTCAAACTCATTTTCATAGCCAATAATTCTCGCGGGATTTCCAACGACAATGGCATGTGGCGGTACCGAACGCGTTACAACCGCACCCGCGCCCACCAGCGCACCCCGCCCAATGGTAATGCCAGGGAGAATCGTGGCGTTTGCCCCGATTGATGCACCATCCTCCACGATAGTCCGGAGGAACTCTTCCGGGTAACGACGGCTCCGTGGGTGCATATCATTTGTGAATGTGGCGTTTGGGCCAATGAACACGCTGTTGCCTAATCTCACTCCATCCCAAAGCTGAACTCCACATTTGATCGTCACGTCATCGCCAATCAGCACGTCATTCTCAATGAAAACACCATCGCAAACGTTGCAGTTCGCGCCTAGTACAGCACCGGGAAGAATGTGCGCGTTCGCCCATATGCGCGTCCCTTCTCCAATTCGATCGCTTTCAACGATCGCCCGCTCATGTGCGAAATAGCTCATTCCTGATTGCCCTTGTTTTCATAGTTCTTGGTGAATTGAATGATGGACTGAGGCCGTTGCTTGGTATTCTCATATGCTCGCCATGCGTACATTCCGACAAATCCCAAGCCGAGCGAATTGAGTGCGCCAAAGGTCAGGATGGTCAGCATCGTGAGCGCATAACCTGGGACATGGATCGTCCCGGTAAACTTCCCGATGACGGTCACAAGTCCCAGGACCGTTGATACGATCAGCCCCAAAGCACCGACATGCATCAACAACCTGAGTGGCAGATCCGTGAAGGCAAAAATGCTGTCCAACATGTAAGTGAATTTCTTCCCGAACGTCCATCCGCTTCTGCCGATTTGGCGTTCAGCCCTGAAATAGGGAACCACTTTCCGAACGCCACCAATCCAGAACAGTTGAGCAACCAAACTGGAATTGCGCTCATTCATCAGTAGGAGCCTATCGCGAGCACTAGCACTCAATCCAAAAACGTCGACGCCGCCTTTGGGAATGTCGGAAACGATGAAACGACGATAGAATCCCCAGAAGATCCGCGAAAACAGACTGGAAACAACGCCGTCGGCGCGCCCTGTTCGGA
Source organism: uncultured Lysobacteraceae bacterium (assembly GCA_936911875.1). Lineage (GTDB taxonomy): Bacteria > Pseudomonadota > Gammaproteobacteria > Xanthomonadales > Xanthomonadaceae > Aquilutibacter. The sequence continues at coordinate 235,930 of CAKZGB010000007.1, forward strand.
CTCCCACAACGACGTCTGCCCCATCGTTCTCCAGGGCATCAAGGAATTCAAGCATGATTTCCTTCGGTTCCTGCAAATCGGCAGCCATCACACCAATGCTGTTACCTGTCGCAATCCCGAGACCGGTGCGTATAGCCGCAAACGAGCCAAAGTTCCGCGTCAGCGAGACTAGCTTCGCATTGACACCGGAATCGGGAAGATTCTCCAGAAGTTCGGCGAGACTGCGATCAGGACTGCCGTCAACCACGAGGATTGCCTCTGAGCGACCATCAACTTGGTCCTGTATCCACCGCAGTGCTGAAAGTAGATTTGTGATCTCGCCTTCGTTCCCGTACACGGGAACAACAACGGAGAGTCGGCAGTCATTCAAAACTTGTTGCATGCGTCAATTACTCGCGCGCATTCCTCGTTGGTCATTTCCGGAAAGCACGGAAGGGAAACGCTGACGCGACACAGTTCTTCCGTTGTTGTCAAATGAATTTCCCGGAACTCGTCACCAAAAATCGGTTGCTGATAGTCGGGCACCGGATAATGAATGTCAGTCTGAATTGATTGACCTGCCAGATGTTCCCGGAGTTCGTCACGATCCGTACATTGAACGACGTACAGATGTGCGACGTAATCGTCACCGCCTACGGCGGGCACGGTAATCCGTGGGTTTCGAATTGAACTCGAGTACAAATTCGCAATTTCACGACGTCGCTCGTTCCATCCATCCAAATGTGGCAGGAAGAAACTCAGAAACCGCGCTTGAAGTTCGTCCAGCCTTGAATTACGACCGCCATTCAATTCGTTGCGGTACTTCTGCGACCATCCGTATTGCCTCAAGCCTCGCAGCCGTTCCGCAATGGCGTGATTGTTGGTTGTGACTGCGCCACCATCGCCCACGGCACCCAGATTCTTCGTTGGATAAAAGCTGAAGCTCGCCGCATCCCCGAAGCCACCTGCAAGCGTACCATCCGCGCTCTTCGCTCCATGGGCCTGTGCGCAGTCCTCGAGGAGGCGTATTCCGGATTTGGATGTGATTGGAAGGATTCGGTCCATGTCCGCTAACCGTCCATACAAATGTGTGACAATGCAGGCTTTCACGTCCCCGGAGCGAGTCTTCGCCTCGAGATCCCCCGGATCCATCGTGCCAACATCATTCACGTCGACGAATACGGGAACCGCGCCTATTGCTAGCACGGCTGTGGTTCCGTACATCGCGGCGTTCGCGCACAGCGCCACCTTGTCACCTTCCTGAACTCCGAGTGCCCTCAGTCCAAGCTCCAGAGCGTCCGTCCCATTGGCAACTCCGACGCAATATCCAACTCCGCAATATTCAGCAAATTCGCGTTCAAAATTCGAGACACCTGGTCCAAGCACGTAATGCCCGCTACGAAGAACCTCCGCACCTATGGCGGTGAGCTCATCGGCAAATTGCCCGACATGTCGTGTCAGGGAATTGAAGGGGACTACATTGGCTGCCATTGATGCTCCCAAACTATTTGCACTCAGATACCTTTCAATTCTAAGGGAATTCATCCCTCATATGGGTCTGCTGACCCGTGGAGCTACCGATTGGCATCTCAACGTTCCTTGGAATTCGTTTATACTCCAACCGACACACAATCGTTTTGCACGAACTGAAACTTATATAGGAAATATATGGCAACTTGGCTCGTTACCGGTGGCGCCGGCTTCATTGGTGGGAACTTCGTTCTCAATGCAATTAAGAACGGTCACAAGGTTATTAATCTGGACGCGTTGACGTATGCCGGCAATCTGGACACTTTGAAGTCTGTTGAGGGCAACCCTAACCACATCTTTGTCAAGGGTGACATCGGCGACGCTGAACTTGTTGCGGAACTGCTGACCACACATGCTCCGGATGCAGTGATTAACTTCGCAGCTGAGTCGCACGTTGACCGATCCATTGAAGGTCCTGCTGCCTTTGTTCAAACCAACGTCGTAGGCACATTCGTGCTGCTCGAGGCCGCACGTGCACATTGGAAGTCGTTGAGTGATGAGGCGAAATCCAACTTCCGGTTCCTTCATGTGTCCACTGATGAGGTGTTCGGTTCGCTGGGTAGCGAGGGTAAGTTCCAGGAAACCACGCCTTACGCGCCTAACTCTCCGTATTCAGCATCCAAAGCAGCGGCAGACCACCTTGTCCGTGCCTACTACCATACTTATGGACTTCCGGTACTGACGACGAACTGCTCGAACAATTACGGACCTTACCAGTTTCCGGAGAAGCTGATTCCTCTGGTCATCTCGAAGGCATGGAAAGGCGAGAAACTTCCGGTTTATGGGGATGGAAAGAACGTTCGTGACTGGCTTTTCGTTGAAGACCATTGCACTGCGATTGAAACCGTGCTCGAGTCAGGAAAAGTCGGCGAGACCTACAATGTCGGTGGCGACGCAGAGCGTGACAACCTTACGGTCGTGCGCACAATCTGTGAGCTCCTCGACGGCATTCAGCCACTGGAAAATGGACAGCCACGCACGTCGCTGATTGAGTTTGTAACTGATCGTCCGGGTCATGACCGTCGGTATGCAATCAACTCCACGAAGCTGCAAACCGAGCTTGGTTGGAAGCCGTCGCTAGGGTTTGAAGAAGGAATTCGGCAGACGGTCAGTTGGTATTTGAATAACCGTGATTGGACCGAACGCGTTCTCGACGGAAGCTACCAGCTTGAACGAATCGGCGCGAACGCTTAAAGGTTTTGCTCATGGATCGTAAAGGTATCGTTCTTGCGGGTGGCTCCGGAACCAGGTTATACCCAATCACGAAGGGTATTTCCAAGCAGCTACTGCCTGTTTATGACAAGCCAATGGTGTATTACCCACTGAGCGTGCTGATGCTCGCAGGCATTCGCGACATCCTGATGATCAATACGCCTCATGAGCAGGAATTGTTTCGAACTCTCCTGGGTGATGGTTCGCAATGGGGAATCAACATTGAGTACGTCGCGCAGCCAAGCCCGGATGGACTGGCGCAGGCTTTCATTCTGGGTGAAGAATTCCTCGGCGGCGCTCCATCCGCCCTGGTACTGGGCGACAATATTTTTCATGGCCCCGGACTATCATCCAAGCTTCAGGCGACGTCGGCGAATGTCGATGAGGCTACGGTTTTCGGCTACTGGGTGGCTGACCCTGAGCGATACGGCATTGCAGAGTTTGACGCGAGCGGGAAAGTCGTCGGAATTGAGGAAAAGCCGGCAAATCCGAAGTCCAACTATGCGATAACAGGGTTGTACTTTTACGACGGCCGCGCGTCCGAGCTTGCACGATCGCTGAAACCTTCGAATCGCGGCGAGCTGGAGATCACCGACTTGAACCGTTTGTATCTCGACGAGGGCAAGCTGAATGTCGAACGGCTCGGACGGGGTTATGCATGGTTGGATACCGGCACGCATCAATCGCTGCTTGAGGCAGCCAACTACATTGAAACAGTTGAGACTCGCCAGGGGCTTCGCGTTGCTTGTCTTGAGGAGGTGGCGTGGCAGCAAGGCTGGATTTCCGATGACGATATGCTCGAGCTAGCAAAGCCCCTCCTTAAAAACGGCTACGGGCAATATTTGCGCAAATTAGTCGAGATAGGCAAAGCGGCCTTCTGAAGGAATTGATTGGGCGAAGCTGAAGTTGAAAATTATTGAAACTCCTCTCAAGGACTGTAGAGTCATCGAACCCCGCGTATTCAATGATGAACGGGGATGGTTCTTCGAGACGTTCAATTCTGATGAGTATTCTGCGGCAGGACTCGTCACGGAACTGAAGCAATTCAACGTCTCCTGGTCGCGTCGTAGCACGTTACGTGGTCTGCATTTTCAGCATACAAACCCGCAAGGCAAACTGGTAACCGTTCTCGACGGCGAGATATGGGATGTTGCAGTTGACATCAGGAAGGGCTCTCCGCAATTTGGTGAGTTTTTTGCAGTGAACTTATCGTCTGGGAACCGCAGACAGCTATGGGTACCGCCGGGCTTCGCTCATGGCTTCGTCGTTCTCAGCGAGTTCGCGCTGGTATCTTATGGTTGTACGGAAACGTATCAGCCAGGCTTCGAGATGTCGCTCGCCTGGGATGACCCGGCGCTTGGAATAAACTGGCCAATTCGTGATGTGATACTTTCGTCCAAGGATCGTGATGCGATGCGGTTGACGGACATTCCGGTGCAACACCTTCTATCGTACGATCCCGAATAATTCATGACGCGTATTCTAGTATTAGGCGCGGAAGGTCAGATCGGTTCAGAAATTGTCCGAGCGTTGTCCACGGAAGACGCTTTCGAAGTCCTTCCGGCGACCCGCGATGGACGTTTTTTCGGTGCCAGTTGCCTGGCAATTGATCTAGCAAGAATACATGAGCTGAATCGAGTACTCACTGGGATTCGACCAGACGTCATTGTCAATGCCGCCGCCTACACGCATGTGGACAACGCGGAACGGGAGCCGTCACTTGTTTACCAAGTGAATGGAGAGGCGCCGGGACAGTTGGCAAACTACTGCAGGGACGCGGGGAGTGCACTGGTTCACTTCTCAACCGATTATGTTTTCGATGGTCGCGCCCGCACACCCTATCAAACGGACTCGGTTACCAATCCCTTGAATGTGTATGGTCGGAGTAAGTTGGCAGGGGAGCGTGAAATTGCCGCAACAGGCTGCAATTTTCTGATATTGCGAACGGCGTGGGTATATTCCCATTTCCGCCGAAATTTTCTGACCACGATGCTGAATCTTGCACAAACCAGGGACGAAGTGGCTGTCGTTGACGATCAAATCGGTAGCCCAACGCCGGCTTTGTACGTCGCGACAGTTACAAAGAAACTTCTTACGGCGGGTATCAATGGTCAATCCATCGAGCAGGTGGTGACGAGCGGAGCAGAGAGCTGGGCAGGTTTCGCGGAAGCGATTTTTGACGAGCTCAAGCAACACAGATTGATAGTCTCGAAGCCAAGAGTGGAACGGATATCCTCGGAGGCATATAAGACAGCCGCCGTCAGGCCAGCATATTCCGTTCTGGATAATGGTGGTCTTCGAAAGCGGGACATTGAAGTCCCGCATTGGCGTGATGAGCTCGCAAACTTCTTCCGACAGCGAGCGCTGGAAATCGGTACACAGCAAAAGTAGCCGATACGGGCATGATCACTTGAAGTCGGCGATCAGTCTTCGCTGTCGGGACGCGAGTGCCGTGCCAGAAGCCGGGCTGTCCAGCGTCCTATCTTGCCCGTGATTGAATTTGGTTTCGCTTTGTCCGCAACGTTAAGCGCAAATCGAACAGAAGCCCGATTCAGATGTGCCGCTTGTGCCGCGATGATCGATTCAAGCTCATTGATATTGCGTTGATGTTCCAGCTTAGACTCATGGAAGTCCCGGACGATGGCAGTATTCGACTTGTTCGCTGCTTCGAGCTCGCGCTCCGACTCGGTGAGGTCTCTCTGCGTACTGTCCAAACGCGCGTTCAAATCTGCCAGTGATTGCGTCAATCGCTCATTTTGAATGCTAGCGTTCTGCTCGGAGGTGACGGCGTTGGTCAGCTTAGCCTCTGTGTCATAGATGCGTTCCAGCAGCGTTTGCTCCCATCGTCGCAGCTCATCCACCGAAGCCTGTCTTCGATTATCGGATTCAACTAGCTGGCTTCTGAGCATCATGTTCTGATCATGCTCATGTTTGTAATTTCTCATCATCGCCTGCAGTCGATAGTTTTCAAATCGAGGCAGTCCGGACATGTTGTTCGCAATTCTCTGCATTGCCGGCCAAGTGCGATAGGTACGCGCCATAGATGCTTTCCTTACGCGGTACAAGCACGTTTCGGTCGGGATGACGGAAATTTCATACCCATTTGTCCGTAACTTGAGGAAGAGGGCAAGATCCTCCCACATCGACTTGTCCGACTCGTCCCACCCGTCTACCGAACGAAGTGCAGAAACTCTATATCCGGAATTGGCATGCCCCAGGATATTGTCGATCTGCGAGGTAATAATTCCATCGCCGACCGGCCGATAGACATAACCATTGAATCGCGCAACGTTGAAGTCGTCGCCATCATCGAACGCCATCAGGTATGGCACCGCCGCCGCCGAATTAGTATTGCGGCGAAGCGCTTCGGCAATTGATTTCACGAAGTTCGGGAGTGGAATGTCATCCGAGTCAACATTAGCAATATACGGAGTTCGTGCCGCATTCAAAGCAGTGTTTCGGGCGCCAGCGAGACCTTTATTGACTGAGTGTGATATCAACCTATAGGGCAAGTCCATTCGACGTTCCAAAAATCGCGTGAGCTTTTTGGCGTATTGGCGTTCCGAGGCGTCGTTTACGAAAATAACCTCGGCGGGGAGCTCCAGTTGACGTTCAATTCCAACGATTAGGTCCTCGATGTATTTCAGATCCGTATTGAACACCGGAACGATAATCGAAACCTCCGAGGTTTGCTGCACAACCGCTGCCTCGGCAACTTCCGCATCATGGGAAGCGTCAGTGACATCAGAAGCATGATTACCTTCATCCGCAAGTCCGTCCGCAGTTGTGCCAGCACCTGCGTCTCCCTGTTCCGAATACTGCTCTTGTAAGGGAGCAGGCGTGGATGTTACATCAGGCAGATCGTCGACATGACTTTCTGAGAAGTCGAATACACGCACACGGTCATTGATTCCCTGTTGCGTGTCCATCATCGACACGACGTAGGATTCCCTAACACGATGAAACGAACTTTGATCCAGGCTCAAGAGCGGAATGCACTTTGATGCAAGAGAATCCACCGTAGGCTCAGCAAGCAAGTCTTTCCTGAAGCCTTCCGAGAAAAGCTCCGGAACGCCACCGGCATTCAACATCACCGGGATGCCACCTGCAAACGCGACATCCAGCAGCGCATAGGGGTGATTGTCGCCCCGATATGGCATGACGATAACGCTTCTTGTGCTCAGCTCAGCGATCTTATCCATCGCTGCACTCCGCCCCAGGGAAGAATATTCAACTAGCTCGAATTCCGAAGAAATTTTCGTCCACATTTCCTGCCAGTTCTCCGGCAAGGCACCGTGACCAATCACCACCACTTTCGTGAGCCCGGCTGCTTTTAGCTTCGCGACATTCTCCGAAACCATCTCCAGGAACAGGTCCATACCCTTCATGGTTGTGCGCTTGCCGAAGAATACCAGTGTGTCGGGCTCGCTGGACTTCCGAACTGGCACGCGCGAAAAATTAAGTGGATAGCGGAGAAGTCGAACCCTTTCCTCCGGAATCTCAAAGCCCGAAACGGCGTACAGGAATCTCAGGAAGTGAGTTGGAAACACCACGAAATCCGAAAGCTCCACGGATCGCTTTTCCTTCTCGGCAAAGCCATTGTGAGAAAGCCCGAGCCAGGTGTGCGTGGCATTTTCGAGATAATGCGTCATGCCATGGCATTGAACGATGGTCTTGATGTTCTGCGCGAGTAAGCCGACATTCTTCGCTTGAGCGATGCGTACACCGAGGCCTTGATAGTCCGGGTATTCCACATGCTTGATCTGTGGCATGAAGAATAATGCTTGTTCAACAGAGCGCAATGCCAGATCTTCCGGCAGAAGGTGGATTGTGTTGCTGCTCGGAACGAGTAATGGACTAGGAAGAATCTCTAGCCTCCTCGCCTTCTTGAGCTCGGCGTCTGTGCAGTCCTTCTTCACTAGCAGGACGACCGCATCTTTGCCAAAATTCAATTTCTGCTCCATCACGAACGTACCAATTCCACCGGTGACGTGAAATGGCGCATATTCCGCAGTAACCAGAAGGCGCGTCGCTTCCATCGATTCCGGCGGGAATCCCATGTTTCGCAGATGCGCACGATAATGCGCTTTGGTGCAAGATAGGATCAACAGGGAACTTGAACACGACGTGTCAAATTCATTGCTGCGCGTGTGCAGGGATTCGTTGACTTTGAAGCCGCAAACTCGCAGGAAAGTAATCAACTCATCAATGGACCATTCCCTGACATGTGCATCATTGGGAGGGCTCGCAGACGGGTCCGGATATCCTTGTCGTCTTCGATCCGGTGACGACAGAACAAGGCGATTCCGTTCGTTCGCCATCAATTTACTGCGTAACCATGCGAGCAACGGGAGCGGATTAGTCAGATGTTCAATAACATCGGAAAGGATGAATACAGTAGCTTCAGTCCCGTCGAGTTGACGGTCTACCTTTGCGAGATCCTCTGCGTCCGTTAATTCACATTCCAGCCACTTGCGATCGGGATGCTTTTTTCTTGCGACATCAAGGGAGCCCATGAAATCGAGTCCGACAGTATCGTATTTGGGTGTGCTAAAAAAATTGACTAACTTGTCGCCCGAACCCGTTCCTACATCGACAACATTGTTAATCTTGAGCTTATCGGCAACTTCCCTGGCCTTGGCGTACACATCTGGTTGCCAAATCACAGAGTCCTCCGCAACCACGTCCGCGAAGATCGAATTGGTTAGCTTTGCACTCGCGCCGCACGCAAAATTCGCCTCCTTCGTTGCCAGATCGGCAGCAATCGCATGCGTATTGCGCGGCTTATAGTTCGTTGGAGATTCGTTTTTAAGCTTCATAAAATTCTTGTCCGGTACTCGCCGTGTGGAGCTCTCCCACCAGGGATATTTTAGTCCAATTGCGGATTCTTCGAGCCTAAACAACCGAAGAAAGGAGGCTGTCAGCAGGCTTTCATGCAGCGGCGCCATGTAGTTGCCGCCAGCCACCAACGCACCAAGTGGAATGCCAGCGCCGTTCGCGCTGGATCGCTCGAATAGCGCTGCGGCGCGAAACCGTCACATTGGACCCAGTTCACACCGACTTTGTTTCATCAATTCTACCAACCGTATGGCCTGATAAACCCTCACCGTTCGCTGACGTATGGGGCTTCGGAATCAGCTAAAATAAGCGGTTCATGTCCGCGCCCTTCGCGGACCCCAAATTCAAACTTTGAGTGTCGCAGCGAATATGAAGATTCTCGTAGGTTACAAGCGCGTCATTGATGCCAATGTGCGCGTGCAGGTCAAGCCCGACGGTTCGGGCGTCGTGACGGATGGCGTGAAGCTGTCGGCGAATCCTTTTGACGAAATTGCTTTGGAACAAGCCTTGCGCTTGCGCGATGCCGGCGTTGCATCGGAAGTCGTGGTCGCCACGATTGCTCCAGCGGATGCCCAGGCACACCTTCGCAACGGTCTGGCAATGGGTGCTAACCGTGCCATCCACGTGGTGGCCGATCAGCCGATCCAGCCGCTGACGGCTGCGAGAACTTTTCTCAAGCTGATCGGGAAAGAACAGCCCGACCTGGTGATCCTTGGCAAGCAAGCCATCGATGATGATGCCAGCCAGACCGGCCAGATGCTGGCCACGATTTGGGGCCGCCCGCAGGCGACCTTTGCATCCAAGCTTGAAGTCGCTAACGGCAAAGCAACGGTGACGCGCGAAGTGGACGCCGGCCTGGAAACGATCGAAGTCGATTTGCCCGCCGTGGTCACCACCGATCTGCGTCTCAATGAACCGCGCTTCATCAAGTTGCCGGACATCATGAAGGCCAAGTCCAAGCCGCTCGACACAATTGCCTTTGCGGACCTGGGTGTGGATGCGCATGACGCGCTGACCATCAAATCCTACGAGGCGCCGGCCAAGCGTTCGCGCGGTGTCATGGTGTCCAGTGCTGCCGAGCTCGTTGCCGCACTCAAGCAAAAGGGTCTGCTGTAATGTCTAAAGTACTCATCGTTGCCGAGCATGCCGACGGCAAACTCAATGCATCCACCGCCAAGTGTGTGTCTGCGGCTCAGGCCCTTTCGCCCGCAGCGATTGAAATCGTCGTGCTGGCTGCAGATCCTGCCGCTGTCGCTGTCGCTGCCGAAGCGGCAAGCATCGCCGGTGTGACCAAGGTCATCACCATTGCCAATGTGGCCAACGCACAGGCCATTGCACAGGTCCAGGCGCCGCAAGTGGCTGCCATCGCCGGCGGTTATACGCATGTCTTTGGTCCGTCCACCACGTTCGGTAAAGACCTGATGCCCTGCATCGCGGCGTTGCTGTCGACATCGCAAGTGTCCGACATCATGGCTGTCGAAGGCTCGCACACCTTTAAGCGTCCTATCTACGCCGGCAACGCCGTCATTACCGTCGAAGCGCCTTCGGACCACCCTGTTGTGGGTACGGTTCGGACCGCTTCATGGCCTGAAGCAGCGAAGGGTGGCTCGGCAGCTGTTGAAGCCGCAACGGTCGATACTGCATTGCCAAGCCATACCCGTTTCGTGAGTCTTGCCGCAGGATCGTCCGATCGTCCCGACCTGCAGTCCGCTAAGCGTGTCGTCTCCGGCGGCCGCGGTGTCGGCTCGGCCGAGAACTTCAAGATCATCTATGACTTTGCCGATAAAATCGGTGCGGCAGTCGGCGCGTCGCGAGCGGCAGTTGATGCGGGCTACGTTCCCAATGAAATGCAGGTCGGTCAGACCGGCAAGATCATCGCGCCCGACCTCTACATTGCGGTCGGCATCAGTGGCGCCATCCAGCATCTGACTGGTATCAAGGATGCAGGCACGATCGTTGCGATCAACAAGGATGGCGATGCGCCGATCTTTGAGATTGCAGACATCGGTCTGGTTGGGGACTTGTTCCAGATCCTACCCGATCTCGAACACGCAATGTAGTTGTTTAAACTGGAAGAATTAGAAAAGGCGCCTAGCGGCGCCTTTTCTTTTATATCAACGAAGGCAGGAATTCTTGTACGCGAGCGTGCGCATGAACAGTCATGAGAGAAAACTCCGGGGTTTCGTCTTGTCGTGATCGACTCTGCCTGGTGTGAACTTTCCACTCCAGGTCTTCCCTTGATCCGAGGCGGACTTTCTGACTGTGATCTTGTTGGATTTACCGAGCTTGCTGTTGTGATTCTCGCAATGGATGCTTTCCACGCATAGAAGGAAGTCAATGTCCATTACTGCGGTCCTAAGATCTTCTTTCAAGCGCTCCTGATTAACAAACTTGTCTCCAACGAAGTACAGCGCGCCAGCCGTGATGGCTGCAGCGAGAATCATGCCGCCAGCTTCAATGGCGGATGCGATGATTGATGCGTCCAAAGCTTCTGTCTCCCAGACAGTTATTACTCGGATCAGTGTAGTCTTCGGAGCGGGCAAATACTGGACCTTCGCGGCCCGCGCGTTGATCGTGCTTTGCCGGGCGACCATGATGTGGCGATCTATCCATCTCATTTCCCGTGAGTGAGATGAGCAGGGCGAACAGCGCCACAGTCGCGCTGATTGCGTTTCTCACTGCTACTCAGTAGCTTCAACACGGAACTTCCGTGGTCGACTCAACGGTCTGCGTATCGCCTACTAAAGTCGTTTGTCGACGTGTACCAAATCTAGATGCCAAATAATTCCGGTCGTGCCGCTCGCAACAAGTCTAGACCCGGTCTGCAGAGATACTTGCATGAGGATTCATCTCGAAAGATACGATCAAGGTCTTTGACGGGCACCCACTTGAAATAGGCGGTTGAGCTCGCCGGGTCGTGTGATGCGAACGATGCGTTCGCAAATGTACATCGAACGGTTACGAAGAACTCGGGCTGATACAGCACCAAGGCCGACAAGACCACGCCAATGGGCTCAAACCGATAGTGGTCGCCAATTTCGCTTATCACACTGTCCGGCAGCTCACCTAAGAACTCAGCTTCTGCAAAATCGTGGAACGGAATCTTGGAATGGTGAAACCAGTCCGTCGACTCAATCAGACCCGCAAAAGACCTTTCGATCATGCCCTTTTCAGCGACCTCGTAGCGTGGGCTCTTTATATCGCATAGTCGCTTGCTGTGTGGAGAGCACAAGGTCCGGGGAGTTGTGTGTGAAGAATATATCGCGGTAGCTTGAGCTCCCCAGCTCCAGTCCAACTTCGTCGCCCGTGTTGCTGATGGTCATCGATTTAACAGTCAGCTTTGGCAGGTCCAAGCTTCCGGCTGCAACATAGTAAAAATCGGTCCGGTCGCTCTCCATGCTGTCTAGGCAGGTTGATAGAATCTTTGGCACCTCATAGAAGTCATCGGGATTAAAGGTGATGGATACATTGGCGCTTGGCTTGATCGGAAGAACTCGGAAGTCGGTCATGTGTCGTCCGCTCCGGTTGATGCGCGGGGCATCGGAACTCGCCAACTTCCAAATCAATAGCGATCAGAGGCTCTGGTAATTCGGGCCGGAGCCGCCTTCAGGGGTGACCCAGTTGATGATCTGGTACGGGTCCTTGATGTCGCAGGTCTTGCAGTGCACGCAGTTGGCCGCGTTGATCTGCAGACGCTTGCCGGACGCGGCGGAGGTGTCTTCGACCATTTCGTAGACGCCGGCGGGGCAGAAGCGCGTGCAGGGGTTGTTGTATTCCTCGGCGCAGCGCGTGACGCAGACGTTGGTGTCGGCCACGTGCAGGTGGATGGGTTGGTCTTCGTCGTGGGCGGTAGAGGCGTAGAACACACCCTGCAGGCGATCGCGCGGAGCGAGCGTGCGTGTGACGTAATCGCGCGGGACGATGGCGCCGGCCTCGTCGACGCGTTTCAGCGAGGACCAGTCCGGAGTGACCTTGAGCGTCCACGGCGAGCGGCCGCCGATCAGAGTTTCCCACGCGGCGTTGGCCATGCCGAACCACAGACCCTTCTTGAAGCCGGGCTTGATGTTGCGCACTGAGCGCAACTCGGAGACGACCGGCGATGCGCGCAGGGCGGCATCGAAACCGGCAGAGGACAACTCATCGGACGCGACCAGGTGCTCCGCCGCGAGCATGCCGCTGCGGATGGCCTGGTGGGTGCCCTTGATCTTGGGCACGTTGAGCAGGCCGGCGGTGTCGCCGATCAGCAGGGCGCCGGGCATCTCGACGCGCGGCAGCGACTGGAAACCACCGGTGACAATGGCACGCGCACCGGCCGAAAGAATCGAGCCGCCTTCGAGCAGTGGGGCAATCATCGGATGCGCCTTCCATTGCTGGAAGGCCTCCCACGGCTTGTATTCCGGATCCTGGTAATCCAGGCCCGAGACGTAGCCCAGGGCAATGCGGCCCTTGTCCAGGTGATACAGGAAGGAGCCGCCGTACGTCTGCGAGTCGGCTGGCCAACCGAGCGTATGCACGATCTTGCCGGGAGTGACACGGTCTTCGGGAACTTGCCACAGCTCCTTGATACCGATCGAATAGGCCTGCGGATCGGACTCGGCATCGAGACCGAAACGTTTGACCAGTTGTTTGGTCAGCGAGCCGCGAGCGCCTTCGGCCAGTACTGTGCACTTGGCGATGATATCAATGCCCGGCGTGTACGAGCCCTTGTGGCTGCCATCTTTGGCAATGCCCATGTCGCCGATGCGCACACCGGTAACGCGACCGGTTTCGTCGTGCAGGGTTTCGGCGGCGGCAAAGCCCGGGAAAATCTCAACGCCAAGGGCCTCGGCTTGCGGAGCGAGCCAAGCGCACAGCCCGCCCAGCGACACGATCACATTGCCCTCGTTGTGCATGCCCGGCGGCACCGGCAGTTTGCGGCCACCGGTCTTGTTGAGCAGCCAGAACTCGTCTTGCTTCGCGTCGACGCAGACCGGCGGCGGATTGTCGCGCCAGTTCGGCAGCAGTGCATCGAGCGGGCCGGTTTCGATCACGGCGCCCGACAGAATCTGCGCACCGACCGTGGAGCCCTTCTCGATCACGCAGACGCTGATCTCGGGGTTCAGTTGCTTGAGTCGAATGGCGAAGGACAGACCGGCCGGCCCGGCACCCACGACCACCACGTCATAAGGCATCTGGTCGCGTTCAATCGTCTCGGTGGTGTCGGTCATCGGAAAATCCGGCAGGTGAGGTCAATCTTCCATTTTAGCCAGTTTGATGCGACTGCGGCGAGGTCATCGCCCGCCGCCAGCAGCAAACCACCCGTCCGCAGTTAAGACTAGCGCCCGCCGCCGACCGCCCAGCCGGCAATATCAGCGCTGACGCGGCTCAGGGCCTGGGCAAAGCCATCGACCACGGCCGGAACCTCGGCCGATTCAGCCGGCACCGCTGCCGTGAACTCGCGCGACAGCACCTGTTTCTCATCGCCCGAGCGAACGAGTTTGGCAACCACCACCACGGTTGCCGTGGGCAGGCCACCGGCGACATCGTAGATCGATTCGAAATTGCGGATCTCCAGGCTCAGGCGATAGTCGGGGTTCAAGCCCGCACCGCTCCGTCCAACCGCACGAAATGCCTGCGCCTGTTCCAGGCTCTGAATCACCGCGGTGGTCACCATCTCGCCCGGCGTATTGGCCCAGCGGGAGGCTTTATACACTTCGAGCTCATTACCGCGAGGCCGCACTGCAATGCGCAGATTGTCCAGCACCGGCGTGGTGTACGAAGTATCCACGATCAGCTGACCGTTCAGGCGCGCACCCGACACCGTGGCCGTGATTGGAATGCGCGGCGAATATTGCGTCATGCCGGAAGACTTCTTGCCGCCGCCCATGAGGGCGCAACCCGACAGCGCGACGGCAGCGCTCAATGCCAGCGCCAGTGCTTGAACTTGCTTCATTTTGCCTTCTCCTGCGGAACGGGCGTGGAGGTTCCGGTGGCCGGATCAAATTCGCGAACGCCGTTGCGACCACGGATAAATCCGACCGGGCTTTCGTTGAGGTTATCGACCAGAATGCGCACCTCGCGAGCGGTGGCGCGCAGCTCCTTCATGGTGGGGCCGATCTGTGCCAGGCCGTCCTGCGTGAATTCACGGATTGGACCGCGATTCTCTGCGAGCAGTGAGTTGGCATTGCCGGTGGCATCCTGCAGGCGCAGTAGGGTGCCGTCGAGACGGGCAGTCAGCGCCGGCAATTGTTCGACCAGATTGCGGTTCACGCCGTTGATGGCGCCGTTGGTGCTGTTAATGGCAACGGCCAACTGGTCGCTGTTCTGTTTGAGGCCGCGCAGCAGCATCGCAATCTGTGCGCGCTCGGCAGCGACGGTACCGGTCACGTCCTGAATCGACTGCAGGCTGGTGGCGATGCGGGCAATGTTCTCATCGCTCACCAGCGTATCCACGCGTTGCACCAGCTTGTTGGCCGTGTCCTGAATGTTCTGCAATGCCGAAGGCTCGGTCTTGATCACCGGTGCCTCGCTGGGATCCACCTCGCGCAGCAGCTTGGCATTGGGCGAACCGCCAGTCAGCTGAATAATCGGCGAGCCGGTCAGTGAGGGCGTTGCAATCTTGGCACGCGTATCGACCTTGACCGGTGCATCGGAATACAGGCGCAGACGCGCACTCACGCGACGCGGATCGTTGGCGGCCAGACGCAGCTGTTTGACCGTACCCACGCTGATGCCGTTATAGAGCACCGAACTGCCTTCGGTCAGGCCGGTGACGGGCTCGTTGAACACCACCGAATAATCCTGCCACTCGCGATCCGATGAGTATTTGGCCGCCCACAGCGCGAACATCAGGATGAACAACGTGATCAAAATAGTGAAGGCGCCGATCAGTACGTAATTGGCTTTGGTTTCCATGACTCAGATTCCTCGCGTGGCCTGCGGTGGCAGGTTGCGCTGCTGTTGTTGCGCGGCTCGTGCTCGCGGGCCGTGAAAATATTCCTGAATCCACGGGTGATCCACGCGTTCGACCTCGTGAATCGGCGCATTGACCAGTACTTTCTTATCGGCCAGTACGGCAATGCGATCGCAGAGTGTGTAGAGCGTGTCCAGATCGTGGGTGATCAGAAACACCGTCAGACCCAGCGCGCTTTGCAGCGTCCGGATCAGTTGGTCGAAGGCCGCCGCACCGATCGGATCGAGTCCTGCGGTCGGTTCGTCCAGAAACAGAATCGGCGGATCCAAAGCCAACGCGCGAGCAATACCTGCGCGCTTGCGCATGCCGCCCGAGAGCTCCGATGGCAATTTGTTGATGGCATCGGCGGGGAGACCCGCGAGTTTGACCTTGAGCAAGGACAACTCATAGATGAGCGACTGCGGCAAGTTGGGGTAGTGCTCCTTGAACGGCACTTCGACGTTTTCTCCAACGGTCAGCGCACTAAATAGCGCACCGTCCTGAAACAGAACGCCGGTGTTCTTTTTCACGCAATGACGTGCCGCCTCGGATGCGTGATCCATGTTGACGCCGAGGATCTCGACCGTGCCTTCGTCAAAATCACGCAGGCCTAAGATGGAGCGCATTAGTACGGACTTGCCGGTACCTGAGCCGCCGACGACGCCGACAATCTCGCCGCGGCGGACATCCAGATCCACGCCATCGTGCACGATGTGATCGCCGAAACGGTTAACGAGACCGCGGACTTTGATGATGAGGTCATCGTCCGGTGACTTGTGAGTGGATTGCAGGGAATCACTCATCTCAGACATCCAGCGTCATGTAGAACATCGCCATCAGTGCGTCGATGACGATCACGGTGGAAATGGATTGCACCACAGCCGACGTCGTGTGCTCACCGAGCGAGGTGGTCGTGCCCTTGACGGTCAGGCCTTCGAGACAGCCGATGGTGCCGATCACCAGCGCAAAAATTGGCGCTTTGCTCATGCCGACCCAAAAATGTCGCGACTCGATGGTGTCGTGCATGCGGCTCAGATACTGCTGCGGCGGAATATCGAGCGAGTACGCACCGACTACCAGACCGCCAAGCAGACCGGCCAAGTCAGCAATAAACGCCAGCATCGGCAAGGTCAGCACAATGGCCAAAATGCGCGGCAACACCAGCACTTCGATGGGGTCCAGACCGAGCGTGCGGATCGCGTCTACCTCTTCGCGGTTGACCATCGAGCCGAGCGATGCGGTATACGAGCTGGCGGTACGACCGGCTAACAGAATCGCAGACAGCAACACGCCGAACTCGCGCAGAAACGAGACATTGACCAGCTCGACCACATAAATTTCGGCACCAAAGTCCTTGAGCACGTTGGCACCCAGGAACGCGACCACGGCACCGACCATGAAGCATAGCAGCGCCACCAGCGGCACGGCATCGAGTCCGGTCGACTCCATGTGTGAGACGACACTGGTGAACCGCAAACGACCCGGCTGAAATACCGTGCGACCAAACTTGACCAGCACTTCGCCAAAAAAGCCGAGACCTGCGCGGAATTCGGTCAGAACGCGAGTGACGCCTTTGCCCAAACGACTCAGCGCGGCACTCAGACCAATCTCCTTACGGATCTTGGGGCGCTCGTCGGCCACTTCGTCAATGACCGCTGCAAGCTCAGAGTGTTCGCGATGCCAGAGCACATCGTCGAGTTCGAGCTTGCGGCGCATGACAAACCGGCGCAGCTGCATCACGCCGAGGCTGTCAATTTCCTCAACTTGGCGCGCATCCAGATATTTAAGAGTGGGCGGCGCATTGCTCAGCAAATCGGCAATCGCATCGGCATGGTCAATCGTCCACTCGCCCCCGAGGCGAATGGCATCCTGCCGGTCATTTAAGACTTGCAAAGTCGGTGCGCTCATACGCGCGGGAGCCGATCGGTTAACTGCATATGCCCGAGAATACCGCATCGACTGTGTTGATTTCAGCAAAAGGTCATGCGCATCCAGTAAATTAGTCGGATGCAAGCCGGCACGCCCATCAATCCGCAACACTATTCGTTCGAAGAGCGCGTCCGCTTTATCACCGAACTCGCGCGTCATTTACATTTCGCGGGCGCCACGGCGCAGCGGCTGGAGATGGCGCTGATCAACGTGGCCGATCGGTTTGGCGTGCGCTGCGAGCCCTTCGTTCAGCCCACCGGCATGATCCTGGCATTCACGCATCCGGGCCGTCGCTTCGGCGAGGGTGAGCACACGCGCTTTGTGCGCCTTCCGTTTGTCGAGACCGATCTCGGTCTGCTGACCGCCGTCGATCAGATTGCCGAAGGCGTGATGGACGGCTCATTGACGCTAGAGGAAGGCCATGCCCGCATGGAAGCGCTCGATGCCAAACCGGCCACCGCGGGCCGTGCGCTGGCCAAGATCGCTGCACTCACTGTGCTGGCGGGTGGTATTGCGCTGCTGCTGCGCCTGCCGTGGTTCGATGTCGGCATCGCCACCATCAACGGCTTTATTGCGGGCCTGATCGGCTGGTACGCAGGTCGCCGTCCGCGACTGCACGATGCGGTGACCGCCTTGACGGCCGTTGTCTGTTCGTTGGTGGTACTCGCCGCCGCGACCTGGATTGCACCGCTCAATCAGAACACCGTGATCATCGCATCGTTAATAGCGCTGATGCCCGGTATGCATTTGACCAACTCGATCTCGGAGTTGTGCGCAGGGCACCTGGCTTCGGGCGTTCAGCGTTTTGCCGGCGCGGTCTCGATCATGCTGCAGCTCTGCGTCGGCGCCATGATTGCCATCTATATTTTTCAACTGTTCGGATGGCAGCCCCAAGTCCAAGCTGCCCGCGTGCAGCCGCTCGCCAACGAGATGCTCGGCATGGTGCTGACGGCCGGCGCGTTCTCGGTGCTATTCAATACGCGCGGGCGCGATGCACTCATCGTCATCATCGCGTGTTCGATCGGTTACCTGATTGTCCGCTTTGGCGGCGCCGCACTCGGCGCGCATGCCGGTGTGTTTCTGTCGGCATTCTGCATGACCGGCATCGGCAACCTCTACGGACGCCTGGCGCGTCGCCCCGGCTCGCTGTGGCGTGTCCCCGGGATCGTGATGCTGGTGCCCGGCTCTGCCTCGGTCAAGGCGCTACTCAACGTGCTGCAGCAAAACGTCGATGCCGGCGCCGAGAACGGCCTGCTGCAGATTCTCTATGTGCTGATGGCGATTGTCGCCGGAATGATCTTTGGGAACTTGGCTGTTCCCACGCGCTCTACCTTGTAGAAAATGGAAACTGGGAGTTGGTAAATGGTGAAAAGCGCCGCAACCGACAGTTTTTCGGCGCCGGGGAATGGAAGCCGGTCAACGGGGCAGGCACCCTAGCCCGTTAGAGTGACTCGCGGGCTGTTCGCTCTACCATTTACCAACTCCCATTTACCATTTACAGCTAAGCGAGTCGCTGAAACAGCTCAGGCCTCGTCACGTTTTCAGACTCGCTAGCTGTTCGCTCTACCATTTACCAACT
>CAKZGB010000008.1 GCA_936911875.1 uncultured Lysobacteraceae bacterium
CGCAAACCGCAAAC
Organism: uncultured Lysobacteraceae bacterium; assembly: GCA_936911875.1. Taxonomy (GTDB): domain Bacteria; phylum Pseudomonadota; class Gammaproteobacteria; order Xanthomonadales; family Xanthomonadaceae; genus Aquilutibacter. Next base: position 15 of record CAKZGB010000008.1, read on the forward strand.
CGCAAACCGCAAACCGCAAACCGCAAACCGCAAACCGCAAAGCCGCTACCGAAGTGAAACGGGATTCATCTTGATGAAGAATTTTGCACAACGAATGTCATGAAAATTGGTAAGGTGCAGTTCCTTCATTTCGCGGAGAGTGATATGCGAGCCCTAGTAGTCGGATTCATCCTTATTGCGGCAGCCTTCATTGCGTACGCCGCCACTCCTGCGAACAATGCCGCCCAGCGCGTTACCGCCGTGCCGAATCTTGACCTTAAGCGGTATGCCGGCACTTGGTATGAGCAGGCCAATTTCCCCATGTATTTTCAGGCCAAATGCGTCGGTGGCAATACGGTCGCTAATTACAGCTTGAACACCGATGGAACCGTCAAGGTCGTCAACCGTTGTGATGTCGCAGGTGGTGATACGGACAGCGCAGAGGCCATCGCCAAGACCGTCGATGGCAGTACCTCAAAATTAAAGGTCCGGTTCGCGCCGGCAATCCTTTCGTTTCTGCCCTTTGTCTGGGGCGACTACTGGGTCATCGGCTTGGACAAGGATTACCGGTGGGCGGTTGTAGGAACGCCGGACCGTAAATATCTTTGGTTTCTGACCCGCGCTAAAAAGGCCGACCCGGCAACTTTCGAACAGATGAGTGCCGCTGCACGAAGCCAGGGCTATAACCTCTCCAAACTGGTGCGCACCAAGCAGGACTAGTCCGTCTGACTGGAGGTTTCTCGGTTGAGGATCCGGAAAATATGCCGGCCCCAAAAAGCGGAAAACCGCCATTTTCGGCGGTTTTCCTGTATTGCAACTGGTGCCGGAAATAGGAATCGAACCTACGACCCCATCATTACGAATGACGTGCTCTACCAACTGAGCTATTCCGGCGTGCCGAATAGTATACCTGCAAGCCAAAATCGGGGCAAGTTGTGCTCGGTTTTACAGGATTTGCGGCGCCGTTCTCAGTGCTGTCTCAGCCCGGGAGATTGCGCCTGCGCAAACTGGTGAAAACGGAGGATTTCACCATGCTCGCCATTGCCCTAGTTTCCAGCGCCCTGCAGTCCTACCTTGTCGTCGGGGTCCTGACCTGCCTGATTCTGCCGCGCGTCCGGCAGGGGCTGTTCCAGGCCCTGAACCCTACCCGCTGGCGTCGCCACTCCAAGGCCGCCTATCTGGCGTTTGCCGTGGCCGTAGCGGCCAGCGCCTCGGTAGCGTGGCCGTGGCTGCTCAGGAATCGCTATCTGCAGCCGGCGCCGTTGCGCCTGTAAAGACCGGCTCCAGCACCGTACGGCGCCAGCCTGCCAGCAGACCCGGCCATTCGCCGGTATCCATCCAGCATTCGATCCAACGGCGGGATGCCAGAAAACTGTCGCTGAACCCGTACCGGTCGCTGACTTGCTTGACCGCCACCTGCAGATCCTTGAGTCTCTGCTTGTCGCGCTGTTCGTAGATACGGGTGTCCGGCAAGTCCGCCTCGTCCGGCAGCGGCGTGCTCGCAATGGTATGCAGCATGCCGGCAATCTTCAGCGGCGCCTTCGGCATTTTCTCGAGCACACGTCGCAGGTCCGACTCCGATTGCGGTTGTGCACGCGCCAGCTCCAGGGCAGCGTCGTTGGCCAGCACCCAAGTGCGTGGCAAATTGTTCTGGCGTGCGCGCTGCTCGCGCCAGGTCAACAGTCGATGCAGCACCTGCTGTTGCGGAATGTTGAGCAAGCCTGAGCCGCGCAGTGACAGATGCGGCCAGGTTTCAAGTCGGTCGGTGCGCGCCTGCTCCAGGGCATAAGCCATGTCCTGCGCAAACCATTCTGTATAGCCCTTGGCGGCCAGTTGCGGCGCCAGTACGTCGTAGGCATCCAGCAAGTAGGAGACGTCGGCTGCAGCGTATGTCTTCTGCGAGTCGGTTAAGGGGCGACGCAGCCAGTCAGAGCGTTGCTCCCCTTTTTCCAGAACGACGCCGAGCGTGGTTTCGATCAGCTTGAGGTAACTCATGCCACCGCCCATGCCCAGCATGGCGGCGGCCTGTTGCGTATCGAACGTGTGACGCGGAATGGCACCAATGTTCTCGCGCAGGGCCACCCAGTCTTCGGACGGGCTGTGCACAACGGCCAGCACATCGTCGCGTTCAAACAGGGATCGCAGGGTCTCGTGCACGCCGGACTGTAACGGATCCACCAGCAGCACCAAAGGCGGTTCGCCTTCAGTCGCGGCCGGGATTCCGATCTGCACCAGAGCCAGCTGCGGCCAGAAGGTGCGCTCGCGCATGAACTCGGTGTCGAGCGTGTAGTGGCCGGTGATGCCGGCCAGTGCTTCGTGTAGCGCGGTCTCGCCTTCGATCCATTGCATCATGGCTCAGGACACCAGATTGATGCGCAGCTCTTTGGGCAAGGCAAACACCATGTCCTCAGGCTCGCCATGCAATTCGCGAACATCGGCGGCACCGCTGATTTCCTGCACGCGCTCAATCACGCCGCGGACCAGAATGTCGGGAGCGCTGGCACCGGCGGTGAGACCGATCTTGTTTTTTCCGGCCAGCCATTGCGGATCGATGTCGTCCGCGCCGTCAATCAGGTAAGAGACCACGCCTTCGCGCTCGGCCAGCTCGCGCAAGCGATTGGAGTTGGAACTGTTGACCGATCCGACGACCAGCACGATGTCGGCAACGGCCGCCAATTCGCGCACGGCATCCTGACGGTTCTGCGTGGCGTAACAGATGTCGTCGTTGCGCGGGCCTTGAATCGCCGGATATTTGCGGCGCAAGGCCTCGATCACGGCGCGCGTGTCATCGACTGACAAGGTGGTCTGCGAGGTATAAGCCAACTTGGTCGGTTGGGAAACCTTGAGTGCTTCGACGTCTTCCACATCCTCGACCAGATACATGGTGCCGCTCGCGCCAAGGCGCTCCCACTGGCCGAGAGTGCCTTCAACTTCGGGGTGGCCTTCGTGACCGATGAGGATGACATCATCGCCTGCGCGGCAATGACGTGAGACCTCCAGGTGCACTTTGGTCACCAATGGGCAGGTGGCATCAAAGACATTCAGACCGCGCTGCTGGGCTTCGGCACGGACCGCCTTGGAGACCCCATGCGCAGAGAAGATGACCGTTGCACCATCGGGAACTTCGTCGAGTTCCTCGACAAAGATGGCGCCGCGCTCACGCAGATCATTGACGACAAAGCGGTTGTGCACGACCTCGTGGCGGACGTAGATCGGTGCACCGAGCAATTCAATAGCGCGGTTGACGATCTCGATGGCCCGATCGACGCCGGCACAGAAACCGCGCGGATTGGCCAGGATGATTTCCATGACAGATGACCTCAACGTCGACTTTTGTTCTGGTCGACAAACAGACTGGTGACCACAATCAGCACGGCACCGACCACAATGGAGGCATCGGCAATATTGAATGCCGGCCAGTAGAAATCGCGATAATGCCACTGAATAAAGTCGACCACATGACCGAAACGCAAACGGTCGATGACATTGCCGATGGCACCACCGATGACCAATGCAAACGGAACTGCAACAGCCCAGTCACGGCGCGGAGTACGGCTTAGCCAGACGGTCAGCACCGCACTCACGGCCAATGCCAGCAAGCTGAAGAACCACAACTGCCAGCCACCCGCATTGCTCAGAAAGCTGAAAGCTGCACCTTTGTTATACGTGCGGAACCAGTTCCAGAATCCCTCGATGACGACAACCGGCCGATGTTCCGGCAGGCTAGTCAGGACCCAGAACTTGGTCCACTGATCCAGCAGGATGATGACGGCAGAAAGTGCCAGCCAGACGAGTGCATTGGGACGCGCGGTTGCGGCAATTGCCTTCGACATGTTCAGAACCACTCCCTTTGTTCGCCGTCACCGGCCACGTTATCTACACAGCGTACGCACAAACCGGTGTGCTCTGCGACCGTGCCGACGTCGGCGCGGTGCTGCCAGCAGCGGACACACTTGGGCTTCTCGGTTTTGGCGGCAAGAATCTCAATGCCTTCCTGCACGGTTGCCGCGGGTTCCAGATGCACATCGCCCGAGATAAAGAAGAAGCGCAATTCGTCGATCATCGGCGCCAGCCAGTTGGCATCGGCGACATTCGCACGCAAGGTCAGCTCGGCATCCAGGGCGGCACCGATTTCACCATTGGCGCGCATCGGCTCCAGTACCTTGGAGACCTGTTCGCGCAAGTCGAACAGGCGTTCAAAGTCGTTGGCATCGAGACGCGGTGCAGTCAGTTCCGATTGCGGAATGTCATACCAGTTGGCGAACCACAATTCTTCTTCGCGCTCGCCTGGCAGGAAGCCCCAGATCTCATCGGCCGTAAACGACAGGATGGGCGCCATCCAGCGGACCATTGCTTCGATCACGTGCAGCATGGCTGTTTGTGCCGAACGACGCGCGGGGGCATTTTCCTGCAGCGTGTACAGACGGTCCTTGGTGATGTCCACGTATTGCGAACCCAAGTCGACCGAACAGAAATTGGCAAGCAGCTGCACGACCGTTGCAAAGTCGTACTGTTCGTAGGCCGTGACGATTTGCTGCTGCAATTCAGCGGTGCGATTGACGACCCACTGATCCAACGGCAACAGATCGGCCGGAGCCACTGCGTGCTGCTTCGGATCAAAACCGTTGAGGTTGGCGAGCAGGATCCGCGCCGTGTTGCGGATACGGCGATAAATTTCCGACGTGCGCTTAAAGATTTCCTTGGAAACTGCAATCTCAGCCGAGTAGTCCGCCGATGCGACCCACAAGCGCAGAACATCGGCGCCCATGGTGTCCATGATTTCCTGCGGCGGAATCACGTTGCCGATCGACTTGGACATCTTGCGTCCCTTTTCGTCGACCGTGAAACCGTGCGTCAGCACTTGCCTGTAGGGCGCGTTGCCGTAAATCGCATTCGAAGTGAGTAAGGACGACTGGAACCAACCGCGGTGCTGATCGGAACCTTCCAGATACAGATCGGCGGGTCGGTACAGACCGTCTTCGGGACGTTGGGCCAGTACGGTTTCATGCGTGCTGCCCGAATCGAACCACACATCGAGGACGTCGGTGGTCTTTTCGTAGTCGGCCGCTTCGGCACCGAGCAGTTCGGCAGCGTCGAGTTGCCACCAGACATCAATGCCCTCAGCTTCAATGCGTTGCGCAACTTGTTCCATCAGTTCCGGTGTACGCGGATGCGGCTCGGCCGTCTCGCGGTGAATAAAGAACGGAATCGGCACGCCCCAAGTGCGCTGGCGCGAAATGGTCCAGTCCGGACGGCCTTCGACCATGCCATGGATACGGGCCTCGCCCCATGCCGGTGTCCACTGCACCGTTGCGATGGAACGCAACGCCTGATCGCGCAGACCTTCCTTGTCCATGGAGATAAACCACTGCGGCGTGGCGCGGAACACCACCGGCTTTTTGTGGCGCCAGCAGTTGGGATAGCTGTGCGAGATGCGATGCTGTGCCAGCAGTGCCCCGCTCTGCTCCAGGAACGGCACGATGGCCGTGTCGGCTTTCCAGATGTGCGTGCCGACCAGTTCCGTTTCACCGACGGCGGGAGTGCCCGGCAGATATTTGCCTTGGCCGTCGACCGGCGTGATTTGCGCAGCGGTGTATTGCGACAGAATGCCGGCGCGTTGCGAGACGGCATAGTCATCAGCACCGTGGCCCGGCGCGGTGTGCACCACGCCCGTACCGTCATCGGCCGTGACGTGATCACCCAGCAGAACCGGCAACGTGCGCTCGGCATAGAACGGATGGCGCAGACGTTCGCCTTCGAGATCGCTGCCCTTGACGGTGGCAAGCACGTTGGCGTTTTCCAGGCCATAACGTTCCGCGGCGCGTTCGGCCAACGTGGCAGCGATGATCAGCAGGCGTGCGCGGCCATCGGGCATCGCAGGGCCTTCGATCAGTGCGTATTCCAGATCCGGCCCGATCGAGACCGCCAACGAAGCCGGCAAGGTCCACACGGTCGTGGTCCAGATCGGCATCGCGATAACAGCATCGCTCGGCAGCGACACGCCAAACAGTGCGGCAAGGCGTGAGCTTTCGACGGCTTCGTACGCAACGTCCACGGCCAGCGACTGTTTGTCGGCGTATTCGATTTCGGCTTCGGCGAGTGCAGAGCCGCAATCAAAACACCAGTACACCGGCTTGGCACCACGGACGATGTGACCGCGGCTGAAAATTTTGCCGAGACCGCGCACCATGTCGGCCTCAAAGCGACGGTCCATCGACAGGTACGGACGCTCCCAGTCGCCGAGCACACCAAGACGCTTAAAACCTTGGCGCTGAATATCGACTTGTTCTGCAGCGTACTCACGGCACTTGTCACGGAACTGCTCAGGCGTCAGCGGATTGCCGACCTTGCCGAACTTCTTTTCGATGGCAATTTCGATCGGCAGACCATGGCAGTCCCAACCCGGAACATACGGCGCATGGTGATTGTCCATCCACTTGGACTTGACGATGATGTCCTTGAGAATTTTGTTCAAGGCATGACCGATGTGGATCACACCGTTGGCATACGGCGGACCGTCGTGCAGGACAAAGGTCTTGCTGCGATCTCGTGTGTACGCTTGCACGCGATCGTACAGACGGGTCTCCTCCCATTGCGCCAGACGTTGCGGCTCGCGCTTGGGGAGATCGCCGCGCATCGGAAACTCGGTTTCCGGCAGCAGCAAAGTGGATTTGTACGGATTGGTGTCGTCGTTGCTCACGCCGTCGCTCGTAAATTGAAATGGGAGTTCAACACCTGACGTGCCTCATCGGCATCGCGGTGCATTTGCGCGGTTAGCGCTTCCAGTGAATCGAATTTTTTCTCGTCCCGCAGATTGGCAACAAAATCGACGCCAATGCGTTGACCGTAGAGATCGCCGTCGAAGTCGAACAGATGGACCTCGAGCAGCGGTTCGTGTTGCGTGCCTTTGACCGTAGGCCGCGTACCGAAACTGGCCACTGCAGGAAGGCGGCGCCCGTCCGCCAGATCCACCCAGCAAGCGTAGATGCCGTGCAGTACCGGCTGATAGCGGCTGTAACGGATATTGGCTGTCGGGAACCCTAAGGTGCGGCCGAGTTTGGCACCGTGGACGACTTTGCCTTCGATACGGTACGGCCTTCCTAATAGTTGTTCTGCGGCTGCAAACTCACCGGCGCCCAACTGCTGGCGGATCACCGAACTGGAGATGCGTTCGCCGGCTACGTGTTGCGGTTCGATTTCGTGCGCCGTGAAGCCGAGCGCTTTGCCCTGCTCCCGCAGCGTGGCCAGATTGCCGCCCCGACGATGACCGTATGCGAATTCGGGACCGACCCACACTTCGCGCGCCAACAGGCGATCATGCAGAATGCGGCGTGCAAATTCGTCGGCCGTCATGCGGGTCATGGATTCGTTGAAGCGCAGCAGGCCAACGGAATCGATACCGAGCTGATGCAAGCTGTGCACGCGCTGCGAGGACAGCATCAGACGGGGTTGGCGCTGTTCGCGGGCAAACCACTCGCGGGGCAAGGGTTCAAACGTCAGTGCCACCGACGGCAGGCCAAGGGCTTGCGCACGCTCAACCGTGCGGCGCACCAACGCGGCATGACCCAGATGAAGACCGTCAAACGCGCCGATGCAAACCACACTGCCCTGCGGGAACAAAAGGTCCCCGTCAACGTCGCGAAATAGCCTGCTCATGAACCCAACAGTATAGCGCAGGCGCCTCTAGTGGCCTTTGAAATCCCGTGCCCGCAGGCCCATCGCCAGTAGGGTCAGGCCGTAGGTCGCAACCCCGGCACCGATCATCAGCCCCAGGTGCCAAATACGCGACCCGAAGTGCCATGTGCTCCAGTCGGTCCAACGGGCGCCGAGGCTCCAAACCACCGCCGCCATCAGCGTTGCCGCCACAGCGATTTTGACGAGGAACCGGAGCCATCCGCCCTGGGGTTCGAACAGTTGATGGCGATGCAGCGCGGCACCCAAGACGAGCGCGTTGACCCAGGCCGCCGTGGCGATCGCCAGGGACAGCACCACGTGCACACCAGGAGTCGACCCGGCCGCAGCCAACCAGTGGTGTTGGTGCGTCTGTAGCGCTTCGCGGCCGGCCTCGGTGGCCAGCATCCAGATGGCAATACCGGCGCATACGAACAGCGCGTTGGCCAGCAGTGAATACAGCGCCGCGCGTAACGGCGTGCGTGCATCCTGCCGCGCGTAAAACGCCGGTGCCAGTACTTTCACCAGCAAAAACGCCGGAATGGCCAGTGCTTGCGCAATGATGCTGCGCGAAGTCATCTCCAGATCGGTGGCGTTAAAGCGACCGTAATGGAACAAAGTGGCCACGACCGGTTTCGCGCACAGGGCCAAGCCGATGCACGCCGGAACGCCAATCAGCAGACACAAACGAAAACCCCAGTCGAGACTTCGTGAATATCCTTTGTGATCAGCCTGCACGTAATGGCTCGCCAAATTCGGCAAGATCACGGTGCCAATGGCGACACCGAAAATACCCAGAGGAAACTCCAGCAGCCGGTCGGCGTAATACAGCCAGGTCACGCTTCCTGCGGCCAACATCGTAGCGACCACGGTATTGAGCAGCAGATTCACCTGCGACACGGACGAACCCAGAATGCCCGGCCCCATGCGTCGCAGCACCGCTCGCACACCGGCATCGCTTCCGCCCCATTTGGGTTTCGGCAGCAGACCCAATCGCATCAGCGATGGAATATGGAAGGCCAGCTGCAGCACGCCGGCAATCGTCACGCCCCACGCTAATGCGCGTACGGGAACCTGCAGGCGACTCGACACGGCCAACGCCGCAACAATCAGCGACAGGTTCAGTAACAGCGGCGACAGCGCAGGCACGGCAAAGCGCCCGTAACTGTTGAGGATGCCGCCTGCCATCGCGACCAGCGATATCAGCAGGACATAGGGAAACGTAATGCGCAGCAGCTCCGTGGCGAGTCGGAACTGTTCGCCATCGGGTGCAAAGCCCGGAGCGAACCATCGCATCAGCAAGGGTGCCAGCAGAATCGCCAGCCCCGTCAGCACCAGCAGCCCGGCAATTAAGGTGCCCGCGACCTTGTCGATGAACTCGCGGACTTCACGTTCCGAGCTGCCGTCGCGGTATGCTTGCAGCACCGGGACAAAGGCCATGCTGAAGGCGCCTTCGCCACTGATCCGGCGCATGAAATTGGGGATGCGGAAAGCGACCAGAAAGGCGTCCATGGCGGCGCCGGCACCGAAATGGGTGGCGTAGATTTGATCACGCGCCAGGCCGGAAAGCCGCGAAAGCAGAGTCATGCTGCTATGGATGCCGGCCGACTTGGCCAAACCCTTAGACATTTCAGCAACTTACCTTGACTTTCGGAAAAATACAGGTCATACTTTCCCGTCTGATTGTTCAGAAACCAACATTCTAACCAGCTTCACTACCGTTTTCAGGAATTTCACAGTGGCAAACATCAAATCCGCTAAGAAGCGCGCCAAGCAAGCTGTCGTTCGCAATGCGCGTAACGCTAGCCAACGCTCCATGCTCCGCACTTCCGTGAAGAAGGTGATTAAGGCCCTGGCCGCAAACGATGCTGACGCTGCGCAAGCCGCCTTCAACATCGCTCAGCCGGTGCTGGATCGCCTGAGCTCGCGTGGCCTCATTCATAAGAACAAGGCCGCCCGTCACAAGTCGCGCCTTTCGGCCCGCATCAAGGCTCTGAAGACCGCTGCTTAATTTTTAAGCTCGGAATTCTGCACCAGTAAAAACCCGGCCATGTGCCGGGTTTTTGTTTGCCTGTCGTTTGCGTCCGCGTGTTTCACTCGGCGCCGAGTTCGATGACCCCTTTAAAACCGCCCCAAATCATGCGCGCACCGTTAAAGGGCGCCTTGGTCATGTCGAAATTCATGACCTCAGGGTCGGACATGATGATCTTGTTGACCTTGTCGCGCGTGCGTTTGTTGGGAAACACCACGTATGAAAAGAACACGGTCTCGCCGGCTTCTTTTTTAACAGCCAGATCAAACGAAGTGACTTTGCCCGGCGGCACGTCATCGGCCTGCGCCTCAATGTACTGAAGTGCGCCCAGTTCAATCAGCTTCTTGCCGAACTTGCGCCCCCATTTCCGGTATTCGGCGATCCGGTCGGTATAGACGGGAATGACGAATCCATCGATGTACATGGCGCAAGCTCCGGAATTGGAAAAGGGCTACCAGTAAACACCCGATCGGCGGCGCAACACAAGCCCCTCCGTTCTTACGGTTGGTACGGTGCCTCGTTCAGACGTTCGGCCTCAAGCTCCTCGCGCTGCGCATCAAAGAAGGACATCACATCCTTCATGATCGGCCACGTGCCTTCACGACCGATGGCGCTGACGCGATACCAGCGATCCTTCCAGTCCAGTTCCTTCAGGATGCCTTGCGTGACTTCTTCCCACTCTTCTTCGAGAATCAGATCGGACTTGTTGAGGATCAGCCAGCGTGGCTTTTGCATCAGTTCCGGATCGTGCTTAATCAGCTCGCGTTCGATCGCGCGCACCTGATCGGCCGGTGACATTTCAACGCCACCCTCCATCGGAGCCATGTCCACCAGATGCAGCAGCAGACGCGTGCGTTGCAAGTGGCGCAGGAACTGGGCCCCGAGACCTGCACCGTCGGCAGCGCCTTCGATCAGACCCGGAATATCGGCGATCACAAAGCTGCGATGCGGCTCGACACTGACTACACCCAAGTTGGGATACAACGTGGTGAAGGGATAGTCGGCCACTTTGGGCGTGGCTGCCGACACGGCGCGAATCAGCGTCGACTTGCCGGCGTTCGGGAAGCCGAGCAGACCGACGTCGGCGAGCAGTTTGAGTTCGAGCTTGAGTTCACGTTCCTCGCCCTCGGTGCCCGAGGTGGCGCGTTGCGGCGCACGGTTGGTGGAGCTCTTGAAGTGCATGTTGCCAAGGCCGCCCTTGCCGCCTTGTGCCACCAGCAGGCGCTGGCCGTTGCGGGTCAGGTCGCCAATGATTTCATCGGTAGCCACATTGATAATGACCGTGCCGACCGGAACGGTGATCGTCAGATCCTGACCGCCCTTGCCATACATCTGCCGACCCATGCCATCCTGACCGCGTTCGGCCTTGAAGCGGGTCTGGTGACGGAAGTCGACCAGGGTGTTTAGGTTTTCGTCGGCCTGCAGATAGACGCTGCCGCCATCGCCACCGTCGCCGCCGTCGGGGCCACCGAGCGGAATGAATTTCTCCCGGCGGAACCCGACGCAGCCGTTGCCGCCATTGCCGGCCCGGACTTGGATGTTTGCTTCGTCTACTAATTTCATGCGGTCAGTGTATTACGGTTTGGTGGCAGCACGACGCTGCGATGAGCAAACAAAAGCCCCGCGCAGGCGGGGCTCTTGCGAAATCGGCATCCGGCCTTGACCGGTGCCGCAGCGAAACGGCTTATTCGCCGATGACGCTAACGGTGCGACGCTTCTTCAGGCCCTTGGTCGAGAATTCGACCTTGCCATCGACAAGCGCAAACAGCGTGTGGTCACGACCAAGACCAACACCTGCACCAGGGTGGAATTGCGTGCCGCGCTGACGCACGATGATGTTACCGGCTTCGATCGATTGACCGCCGTAGATCTTCACACCCAGGTACTTCGGGTTGGAGTCACGGCCGTTACGGGTTGAGCCTACGCCTTTTTTCTGTGCCATGGTTCGTTCTCCCTGTAACGATTACTTGTTGTCACCACCGGTGATACCGGTGATTTCAATTTCGGTGAAATGCTGACGGTGGCCCATCTGCTTGCGGTGGTGCTTACGACGACGGAACTTGACGATGCGGACCTTATCGGCGCGGCCATGGCCGACGACCTTGGCTGCAACGGTGGCGCCCTTCAGCGCGTCACCAACGGACACGCCGTTGTCACCGCCGATCATCAGAACGTTGTCGAACTTAATTTCATTGCCGGCTTCGGCATCGAGCAATTCTACACGCAGGGTTTCACCCTGCATGACGCGGTATTGCTTACCGCCAGTCACGATAACTGCGTACATGAGACCAGATTCCTCTGTAGTTATTTTGGTCAGTTCTACCGCACGGCCGTGGGTAGAAGCGGAATTATACCTGCCCTGTCGCTGCAACGCAAGTCATTGTCTACGTTGAGGTTTTCGATCGGATCACCCGTTCAAACTGAACGGAGGCAAACCCTTCGTTTAACAAATGGACCCACATTTTCATGGTTTTTACATTTGCTGTGGTGAAGTGGTTCCAGGCGATCACTCCGCGGCTCGCCCCCAACTTCTCCAATAGGGACATTTACCATGTTTGAATCCTTAGTATCTCAAGTCGGTGGCCGTTTCGGCCTGACCGAGGACAAGACCAAGCAACTGCTGGGCCTGCTGATCGGCCTGATCTTTAACGAACGCCGTGGCGGCCCGACTGCCTTCCTGCAATCGTTCCGCGACAAGGGCCTGGGCGATGTGGTTGCCTCCTGGCTGGGCACGGGCGACAACCTGCCGGTCAATGGCAGCCAAATCAGCAACGTGCTGGGTGCGGACGTGATCAACAGCTTCGGTAACCGTCTGGGTCTGCCGGGTGCCACCATTAGCGACGCCTCGGCTGCCCTGCTGCCGACCGCCGTCTCCACGCTGGCTAGCAACGGCACGCTGGAAATCGGTGCCCTTGACCGTATCCGCGGCTGGTTCGGCAATCTGTGGGACGATGGCGATGATGCAGTCCGCACTGCCGCCGTCGGTGCCGGTACTCTGGGTGCCTCGGCTGCCGCTGCCACGGCCGCTGCCGTGGACCGCGACACTGTGACCCGCACCACCACGACCGAATCGTTCCCGCCGCGTACGACTTACACCACGACGCAACCGGAACGCACCGGTGGTGGCTGGTGGAAGTGGCTGCTGCCCCTGCTGGCCCTGCTGGTTGCGATCTGGGCCTTCCGTAGCTGCAGCACGACCGATGTGGACGACACCACCGCACCGACCACCGCTGAAGCCCCGGCGACCGCTCCGGTCGATACCACGGTTGCTGATACGGCCGCTGCTGCCGGTGATTCGGCCGCTGCCACTCTGCAGGAAGCAGAAGCCAAGGCCCGCACCGCATTGGGCGCCCTGACGGCCGAGTCGCCGATCTCTGACTTCAAGGCCGCTCTGGACCTGGTGCCGATTCAGTTCGACACCGCCAAGTCGACCATTAAGGCCGAATCCAACGCCATCCTCGACGAAGCCGCCAACACCATCAAGAAGATGAAGGCCGGCTCCAAGATCGAAATCCAAGGCTACACGGACTCGGACGGTGATGACGCTGCCAACCTGAAGCTGTCGCAAGACCGTGCTGATGCCGTCAAGGCGGCCCTGACGCAACGTGGCGTGTCGGCTGACATGCTGAGCGCCAAGGGTTTTGGCGAAGCCAACCCGGTTGGTGACAACGCCACTGCCGAAGGCAAGGCCAAGAACCGTCGCATCGCTTACGACATCAAGTAAGCCCGCACGACTCTTCGCCAAACAAGACAAGGCGCCCGGATTGCTCCGGGCGCTTTTTTGTTACCATTTTTGATTGATTTTGCGTGGCTTAGCCCCCACTTTTCAGAACATGTCCCTGACCCACATTCGCGTACGCGGCGCCCGCACACACAATCTCAAGAACGTGGATCTGGATCTGCCTCGTGATCAGTTAATCGTGATCACCGGCCTCTCCGGTTCGGGCAAATCTTCTTTAGCCTTTGACACCATCTATGCCGAGGGCCAGCGCCGTTACGTCGAGTCGCTCTCGGCTTACGCGCGGCAGTTCCTCAGCGTCATGGAAAAGCCCGATGTCGATCACATCGAAGGCCTCTCGCCTGCGATTTCCATCGAGCAGAAATCGACTTCGCACAACCCGCGCTCTACCGTCGGCACCATTACCGAGATCTACGATTACCTGCGTCTGCTGTTTGCACGCGTGGGTTCACCCAAGTGTCCGGATCACGGTTTCGGTCTGCAGGCGCAAACCGTTTCACAGATGGTGGACCAGGTTGTGGCCTTGGCCGACGACCCGGAAACTGCGCAAAGTCGTTATATGTTGCTGGCGCCCGTCATTCGTGACCGCAAGGGCGAACATCTGCAACTGATTGATCAGCTGCGTGCCCAAGGTTTTGTGCGATTACGCGTGGACGGAGAGATTTACGAAATCGATTCCGTGCCCAAGCTGTCCTTGCGCACCAAGCACACCATTGAGGCCGTGGTCGATCGCTTCCGCCCTTCGGCCGATCACGCACAACGCTTAGCCGAATCGTTTGAAACGGCACTGAAACTGGCCGATGGCGTGGCCTTGCTGCAATCCATGGACGATCCGCAGGCCGAGCCGCGCATGTTTAGCTCGCGCTACTCCTGCCCGGTTTGTGATTACTCCTTGCCGGAACTGGAACCGCGTCTGTTCTCGTTTAACTCGCCTAGCGGCGCCTGCCCGACCTGCGACGGTTTGGGTGTGGCGCAGTACTTTGATCCTGAGCGGATCGTCGTGCATCCGGAGCTGTCACTGGCCGCCGGTGCCATCCGCAGCTGGGATCGCCGCAATCATTACTATTTTGCGTTGGTGCAATCGCTGGCCAAGCATTACAACTTCGATGTCGACACGCACTGGGAGGATCTCCCCGAAAGCGTGCGCAATGCCGTGCTGTTCGGCAGCGGCAAGGAGATCATCGCGTTCAATTATCTGAGCGATTCCGGCACACGTCACCAGCGCAAACATGCCTTCGAAGGCATCGTCCACAACCTGGAGCGCCGCTATCGTGACACGGAGTCCAGCGCCGTTCGCGAAGAGCTCAGCAAGTACATTGCAGAACGTGCCTGCCCGGATTGTCAGGGCATGCGTCTGAACCGCGAAGCGCGCAACGTGTTTGTCGCCGATCGCAATCTGCCGTCGTTGGTGGTCTTGCCGATTGATGAAACGCTCGACTTCTTTCAGAACTTGCATTTGGCCGGGTGGCGCGGCGAGATCGCCGCCAAGATCGTCAAAGAAATTTCGGAACGACTGCGGTTCCTGGTCGACGTCGGTCTCGACTATCTGACGCTGGAGCGAAAGGCCGATTCACTGTCCGGCGGTGAGGCGCAACGGATTCGTCTCGCATCGCAGATTGGTGCCGGCCTGGTCGGTGTGATGTACGTGCTCGATGAGCCTTCGATCGGTTTACACCAACGCGACAACGAACGACTGCTCGGCACGCTGACACGCCTGCGTGATCTCGGCAACACGGTGATCGTGGTGGAGCACGACGAGGATGCCATTCGCCTCGCCGACTACATCGTCGACATCGGTCCGTATGCCGGCGTACACGGCGGTCGCGTCATTGCGCAAGGCACGCTGGACGAATTGCTCAAAGCACCCGAATCCATTACGGCCAAATACCTGACGGGCGAACTGCGCATCGAGGTGCCGGCGCAACGCAAGCCGATGAATCCCGACGCCACCTTGAATGTGTATGGCGCCACCGGCAACAACCTGCGTGAGGTCGATCTGGAGATCCCGGTCGGACTGATGACTTGTGTGACCGGCGTTTCGGGCTCCGGCAAGTCGACGCTGATCAACGACACCCTTTTCCCGCTCGCCGCCAATGAGCTCAACGGGGCGTCACATTCCATCGCACCGCATCGCGAAATCAAAGGACTCGATCAGTACGACAAAGTCGTGGATATCGATCAGTCACCGATCGGCCGCACGCCGCGCTCCAATCCGGCCACCTACACCGGCCTGTTTACTCCGTTGCGCGAACTGTTTGCACAAGTACCCGAGGCACGTGCGCGCGGCTACTCACCTGGCCGTTTCAGCTTTAATGTTCGCGGTGGTCGTTGTGAAGCTTGCCAGGGCGACGGTCTGATCAAGGTCGAGATGCACTTCCTGCCTGACGTCTACGTCCCTTGCGATGTATGCGGCGGCAAACGCTACAACCGCGAGACCTTGGAGATCCGCTACAAGGGCCACAACATCAGCGATGTGCTCGAGATGACGGTCAGCGAAGCTTTGACCTTGTTTGAAGCCATCCCCTCGATCTCGCGCAAGCTGGAAACGCTGGTCGATGTCGGCTTGGGCTATATCCGCCTTGGCCAAAGCGCGACGACACTGTCCGGTGGTGAGGCGCAACGCGTCAAACTCTCCAAGGAGTTGTCACGTCGCGGCACAGGTCAGACGCTTTATATTCTCGATGAGCCGACCACCGGTCTGCATTTCCATGACATCGCGCATTTGCTCGAGATCCTGCATCGCCTGCGCGACAACGGCAATACCGTGGTGGTCATTGAACACAATCTCGATGTGATCAAGACCGCCGACTGGATCGTGGACATGGGACCGGAAGGCGGCCATCGCGGCGGTACGGTCGTGGCAGTGGGTACGCCCGAAGATGTAGCTGCCAATCCGCATTCGCACACCGGGCGATTCCTGGCACCGCTGGTCGGTACCAAACCCGAATCCGAACCCAAACCCGAATCCAAACCCAAACCCAAAGCCGCCGCAAAACCCAAAGCAGCGGCCAAGAATAGGAAATCCAAATGAGTGGTGAGTTGTTGCTGGACACCCTGTTACCCATTCGCTGGCGCGATCTGGACGCGTTCAATCACGTCAACAATTCGACGTACCTGACGTATCTCGAAGAATCGCGACTGCAATGGATGTTAAGTGTTGCGGGCGTCGGTCTCGATGACCGGGTCGTCCCCGTGATGGTGGCCAGTCAGCTCAACTATCGTCGTCCGCTGCTGTGGCCGGGCTCGGTGCGCATCCTGTTAACGGCAGAGCGCGTCGGAACCTCGAGCATGACCATTGCTCACCAAATGGTGCATCCGGAACGTCAGGACGAGCTGTATTGCGATGGCACCGTGACCGTCGTCTGGATCGATTCCGAAACGGGTCAAAGCGTTCCCTTGCCGCAAACGATTCTCGACGCGCTGTAAGCGCAAACTCGACAGCGCGAAGTGCGCCCGCTCAGTCAGCGGACATTCCGCGCACTTCAAACAGTACTTGCTGACTCCAGCCGGGCCCCGAAAGGCGGACCGGAATGCGTGTGCCGATCGCCACAGCGGCGCGCGGCTTCATCATCATCAGATGCAAGCCACCGGGCTGAAATAGGACACGGTCGCCGGCTGCAATCACCAGCGATGGTACGTAGCGCATGCGGGCCATGCCGTCGCGCTCTACGGTCTCGTGGATGCTGACCTCACCAAACTTGGCACTGCGCGCTGCATTCAGAACGACGGCCTTTCGGCACGGATTATCGAGCCGGAAGTAGCCGGCCATCATCTTCGGCTTACCCGGCGGTACGCGCACGACGGCCTGCGAGATTACCGGCACACAGACCGGAGTCTGGGCCGCAGCCGCTTGGGGCATCATCGTCATCGCACTGAACGCAGCGACCGCTGTCAGGCCGGCAAATTTAATTGATTGAAACATCAGGGTCGTTCTCCGGTCGCGATGGGATGATCAGCATCTTCAATCCAGCCGCTCCATGAAGGTGGGTACATGGCAGCGCCGGTGAAGCCCGCCAACTCCATCGCCAATAAATTATGGGCCGCGGTCACACCCGAGCCGCAATAAAACACCGGTGCCTGATCACTACCCGTGCTCTGCAACAGTTCGCCGAGCTCGCGATGCAAGTCGGCAGCCGGCTTCAAGCGGCCGTCTGGCGACAGGTTCAATGCAAACGGTCGATTCACTGCACCGGGAATGTGTCCGGCCTTCGCATCGATCGTTTCATTTTCGCCGCGATAACGATCAGCGGCCCGCGAATCGATCACCGGTCGCCCTGCATTGCGGGCTGCGATCAGTTGCTCGGCCGTCAGCAGTCGTGTGCGATCGAACTCCACGTCCGCCACCGACTCCTCGGATGCCCCCGGTGCCGACTCTGCAATGCCGGATTCCAAGGATCGCCCCTCGTCGGCCCATGCGCGAAAGCCGCCATCGAGCACGGCAACCGAATTGTGACCGGAAACGTTGAGCAACCACCAGGCCCGCGCTGCAAACATGCCGCAATTCTGATCGTAAACAACTACGTGCGTTTCTCGAGTAATCTGCCACGCGGCCAACTGCGCACGCCACTGCTCAATCGAGGGCCACGGATGCCTTCCTGCGCCAACCGAATGCGAACCGGACAGCTCCTCATCCATGGACACGCAAATCGCGCTCGGCAAGTGCGACTCAGTAAATACCGAACGCCCCCAGTCGGGCTGCATCAGATCATGGCGGCAATCGAGTAACACCGGCGCACGCCCTGCATCAAGTAATTCCTGCAATTGCGCCGTAGCAATCAGATTACGAATCATGGCGAAGGACTCCCTTGCGCAATAGCCGTCCGCAGCATCCGCAACATGGCGGCCGTTGCGCCCCACACGCGATGCGGAGCGTCAGGATGCGGCTGAAACTCGCCGACTTGACGGATGTGTCCGCCAAATTCAACGGTGCGTTCAAAGTACTGCGCCTCATCGAGCAGATGCGACAACGGGATCTCAAATACTTCGGAGACTTCGTGAGGATTGGGGACGGCCTGATAGTTACTGTCCAGCCAAGCCACAACCGGCGTGACAACGTAACGCGAGATCGTCGCAAAGCGATCGAGAAACCCGACCGGATGAAAGCGACGTGCCGTGATACCGATTTCCTCGTGCGCTTCGCGCATGGCGGTCGCTACGATGTCAGCATCCGTTTCATCGCGTGCACCTCCGGGGAAACTGACTTGCCCGCTATGCTGCCGCAAGGTCTCCGTGCGGCGAGTGAGCAGCACATAGATACCGGTCTCGCGTGCCACCAATGGAATGAGCACCGCGGCCTCGCGCCAGTCGGCCGGCACATCGGGTTCGCCTTGCAACTCAAACAGAGGCCCCAGATCTGCCCAGTTCACGGCGGGTGCCTGCGGCGGATGCAATACCGGATGCAAGGTACGCAACAACGCGGTGGTGACGTGCTCGCGCTCCGGCAAGGCCTTCGACATGACCCCGCGACGACGTGACTCGTCCCATTGCGACCAGAAACCGATTTCGTTGCCCGACCGGAAACAACCCGTGCACAAGCCGTCGGCACCGATGGTGCAGACGTTGATGCAAGGCGTCGAGATGGACTGCAGTGTCATTGAAATTCGGGTCTCTGAAATGGCGATGCGCCGGACAGCCGGCGCATCGCGGGTACTGCTACGACCAGTATCGCTTACTTGAACGAAACCAGTTCCACTTCGTACTGAAGAACGGCATTCGGCATACGCGAATCCTTGCCGTTACCCAGTGCCGGCGGCAACGTAATTTCCCACTTGGAGCCGGTCGGCATCATGGTGAGTGCCTGACGCAGGCCGGCCAGCGGAATGTCG
Source organism: uncultured Lysobacteraceae bacterium (assembly GCA_936911875.1). Classification (GTDB taxonomy): domain Bacteria; phylum Pseudomonadota; class Gammaproteobacteria; order Xanthomonadales; family Xanthomonadaceae; genus Aquilutibacter. The sequence continues at coordinate 19,261 of CAKZGB010000008.1, forward strand.
CTGATCTTCAGACCGTCGGCCGGCTTAGCAGCCAGTGCTTGCGGATCTTGCGGACGTTGACCGTAAGGGAACGGACCGGCAACTTTGATGTTCACAGCGCTGGTGGTAGTGGGCTTAGCACCCTTACCGGCAGCGATGACACGATATTGCAGACCGTTCGGAAGGGTTTGCACGCCCGCCTTAGCCTTATTAGCAGCCAGGAACTTGGTGCTCTCGGCGGCGTTGCTGGCGGCGACCTTTTCAAACTCGGCCTTGGCACGGGCTTGAACGCGCGCATCGTAGGCTTGCAGAGCGGCCTTCAATTGGTCTTCGGGGATCGCCGGCTCTTTCTTAGCGATGGCATCGTTCACACCCTTAAGGACGGAGTTGGCATCGACCGATTCACCGACTTCGAGAACGCGGGCGGCCAGATCATATCCGAGGTAATAGCTGACCTTGCCCTTTTCGGACGACAGATCTTGAGCGGCAGCGGAGCCCGCAACGGAGGCGGCGGCCAGAGCAATGGCCAAAACGCGATACTTCATGAATTGAAACTCTCCAATATTAAAATGTACTTGTGGGTAGTTGCCGGAGCACGCCACAGGCTCCATAAAGGCCCGACCTGTCAGGGAAGGAGCCAGACACGCTAGGATAAACGCAACGGAGCCTGGATCACCATTTAGTCTGTTCCTTTGGACCATCCCCATTCAAAAAAGTTTCACTCGGAGCCCCGATTCATGCCATTTGCCAACCTCCTCATCGAAAATCAAGGCGCCATTCGTAAGATTTTCGTTAATCGCCCTGACAAGCTGAATGCGCTAAATGCCGAAACGCTCGATGAGCTCGACCGCGCCTTTCAGGAAGCGGGTGCCGATCCTTCGGTGCGAGTCGTGGTGCTGACGGGTTCGGGTCCGAAGGCATTCGTCGCCGGCGCCGACATCGCGCAAATGAATGCTCTAACGCCCGTGCAAGGGCGCGATTTTTCCAAGCGCGGCACCGACATGATGCGACGCGTTGAACAACTGGGCAAACCGGTGATTGCGATGATCAACGGCTTTGCATTGGGCGGCGGTCTCGAACTGGCGATGTGCTGCCACCTGCGCATCGCGGGCGATACGGCCAAGATCGGCCAGCCCGAAATTAATTTAGGTCTGGTCCCGGGTTTTGGCGGTACACAGCGGCTGCTGCGTCTGGCCGGCCGTGGGGCAACGCTGGAGCTGTGTCTGCTGGGCGCACCGATTACTGCGCAACGCGGTTATGAACTCGGCATCGTCCATCGTGTGGTGGCGGCTGACGCTTTGGAATCAACCGTTGAACAAATCGCTACGCAGTTAGCCAATGCCGCCCCGCTCGCCTTGCGGTCCATTCTCGATTGCGTACTCAATGGCGAAGAGATGCCCATGACCGAAGCCCTCTCCTACGAGTCCACGCAGTTTGGCCTGATCTTCAGCACCAACGACATGCGCGAAGGCACCGCCGCGTTCTTGGGCAAACGTGCTGCCGAATTCAAAGGCGAATGACAGCGGCAATGGACGCTGATATTCGCAGCGCTTTAATAATTGCCGCAAAAGCAGGTGATCTCGATGCCGCGTTGGAGATGGGACTGCTCGATGTGGACCTCTCGCCACAGCAGGAAGCGAGCGACGATACAGAGTGGCTGACGGTATTGCCGCAGCTGGTGCAATGGCAGACCGAGCGCCGCCAGGCATTGGCCGCCCGCGAGCGCTATCGGGCCAAGCAGGCGCGCGAACTCGCCAAGCAAAAGGAGCGTGCCGCTCGCCGTGCAGGACAGTCAACAGCCACCGGTAACTTACCGAGTGTCGCGCAAGCCGCGCTGGAACGCGCCAAAGCACGCGCCGCGGCCCGCAAGTCGCAAGCCTGAAACAAATACGTCACATGTCGAAACCCGCGGATACCAAAGCGAAGCCCCATAAGGCCGCAACGAAGCGACCGGCACGCCCCACCCGCTGGACACGTGCAGCGGTCGCCGAAGCCTTCCGCCGTTTTCAGCAGCACAATCCGAAACCGACGACGGAGCTTGAATACGGCAACACGTATCAGCTGCTGGTTGCGGTTGCACTCAGTGCACAATCGACAGACGTCGGCGTCAACAAGGCCACCCGTGCATTGTTCCGCATAGTTGAAACCCCACAACAGTTATTGGACTTGGGCCAAGAAGAGCTGATCCAGCACATTGCCACCATCGGGCTCTTTAATACCAAAGCCGCCAATCTCATCAAAGCGGCCCACATGCTGGTTGATTTGCACGACGGCGTAGTTCCGCAAAGTCGCAGCGCGCTCGAAGCGCTACCCGGTGTCGGACGCAAAACGGCCAACGTTATTCTGAACACGGCGTTCGGTGAGCCGACATTGGCTGTCGATACCCATATCTTTCGAGTCGCGAATCGGACGGGTCTCGCGCCGGGCGCCAATGTCGATCAAGTCGAACGGAATCTGCTCAAAATCATTCCGGAACCCTACTTGTACGATGCACATCATTGGCTGATCTTGCATGGACGTTACGTGTGTAAAGCCCAGCGCCCTTTATGCGGCAACTGTCTCATTGCCGATCTGTGCAAGTTTCCTGAAAAGCAAAAATTTGTCGCAGAACCGTAAATATTTCATTTTGTGTCACAGAAGTGAAACACGGGGCACCTAAGCTTTCGTCATCTCGACAAGCCCAAAGGCACCCCTCCCCATGTTGCATTCTCGCAAAATCATCGCCGTCGCCCTGGCTGCGGCTCTGTTCGCCCCGGCTGCCAAAGCTGAAATCGCGTTTGACGTGATCGGTGGTTCGGAAATCTCGTTCGAAGGCCTGGTTCAAGCCGACGGCAACTGGTTCTCCAACGACATCGTCGATCAGAACGGTCAAGCTCTGAACGGCAAGGATACCGAATTCGAACTGCGCCGCGCTGAGCTGGTGTTCAAGGGCAAGGGCCCTGGCGCTGTCAGCTGGGTTGTCGGTCATGACGTGAAGGCCAAGAAGTGGCTGGACGTCAACGCCAAGTACACCATCGGCAGCAACTCCAACAACTTCGTCCAAATCGGTCAGTACAAGCAACCGCACAGCCTGGAAGAACTGACTTCGACCAAGCACAATGACTTCATCGCTAAGGCTTCGATCACCAACGGCATGACCGTTGCTCGCCGCCTCGGTGTGGCTGCCGGTACCGGCGACAAGAACTGGTCGGTCATGGGTTCGTGGTTCACTCGCGAACTGACCCGCAACGGTAACCACGGCGTCGGTTACGGCGTGCGCGGCACCTTTGCTCCGATCAACGATGGCGGCAACGTCCTGCACCTGGGCCTGTCCTATGTCAGCCGTGACACCGACGGCGACGTCCTGCGTCTGCGCGTGCGTCCGATGGCCGATCTGGCCACCGCTTACCTGGTCGACACCGGCAGCGTGACCAACGTGGATCGAGCAGCGACCACCGGTCTCGAAGCCCTGTACATCACCGGCCCGTTCAAGCTGCAAGGCGAATACATGCAAACCAAGGTGTCGGGTGTAACCTCGGCACGCGATTTCGACACCGACGGCGGTTACGTCAGCGCCGTGTGGAATGTCACCGGTGAGAAGTTCGGCTATAAGGGCGGCACCCCGTCGCTGGGTCTGCCGGACAACCCGTCGGCCGGCATGTTCCAACTGGGTCTGCGCTACGACACCATCAACTTGAATGACGGCTCGTTTGCCGGCACCCCGCCGAAGGGCACCGGTGTGCTGGGCGGCAAGCAAGATACCTGGACGCTGGGTGCCAACTGGTACTGGCGCTCCAACTTCAAGTTCGCACTGAACTACAACAAGGTCACCTCGAGCAAGTTCAAGACGAACATCGGCAACGTCAATGACGATCCGAGCTCGATCACTGCTCGCGCACAAATTTACTGGTAAGTCCTAACCGGCGGTGCACTCCGGTGCACCGTCGGTCACTGTAACTCCCAAAGGAAATCAAGATGAAATTCGTCAAGACTCAAATCGTTGCCGCCGTCGCCGGCGCGCTGCTGGCCGGTCAGGCCTTCGCAGCCGATGTGACCGGTGCAGGCGCATCGTTCGTGTTCCCGGTCATGTCCAAGTGGTCGGCTGACTACTCCAAGGCCACCGGCAAGAAAGTGAACTATCAGTCGATCGGTTCGGGCGGTGGTATCGCTCAAATCAAGGCTAAGACCGTTGACTTCGGTTCGTCGGATGCTCCGCTCAGCTCCGCAGAACTGGACAAGGCCGGCCTGATCCAATTCCCGTCGGTTATCGGTGGTGTGGTTCCGGTGTTCAACCTGCCGGGCGTCCCGGCCGGTGCCATGAAGATGGACGGCGCAACCCTGGCCGATATCTTCCTGGGCAAGATCAAGAAGTGGAACGACCCGCGTCTGGCCGCTACTAACGCCGGCGTCAAGCTCCCCGACCTGCCGATCCGCATCGTGCACCGCTCGGACGGTTCGGGCACCTCGTTCAACTTCACCAACTACCTGTCCAAGGTCTCGCCGGAATGGAAGTCCAAGGTCGGTCAAGGTACCTCGGTCAACTGGCCGGGCGGTATCGGCGGCAAGGGTAACGAAGGCGTTGCTGCTTACGTCAAGCAAATCAAGGGCTCGATCGGCTATGTCGAACTGTCCTATGCGCTGCAAAACAAGATGCCCTACAGCCGTCTGAAGAACCGCGCCGGCAACTTCATCATCCCTAGCGACAAGACCTTTGCCGCCGCTGCTGCCAGCGCACAATGGGGTTCGGCTAAGGACTTCAACCTGGTCATCACCGACGCTCCGGGCGAAGAAGCATGGCCGATCACTGCCACCAACTTCATCCTGATGCAAAAGCAACCGAAAAACCCGCAAGGTTCGAAGAACACCATCGAGTTCTTCCGCTGGGTGTACGCCAAGGGTGACGCTGCCGCTGCCGCTCTGGACTACGTCCCGCTGCCGGCCTCGCTGGTGAAGCAAGTCGAAGGCTATTGGGCAACCGAAGCCAAGTACTGATCTCTACTCTCCGTAGTGATTCGGGCAACGCCGGTACCGCAAGGTGCCGGCGTTTTCTGTTGGGGCGAAGGCCGATGCGGACGCTCCATTTTTATACGGGTGAAATAAAACGATTGCCGATGTCATCAAGGCGTAACATTATTATCATTTCATATTGGCAACCCGAACTCGGCTCCTTGCGGAGCCCGATTCTCACCCGGAACCTGAATCAAGGACTCTCGAAATGCAAACGCGCACTCGCATCATTGCACTTGCCATCGCATCTACCCTTTTCATTGCCGGCTGCAAGCAAGCCGAAGCTCCGAAGACCGGCGCAGACTCCACGACTGCCGCCACTGCAGGTGCCAAGAGCGAAGCCTCGATCACCGGTGCCGGTGCAACCTTTATTTTCCCGCTGCTGAGCCGCTGGTCCTCATCCTATAACAAGGAAACCGGCGCGGAGATCAACTATCAGTCGATCGGTTCCGGCGGCGGCATCCAGCAAATCAAGGCCGGTACGGTCGATTTCGGCTCGTCCGACAAGCCGCTCAAGTCCGAAGAACTGGCTGAAGCCGGTCTGGCACAATTCCCGTCCGCCATGGGCGGCGTGGTCCCGGTCATCAATGTCGAAGGCATCGCTGCCGGCTCGCTGAAACTGACCGGTCCGATCTTGGCCGACATCTTCGCCGGCAAGATCACCCAGTGGAACGATGCCAAGATCACTGCCGTCAACGCCGGTACGGCCCTACCGAACAGCAAGATCAATCTGGTCGTCCGTTCGGACAGTTCGGGAACCACGTATAACTTCACCAATTACCTGTCCAAGGTTAGCCCTGAATTCAAGACCGCCGTTGGCGAAGATTCCAAGGTGAACTTCCCGGCCGGCTCGCTGGGCGGCAAGGGTAACGATGGCGTGGCCAGCTACGTCAAGCAGGCAAAGAACTCGATCGGTTACGTCGAACTGGCCTACGCGCTCGAAAATAAAATGAATACAGTCCAGCTGCAGAACGCTGCCGGTAACTTTGTCTCACCGACCATTGAATCGTTCCAGGCTGCTGCTGCGAGTGCCGATTGGGCGAACGCCAAGGACTTCAACCTAGTGATCACCAACGCTCCCGGTGCCGATTCCTGGCCGATCGCTGCAACCAACTTCATCCTGGTTCACAAGGATCCGAAGGACAAGAAGCGCGTCGCCGATGCACTGGCCTTCTTTAAGTGGGCTTATGCCAACGGTGGCGAACAGGCTAAGGAACTGCACTATGTTCCGCTGCCCGCCGCGGTGGTCCAGCAAGTCGAAGCGTACTGGGCTCAAAACATCAAGACGCAGTAACGGTTACTCTCCGTTGAAGGCAGTCATTCGTCTCCCCAGGTTGCGGATGACTGCTCTTTTTTTTGCGCGACTAAGGATTGCACTGCATGAGCGTAACTGCTCTCGATAAAACGCCACCATCTTCCCGTGACTCGAAGGATGCCCGGCACGACCGGTGGTTCAAAATGGCCCTCACCGGGGTCGTTATTTTCGTATTGGTTGCGCTGGCCAGTGCTGCACTCACCATGTTGTGGGGCGGCCGCCATGCGCTGATGAGCTCGGGCCTCGACTTCTTTACGACCACCGAATGGAACCCGGTCGAAAACAAGTACGGCGCCCTGATCCCGATCTTCGGTACGATTGTTACCGCCTTGATTGCAATGATCATTGCGGTGCCAATCTCGTTCGGCATTGCCTTCTTCCTGACCGAAGTGGCGCCGCGCTGGATGCGTACCCCGGTGGGCACCGCAGTGGAACTGCTCGCGGGTATCCCCTCGATCATTTACGGCATGTGGGGCCTGTTTGTATTCGTTCCACTGATGACTGAGTACTTCATTCCGGTCATTGACAATACGCTGGCCAAATTACCGGTGATCGGTTCGCTGTTCCAGTCGGCCGGTATCGGTATCGGCCTGTTCACCGCCGGCATCGTACTCGCCATCATGGTGATCCCGTTTATTACGTCCACCATGCGCGAAGTGTTCCTGACCGTCCCAACCCGTCTCAAGGAATCGGCGTACGCTCTGGGCTCGACGAAGTGGGAAGTCAGCTGGGACATCGTGCTGCCCTATACCCGTTCGGCCGTGATTGGCGGCGTGTTCCTGGGTCTGGGTCGCGCACTCGGCGAAACGATGGCCGTGGCCTACGTGGTCGGCAACAGTGTCGACATGCCCACCTCGCTGATGTCGCCCGGCACCACCATTGCAGCGCTCATCGCAAATGACTTCGGCGAAGCCACCGAAGAGTATCGCAGCGCCCTGCTGTTGCTCGGCTTCGTACTGTTCGTCGTCACCTTCATCGTGCTTGCCATCGCCCGTCTGATGCTGCAACGCCTGTCCCGCAAGGAGGGCAACTGATGTCCGGCATTTATATGCGCCGCGCAATTACCAATGTTGTCGCTATTGTGCTGGCAACGGTGGCTGCCATTATCGGCCTGACGTTCCTGGCGTGGATTCTCTACACCGTCTTTATGAAGGGTCTGCCGAATCTCGGACTGGATCTCTTCACCAAGATGACCCCGCCACCCGGCGAAAAGGGCGGCATGCTCAACGCCTTCGTGGGCAGTCTGATCATGTGCGGCATCGCCATCGTGATCGGCGCTCCCTTGGGCGTTGCGGCCGGTACTTGGCTGGCTGAATATGGCAATGCGCGCAAGTTCGGCACCGTGGTCCGCTTCGTGAACGACATTCTCATGTCGGCCCCGTCAATCGTGCTTGGCTTGTTCGTTTACGCCATGTTGGTGCTGCAGACCGGCGGTTCGTTCTCCGGCTTTGCAGGTGCCATCGCGCTGGCATTCATTGTGCTGCCGGTGGTCGTGCGGACCACTGACGAAATGTTGCGCCTGGTTCCGACACAAATGCGCGAAGCGGCGTTGTCGCTGGGCGTGCCGCAATGGAAAGTGATTGTCCAAGTACTGTATCGCGGCGCCTCTGCAGGTATCGTCACCGGTATTTTGCTGGCACTGGCCCGCATCAGCGGTGAAACCGCACCGCTGCTGTTTACCGCTTTGAACAATCAGTACTGGAGTCTGGACTTGGGTTCTCCCATGGCCTCGGTTCCCGTCACTATGAACAGCTTTGCCAACACGCCTGATGAAAACTGGAATGCACTGGCATGGGCCGCTGCACTGGTGCTGACCCTGTTCGTTCTGTTTGTCAGCCTGTTCGCCCGCATCTTCCTTCTCCGCAAGCGCATCACCAACGACTGATGCACGAGACTTTGACCATGAATCTGGAAACGCCGTTTAGCACTGTCGCCTCGAACACTGCGACCACCCACCCGACTATGGGTCACGAGAGCATCAAGCTCGAAGCGCGCAAGCTGGACTTTTACTACAACAAGTACCATGCGCTTAAGAACATCAATCTGCCGATCCCCGAAAAGAAGGTGACGGCACTGATCGGTCCTTCCGGCTGCGGCAAGTCGACCTTGTTGCGGACATTCAACCGCATCTATTCGCTGTACCCCGGCCTGAATGCCACCGGCGAAATTCTGCTCGACGGTGAGAACATTCTGAATCCCAAGTACCCCATGAACCGTCTGCGCAGTCAGGTCGGCATGGTGTTCCAGAAGCCGGTCCCCTTCCCCATGACCATTTACGAGAACATTGCGTACGGCATTCGCCACCATGAGCGCTTGAGCAAGTCGGAAATGGATGCACGCGTCGAGCTGGCCCTGCATCAGAGCGCGCTGTGGGATGAGGTCAAGGACAAACTGTCGCAATCGGCACTCGGCCTGTCCGGCGGTCAGCAGCAACGTCTGTGTATCGCTCGTGCCGTCGCACTGCGTCCGTCGGTACTGCTGCTCGATGAGCCGACGTCTGCACTCGATCCGATTTCGACCAGCCGTATTGAACAGCTGGTTGAGGAGCTCAAGAAAGAGTTCACCATCGCGATCGTGACGCACAACATGCAACAGGCAGCACGCGTCTCCGATTACACGGCCTTTATGTATCTTGGCGATCTGATCGAGCACGATGCCACGGGCACCATCTTCTCGAATCCGTCCAACAAACAGACGGAAGACTACATTACCGGCCGCTTCGGCTAAGCCCCTCAGGAGCCTGCGACATGCCACAACTTAACGACCACATCCTGCAGTCCAGCAACACTGAATATCAGCGTCTGGCCAATGAAACCCTGAAGATGGGTGAGATGGCAGCCGCCCAACTTGATGCCGCCCTCGATGTAGTGGAACGTCGCGACACCAACGCGGCGGAACGTCTCATCATGAACGACGAGGCCATCGATCAGCTCGAAGCCGTGATCAGCCACGATGTCATGCAACTGGCCCTGCGCGGCCCGATGGCCCGCGACCTGCGTGAAATTCTGGCCACCATTCGCATCGCCAGCGACATCGAGCGCATCGGCGACTATGCCGCGAATCTGGCGAAGCGTTCCACCGTGTTGAACTCCGCCACACCGGTTCCGCACGTAGCCTCGCTGCGCAATCTCGGTCGTCTGGTAGTCGAGCAGTTCCGCATGGCACTGGATTCCTACCGCAACAACGACACCGAGCTGGCTCTGAAGGTGCGTGATAACGACAAGAACATCGACGCTGCGTACACCTCGCTGTTCCGCGACTTGCTCACCTACATGATGGAAGATCCGCGCAACATCACGCCCTGCACGCACTTGCAGTTCATGGCCAAGAACCTTGAACGCGCGGGCGACCACGCGACCAACATCGCAGAGAATGTGTGGTTCCGCGAGATGTCGGAGCAGCCGCTACCTCCACGTGAAAAGGACGACAGCGCCAACACCACCAAGGCTCCCTAAATGACTGCCTGAACAGGGTCGCAGGGCGCGCGTCAGCAACGTATACTGATGCAACCTGCCCCCATGAGTCGATCATCATGAACAAAGTGCATACCCGTCTTTCTGCCGCCATGCTGGCCACCCTGGTTGCCGCCGCGCCGGCTGCTGCTCAGGCCAACCATCCCGGTGCCGCTGCACCCAAAGCTCACCACAGCTTTGACGACATCGACACCAACAAGGACGGCATGATTTCGCGCTCCGAGTTCGACGCTGCCCACGCCAAGATGGACAAAGGCGCGGCCAAAGCAGCCGAGCACGCCTGCGGCGAAGGCAAATGTGGCGAAGGCAAATGTGGCGGCGCGAAAGCGGCCGGCAGTGATGCAAAGGCCGCCGAGCACAGCTGCGGCGCGGATCACAAACCGACCAAACCGTAAGCCGTTGCGCGCAAGTTATGCGTGAACCGGATCAGCGCGCCGTAGGCCTTGGCTTGCGGCGCGCTTTGTTTCAGGATGTGCTCGATGCGCCCGAAGGGGCCATCGACTTTGTCGAGTGCGCCCCGGAGAACTGGATCGGGCTCGGCGGCCGGTACGCCGGCATGTTGTCCGAGATCACCAACCGTTACCCGCTCAACTGCCACGGCTTATCGCTGGACCTTGGTGGTCTCACTCCGTTTGATGATGGGCATCTGGCCGATCTGCGTGCATTCCTGCACGAGCATCAGGTGCAACTGTATTCCGAGCACCTCAGCTGGAGCGGTGACGAGGCTCGTCTCCACGAACTGTTTCCCTTGCCCTTTAGCGAGGAGTCCGTGCGCCACGTCAGTGCGCGCATTCGTGAGGTGCAGGATCGGCTTGAGCGTCGCATTGCCATCGAAAACGTGTCGTACTACCTGACGATGCCGACCGGCGCCCAGTCACCGATGTCTGAGCCCGAATTTGTGCATGCGGTGGCAGAGGCCGCCGACTGCGACGTACTGCTCGACGTCAACAATCTCTACGTCAATTACCGCAATCACGGCACCGATCCGCTCGAGTTGCTGCGCCTGCTCGATCCGCGTCGTATCGTGTGCATGCACATGGCCGGCCATTTCGTAGAGTCCGAGGAGCTTCTGATCGACAGCCACGGCGCCGCGGTCACCGATGCCGTCTGGAATCTGCTGCAACAGACGATTGAGCAGATCGGTCCGCGCCCTACAGTGCTGGAACGGGACTTCCACTTTCCGCCGTTTGCGGAATTGCTCGACGAAGCGCAACGCATCCGCCATGCGCTACATGCTGCGGAAGCCGTAACATGAAAAGCACATTGCGTGAGTTTGGAGCCTATTTGCGTGGTTTGTCCGAGCGACCTGCAGACGTTCGACCGGAGCGCGCGGCCATCTATCACGAGCTTGTACGTGCCAATTTAGCGAGCCTACTGCGCACCCAGCTGCCACGCACGGCCGCTACGCTGGGCGAGAATGAATGGTCGGCTGCCATCGATCAGTTTTTAGGCGCGATGACACAACGCTCGCCTTACTTTAAGGATCTGGCCGGAGAGTTCATCGAAACGTTGCAGGCGGACGAAGCCCTCCTGGATCTCGCTCATTACGAAGCCCTGCAACTCGAGGTCGAAACTACGACCGATCCGGATTCAAGGCGGCTAGCCGCCTACGCGCATCGCGTGCAGGAGGATCCGGTTATCGAAGGCATGACCTTGCTGCTGTTACGAAGAGATGCCGAAGACGGCCGAGTGCTGGCGCGCGAACTGACGCACGCCGACTACCTTCACCTGGCGTCGGAGCTGGGCGAGCCGCTGACGTCTTCGGACTCGATGGGCGCGTAAGGCGGCAACAGATTGTCTTTTCCGGCGCTCCGGGCAATGGCGTTGAGCGCATCGCAAAACACTTGCGCCGTCTGTTCGGTGTCGTAAATCGCGGAATGGGCGTTATGGCCATCCCACTCCATGCCGTTGGCAATGGCGACGCGTGCCAGCACCGTCTGCCCCCACAAAGCGCCGCCTAAGGTCACGGTATCGAACACGCTAAACGGGTGGAAGGGACAACGCTTATGTTGCGTGCGTTCCACCGCAGCATTGATGAAGTTCAGATCGAACACAGCATTGTGCCCGACCAGAATCGCCCGCTTACAATGATGCTTTTTCATGGCGGCGCGGATGTGTGCAAACACTTTGTCCAACGCCTCCTTTTCAGAGACCGCGCGCCGCAACGGATGATCGAGCTTGATTTTGGTGATCTCGAGCGATTTCGGATCGACCTCTGTGCCTTCGGCAGGTGCCACGTGGGCACTAACCGTTTCGCCAGGGATCAGCATGCCGTCGGCATCGAGATCGACCGGAATGGCCGCAATTTCAAGCAACGCGTGCTTACGGCTGTCAAAGCCGCCCGTCTCGACATCGACCACCACCGGCAGAAAGCCGCGAAAGCGCTGGTGGAGCGAATGATGCAACGGTGCGGTGTCAGTCATGGTGCATGCAATCTCAGGCTTGGCGCTGGCGAACCGCTTCGAACACGCAGATACCGGCTGCAACGGAGACATTGAGCGATTCAACATCGGCAGCACCTGGCATCGGAATCGAGATCAGGCTGTCGCAGGTCTCTCGGGTCAGGCGGCGAAGGCCATCGGACTCGCCACCCATTACCAGACCGACATTGCCACGCAGGTCCGTCTTGTAGAGCGATCCGCCGGCATCACCGGCCAGACCGTATAGCCACACACCCTGTTGTTGCATTGATTTCATGGTGCGGGCCAGATTGGTGACGGCCACGACGGGAATGGAATCAGCAGCGCCGGCCGAAGTCTTGCGGACCGTCGCATTGACCTGCACCGCCTTATCGCGCGGAATGATCACTGCCGTGACATTCGCGGCTGCCGCGGAACGCAGACAGGCACCGAGATTGTGCGGATCCTGGACGCCGTCGAGAATCAGCAGCAATGCACTGCCCGCAGCCTCTTCGACCAGTTCAATCAGATCCGACTCGTTGTAAGTCTTGGCCGCCGCATAGCGCGCGATGACGCCCTGGTGCCGCAGATTGCCGACCACGCCATCGATCGCGGTTTTGGGCACCTTGCGGACCGACACATCGAGACGTTGCGCACGCGATTCAATCTCCGCCAAACGGGTGTTCTTTGCACCCGCCTCGATCAGAACCTCGCGCACGTTTTCTGCATCGTGCTCGAGTGCTGCGCCGACCGCATTAATGCCGGCAATCCATTGCTTGGAACTCATCGTTTACCTTTTCTGCGTGCCGGTGGACCGGACTCCTTGCTGCCGTCAGGGGCGAGCTTGAAGTCAATTTTACGTTCTTCGACCGATGCTTTCATCACGATGATGTCCAGGCGGTCGCCCAATCGGAACTCGCGACCGGTGCGCTCACCCGTCAACGTCTTGCGGATGGCATCGAAATGGTAGTAATCCCGCGGCAGCGTGGTGACATGCACCAGACCGTTGACCTTGGAGTCATCGAGTTCGACAAACAGACCAAAAGACGTGACACCACTGATCACACCCGAGAACTTTCCGCCAACGTGCTCTGACATCCAGGCAGCGCGATAACGCTCATCCACTTCGCGCTCGGCTTCTTCGGCGCGGCGCGACCGCTCGGAGACGGCCAGCGACAGGTTGGCCATATTACTCGGCGAATACGTGAAGCGCTCAGCCGGTTCGCCGGATAGCGCATGCTTGATCGCACGATGCAGCAGCAAGTCGGCGTAACGGCGGATCGGCGAGGTAAAGTGCGCGTAAGCATCGAGAGCCAGACCGAAGTGGCCATCGCTGGCGGTCGAGTACACCGCCAGCGACTGCGAGCGCAGCAGCACGGATTCGATCAGTGCGTAATCGGGGCGATCGCGAATCTTGATCAGCAGATTGCGATAGTCCTTGGGCGTGACGCGGGCCCAGGCCGGCAGACGCAGACCGAATTCGGACAGAAACTCGACCAGATCGTTGTATTTACGCTCCGGCGGTCTTTCATGCACGCGATGCGGCGCCGGGATCTGCGCACGATCAATAAAGCGAGCCGCTTCGACGTTGGCCGCAATCATGCATTCTTCAATCAGCTTGTGAGCATCATTCCGTTGCAGCATGCCGGCCTGCAGCACCTTGCCGGAATTATCCAGTACGAAGCGCACTTCGCCACTTTCAAATTCGATGGCACCACGACGGGCACGTGCTGCAACCAGAATCTTATACAGACCGTGCAGGGCCTGGACGTGCGGCATCAGCGGGCCGACGTATTCCACGGCAGCCGCATGATCTTCGGCGCTGACAGACTCATCGCCCAGTGCATTCCAGACCTGCGTATAAGTCAGACGCGCGTGCGAATGCATGACCGCCGTGTAGAAGCTGCTCTCCGTGGTCACGCCGTTTGGATCAATGTGCAGATCGCACACAAAGCACAGACGATCGACCTTGGGCTTCAGCGAGCAGATGCCGTTCGAAAGCACTTCGGGCAACATCGGCACCACAAAACCCGGGAAATACACGGAGGTACCGCGGTTTTGTGCTTCGGTATCGAGTGGCGAGCCCGGGCGCACATAATGCGACACGTCGGCAATGGCCACGATCAGACGATAGCCACCATCGGCTTGACGTTCGCACCAGACAGCATCGTCAAAGTCCTTGGCATCTTCACCATCGATGGTGACCAGAGGCAGCCAACGCAAATCGACGCGGCCTTCGATATCCGCTTCTGTCACTTCTAACGGAACGGACTCGGCCTGTGCCGTCACTTCCGGCGGAAATTCATGCGGAATGTTGTGACCGTGGATGGCCGCCTGCACCGCCAACGATGCCGTGAGCTTGTCACCCAGTACCGTAACGACGCGTCCGATTGGCGGCTTGCGGTCGTCCGGCATCTGTGTGATCTCGGCAACCACCAGCTGGCCATCTTGCGCATCCAGACGCGCATCAACGGGAATCAGAATGTTGCGTTGAATCCGACGGTCATCAGGCACCACAAAACTGATGCCGTTTTCAATGGTCAGATAGCCGATTAAGCGCGTGACGCCGCGTTCCAGGACGCGCGAGATCTTGCCTTCCTCACGACCACGACGATCGACGCCAACGATCTGCACCAGCACGCGATCGCCGTTGATGACTTTGCGCATCTCGGCCGGTGGCAAAAAGATATCGTCTTCGATGCCGGTGTCGACATCGGGACGCAAAAATCCGAAGCCCTCGGGGTTGGCAATCACGCGACCTGGAATCAGATCCAGATGGCGTGTGGGTGCCAGTTCGCCGCTGCGGTTCTGCACCAGTTGGCCATCGCGCAGCATCGCCTTGATGCGATTGCGGAATGCGTTCTGATCGGCCTCATCGGAAATCTGCAGCTGCATGCCCAGCTCCTCGAACTGCAAGGGGCCGTCGGCAGCCAGCAGCGTCTGCAAAATCAGTTCGCGACTGGCAATGGGTTTTTCGTAGCGGGCCGCCTCGCGGTGGCCGTATGGATCTTTATCGGGCTTGCCGGCAGGCAAATTCTGCGGCATCCATGGTGGTAACGAGCTCTTGGCGCCGCGGCGACCCGGAGTCCGAGCCTGCGGTCCGCCCGCCCCGTCCTTGCGGTCGGCATTGCGACGTGTGACTCCTGATGTCTTGCCTGCCTTGGCGGCCGGCGTTGATCCCTTATTGGCCTTAGCAGGCCCCTTCCGTGTGGTCCTTTTCTTCATCTGCCCAGTGTCTCACGCCGGGCCACACGGTATTGTGAATACGAAATAGAATTCGGGTATTGACAAGCGAAAATTCGGTCTCCATAATATCTAGCTACTCGGGGCCTTGCCCTGAACACCTTGCCCAGGTGGCGGAATTGGTAGACGCACTAGTTTCAGGTACTAGCGCCGCGAGGCGTGGAGGTTCAAGTCCTCTCTTGGGCACCAAATATAAAGACCCGCTTCAGTAATGAGGCGGGTTTTTTCTTGCCTCGAATAAGGCTAGGAAAATCGCGGGGAACGGTTCAAAATTGATGATTATTCCGCTTTGACTGTTCCAGTGACTGACACCCCGATCGATTCGCCCGTCCGCCCTGCCTTCCACGGTTTTGAGCAGATCCCGTTAAAGGAATACGCCGAGAAGGCTTATCTCGATTACTCCATGTATGTAGTGCTCGATCGGGCATTGCCGTTCCTGGGTGACGGTCTTAAGCCGGTACAGCGCCGCATTATTTACTCGATGAGCGAACTGGGGCTGAGCGCATCGGCCAAGCCTAAAAAGTCCGCGCGGACTGTCGGTGACGTCATCGGTAAATTCCATCCGCACGGTGACAGCGCCTGTTACGAAGCGATGGTGCTGATGGCGCAGCCCTTCAGCTATCGCTATCCGCTGATTGACGGTCAGGGCAACTTCGGTTCCAGCGACGATCCGAAGTCCTTCGCGGCCATGCGTTATACGGAGTCCAAACTCACTCCCATCGCCGAGGTGCTGTTAGGCGAGCTCGGCCAAGGCACGGTTGACTGGGATCCAAACTTTGACGGCACGCTCGAAGAGCCCACGTGGCTGCCGGCCCGTTTGCCGCATCTGCTGTTGAACGGCACGACCGGCATCGCTGTCGGCATGGCCACGGACGTTCCGCCGCACAATCTGCGCGAAGTGGTCAACGCTACCGTCCACTTGCTCGACAATCCCAAGGCCACCGTGGAGGAACTGTGCGAGTTCATTCCTGCACCGGACTATCCGACCGAAGCCGAAATCATTTCGCCGCGACACGATCTGCTCAGCATCTACGAGACCGGTAACGGCAGCGTGCGTGCACGCGGTGTCTACCGCAAGGAAGGCGCCAATATCGTTGTCACTGCTCTGCCCCATCAGGTGTCGCCGAGCAAAGTAATCGAGCAGATTGCCGCGCAAATGCGCAACAAGAAATTGCCATGGCTTGAGGATGTGCGCGACGAATCCGATCACGCCAATCCCACGCGCATCGTGCTGATCACGCGTTCGAACCGCGTCGATGCCGAACAGCTGATGGGACATCTGTTTGCAACGACGGATCTGGAACGCACGTTCCGCGTCAACTTCAATGTCATTGGCCTCAACGGCCGTCCGCAGGTCAAGAGCCTCAAGGCCTTCCTTGCCGAATGGCTGCAGTTCCGCACCGACACCGTAACGCGCCGTCTGAAATATCGACTGGCCCGCGTCGAACGTCGCCTGCACTTGCTCGATGGCTTGCTCACTGCGTTCCTCAACCTCGATGAAGTGATTCGCATCATCCGTTCCGAAGACGAGCCCAAGCCCGTGCTGATTGCACGCTTTGACTTGTCCGAAGAACAGGCCGAATACATTCTCGAAACCAAGCTGCGCCAACTGGCGCGTCTTGAAGAAATGAAGATCCGCGACGAGCAGGACAAACTCGATGCCGAGCGTGACCGTCTCATTGCAACGTTGGGTTCGCCGACCAAGCTTAAGCGCCTGATCCGCGATGAACTGATCGCCGATGCCGAGAAATACGGTGACGACCGTCGCTCACCGCTGGTCGAACGCGACTCTGCACAGGCACTGTCTGAAACGGAACTGGCGCCGTCCGAACCAATGACCGTGATCCTGTCTGAAAAGGGCTGGATTCGTGCGGCCAAGGGCCACGACGTCAACGCCGAGACCATGGGCTATCGCGAGGGCGACAAACTGCTCGCGGTCACCAACGCACGTTCCAACCAGCAGGTGGCCTTCTTAGGTTCTGATGGTCGTGCGTTCTCTACCGTGGTGCATTCGCTGCCCTCGGCGCGCGGCAACGGCGAACCGCTCACCGGTCGCTTTACTCCGGCGGCCGGTACGACCTTCCAGGCGCTGGTTGCAGGAGAACCTACGACTCCTATCGTGCTGCTGACCTCGCACGGCTACGGCTTCGTCACGCGCTTTGAGAATCTGCTGTCGCGCCAAAAGGCCGGCAAGTCCATGCTCAATCTGACGCCGCAGGCCAAGGTGCTGACTCCGGTCGCGATCAACGCTTCGGAATCTGCAGAGACCTTGCGTCTGGCGGTGGTGACCACCGCCGGCCATCTGCTGGTCTATCCGCTGTCCGAACTGCCGGAACTCGACAAGGGCAAGGGCAACAAGCTGATTGAAATTCCCAAGGCCAAACTCGGAACCGAACAGGTTGTTGCGGCGGCGGTACTGGCGCCGGGCAATAAGTTGCTGGTGCAATCGGGCGCACGAACCATGACGCTGACGGTCGCGGACCTCAATGATTACGTGGGCAAACGCGCCTCACGCGGAGGTTTGCTGCCGCGCGGTTGGCAAAAGGTCGATGGCTTGAGCGTCGCTTAATCGCCGCGCTCAATCCTTAAGCAGCAGTTCCCGGATCAGCTCGCCATACAAGACGGGCAATCGTTCGAGTTCATCCAATGCGATGCGTTCGTCCACTTGATGGATCGTTGCATTAACCGGACCGATCTCGACGCACTCCACGCCTAGCGGTGCAATGAAACGTGCATCAGATGTGCCGCCGCCGGTGCTCTCAACGGGCTTGTTGCCGCCGTTGAAACGCGTCAGGACTTTAACGCAGGCGCTGCGCAGTTCGCCTTCGGGCGTGTAGAACGGCTCACCACTTTCGTGCCAGGACCACTCACACGTCACTTGGTGCTTTGCAAATAAGGCTTCGATTTCAGAGCGCAACGCTGCTGCGGCCCAATTGGGGTTGTAGCGCAGATTGAATTCAACGACGGCCGTACCGGGGATGACGTTATTGGCCCCGGTGCCCGCACGCACATTGCTGATCTGCAGCGACGTTGGCGGAAACGATTCGTAACCCTGATCCCATTGCCGCGCCGTCAGTTCCGTCAGTGCAGGCACAACACGGTGGATGGGATTGTCGGCCTTCTCCGGGTAAGCCACGTGGCCTTGCACACCCTTCACTGTCAGCGTGGCGGACAAAGAACCACGACGACCAACGCGCAACAGATCACCGAGTTGTGCCGTCGATGAAGGCTCACCGGTAATGCACCAGGTCAGCGGTTCGTTGCGTTCGGCAAACAGACGCGCCACACGACGCACGCCGTCCGAGGCGATGCCCTCCTCATCAGAAGTCAGCAGCACCGCAACACGACCGGCATGGTTCGGATACTCGCGCACAAAATCGCGTGCGGCCAAGACAAAGGCGGCCACCGAGACTTTCATGTCTGCGGCACCGCGGGCATACAGATAGCCATCGCGGATGGTGGGCGCGAACGGCGGCGAGGTCCACCCTTCGCCGGGCGGCACTACATCGGTATGACCCACAAACAGCAAAGTCGGGCCGTCCGTACCGTGCACGGCGTAAAGGTTATCGACCTCACCAAAGCGCAAATGTTCAATCGCAAATCCATCGAGCAGATCCGCGATGCGTTGCTGACATCCGGCATCGACCGGCGTAACCGATTCGCGATGCAACAGATCAATGGATAGCGAGAGAATCTCAGACATCACGTCCCTGCCTTATCTGACCGTCATCCAACAGCAGCACAGGACGTTTGATCAAGGTCGGATTCGCAGCTAATGCCTGCAGCCACGCTTGATCATCTGCAAATTCGTGCGAAGGCAACCCGCGCCACGTCGGACTGGCCTTGTTGATCAGTTTTTCAAAACCGCCGACCTGCTCGGCCCAATCCTGCAACATCGAAGGGGCGATCGGATTGCTCCGGTAATCCACAAATTCCGCCTCGGGATAACGCTGACGCGCCTTGCGGCACGTATCGCAATTGGTAAGGCCAAACAGTTTCATGCGATCAGTCGGCCAGGCCGCGCAGCAAATCGTTGATCGAGGTCTTGGAGCGCGTCTTTTCATCAACTTGCTTGACGATGACGGCGCAGTACAGCGAGTGCGAACCGTCCGCTGCGGGCAGGTTGCCCGCCACCACCACCGAACCCGGCGGAATGTAGCCGTAGCTTACTTCGCCCGTCATGCGGTTATAAATCTTAGTGCTCTGACCCAGATACACACCCATCCCGATCACGGAATGATGACCCACGACGACGCCTTCGACGACTTCGGAGCGGGCACCGATAAAGCAATGATCTTCGATGATGGTCGGAGAGGCCTGCAGCGGCTCCAGCACGCCGCCGATACCGACGCCACCGCTCAGATGCACGTGCTTGCCGATCTGCGCACAGGAGCCCACAGTGGCCCAGGTATCGACCATAGTGCTTTCGCCAACATAAGCGCCGATATTGACGAACGACGGCATCAGCACCACATCCTTGCCGATGAAGGTACCGCGACGCACGACCGCACCCGGCACGACGCGCACGCCGTCACGGCGGAACGATTCGACATCATAGTTCTCAAAGCGCGCGGGTACCTTGTCCCAGAACGGCGCCGGTTGCGCATCGATCACGCGCATGTCGTTAGCACGGAAAAACAGCAGCACGGCTTTCTTCAGCCATTCGTTGACTTGCCATTCGCCGTTGGCGCCCGGCTCGGCAACGCGCAAGCTGCCCGACTCGAGACCTTGCATGGCCTGTTCGATGGCAGCGCGAGTCGCGTCGTTAATACCGGCATCGCGTTGGTCCCAGCCCGACTCAATGGTTTCGCGCAGGGTTTGAATGGAATCAGTCATTGGCTTCGTTCTCCGTCAATGCAATGACGCAATGCTTCCTGCAGGGAATGCATCGCATCGGGTTGTTCTGTGGCCAGACTCAGCGCAGAACCGCTGATCCGGAAAATATCTTCGGCCCGTTCACCGAACGTGGCGATCCGCGCATCATGCACGGCAATACCCAGTTCACGCAAGCAGCAGCTTAAATCAGCCAGTAATCCGGCACGGTCATTACACACAATACTAAGCAGGAAGTGCCCTGCCTGTGTGCCCTGCCCCGGACGGATATCGACCGCGGTCGGAATCCGGAAATGCTGCAGATGTGCAGGTGCTCTTCGACGCGTGGGACGCAATTTCGCCCAATCGCTTTGCAAGGCCTTGTGCAAGGACTGCTCAAGTCGCACAGGATCCATACCGGCGCGCGAATCGAGCGGTCGCACCACAAAGGTGTCGAAGATATCGCCGGCATTACCATCGAGCACGCGCGCCTGTTGGATCTCAAGTCCCAGACGATCGAGCGAAATTACAATTGCGCTGAAGATGCCTTCGACATCGGCGGCATGCACCAGCACTTCGAGATCGTTGCTTTCGCCGCGCAGCGGACGCACACGCACCAACGGCAAGTCGCCGTCGATCTCCAGCAGTGACTCTGCGATCCAGGCGATCTGGTCGGCGCTAGCGCGCACAAACAAAGTCTCAGGCACCTGCGTCAATGCCTGCTGCACCGGCTCGGCAGCATGACCGCGCAATACCAGCAACTGCTGCACCTCCGAGCGCGTCTCGCGAGCGTTCTCGGCATCGCTTACCGGATTCTCGAGACCGCGACGCATGGCCAAGCGTGTACGCGTGTAGGCCTTGGCGAGCACCTGATCCTTCCAGTCGGTCCAAAGCTTCGGTGAAGTCGCGGCAATGTCCGCAATGGTCAGCAGATACAGATTGTCCAGACGATCACGGTCCGCGACCTGCAATGCAAACGCGCGAATCACATCGGGATCATCAATGTCCTGTTTCTGTGCGGTCTGACTCATCAGCAGATGCTGACGCACCAGCCACTCGACCAGTCCGGCCTGCGTTTCCGAGTAGCCCATCGCCAAGCAGAACTCGCGCGCGTCTTCCGCGCCAAGCTCCGAGTGATCGCCATTGCGACCTTTGGCAATGTCATGAAACAGACCGGCCAGATACAAAAGCTCCGGTCGGCGCACGGCAGGATACACGTCATTGGCGATGGAGAAGCGGCGATCTTCGAGCTGGCGGGCAAAGCCTTCGAGATTGGAAAGCACGGACAAGGTGTGCTGATCGACGGTGAAGGCATGGAACAGGTCAAACTGCATGCGGCCCGAAACGCCCCTAAATGCAGGAATAAACTGCTGCAGCACACCGAGTCGCGCCATGCGAGCCAGGGTCTTGGCCGGTCGCTCTAAACGCAACACCTGCAAAAAGCGTTGCTTGAGCGACTCATCCGCATTCCAATACGCAGGAACCTGCAGCAGATTTTCACCCAGTGCGCGCGCCGTCTGCGAATGCAAGCCTTTGACGTTGGCCTGTTCGCCCCACGCAATAAACAGATCAAAGATATCCTGCGCCGACTGCGGCCACTCCGCGTCCAACGCACCGATATACCGATTATTCAAACCGAAGCGCGTGTCGCTCAATGGCGCCCACGCTGCGGTCCCTTTTAACTGTTCTTCGAACCGTTGCAGCAAACGCTCACCGATACGACGCACCAGCGCCGCAGAACGGTAGAACGCCTGCATCATGTCTTCGACCGGCTGATTGCGCTCACCCTGATAGCCAAGGCGCTGTGCCAATTCGCGCTGATGATCAAAACGCAGCCGCTCCTCGCGCCGGCCGGCCACCAGACCCAAACCGAAACGCAAGCGCGCCAGGATCACGTGCTGGATTCGCAAGGTCTGAATTTCATCCGCACCGCTATGACCGATATCGATCAGGCCCTGCAGATCCGCAACACCGACAACACGTTTCGCAATCCATTCGAGCGTCTGCAGATCACGAAGGCCACCCGGCCCCTCTTTGATATTTGGCTCCAGATTGTCCGACGTATTACCGAAGCGCTCGTGACGCTGCCGCAATTCCTGCAATTTCGCGCTGAAATACGCTTCGGCGGGCCACAACTCGGGATCGGTCAACGCACTGCGCAAATCACGCATAGCCGCTTCATCGGCAACCAAAGGTCGCGAATCGAGCAGCGCGGTCATCACCGTGATATCGGCGGCCGCCTCACGCGTCTGCGGCGCATTGCGCACCGACAACCCGATCGGCAAGCCGATGTCCCACAAACTTTGCGTAAACCGCTCAATCGCCTTTTGCGCGGCAAAATTCGGCTCGCTATCTGCCGTCAGATAAATCAGCAGATCGACATCGGACTGCGGATACATTTCCGCACGGCCAACGCCACCCACTGCAAACAGATGAAGGCCACACGGGCCACACTCTGCCTGCTGCCAGGCCTGTACGATCAGTTGTTCAATGCGTGCCGCGCGACTGCGCAGCAGCCATTCGATATCGCAATCAGGGCCGAACTGTTCGGCCGCGACATTGTCCGCAATTTTCAGCGATTGCCGCGCCAAGCTGACCCAGTCCGCCGCCGAGGACGAGGACGCGGGCTCAGCCGGAGCGGCATCGGGACTCATGCGTCGTTATCGTCACCCGGCAGACGCGTCAGGATCTCAAATCCGTCTTCGGTCACCAGAATGGTGTGTTCCCACTGCGCCGACAACTTGCGATCGCGCGTGACTACCGTCCAGCCATCGGGCAGCACCTTGGTGTGATACGTACCCTCGTTGATCATCGGCTCAATGGTGAAGGTCATACCGGGCTGCAACACCATACCGGTGCCCGGACGTCCGTAATGCATGACCTGTGGCTCGTCGTGGTAAATCTTGTTGATGCCATGGCCGCAGTACTCGCGGACCACGCTGAACCGTTCAGATTCGGCGTAACTCTGGATGGCATGGCCGATGTCGCCCAGGGTGGCGCCCGGACGGACTACGCGAATGCCGCGGAACATGGCCTCGCGGGTGACGCGGACCAGACGCTCCGCCATCACCGAAGGCTTGCCGACCGTGTACATGCGCGAGGTGTCGCCGTGATAGCCGTCTTTAATGACGGTCACGTCAATATTGACGATATCGCCGTCTTTCAGCACTTTGGCGGTGCTCGGGATGCCGTGGCAGATCACGTTGTTGACGCTGGTGCACACGGTCTTGGGGAAGCCCTTGTAGCCCACGTTAGCCGGGATGGCACCCTGAACGTTCACAATGTGATCGTGGCAGATGCGGTCCAGCTCCTCGGTGGTGACACCGGGCTTCACATGCGGGGCGACGACTTGCAGCACCTCGGCGGCCAGACGACCGGCGACGCGCATGCCTTCGATATCCTGGGGCGTATTGATATAGACACTCATGCGTCCATTATCCCCCACCCGGGGTCAACTTGTCATTTTTGGGCGTTCCCGTTACAATATGGCTCCCCATTTGGGGTGGCCCTGTCCGGCCATCAACGGACAAATTCACACCTGGCGCAACAACACCGATCCGGGGTGCCCTTCTCACTATGCAGTGATACGGGCCGGTCTCGGTGGCACCAGGGAGGACTAACCCCGGGACTCATCGTTCTGTCATGTTACCTGCGTACCATGCAGACAGCACCATTTCCCCGCAAACGCGGCGGTGTCAATTGGGGTCCCCCATCGGAGCAATACCATGCCTCAAATCACTATGCGCCAAATGCTCGAAGCAGGCGTTCACTTCGGCCACCAAACCCGTTACTGGAACCCCAAGATGGGTCCGTACATCTTCGGTGCCCGCGGCAAGATCCACATCATCAACCTCGAAAAGACCGTTCCGCTGTTTAACGACGCGATGAACTTCATTTCGGGTGTTGCTCAAAAGCGCGGCATCGTGCTGTTCATCGGCACCAAGCGCTCGGCACGTGACGCCATCGCTGAAGAAGCAGATCGTTGCGGCATGCCGTACATGAACCAACGTTGGTTGGGCGGTACGCTGACCAACTTCCGCACCGTTAAGCAATCGGTTTCGCGCCTCAAGGAACTTGAAGATGCTGAAACCAACGGCACCTTTGACAAGCTGGTCAAGCACGAAGTGCTGACTCTGCGCCGTGAGCGTGACAAGCTGCAAGCCTCGCTGGGCGGCATCAAGGACATGGCCCGTCTGCCCGACGCGCTGTTCGTCATTGATATCGGTCACGAAGACATCGCCATCAAGGAAGCCAAGAAGCTCGGTATTCCGGTCATCGCTGTTGTCGATACCAACTACGATCCGGATCTGGTCGACTACGCCATCCCGGGTAACGACGACGCCATCCGCGCTGTGCAGCTGTACGCACGCGCTGCTGCTGACGCCGTGCTCGAAGGCAAGGCTGCCGCTCCGGGTGCCGTTTCGGTTGCTCAGGAAGACTTCGCTGCTGCTGAAGCCGACGCCGCTGTCGCTGCTCCGGCCGCCGAATAATTCAACTCATCCATTAGGAAAATCCCATGGCAGAAATTACCGCCTCTCTGGTTAAGGAACTGCGCGAGCGCACCGGCGCCGGCATGATGGAATGCAAGAAAGCCCTCACCGAAAACAACGGTGACATCGACGCCGCTGCCGAATGGCTGCGCAAGTCGGGCTTGGCTAAGGCCGACAAGAAGGCCGACCGCGTTGCCGCCGAAGGTCGCATTGCAGTTGCTCAAGAGGGCAACAAGGCCGTTCTGGTTGAAATCAACTCGGAAACCGACTTTGTCGCCAAGGATGACAACTTCCTGGCCTTCACCGACACCGTCGCCAAGACCGCTCTGTCCTCGGGCGCTGCCGATGCCGAAGCTCTGAAGTCGGTCAAGACCGCCGAAGGTGCAACGGTTGAAGAAACCCGCGCTGCCGTCGTCGCCAAGGTCGGTGAAAACGTGCAGGTCCGTCGCCTGGTCTCGATCGATTCGGCCAACAACGTCGCTGCCTACGTGCACGGCGGCCGTATCGGCGTGCTGGTCGAACTGCAAGGTGGCGACATGGAACTGGCACGTGGCATCGCCATGCACGTTGCCGCCATGAACCCTCCGTACATCAAGGCTGCTGACGTTCCGGCTGACTTCGTCGAGAAGGAAAAGGAAATCGAACTGGCCAAGATGTCCGAAAAGGACAAGCAAAAGCCGGCCGACATCCTGGAAAAGATCATCTCGGGCAAGATCAACAAGATCGTCAACGAAGTGACCCTGTATGGCCAACCGTACGTGCTGAACACTGACCAGACTGTCGAGCAAGCTGTTAAGGCTGCCGGCGCTGACGTCGTCTCGGTCAAGCGTCTGGCTGTCGGCGAAGGCATCGAAAAGGTCGTCGAAGACTACGCAGCCGAAGTCGCCAAGGCGATGCAAGTCTGATTAAAGCCGATTGCATCTCTGTGATGCAGCTAGCTTTGAATCAAAGCAACACGACACCCGGCCATAGCGCCGGGTGTTTTTTTTTCGCTGTTAGTCAAAATCACGAATTCAGCCGCCACGGAGCATACTTCACTGCATGAGTCAGTCACAGGGCTACCGCAAAGGCCGCGGCGCTACCGATAACGTCACCGGCCGCTTCGAAGAGCAAACGGCGCAACTGACCGATGACGGTTGGGACACGCTTGCCAACGAATTTGAGCAGCAGGCAGAGACATCGCTCCCGACTCGCGTGTCCGATGAAATTGCGCGCACCATCATTTCACACAATCAGTCACCTGACGTGCCGTTTCAGCAGTCCGTCAATCCTTATCGCGGATGCGAGCACGGATGCGTGTACTGTTTCGCGCGCCCGTCGCACAGCTACTTAGGTCTTTCACCCGGCCTGGATTTTGAGACGAAAATCCTTGCCAAGCGCAATGCGGCGGAACTCCTTGCCCGCGAGATCGCCAAGCCTTCGTATCGCCCCTTGCCGATTGCATTGGGCATCAATACCGACGGCTATCAACCCACGGAACGTCGACTGCACATTACACGCGAGTGTCTGCAAGTTCTGCATGATGCCAATCATCCGTTGAGCATCGTCACCAAGTCGGCACTTGTCACACGCGATTTGGATTTACTGGCGCCC
Source organism: uncultured Lysobacteraceae bacterium (assembly GCA_936911875.1). Taxonomy (GTDB): domain Bacteria; phylum Pseudomonadota; class Gammaproteobacteria; order Xanthomonadales; family Xanthomonadaceae; genus Aquilutibacter. The sequence continues at coordinate 45,551 of CAKZGB010000008.1, forward strand.
ATGGCAGCCAAAGGCTTGGCGCATGTGTTTATCTCCGTGACCACCTTAGACAATCGACTGTCCGCCAAGCTGGAACCGCGCGCCGCCGCGCCGCACACTCGACTCAAAACCATTCGTACTTTGACCGAAGCTGGCATCCCGACCGGCGTTCTGGTTGCTCCGGTCATCCCTATGCTCACCGACATGGAGCTCGATCACATTCTTCAGGCTTGCGCCGAACACGGCGCGCATGCCGCCGGCTATGTGCTGTTGCGACTCCCGCATGAACTCAAAGAGGTCTGGCGCGGATGGCTAGAGACTCACTATCCTGAGCGCGCAGAACATATCGTGAGTCTGATGAAACAGATGCACGGCGGCAAGGAATACGACAGCGCTCATCACACGCGCATGAAGGGCCAAGGTCCGTTCGCCGACCTGATCCGATTGCGCTTTGCTAAGGCCAAACAGCGTTTTGGCCTAGCCTCCAATCTCGCACCGCTCAACGCGTCGCTGTTCACAGCACCGTTGCCGCAATCACCGCAACCCGATCTGTTCCGGTAACTGCAGACCTGTAGCCCCCCCCCAAAAAAAAAAATAAAAAAATAAAAAAATAAAATAAAAAGGCAGCGAGCCCATACAGAAGCGCGCTGCCTGTTTTTTTGCGACCGCCCTCTCAAAGGAAAAGGGGCGCATCCTTGCGCCCCAATCCCTTCGGAGAGAACTCCCGGTGACCGCTTAGAAGTCGTAACGGACCGAGAAGCGGACCGAACGCGGAGCGTTGTAGCTCACGACTTGGCGGGCAGTTGCCGAAGCAACACCAGGTGCCTTTTCGTTACGTTCAATCACGTTTTGTACCGTTTGGGTGTTGGTGACGTTGAACACGTCGACACCAAAGCGGAGCTTCTTGTCAGCCCATGCCGGGATGTAGGTCACACCCAGATCCAAGGTGTTGGTCCACGGCAGACGACCGCCTGAACCACGCGGCGACGGAGCATTGTTGCAGTAGTGGTGGTAGTTACCGTACGACAGTTCCGAAGCGTAGAACGGATCCAGCGCGGTCGGACGGAAGCCCATGCAGTTGATCGGGCGACCGGCCATGGCGCGAACGGTAGCCGACGTTTGCCATTCCGGAGTCCATTGGTAGAAACCAAAAGCCTTCAGGTAATGCGGACGATCGTTCGGCAGGTCACCATCGGCGTATTCCATCAGTTCCGGCAAGTCGAAGTCAGCGGTAACCGAGACGTCCTGCTGACCGATATCCGACTTCAGCTGACCTTCGGCATTACCGTAGTTGCGCGAGTAGGTGTAGTCGATGCGACCGTACCACTTGCCGTTGAACGGATGCTCGATGTACAGGTCCAGACCCTGATAGATACGCTTCAGCTTATCGAAGCCCAGATCTTCTGCACTGATCGTAGCCAGATGGTAATTACCGGCCAGATCTTTCAGACGGAAGGTATTGTCTTCACCCGGGTTGTACAGGGCGCAGCTATACAGCGTGTCGGCCATGCTCATTGCATCCGACTCGATACCGTCGTAGTAGTACTCGTAGTAACCGTCTTCGAAGTTGTCCGGACCGCCGAAGCCGTTATCCTTGGCCCACTTGTAAGCGGCACGCGGATCACAGATATCGTCGATGGCGCTACGCAGCGTGCGGTACACATAACGTGCACCCCAGTTGTAGTCGGTGCCGAGCTTGGCTTGGAAGCCGAATGCTGCTTCGTCCTGGAAGTGCGGTTGCAAGTCGGTGGCCGACACAATGTTCGGATCGCGAGCTTGTCCGTATTCCTGGTTCGGCGAGAACGGACCGTTGCCCAGCGGACGCAGACCGGTCGGTACGCCGGTGGTCGGGTCGATACCGGTGAAGGCAAAGTACTCCGTGGTGTTCAGCGACGAACCGGCGCCGCGGAATGCCACGTTATTCGGCATAGCCAAGTGGTAACGGCCAACGTTGGCGAAGACCTTCAGCGACGAATCGCCACGGACGTCCCAAGTAGCGCCGATACGCGGTGCCCACTGATTCTTTTGCTCAACATAGGCAATGCCGTCACCGTTGTAGTTGGTGAACGAGTCATTACGGACGCCCAGCGACAGCAGGAAGTTGTCAGTGATCTGCCAACGGTCTTCGAGGTAGTAAGCCTTTTGCTTGGTCTGCACCGTACCGGCGTTGCTGGCCATGATCTTCATGACGTAGTCGCCGTTACCGCCCGGAGCCACTGCACCACCGGCCGAAGGCAGCAGCGGTTCCTTGAAATTCGGACCGACCGAGGCATAAGCCCAACGGTAGCCCGGACCGGACGTACCGCTACCGCGACGGGAAGTGGCGTCCTGACCGTCGTAACCCAGACGGAAAGTGTGTGCGCCCAAAACGTATTCCAAGTCGAGACGGGTGGCCTTGACCTTATCGAACTGGTTCGGGTCAACAACCGTTGCGACGGTGCCGCGGCTGATCGGGTTAGCGACGGAGCGCGTGTCGGACACATAGACAACGCTCGGGTCATAACCGCTCGGCAAGTTGATGTGATCCTGATCTTGCTCACCGTACATGGCCGACACGGTGAAGTTGTCACCGAAGTGACCGGTGTACTTGCCGATGTAAGTGTTGCCGCCATCCTTGAAGTAACCGCCTGCCTTGCGCACGGTCCCCGGAGCAGACGGCGGCGTGGCGCCGGTATACTGATACGCATACTGGTCACGATAGACTTCGGTCACGTCGCCGATGCCGGTGAATTCCAGGGCGTGGTTGGCCGAAATGTTCCAGTCCAACTTCACCAACCAACGCGGAATGGCGTACTTGTCCTGCGTCCAACCTGTGCTTGCGCTGCCGGGACGTGCTGCCGCGTAGTTGTCCTGATTGCGGTTGAATTCACCGCTGGCATAGAAGAACAGCTTGTCCTTGACGATCGGACCGCTGGCATAAATGCCGGCCTGCATCTGATCGTAGGTGTTGTCTTCGTTATAGCGGTAAAGCGTGCCATCGGTAGTCGGGTTGGCGCCGGTGTTTTCGTAGTAAATGTTGGTGTACTTGGAGCGCAGGTTCTCCGGCGTCCAGAACAGAGCCGCACCATGATGGAATTCATTGGTACCGCGCTTGGTCACAACGTTCACCACGCCGCCGGTCGAACGACCGAATTCAGCGCCGTAACCGCCGGTGATCACCTGTTGTTGGGAGATGCCGTCGAACGGCAAGGTGGTGGAACCCAGATTGGTCAGCGGGTTGGTGACAGGGAAACCGTTGATGTAAAACGCGTTTTCCGAAGCTGCCGAACCACCGAACGACGCGGTGTTGCCGTAGCGGGAGTCAGCCTGCACCACGCCCGGGGCCAACAGTGCGACAGCCGCGATGCTGTTTTGCACCGGGATGTTCTTCAGCTGTTCCGAGGTGAACACGGAGCGTGTATCGGTTTGCGATACGTCGATACCTTGGCCGATGCGGGTACCACGAACGCGGACAGTACCAACGCTAACGGCGCCGGAATTACCCTTAGCGCCGCCGAAGTTGACTTCTGCACCACCGCCGATCACGACCGTGACATTGCGGGGTTCGGTGGTCTTGTCGGAAGTGACGGAGTAGTTACCGACCGGCAACGAACCGACGCGGTAACGACCATCTGCACCGACGACAACGTTACGTTGCAGGCCGGCGTCGTTCTGGATGGTAACGGTCGTGCCCGGCTCCGCCGTACCGTAGACGGTACCGGTGGTATTGGACTGGGCAAACGCCGTAGAGGCGAAGCACATGCCCAGGGCTGCAGCCAGGGCGCTATGGCGAATGGCTCGATTAATGGACTTTGACACGCTGATGGGTCCCTTGAAAATGTGGAGATATTGAAACTGAACCCCGCCTTTATTTTTCGGCGGTTCCATCGAACCTACGCCGTTAAAAATCTGTAAGCAACGGGGTTAATTCTCATTCATGTTGTTTATGTGACAAAGTTCACTAAAAATGACGAAAGTCATGCATATGTGCACTTGCACAAGTAAAAAAATCGTGCCAAGAAATGTTGCTTTGCGCAACGTTGCGCAAAATTCAGCTTGAGGCCATACTATCGGCGCCCGCACCAGCCAAGGAACGTCCCATGTCCGAACTCGCTTATCGCCGTATTCTGCTCAAGCTTTCCGGTGAGGCGCTGATGGGATCCGAGGACTACGGCATTGATCCCAAGGTCATCCATCGGCTCGCCGCCGAGGTCGTTGAGGCTCAGCAGGCCGGAGTCGAGATTGCGGTCGTGATCGGCGGTGGCAACATTTTCCGAGGTGCCGGTCTGGCTGCAGGTGGCATGGATCGCGTCACCGGTGACCACATGGGAATGCTCGCCACGGTCATTAATGCCCTCGCCATGCAGGATGCCGTCGAAAAACTCGGCGCCAAAGCGCGGGTCATGAGCGCCATCAAGATCAATGACGTCTGCGAAGACTTCATTCGCCGCCGTGCAATTCGACATTTGGAAAAAGGCCGCGTCGTGATTTTTGCTGCCGGTACCGGTAGCCCCTTCTTTACTACAGACAGTGGTGCTGCACTGCGCGCCATCGAAATCAGCGCGGATCTGCTGCTCAAGGCCACCAAGGTCGATGGCGTCTACGACAAAGATCCCAAGAAGTATCCCGATGCCAAGCGATTTGAGTCGCTGACCTACGACGAGACGATTCGCCGCAATCTGCAGGTCATGGATACAACGGCGTTTGCTTTGGCCCGCGATTCCGATTTGCCGCTGCGCATTTTCGATATGGATGAGCCCGGCACCTTGCTCAAAATCATCAAGGGCGCACCCATCGGCACCCTGGTTCACAACTGAAACTAAGCGCGCGGCGGTCCCCTATGCGGGATTGGGTATAATGCCCTGTTACCGCGCCAACGCAGGATTTTCCGCATGATCAACGACATTAAAGCCGACGCTCAGAACCGCATGAAGAAATCGGTCGATGCCTTTCGCCAGGAACTGACCAAGCTGCGCACCGGTCGTGCCAGTACCGCCATCGTCGATCACTTGCGTGTCGATTACCACGGTTCCGAAATGCCGCTGAATCAGGTGGCCAGCGTTTCGGTGAGTGATGCCCGCAGCCTGACGATTTCCCCGTGGGAAAAGCAAATGGTCAGCGCCATCGAAAAGGCCATCATCAATTCGGACCTGGGTCTGAATCCGACCACGGCCGGCATGACCATTCGCATCAATTTGCCTCCGCTGACCGAGGAACGCCGCAAGGAACTGTCCAAGCACGTGCATTCGGGCGGTGAAGATGCCAAGGTTGCCATCCGCAATATCCGTCGCGATGCCAACAGCTCCGTCAAGGATCTGCTGAAGGAAAAGACCGTGACCGAGGACGAAGTACGCCGCGCCGAAGATGACATCCAGAAGCTGACCGATGGCGCGATCAAGGACATTGACGAAGTCGTCAAGGCCAAAGAACAGGAACTGATGGCAGTCTGATTTCAGAGTGCCGGTCTGCATGGATTCTGATTCCGCCGCTAGAGTTCCACAACATCTCGCCGTCATCATGGATGGCAACGGGCGTTGGGCTCAGCGTCGTCGTCGTCCGCGTCTGTTAGGCCATCGTGCCGGTGCGCACGCTGCCAATCGCTGCATTGATTTCTGTTTAGCGCGCGGCATTGGTGCCCTCACCCTGTATGCCTTCTCCAGTGAAAACTGGGGAAGGCCGGCCGATGAAGTCAACGGCCTCATGAAGCTGTTTTTACAGGCATTAGACAGCGAATTGCCGAGCATGATCGAGCGCGGCATTCGTGTGCGCTTTATCGGTGAACGCGAGCGTTTTAACGAGGCGATCCGTGAGCGCATGGAACTTGCAGAACTGCGCACGGCCAGCAACTCGCGTCTGCATTTGAACATTGCGGCCAGTTACGGCGGCCGCGGAGACATCGTCAATGCGGCACGCACATTGGCACTACAGGTGCAGCAAGGACTCCTCGCCCCGAATTACATCACCGAAGAGCTGTTCGGTCAGCAAGTGGCTATCGCCGACTTGCCCGCGCCGGATTTGCTGATTCGTACCGGTGGCGATTGCCGCATTTCCAATTTTCTTCTGTGGCAAATGGCCTACACTGAGTTTTGGTTTACCGAAGCCCTGTGGCCCGAGGTCGATGAGCAGCTTCTGCAGCATGCACTCGATGACTTCGCCAAGCGCGAGCGCCGGTATGGGCTGACCGGGGAACAGGCCCGAGGTGAAATTCAATGAGTCCGTCGACATGAAGCAACGCATCCTCTCCGCACTGTTAATGACGCCAGTCGCCATTGCCGTGATCCTGTTGGTACCGACACCATGGTTCATTGCATTGGTTGCGATACTGCTGGCCATTGGGCTGTGGGAGTGGTTCACGTTGTCGGCAGTGACGGATACCTTGTCCCGCTCGTTGCTGGTTGCCGCCAATCTTGCTGTGATGACAGCCATGGTGTGGTCCTCCCGCACCGGCGCCGGCAACTCCACAGCGTTGTTTGAACTCTTTGTCTTGCTCGCCGCCATCTGGTGGGTGATCTCGCCGCTGTGGTTGCGCTTTAGGCAGATCGGCACCAATCACCACAGTTGGGCGCGCGTCGGTAAATTGCTGGTCGGTTCCGTTGCCACGTTAGGTGCATGGGCCGCAATGGCCTGGATTCACGGCAGCGAACCCATGGGCCGTCAATGGCTGCTGGCGGCACTGGTCAGCGTCTGGTCAGCCGACAGTGGTGCGTACTTTGCCGGCAAATATCTGGGCAAACACAAACTCGCACCCAACATCAGTCCCAATAAAACAATCGAAGGCCTGATCGGCGGCCTGATCTCCTGCATCGCACTTGGCCTTCTGTTTGCACTGTTCGCAGGCATGACGTCAGCGCAGGTTCCCAAAGTGGCGCTGGCCTTGCTGATCACCGGCGGTTTCTCTGTCATCGGCGATCTGGTGGAGAGTTTGCTAAAGCGTCAGATCGGCGCCAAGGATTCCGGCAATGTCATTCCGGGTCATGGTGGCGTGCTCGATCGTATCGACGGCGTCCTTGCCGCAATGCCGATTTTTGCCTTGTGCAAGGCCCTGCTGGGCTTCTGATCATGCAAGCACAACGTATTGCTGTTCTTGGTGCCACCGGCTCGATCGGCGCCTCAGCTCTGGATATAGTTCGTCGCCATCCCGACACGTTGCGCGTCGCAATGCTGTCAGCAGGAACGCGCGTGCAGGAACTGGCCGATTTGTGCCTGGAATTCCGCCCGCGCTTTGCGCACATCGCAGATCCCGCATTGCTGCCGGCACTGCAACAGGCATTAACTCATCATGGTCTCGATTCGATCGCAGCCGTTGCCGGTGATGAAGATCTTTGCGACATCGTGGCGTCAGAACCTTGCGACACCGTCGTCGCTGCCATTGTCGGCGCAGCGGGATTGAACAGCACACTAGCGGCTGCTCGCGCCGGTAAACGCCTTCTGCTAGCCAATAAAGAATCACTGGTGGTTGCCGGTGAATTGCTAATGCAAGCCGCGCATCAGGGTGGTGCCACCATTGTGCCGATCGACAGTGAGCACAATGCGGTGTTCCAGTGTCTGGCGTCGTGCAATGCGCCCGATCAGGTTGCCAAGGTGACGTTGACGGCATCCGGCGGTCCGTTCCGCGGCCGCACCAAAGCCGAGCTCGCGTCTGTCACTCCGGAGCAAGCGGTCAAACATCCCAAGTGGTCGATGGGTCGCAAGATTTCTGTCGACTCCGCCACGCTCATGAACAAAGGGCTCGAAGTCATCGAGGCCCACCATCTGTTTGCGCTGCCGCCGGCGCAAATTGACGTTCTGGTGCATCCGCAATCGCTGGTGCATTCTCTCGTCGAATTTATCGATGGCTCGACCATGGCTCAACTCGGCCTGCCCGATATGCGCACCTCGTTGGCGGTCGGTTTTGCCTGGCCCTCACGCGTGGCATCCGGCGTTGGTGGCCTGGATTTACTGGCCCAAGGCGGACAGCTGACGTTTGAACCACCCGACTTGGATACGTTCACTTGTCTCGCGCATGCCTTCGCGGCGTTGCGTGCAGGCGGCACCGCACCGGCGATTCTCAATGCGGCCAACGAGGTCGCCGTCGATGCCTTCTTGAACGGACGGTTAAGCTTTCCCGGCATCGCAGCCGTCGTCGGCGATACACTGGAGGCCCTGGATTCCACGCCGGCAGAGCACATCGAGCACTTGCTGGAAACGGACCGGCAGGCACGCCTCATCGCGACCCGCCGGGTCGAGCTGACTGCCGCGTAATCCTTCTGCAACTGCGCCGAGTGTTTCCCGTTTGGAAGTAATCTCCTCCTTCTTCTGGCTCCTAGTGACCATGTCCGTCATCGTGGGTTTCCACGAGTTCGGACATTTTCAGGTTGCCCGTTGGGTCGGCGTGCAAGTCACTCGCTTTTCGCTGGGTTTTGGCCCGCGCCTGTTCTCCCGCACCGATCGCCACGGCACCGAGTTTCAGGTCGCCGCGATTCCGCTGGGTGGCTACGTCAAAATGACCGACACGCGCGAAGGGGATGTGGACCCTTCGAACTGGTCGCGCGCTTTTGATCGCCAGTCCGTTGGCCGTCGCATGGCCGTGGTCGCCGCAGGTCCCGGCGCAAATATCGTGCTGACCGTGGTGCTGTTCTGGCTGGTCGCCATCATCGGCACCCCGTTCTACACCGCCAAGGTCGGTGAGGCACCTGCTGCGCTGCAATCCATGGGCCTGCATACGGGCGATGTGATCACTGCCGTCGATGGCGAAGCCGTCACCGATGCCGACGCGCTCAATACCGAACTGCTCTCCGCCGCCATTGACCGTCGCGATGCCCTGCTTAGCGTCAAGCGCACCGACGGCTCACAGCGCACTGCGGTCCTGCCCTATTCCAAAGTGCCGCGCACGGCGTCCACTGTCGAAGCCTTTAACGCCTATCGGTTCCCGTTGGCGCACGAACTGGTGCCCGCCCTGATTGGCGCCCTGCCGGCCCAGTCGCCCAATCAGGGCCGCCTGCAAGCCGGTGATCGCGTGGTGCAACTGAACGGCCAAGCGGTGCGCTACTGGCACGAGCTGGCGCCGCTGCTGCGCACCCTGCCGACTACGGCCACTTCGGTTCGGGCTGTCATTGAACGCGACGGTCGCCGCGAGACGGTGGATTTAGCCCTGCAACGCACCCCGGAATCGACGGCGCCGAAGCTGGGCATCCAAGCCGCTGTCGTCGCGCCAAGCGCCGATGGTGTGCAACGCCTGAATCCGCTAGCTGCCATCCCTAAGGCCCTGAGCGACACCTGGGATGCGACCCGGATGATGGGCGATATGGCCTATAAAGCCATCACCGGCAAGCTGGAATTGAACTTAACGGTGGCCGGCCCGGTCACTACCGCCAGGGTCAGCAATGCCGTCGCCCAGTCGGGTGCGGCGCAATACCTTAAACTATTGGCCTTGCTGTCCTTAAGTGTAGCGATCCTGAATCTGCTGCCGATCCCGGTCTTGGATGGCGGCCACTTGCTGTATTACCTTATCGAATGGGTCAAAGGAAGCCCGGTTCATGAGCGAATCCAACGCCTCGGCAATGCCGTCGGCTTGGCACTGATCTTCAGCCTGATGGGGCTGGCGTTCTTTAACGACTTCGTGAACAACTTCCGCTGATCTCCTAACTGCCTTGCTTTAACCGGACCCACTGATGACGCGAACCACCAGCCGCCACCTGCTCTCTGTTGCCATTTGCGGCGCGCTTGCCTCCCTCACGGCGCCCGCCTACGCACAGACCATGGACATTCTCAACCCCACTTCGGCGGCCGCTGATACGGCCACGACTTTGGGTGCCGATGCCTTCCAGGTCACGGATATCCGCGTCGACGGTCTGCAGCGCATTACTCCAGGTACCGTGTTCACGTACCTGCCGATCCGCCGTGGTGACATGGTCGATCAGAACAAGGCCGGCGACGCCATCAAAGCCCTGTACAAGACCGGCTTCTTTGAAACGATCTCCATCGACCGTCAAGGTTCGATCATGGTCGTGACGGTGGTCGAGCGGCCTTCGATCAATAAGCTGACGCTGGTCGGCAACAAAGACATCAAGACCGAAGAGCTGACCAAGGGGCTGAGCGATATCGGTCTGTCCGAGGGCGGCACGCTCGATCGCCTTGCACTGGACCGCGTGACGCAGGAACTGACGCGCCAGTACAACAACCGCGGCAAATACAACGTCGAAGTGACCCCGACCGTAACCAAGCTCGACCGCAACCGTGTCGACCTGCTGATTACCGTTAAGGAAGGCAAGGCCGCACGCATTAAGCACATCAATCTGGTGGGCAATGATCTGTTCTCGGACAAGCTGCTGACCAAGGAATGGGAATCGCGTACGAGCTCGTGGAAGAGCTGGTACAGCCGCGACGATCAGTACTCGCGTGAAAAGCTCTCCGGCGATCTGGAAAAGCTCAACAATTTCTATCTTGACCGCGGTTATATCGACGTGGCTGTCGATTCGCCGCAAGTCAGCATCAGCCCCGACCGTCAGCAGATGTACATCACCGCCGGCATTGTCGAGGGTGAGCAGTACAAGATCAGCGACATCAGCATCAGTGGCGAAACCATTCTTCCTAAGGAAGAAGTCGAGAAATATCTGTTCCTGCGGAAGGGCACGATCTTCTCGCGTCGTCTGCTCGAACTGACGCAGGATGCCATCACCGCACAACTCGGCAACATCGGTTATTCGTCGGCGCAAGTGACGCCCGAGCCGCAAGTCGATCGCGAAAACAAAACCGTTGCGATCAACCTCAAAGTCTCGCCGGGCCCTCGTATGATGGTTCGCCGTGTCGTCTTTAAGGGCAATGACCGCACCTCCGACGAAGTGCTGCGTCGTGAAATGCGCCAGTTCGAAGGCACCTGGTATTCGCAGGCGGCAATCGACCGCTCCAAGCTGCGTCTGCAGGGCCTGGGCTTCTTCGACGAAGTGAACGTCGAAAACAAGGAAGTCGCCGGCACCACCGATCAGGTTGACGTCGTCTATTCCGTCAAGGAAACGCAGTCGGGTCAGTTCATGTTTGGCCTTGGCTATTCGCAGCTGTCGGGTCTGACCACGTCGATCCAGCTGTCGCAAAACAACTTCCTGGGTACCGGTAACCGCATGTCGGTGCAGGCGCAACGCAGCTCGTATGAGCGCCGTTTCGACTTCTCCTTCGTGAACCCGTACTTCACGGATACGGGCGTGTCGCTGGGTTACAACCTGTGGTATCGCGATTACGATTCGTCCTCGTACAACACGGCGCAATACTCGACCAAGAGCTACGCCGCACAAGCCGTGCTGAGCGTGCCGCTGACCGAAACCGATTCGATCACCGGTCTGTTCGGTATCGACTCGAACCAAGTGAACACCATCGACGGTTACACCCCGACGGTCATCACGGATTACATCAATGCCGTCGGACAGCGCACCTTCCACAGCTGGCGCGCCGAACTGGGTTGGGGCCGCAATACGCTGAACCATGCGCTGATGCCGACTGCCGGTACTTCGCAACGGATCTGGCTTGAAACGACACTGCCCGGCTCCACCGTCGAGTACTACAAGCTCAACTACACCATCAACCGCTTCTGGCCGATTTCACGTCACCTCGTGATCAACACGCGTGCCGAACTGGGTTATGGCGACAGCTACGGCGATGACGTGACCCGTCATCTGTGCCAACCGTACAGCGACACCTGCACACCGCAGGCAGCCGGCTACGTCAAGAGCGTGACTGCTTCGGGCCTGCCGTTCTTCGAGAACTTCTATGCCGGTGGTGCCTCGTCGGTCCGCGGTTTTACGGATAACACCTTGGGTCCGCGCGCACCGGCTTATGTCGGTTCCACTTACCTGCAGCCGTTGGGTGGCGCGTTCAAGACGGTCGGTTCGGTTGAAGCCTTCTTCCCCTCCCTGCTCGATTCGCCATCGGCTCGCTTCTCGGCCTTCGTCGATTTCGGTAACGTCTATCCCAAGTTCGATGATTTCGACGCCGGCCAATTGCGTGCCTCGGCCGGTGTTGCCATGATGTGGCGTTCGCCGATGGGACCGATTTCGATCTCGTATGCCCTGCCGATCCGCAAGGAAGACGATGACGATATCGAACGTCTGCAATTCACGTTCGGCGGCAACTTCTAAATCATGGTGGATTCGGGCAAATCGGATTTGCCGTTCCACTATGCTGCAGATCTGGCCGCCCGCTTTGGCCTTGAACTCAGCGGTAACGGGTTAATTAAGATCACCGGCGTCGCACCCTTAGATCGTGCGGGTGCCGGTGATCTCTCGTTTCTGGCAAACAGCAAGTACTCGGGTCAACTCGAAACCACTCAGGCCGGTGTGATCGTTATGCGTGAGGCCGATGCCGGCCGCCTGCCGGATGACGCCACGGCGCTGTTCGCCAAAGATCCTTACGCCGCGTTCGCCAAAATCTCTGCTCTGTTCGAGCCGGTTGCTGCATTCGATGCAGGCATCCATCCGAGCGCCGTGATCGATCCGACCGCCGTTGTTGATCCCGGCGCGATGATCGGCCCGCAAGTGGTGATTGGCGCAAGGGCAACGGTTGCAGCCGGCGCACGCATTGGTGCGCAGTGCTACATCGGCGATGACTGCCACGTCGGCAAGGACTGCGAGCTGCAGGCCCGCGTCACGCTGTGGCTGCGAGTCCGTCTCGGTAAGCGCGTCCGCATTCTGCCCGGCGCGGTGCTGGGGGCTGCCGGTTTTGGCTTGGCCATGGATCAGGGCGCCTGGCTCAATGTGCCCCAGCTGGGTGGCGTGGTGATCGGCGATGACTGCGAGATCGGTGCCAACACCACCATCGACCGCGGTGCCATGGGCGATACAGTGCTCGGCAACGATGTGCGTCTTGATAACCAGATTCAAATCGCCCACAACGTGCAAATCGGTGATCACACCGCCATGGCCGGCTGCTCGGCGGTTGCGGGTAGCGCTGTGATTGGCCGATACTGTCTGATTGGCGGCAATGCCGGGATTCTCGGTCACCTGACGGTTGCAGACCGCGTCACCATTACCTCCAAGAGTCTGGTGACGCATAGCATCCGTGAGCCCGGTGAATACTCATCCGGCACTCCACTAATGGAAAACCGCGAGTGGCGCAAAAATGCCGCTCGTTTTAAGCAACTCGACGCCCTTGCGCGCCGGCTCGGTCAACTGGTCAAGTCCGGCAGCACTTCGGGCGACTAAACGCCGGCTCACCACAGGCCCGGCCAAGGAAATACCCGCATGACAACGCCTTCCACCATTGAACTACCGGTCACGATCGAAACGATTGAGACCTTACTGCCGCATCGTTATCCGTTCCTGCTGGTGGATCGCGTCACTGAATTCGAGCCGGGCAAACGCCTGTGCGGTTACAAAAACGTCTCCAATAACGAACCGTTTTTTCAGGGCCATTTTCCGGGTCACCCGGTCATGCCTGGCGTCCTGGTGGTCGAGGCCATGGCGCAATGCGGCGGCTTGCTGACGCAGCTGACTGCAAAGCAAAACGGCACGGACATTGCCGGACAGGAACAGCTGTTCTACCTGGTCAAGATTGATAACGCCCGTTTCTCGCGCATGGTCCAACCGGGCGACAAGCTGGAAATGGAGGTCGTGCTGAGCCGCACTATCCGCAATATGGCGTTGTATACCTGTAAGGCCTTGGTCGACGGCGAACTCGCTGCGTCGGCCGATGTGCTGTGTGCCCGCGCCAGCTGACCATGGAACCGCTCATCCATCCCAACGCTGTCATTTCACCGAGCGCACGCATCGGCGCCGATGTTCGCATCGGACCGTTCTGCACTATCGGTGACGATGTGGAAATTGGCGACCGTTGTGTCATCGGTCCTAACTGCACCATTACCGGGCCCACGCGTATCGGGCAGGATAATGTTTTTGCCGGTCACTGCTCCATCGGTAGCGATCCGCAGGACAAAAAATACAAGGGTGAGCGCGTCGAGCTGGTGATTGGTGCCGGCAACTGTTTCCGCGAGTTCTGCACTGTCAATCGCGGCACGGGCGAAGGCGGTGGCATTACGCGCATCGGCGACCGCAACTGGTTGCTGGCCTATGTGCACGTCGCACATGACTGCATCGTCGGTAACGACTGTGTGTTCTCCAATAACGCTACGCTGGCCGGTCATGTGGAGATCGGCAATCACGTCATCCTGTCGGGCTTCGCCGGTGTGCACCAGTTCTGCCGCATTGGCGATCATGCCTTCGTCGGTATGGGTGCGTTCGTCAATGGCGATGTGCCGCCGTTTGTGATCGTTGCGCAGGAATCCTACTCGCGGCCGCGCGGTATCAATGCCGAGGGCCTCAAGCGCCGCGGTTTCGATGCCGAGCGCATTGCGCTGATCAAGCGTGCATATCGCAGCCTGTTTGTTTCGGGTGCCACGCTCAGTGATGCGCGCGACACCATCTCGGCACTGCAAGCCGAGACAGGCAACTCCGATCTCAAGCTGCTGCTGGACTTTTTGGACAGCGCACAACGCCCTCTGTTGCGGTGAGCACGAAGGATCGCCCGTTGCGTATCGCTCTCATTGCGGGCGAGAGTTCCGGGGACGTGCTGGGAGCAGCCCTGCTCGATGAATTGCGCCGTCGTCATCCCGATGCGGAATTTGCCGGTATTGGTGGCCCTCATCTGGCCGCTGCCGGAATGCAATGTTGGGCCGATGCCGAAGAACTGGCCGTCATGGGTTTGAGCGAGGTGCTGCGACACTTGCCGCGCCTGCTGCGCCTTCGCCGGCAAATCCGCGAACGTATCCTGGCCTGGCAGCCCGATGTGATGATTGGCGTCGATGCGCCCGACTTCAATCTGGGCGTGGAACGCTGGCTCAAACAGCGCGGCGTGCGCACGATTCATTTCATCAGTCCTTCGATCTGGGCCTGGCGCGAACAGCGCGCCGAGAAAATCGGCGAGTCTGCGGATCGCGTTCTGTGTCTGTTTCCGATGGAACCCGCCATCTATGCGCGCCACGGCGTCGATGCGGTGTTTGTCGGCCACCCGCTGGCCGATCAGATGCCGCTGGAGCCGCAAGTCGCCGCTGCACGTCACGCACTAAACCTGCCGCTCGATGCCACGGTCTTGGGCATGCTGCCCGGCTCGCGTGGCTCCGAATTGCGCATGTTGGCCCCGACGTTTCTGTCGGCCGCCGCACTGCTGTTGCGCGAGAATCCGCAGCTGCTGATTGCGGTCCCGTTAGCCACACCGGCCATCGAACAGCACTGGGATGCCTTGCTCGCCGCGCATCCCGATCGCGAACTCCTGCAACCGGCTCTGCGCGTGTATACGCGTCACGCACAGGAAGTGCTGACCGCCGCCGACGCCACTGTGCTCGCGTCCGGCACCGCCGCGCTGGAGGCCATGATGGCCAAGCGCCCGATGGTCGTCGCGCATCGCATCTCGCCGATTACTTACGCCATCGTCAGAACCTTCGGCATGCTCAAGACCGATGTGTATTCCCTGCCGAATGTGCTCGCCGGCCGCCAACTGATTCCGGAGCTGATGCAGGATCGCTGCACGCCGACGCTAATCGCGCAGGAGCTCCGTCAGGCGATGGCATCCACATCGGACTTTGAGCACAACGTGCTGCCAACGTTGACCGCCTTGCATCAGCAGTTGCGACGGGATGCCGCCTCGCGCGCCGCCGAGTCGGTTCTTGAGCTGATCGGTTCGAAGGCATGATCGCCGGCATCGACGAAGCCGGCCGCGGTCCCCTAGCCGGTCCGGTCGTGGTCAGCGCCGTGGTCCTGGATCCGGAGCGACCCATTGACGGTCTCAACGACTCCAAACAGCTGAAGGCGTCCACGCGCGATCGGCTCTACGGCTCCATCATCGAATGCGCGGCGGCCTACAGCGTCGTAATCGTCGAACCCGCCTTCATTGATCAGCACAACATCCTGCAGGCCACGTTGTGGGGCATGCGCGAATCGGCTGTGCAATTGAACCGCTCCCTGCGCGAGTGCCTCATCGACGGCAACCGCGTCCCGCCCGGCATGCCGGCGCCAAGCCGAGCCATCGTCAAGGGCGATGCGACCGAACCCGCGATCATGGCCGCCTCAATTCTGGCCAAGGTGACCCGCGACCGCCTGATGTGCGAGCTGGCGCTGCAATACCCCCAATACGGGTTCGAAGTGCACAAGGGCTACCCGACTCCCGCCCATCTGCAGGCTTTGCGGCAGTTTGGCCCCTGCGACCAGCACCGCCGCAGCTTTGGGCCCGTCCGCGCCCTCCTCCCTGAGCTTGTCAAGACTGCCCCCACGCAAGCCGACCTGTTACCCTGAACGCTTCCGCCGCCGCTTCCGTCATGACGCCGTTCGTTCACCTCAACGTCCATAGCGAATACTCGCTCGTCGATTCGACGGTGCGGATCAAACCGCTGGTCGCAAGAGCGGCAGCGCTGGGTCAGCCGGCCCTGGCCATTACCGACGTCAACAACCTCTTCGCCGCGGTCAAGTTCTACCGCGCGGCCGATGGCGCGGGCATCAAACCGATTCTGGGCGCCGAACTCGATGTGGCCAACGGCAACGAACCGGCCTCGCGCCTGACGCTGCTGTGCCGCAATCACCAGGGCTATCTGACGCTGTCGCGCCTGATCACACGCATGTGGATGGAAGGCCATCGCACCGACGGTGTGGTGCTGCGTCCCGAATGGTTGCGCGCCGATCGTAACGGCCTGTTTCTGCTGGCGGGTCGCCAGTCCCCGGCGGCTAAATTGCTGCACGATGGCAAGGATGACTTGGCCCTCGCCTGGCTCGCCGACTGGCAAGCCGAGTTTGGCGATGACCTGTTCCTGGCACTGTCCCGCTGCGGCCACGCCGACGATGCGCACTTCAATCCGTTTGCGCTGCATGCTTCGGGTCGTCGCGGCATTCCGGTCGTCGCCACCAACGCGGTCGAGTTCCTGGATGCCGATGGCTTTGACGCGCACGAGGCCCGGGTCTGCATTGCGACCAAGCACGTGCTGGCCGACCCGCGTCGTCCCAAACTGTTTACGCCCGAGCAATACCTGAAAGATGGCGATGCCATGGCGGCATTGTTTGAGGATGCGCCCGACGCGATCGCCAACTCCGTTGCACTGGCACAGGCCTGCAACGTGCACCTGTCCTTGGGCAAGGTGTCGCTACCTGCATTCCCGGTGCCCGATGACGAGACAGTCGAGTCATGGTTACGTCGCCAAGCACGCGAAGGCTTGCAGGCCCGCTTAGAGCGTCAGCCCTTAGCGCCGGGCAAAACCCGCGAAGACTACGATGCACGACTGGAAACCGAGCTGGATGTGATCATCCGCATGGATTTCCCGGGCTACTTCCTGATCGTGGCCGACTTTATCAACTGGTCCAAAGATCATGGCATTCCGGTGGGACCGGGTCGTGGTTCGGGTGCCGGTTCACTGGTGGCGTGGGCACTCGGTATTACCGATCTCGATCCGTTGCCCTACGATTTGCTGTTCGAACGCTTCTTGAACCCCGAACGCGTTTCGATGCCCGACTTCGACATCGACTTCTGCATGGACCGTCGCGACGAAGTGATCGAATACGTCTCGCGCAAATACGGTCGCGATCGGGTGTCGCAGATCATTACCTACGGCACCATGGCTGCGAAGGCTGCCGTGCGCGATACCGGTCGTGTGCTTGGCCATCCCTTCCCTGTGGTCGATGGCATCTCCAAACTGATTCCCAACGTACTCGGTATTGGTTTGCCCGATGCACTCGGATTGAATGCCGAGTCCGAACGCGATCCGGAAAAGCGCAAGAAACTGCTGGAAAACAAGTCCGAAGAACTGCGCCAACGCTACGACGAAGAGGACGATGTCCGCGACCATCTGGATCTGGCGATGGAGCTCGAAGATCTGACCCGCAACGCCGGCAAGCACGCCGGTGGTGTGGTGATTGCACCTTCACCGCTTTCGGATTTCTGTCCGCTCTACGCCGAACATGACGAAGGCACTCTTGGCCGCAATCCCGTAACGCAGTTCGATAAGGACGACGTCGAAGCTGTTGGTCTCGTCAAGTTCGACTTCCTCGGATTGCGTACGCTCACGATCATCGATTGGGCGGTCAAGTCCATCAACCGCCGCCGCGCGGCGAGCAATGAACCGCTGCTCGACATTGCGTTGCTGGAACTGACCGACGCACCGACGTACAGGCTGTTTGCCCGTGGCCAGACCGTCGCCGTATTCCAGTTCGAATCGGCGGGCATGCGCAAGATGCTGGTGCAGGCCAAGCCGGACACCTTCGAAGATCTCATCGCGCTGGTGTCGCTGTACCGACCCGGCCCTATGGATCTGATCCCGAGCTTCGTTGCGCGTAAGCACGGCGAAGAGGCGATCGAATATCCGCATGCCCTGCTGGAACCGGTGCTCGCACCGACTTACGGCGTCGTGGTGTATCAGGAACAGGTGATGCAGACCGCGCAGATTCTGGCCGGTTACTCACTCGGCGGCGCCGACATTCTGCGTCGTGCCATGGGCAAGAAAAAGCCCGAAGAAATGGTCAAGGAGCGAGCCAAGTTCGAAGCCGGTGCGCTGGAGCATCACGGCATCGAGCCGCGTCAGTCCGGACCAATCTTCGACTTGCTCGAAAAGTTTGCCGGTTACGGCTTCAACAAATCGCATGCCGCGGCGTATTCGCTGGTCGCGTATCAGACCGCATGGTTAAAGGTTCACTACCCGGCTGACTTTATGGCGGCGACGCTGTCGTCGGACATGGACAGCACCGACAAGGTCGTGAACTTCCTGCGCGAATGCGCGGCGCTGGAGTTAGAAGTGCTCCCGCCGCACGTCAACGCATCGAACTATCGCTTTGATGCGCTCGACACCCGCACCATCCGTTATGGTCTGGGTGCGATCAAGGGCGTCGGTCAAGGCATTTGCGATGCGATCTCAGCCGCCCGCACCGCTGCAGGTCCGTTCCGTGATCTCGCGGACTTTCTGCAGCGCCTCGCCGAATCGCGCATTTCGCGCAACACGTTTGAAGCGCTGGTCAATGCCGGTGCGCTCGATGGCTTGGCGGACACGCGAGCATCGCTGCTCGGTCTGTGGCCATCGGCGGCCAAGGCACTGGACCAATGGCTGCACGAAAAATCCAGCGGCCAGCAGGGACTGTTCGGTGGTGGCGGGACCACGCCCGATCTGCACATCCCTTCCTTGTCGTTGCCGGAGTTGCCCAAATCGCAATTGCTGCAAAGGGAGTTCGCACAACTCGGACACTATCAGTCGGGCCACCCGTTCGATGATGCGGCCTTGGATGCAATCCCCTTGCTCGGACGTCACTTGGGCGATCTCGAGTCACTGTGGATTTCGCGCACGGCGAGCACCAACAGCAACGGCTTCTCACGCGGCATCGACATGGTCATTGCCGGCATGGTGATGGAAGTACGCAACCGCGGCGACCGTCAGCAGATCATCAAACTCGAAGATGGCCATGGCGTCATCGAAGTGCTGTTCTTTAACGATGCCGCGGCGGAATTCGCCCATCTGCTGACGCGCGATCGGCCCTTGCTGATTCAGGGCAGCCTGAATGAGGATCGCTTTAACGGCGGTTTGAATTTCCGCGCAAAACAGGCCTGGGATTTCGATCTGTTCTTTGCCCGCTACGCGCGCCATGCGCAACTGAGCGTGGATCTCGGTGCTGCAGACATCAACAGCCTGAACGAAATGCTGCGCGAGCATCGCAACGGCCCGGTCACTTTGCGCTGGGATCTGCGTTTGCCCGATGGCACGCGCGGCGTCGTGGATCAGGCCGGTTCGCAAGGCCTTGCGCTGGACCGGGCCACGGCAGAGCAACTGCGCGCGCAGCCCGGCGTGCACCGGCTTCGCCTTCGTTTCGATACGCCCTGGGATTGAGGCGTACGGATCGGCCGAACGGGTTAAAATGATCGGTCTGACTTCCAAGGAACAACCCCTTGCAGTATCTGGATTTTGAACGGCCCATCGCCGACCTGGAAACCAAGATCAACGATTTGCGCCAAGCCGCCCTGGGCGGTGCCAGCGTCAATGTCGATACGGAGTTGCACGCCCTGCAGGACAAGATGCGCAAGCGCACCGCGCAAATCTTCCGCGACCTGACACCGTGGCAAGTCGCGCAACTCGCGCGCCATCCCTCGCGTCCGTACACCCTCGATTACATCGAGGCGATGTGCGATGAGTTCCAGGAGCTGGCCGGTGACCGTGCGTTTGCCAATGACCGTGCCATCGTGGCCGGTATCGGTCGCATCAAAGGTCGCCCCGTCGCCATCATCGGTCATGAAAAAGGCCGCGACACCAAAGCCAAGGTGCGCCGCAATTTCGGCATGCCCAAGCCCGAGGGTTATCGCAAAGCACTGCGCATTATGAAACTTGCGGAGCGCATGGGTCTGCCGATCCTGACGTTTATCGACACCGCAGGCGCCTGGCCCGGTATCGATGCTGAGGAGCGCGGCCAGTCCGAAGCGATCGCCCGCAACCTGATGGAAATGAGCGAACTGCGCGTGCCGATCGTCTGCACCGTAATTGGCGAAGGCGGTTCGGGCGGTGCATTGGCCATCGGCGTCGGTGACCGCACCCTCATGCTGGAATACTCGACGTACTCGGTGATTTCGCCCGAGGGTTGCGCATCGATTCTGTGGAAGACCTCCGACAAAGCCAAGGATGCAGCCGAACAACTGGGCCTGACTGCCGATCGCCTGAAATCGCTGGGACTGATCGACAAGGTCGTGCGCGAACCCACCGGCGGTGCGCATCGCAATCCGCGTCAGATGGCCGGCCGTCTGCGTACCGTGCTGCTCAACGAGCTTGATGCGCTGCAGACGCTTCCGATCGACGAACTGCTGGAACGCCGTTACGCACGGCTTCGTTCCTACGGTGCTTACGAATAACATCCCTGCAGATGTACCCGCGCCGCTAGCTGTCGGGTACAGCGGCGGCCGTGATTCGACTGTGCTGCTGCATTGGTTGCACAGTCTGAATCTGCCGTTTCAAGCAGTGCATTGCCACCACGGTCTGCATCCGCAGGCCGATGCATGGGCCGCGCATTGTCAGCGCACTTGCGATGCGCTCGGCATCCCTCTGCGTGTAGTGCATCTGGACCCGCAGTCGCTGTACGAATCAGCCGAAGGCATCGAGGCCGCTGCCCGACATGCCCGCCTGGCCGCATTCGCGCGGACCGTTCCCGCTGCGACCATTGCCCTTGCCCATCATCAGGATGACCAGGCCGAGACGTTTCTGCTGCGGGCCTTGCGCGGTTCTTCGGCGCAGGGTCTGGGAAGCATGCGGCGTCATGCGCAAGTGCGCGGCGTGCAGTTATGGCGGCCGCTGCTTGGTTACACTCGCGACCAACTCAACAGCTACGCCATCGAACATGGTCTGCAATGGATTGAGGATCCGAGTAACGACGATTCGCGCTTCGACCGTAATTTTCTGCGGCAGCAGATCATGCCGCTGCTACAGAGCCGCTGGCCTGCAGCAACTCGAAGACTCGCACGCTCTGCCGAGTTGGCAGCGCAAGATGCCGATGCGCTAGAAGCGCTGTTGCTTCACGAGACGCAATCGTCCTTGGAACCTGTGCGCCTGGCGACCGATTCAACTTCGCCCGAACGCCACCACACTTTGCGCCGGCGTTTGCGCACCATGGGACTACCGCCATTGCCCGAGACCGCCTATGGCCAACTCGACCGACTGATGGCAGCGCCCCGACCGGATAGCGACTTCACGCTGCAGGGTGAGGGCTACACGGTGCGCTACTGGCGCGAACATCTGTACGTCACGCGACCGCTACCGGACTGGACCTGCCCGATCGAAGTACTTGTTCCGCCCGGTGGCACCTTGGATGAGTCGTTTGCGTTGCTCGGGCGCTTGCAGGTCAGTAACCCGAGTCACGAACCGCTGACCTTGCACCTGCATCCGCGGCGCGGCGGCGAGCGCATTCAACAGCCGGGGCGCACGCACAGCCACGCCGTCAAAGATCTTCTGAATACCGGTGAAGTACCACCATGGGCGCGGCAGCGATTGCCGTTAATCAGCGATGCGGCCGGAACTCTCTGGTGCATTGGCCACCTGGCAACCTCTCAGGCTTACGCCGATGCCCACCGTGAACACGGCATCACGGTGAGCTGGCAGCCGCATGATTTAAACTAGACCGATGACTGATTCCGAAAACAAGGTGGCGCAGTTCGAGAGCGCCCTGCATGATCTCGAGGCCCTGGTTTCCCGTATGGAAAGCGGTGAACTCTCGCTAGAGGAATCGCTGAAATCCTACGAGCAAGGCATTGCGCTGTTCCGCCAATGCCAAAGCGCGCTCGAGGCGGCGCAAATGCGCGTGCGTCAGCTCAATGATCCGTCCAACCCTGACAGCAGCACTGCACTCCCCGATCGTGACTGAAGTAGCCGCCGTGCAATCGCAGCTCGAGCAATGGCGCGCACGAGCAGACCAAGCCCTGAGCGCGGCGCTGCCGGACGTGACTGCCGCCCCGCAGAATCTGCACAAGGCCATGCATCATGCGGTCCTGCTCGGTGGTAAACGCATGCGTCCGCTGCTGGTCTACGCCGCGGCCTATGCCGTAGCGCCGCAGACCGCTGCCGAAACCTGCGATGCTGCCGCCGCCGCGGTCGAGCTGGTCCATGCGTACTCGCTGGTGCACGACGATCTGCCGTGCATGGATGACGATGCGCTGCGTCGCGGTCAACCCACCGTGCACGTCGCCTTTGACGAGGCCACCGCGGTCCTGACCGGCGATGCCTTGCAGACCCTGGCCTTCGAAACCTTGGCGAAGGCCACCTGGCCCGCCACCACCACCGTCGAGGCGCTGCGCATCCTGGCCACTGCGTCGGGCGCCGGCGGCATGTGTGGCGGTCAGGCATTGGACATGGAAGCTACGGGTCGCCACATCGAGCTCGATGCGTTAGAACGCCTCCACGCGCTCAAGACAGGCGCGCTGATCCATGCCGCCGTCGAGCTAGGCGCAGTCGTCGCAGACGCCACCACGGCCCAGCGAGAGGCTCTGAGCCGGTATAGCACGGCGCTCGGTCTGGCCTTCCAGATTCAGGATGACATTCTGGATGTCGAAGGCGATGCCGTTACCTTGGGCAAGACCGCCGGTAAAGATGCAGCGCAGGACAAATCGACCTTTGTCAGCGTGCTGGGCCTGCAGGCCTCCAAGGATCAGCTGCAGACGCTGCTCGCAGAAATGGAAAAGGCGCTGGCTCCGTTCGGAACCAACGCCTTGCCGTTGCGGGCCTTGGCAGACTTGGCAGTCCGCCGCTCGCACTGATCAGCCGATCAGACGGATCGTGAACGGGTAGCGGTACTCGCGGCCCTCGTAGGCGCGCAGCGTGCCGATGATCGAGCACACCAGCCAAGTCAGAGCCAGTGCGCAGTACAACAGCAGCAGAATGAAACCGGCCGGCAGGGTCAGAATCAGGCCCAGGCCCAGAGTCAGCACCGACGTACCCAGCAGCACGATGCCGATGATCACGCCGACAACGGCGTACAGGAACATGCTGAGGTTAAAGTTCATCGACTCCTTGGCATGTTGCGAGATGAAGGCCGAGTTGCGGCCCATCATGATTTGGATACCCAAAGGCACCACAAAGCCGGCGACGCCGACCATCCAGGCTGTCAGAAATGCCAGCAACGCACCGCCCCAATGGGTAGCGGCCGCCCAATGCTTTTCGGACTCGGAGACAGCGTAAGGCATGTCACTGTATTGCGTATTCATGGCAGATTCTCGGTTATGCGGGGATTACAGTTCTATTTTGGACTCTATTGCGCAGTTCGCAATAGGCCGGAAGTGACAGTGACGAGCGGATGATTCAGGCTCGGTTTCAGCTGCCGGCCACCGTCATGTTTTCGATCAGAATGCTGCCGATGCGATGTTGCGACCGGTGATCGACATCCGCGCCGATACCGACGATGCGTCCGTACATGTCCCGCAGATTGCCGGCGATCGTGATGCCATCGACCGGATATTGAATCTGACCGTTCTCCACCCAGAAGCCTGACGCGCCGCGCGAGTAATCGCCGGTGATGGCATTGACGCCCTGACCCATCAGCTGCGTCACCAGCACACCCGTACCCATGCGTGCGAGCAGCTCCTCGCGATCGCGTGCATTGGTGCTGATCTGCAAGTTGTGCGAACCGCCGGCATTGCCGGTCGATTGCAGACCTAACTTGCGCGCCGAATACGTGCTCAGCAGATAACGCGCCACGCAACCGTCGGTGATGATGTCGGTCGCCTGTGTGGCCACGCCATCGCCATCAAACCACGCCGAATTCAATCCGCGAAGGCGATACGGGTCCTCGGTCAGCGACACCCACTCCGGCAGCACCGACTCGCCGATCGAATCCGTGAGGAAACTGGTCTTGCGGTATTGCGCGCCACCACTCAATGCGCCGAGCAAATGACCGATGAGACCGCGGGACATCTCGCGATCAAACAGGATCGGATACTGACCGGTCGGAATGGACTGCGGGTTGAGACGCGACAGCGCGCGTTCGGCCGCATGACGGCCAACGGATTCGGGATCTTCGAGTTCGTCGCCGCGAATCCGGAAGTCGTACCAGCCTTCGCGCTGCATCGACTCGCCCTCACCGGCAATGAAGGAGCAACCGATGCTGTGATGCGTGCCGGCCGACGCGCCGCGAAAACCGTGCGAGTTGCCATACAACGAAACGCCACTACCGGTCGCCACCGATGCGCCTTCGCTGTTGCGGATGTCGTCAGACACCTTGCGACCTGCGGCCTCGCAGGCAATGGCCTGATCGATGGCCTGCTCGACGCTGATCTCCCACGGGTGCCAGAGATCAAAGTCCTGTGGCGTTGTCGCCAGCCACTCACGGTCGGCCAGGCCCGATTCGGGATCGACCTCGGTGTAAGCGGCAATTGCCAATGCTTGACGGACGGTGGCGGTCAGGCTGGCATCGCTCAGATCGGCGGTGCTGGCGCTACCCTTGCGGCCATCGCGGTAGACCGTAATGGCGACGGAACGGTCGCGGTTGCGCTCCAGCGTCTCGACCTCACCCAGGCGGACGCCGACATTCAGACCGTCGGATTCGCTGCAGCCGACTTCGGCCGCATCAGCGCCTTGAGCGCGCGCATCGTCAAGCAGGCGATCCACCACGGGCGCCAGACGCGCCAGCGCTGCACGCGCCTCACTGCCGTCAGGGGCGGCATACGCAAAGTCACGGGTATCGAAAAGCGTCAATGGATTATCCTAATTGCTGTCGTAGTAAAGAAACGGAACCGAACTCGTGCGTGGAATTGATCCCGAAACCGGCGAATATCTTGGCCAGAGCCGCAGCGCCAAACGGCGTGAAGCGCTCGACGTGCTGGAATTGTGTGAGGCGCTGGTTGCCATGAGCCGCACGCAGCTGTCCAAGTTGCCGATCCCCGACGAACTGATGCCGGTGATCGAGGAAACGCAGCGCATCAAGTCGCACATCGCGCACAAACGCCAGTTGGCATTTCTGGCCAAGCAGATGCGTCGCGAAGACGATGAAGTGATTGATCGCCTGCGCGATGCGCTGGATGAAGATGGCGAAGCCGCGCGAATTGAAGCGGCGCAATTGCATCGTGCCGAACAGTGGCGCGAGCGCTTGCTTGATGAAAACGACGATGCGCTGACCGAACTGCTCAGCCTGTATCCGCACGCCGACCGGCAGAGCCTTCGCACCTTGGTCCGTAACACGCTCGAAGAACGCAAGCGCAACAAGCCGCCGCGCGCGTTCCGCGAACTGTTCCGCGAATTGCGCACCTTGCTGGCCAGCGAAACCGAGGACGGTTCGCAGTCCGACGAGGATACGGATCAGGACGAGTTCGACGCGCACGACGACGATCAGGCCTGAGTGCCGCCGACGGTCAGACCGTCAATCAGCAACGAAGGTTGTCCCACACCGACCGGCACCGACTGACCGTCTTTGCCGCAGACGCCGACGCCTTCGTCCAATGCCAGATCATGACCGACCATGCGGACTTGCTGCATGGTCTGCGGACCGTTGCCGATCAGTGTGGCGCCCTTAACCGGTGCCGTGATCTTGCCGTCTTCGATGAGATACGCCTCGGTCGATGAGAACACGTACTTGCCGTTGGTGATGTCGACTTGGCCACCGCCGAAATTGACAGCGTACAGACCGCGCTTGACCGACTTGATCATGTCCTGCGGATCGTTCTGCCCTGCGAGCATGTACGTGTTGGTCATGCGTGGCAGCGTCATATGCGCGAAGGACTCGCGGCGACCGTTACCCGTCGGCTGCATGCCCATCAGACGGGCATTCAACGTGTCCTGCATATAGCCGACGAGTTTGCCGTCCTCAATCAGAACGGTTTCCTGAGTGGGCGTGCCTTCGTCATCGACATTGAGAGAACCGCGACGTTTGGCCATCGCACCGTTGTCGACGATGGTGACGCCCTTGGATGCCACCTGCTGTCCCATGCGACCGGCATACGTCGAAGTGCCTTTGCGGTTGAAGTCGCCTTCAAGACCATGGCCGACGGCCTCGTGCAGCAGCACGCCGTTCCAGCCGTTGCCGAGCACTACTGGCATCACTCCTGCCGGCGCCGGAATCGCATCGAGATTGACCAGCGCCTGACGCAGGGCCTCGCGCGCCCAATGTTCGGGTTTGCCGCCTTCGAGCAGTTCGCGGTAATCGTAGCGGCCACCGCCACCGGTATAACCGCTCTCGCGACGTCCGTTGCGTTCGACCACTACCTGCGCATTGAAACGCACCATGGGTCGCACGTCGGCTGCGAGCACGCCATCACTGCGGGCAATCAGCACGGTATCCAACGCCGCGATCAGACTCAGCGACACTTGGCGCACCGCCGGATCGGCCGCACGGATCATACGATCGATGGATTGCAGCAAAGCCACCTTGTCGGCGTTGTCCAACGAGTCCACCGGATCCAAGGCGGGATACAGAGAACCGACTCGCGGCGCCCCGAGTGCATGCGGCGCGAGTTGGCGGCCATCGCGCACAATCGCACGGGCGGCTTGCGCGGCTTCGGTGAGCGTCGACTCGCGCAGATCCTCGGTATAGGAAAAACCGGTCTTTTCACCGCTGATCGCACGCACACCCACACCCTGATCGATGGCATGCGAAGCATCCTTGACGATGCCGTCTTCCAATGACCAGCTTTCGCGGCGCGAATACTGAAAATACAGATCGGCGAAATCAATACCCGGACCTTGGGCAGCACCGAGGGCTCGGTCCAGACTGTGCAGTTCCAGCCCGGTCGGCAACAATAACTGTTGTTGGGCTTGGGCCCAGACGAGTTCGCTCAAGTACCACTCCAAATTTACGGTTCTGTTTCAGTATATGGGGGCCAAATCAGGGCTTTCCAGCGCTGAGGACCTCAGTTTTCGGCGCCGTCCACGGGCCGGTGACGCGATAGCGCTTGGTGGCCATCGCCCCGATGGGCTTTTGCAGGACGGCATTGGCAACGGCGCCGACGGCGGCGCCCACCGGCCCACCCGCAACCGCACCGATTGCGGTCAGCAAACCGCCGGCACGCGGTTCCACCGTAACCAGCTGATTGAAGCGTTCGGCCTGCAAATCGCTAGTGCCTTCGATACGAATATTTGCGGCGGATGCGTCGATCACCAGATCCTGCGCAGTGGCCTGACCGTTGGCCACCTGCACGGCGCCGCTAATGCGATTAAAGCCCAAACCCTTGCCAAAGAAATCACGGAAGTCCAGCGTCAGTCGGCGCGGCAATTCCGCAATGCTCAACAGACCCAGCACGCGACCGACGCCCGGCTCCACTTCGGGAATGCGTCCTTCGCGCACGTCTAAGCGCAAGCTGCCGCGCAACAGCGGCAATGCAAATTCCTGTGGCCCACCGTTCCAAGCCAGATCGAGATCGACACTGCCCTGCCCGTTCTCGACGCGACCGGGCGCTCCGAACACAGCCAGTGCGCGACCGGCATTGGGCGTTGTGAGTCGCGCGGCGATGGCCGTGTGCTGCTGACGACCGACTTGCGTCCACTGCCCGCGACCGCCGACAGCAAACGCCGGATTGCGCACGTGCATGCGTGTCACCTGCAAACCGTTGGTCGTAGGCACGGATTCAAATTGCGCCGAACCCAACGCAACACTGCCAATCTGCAGGCGCTGCGCATTGAATACCAGCGGCGGAATGTTCGCGGGATTGGTCAGTGCTACCGCCGCACTATAGGCCGACTGCCCGGCCTTGCCGATCGCAGCAACGGGATTCAAGGTGCGGTTGGCCGCCGTTTCGCTCAGACCGTCGTTGGCATAGTGCACCAGCGCAAACTGTCCGCGAATCGCTTCGGCCGAACGGGCCGGAACGGACACCTGACCTTGCAACTGCGGACCGCTCGCCAGCACACGAATTGCACCATCGGACTGCGGCTCCAGTTGGATTCGGGTATTTTTGAAGTTACCGCCGAACAGAAACAGATTGCGACCCAGGACATCGATCCGGTTCAAACGCAGACTGTTTCCCTTGTCCGACCGGCTTCCTCCCGAACCGCGCGTCACTGCAATCCAGTCCAGTGCAGACAGGCGGTCGGCTGTGCCTTCGACAGTTAAACCTTGAATTAAAGGTGCGTTCGAAGGCCGGTTTGACCCCAGTTGGACCTGCACACGCGGTGCCGAGTTCTGCTTGGCCAGCACCCGCATCGCAGCGCGTTCGCCAAGACGAATCCGCATCTCGTGCTGACCGGCCGGCATGGGAATTTCAATTGTGGTCGGCAGTGCGATGTTCGAAGGCTTGTAGAGCGGCTCCGGCAAGCTGACGTGCGTGCCGACCAGATCCGAACGCAGTTCCAGCACGGCAGGCTTGGGACCTTGTTTCTGACTCGGCAAACTGAATTGCGCGGTCCATTTCGAAGAGCCCGAAAGATACGGCTTGAGCCAGTCCAGGGATCGCGTGTAGTCCTCGATCGCTGACGGTTCCATTGCAGCGGCCAGCGCGACTTCGACTAAATTGCCATTGGTCCGAACGTGTTGCGGTCCGACGCGCACTGCAAGCTCCGCCGGTTGTCCGCGCCGACGACCTTGCAGACGCGGCGCCACGAAACCGTAGCGATCGTATTCACCGCGACCACGCAGGCCGTCGAGCGTAATTTTGTAACGCGGGTCCGTCGCCGTCACGTTCTGCAGTTCGGCAAAGCCGTGAATTTCAATTCGTGTTTTCTTACGCAACGGCAAGTCCAGCGCAAAACCCGAACGCACCGGCCCGCGCAGTTTCAGATTTGCAAAGGTCGCCGGATCATTTTTTGCAATCGGGCTCTTGGCCAGAACCGCAATCGCAGCGCTCGCATCACCGACCGTCCCTGCCCGCACCTTCAGCGTGCCACCGCGGTAGTGATCGATTTCGGCCCGCAGATCCCCGACATGAATTTGGTCGAGTTGCCCGCTGCCGCGTACCTGAAAACCGTCGTTACTGAACATGGCATTGCCGTTCACTTGCGTGGCCGCCGGCCAACCCGGTGCAAATTGAACCGTCGCCGAATCGATGCGCGCACGGACCTGCAGCCCCATACCCGCCTGCCCCGTAAAAGGCCAATTACTGACATTGCCGCGGAAACTCGCCTGCACCTGACGCGCAGCGCCATCGAGAAACGCCTGCTGCAACCAATGCAACGCCGGTGGCGGCATGCGGTCTTGCGGCAGCAGTTTGCGCACTGTGGTCAACGGCACGCGATCCGACTGCAGCTGCACATCCAAAGTCGGTTTACTGACGCCGGTGGTGGGCCAATGCACGTTCCCTTGCACCTGTGCGGTAATGTCTTCTACTGTTATTTGCAGATCTTTACTTGCGAAGGCCAGTCCGTCGCCTTCACGCACCACACTCACGGTGCCTTTGGGTCGCAGTGTCAGCGGCTCGGTGAAGCGTGTCGGCTGAATCCAGCGCATCGGTGCACTGCCCGGGAACCGCACCTGCCATTTCCCGTGATCACCGGAGATCGATGCATTCAAATGCTCGATACCCGGAAATCCTGCAGTCGGCGCCACACTGACATCGCGTGCGGAACCACCAAGGGTCAGGATCTGACCGTTGCGCCGCTCGAACGCTACGTCGGACAAAGTCCCGCTTAACTTGGATTGCTGCAGATACTGACGAAGGCGATCCGGTATCCACGGCAACATGCCCGCGATCGGCGTCAGCATGCCCCCGTTGATGTGCCGCGCATGCACACGCACCCATTGCGGACCGAAGTCCAGCGACACATCGCCCATATCGCTGCGCAGACCGTTACGCTCCACCTGCAATTGCGGCACATCGATCGACCAGATAGCACCGCGGCGCTGCCAGCGACCTAAAACCTTCAACCGCTCCAGCTGTTGCACCTGCGTGCCCGCAGCCACATTGCGAAGTTGCAGCGAACGCAGATCGGCATCCACGGTGACGCGACGAACCTGCTGATCGGCCAAATCCAGCCAACCCTTTAAATCGCCGTGGCCGGATTCCACATGCAAAGCACCAAACCGCAGCAGCGGTGCCCAGTCACTGACTTGCGCATCGGGCGCAAACATCCACAAGGTGCCTTGCCGCTTGTGGCGATCGTATTCCAACGCTGCAGAAACCGGTTTCCCCTTGTTTCCGCCCGCCCACGACTGCAAGCCGGCTTGCAGTTTGCGTTCGTTACTGCGCAGGCGCAGATGCGATTTCGGAAACCGCATGTCCACACCGAGCGATGGCGCCTGCACGCGCAGTTGCGCATCGAGAATCTGCAGCTCGCCTAAACGCGACAGCGCATTGAGCGGATCGGACTGCGGCGCCTTATTTTTTACTAAGCCCAGCACTTCCCAGCGTCCGTCATTGGCACGATACAAATGGACCGACAAGCCACGCACCCGTAACTGGGAGAAGGCTTCACCCGGCAGCCAGCCGCGATACATGGACAGCAGCAGCTCCGCATCGCCCAGCGCCAGAGTGTGAGCACCCTGCCCCACCTCGAGTCCCTGCACATCCAGTACCGGACCGGCGCGCGTCCAGCGCCCGTGAATGGATCGGAAGTGAATCGGCTGATGGGCTTGCAGGCTGAGCCATCGCTGCGCACGCGCGGGGTCCTGTTCGGCAGCGCGCATCAGTCCCTCAGCCAGACCCATGCCCAGCACGACAGCGAGCAAGCCCAGACAGAACAGGACGATGGCGATGCGGCGCAACTGACGGCCGCTCCAGAACAGCAAGTGCATTCTTACAGCAGCACCACGTCGTACTGCTCCTGCGAATACTGATCATCGGCCTGGAAGCGCACGGATTTGCCGATAAATTCCTCTAACTCAGCGACGGCGACGGATTCGTCCTCAGTGATGTGGTTCACGACTTTGGGCGCACCGATCACCAGCAGCTTCTGTGCATCGAACTGTCGGTTCTGGCGTACGATCTCACGGAAAATCTCATGCGTGACGGTCTCAACCGTTTTGATCATGCCGCGGCCGCCGCAATGATCGCAGTGTTCGCTGATCTGGCGCTCCAGACTCTCGGTGGTGCGCTTGCGGGTCATTTCTACCAGACCCAGCGGCGAGAAATCGTAGACCGTGGTTTTCGCGTGATCACGCTGCAGAGATTTTTCGAGCTGACGCAGCACCTGACGCTTGTGCTCCGGATCGACCATGTCGATGAAGTCGATGATGATAATGCCGCCGAGATTTCGCAGGCGCAGCTGACGCGCAATGGCGTGGGTGGCCTCGAGATTGGTTCGGTATACAGTCTCTTCGGGATTGCGTTGTCCTAAGAACGAACCGGTATTGATGTCGATCGTCGTCATCGCTTCGGTCTGATCGATGATCAGCGAGCCGCCCGACTTTAACGGCACCTTCTTCTCTAAGGCGCGCGAGATCTCATCCTCGACGCCGTACAGATCAAAGATCGGCCGATAGCCCGAGTAATGTTCAATCTTGTCGGCCAACGCCGGCATAAACCGATTGGCAAATTCCTGCAGTCGCTCGAAGGTCTCGCGCGAATCCACTTTGACGCGCTCAACATCCTGCCGCATCAGATCGCGCGCTGCACGCAGGGGCAGACTCAGGTCTTCGTAGACGCAGGTACCCACCTTAGCCGTGCGCGCATTCTCGCGAATCGAATCGAGAGCGCGGTCGAGATAATCAATATCCTCTGCCAGTGACTCGGCCTGCTGGCCTTCGGCATTGGTGCGCAAAATGTATCCGCGCGGCGGCGAGACCGAAGGACGTTGTGCCAGGAGCTCCAGCATCAGGCCACGCAGTCGCGAGCGCTCGGCCTCCTGATCAATACGGGCAGACACGACTACTGCATCGGTTTGTGTCAGCAACACCAAGTGACGCGAAGGCACACTGATCTGCGTCGTGACTCGCGCACCCTTCGTACTGATCGGATCTTTAACGACCTGCACAAGCAGTTCTTCGCCATCGCGCAGCAATTCAAAAATATTGCGGGGTGTGCCCGGCTCGCGATCTTTGGACTCGCCCGGTGTATCCACCCAGGCATCCGCAATATCGCCGGCATGCAAAAATGCAGCGCGCTCCAGACCGATATCAACGAATGCCGCCTGCATCCCCGGCATGATGCGTTGGACTTTGCCTTTATAGATGTTGCCGACCACACCGCGGGTACTGCCGCGCTCGATCTGCAACTCCTGCAGCATGCCGTTTTCTACAACTGCCACACGGGTCTCGTGCGGCGTGACGTTGATAAGGATCTCTTCGCTCACGGATGCATGCCGAAATTACGCAGCAAGTGCGCTGTCAGTTGCATCGGCAAACCCATCACGCCCGAGTAGTTGCCCTCGAGACGTCGGATCAGACGCTCACCATGCCCTTGGATGGCATAGGCGCCGGCCTTACCTTGCCACTCGCCGGTATTGAGATACCAGGTGATGACGCCATCGTCGAGCGCATCGAACGTGACCAGCGATTCACTGACCTCGGACTGTTCGCGCCCGGCGTCGAGCACGGTAATGGCAGTGAGCACACGATGCGTTCGGCCGCTGAGCAAACGCAGCATGCGTTCGGCATCGTCCCGATCGGCGGGCTT
The DNA here is from genome assembly GCA_936911875.1 of uncultured Lysobacteraceae bacterium. Classification (GTDB taxonomy): domain Bacteria; phylum Pseudomonadota; class Gammaproteobacteria; order Xanthomonadales; family Xanthomonadaceae; genus Aquilutibacter. The sequence goes on from CAKZGB010000008.1 coordinate 78,431, forward strand.
GCCGAAGACCTGATCATCGAGCATGACCTCGGTATCGGCGCCCAGCACGATGGCGCCCGGTGTCGCCATGACTTCCATCAGCCCGGCGCCGGCCTTTTCACGGGCAACGCGACGCACATAATCTTCGGCCGGTTCGTTCGGTCCCTGCTGCTCGGGGATGTCCAAGTCGAGTACACCGAAGGGAACGCCAAGCCGCTCAAGCAACTCACGACGACGGGGGGATTTGGAGGCAAGATAGAGCATGCTGAAAGGATACCAACCGCAGGGGTAACGCGGCGTACAAAGCGTTAACGGATTGGCCGTTTTGACGGTTGAACTCACCATCCGTTCACCTGCGGCCATGCAAGATGGGCCTCATCGCCTTCAAAAGGAATCGAACGACGCTATGAACACCTTCCACAAACTGAGCCTGGCTGTTGCCCTGGCCACCGGAGCCCTCACCATGTCCACCGCCGGTTCCGCTTCGGCACAAACCACCGTGGCCCCGCAAATTGCGGCCGATTCCACCTTGCTGACCGTCAACGCCAGCGGCAAGACCAGCCGCCAGCCCGACGTCGCCAACTTCAGCACCGGTGTGGTGACGCGTAATGCCGATGCTAACGCCGCCATGCGCGCCAATGCCGACCTGATGGCCAAGGTCATCGCCGCACTGAAGAAGGAAGGCGTCGCCGCCAAGGACATCCAGACCTCGGGTGTCAATCTCAATCCCGATTACACCTACCGCGATAATCAGCCGCCGGTAATCAACGGCTACAACGCCTCCAATACGGTCAACGTCAAGGTGCGTGACATGACACGCATCGGCAAGATCATGGACGTACTGGTCGCCAACGGCGCCAACCAGATCAATGGCCCGTCCTTTGCGATCGATGACGAAACGGGTGCCTTGAACGAGGCACGAAAAGATGCGCTGACTCAAGCACAAGCCCGCGCCCAACTCTACGCACAAACGCTGGGCCTGAAAGTTCGCCGCATCGTCTCCATTGACGAAGGCAGCTCGCCACGCGTGTTCTACGCGCGTCCGATGATGGCCGACGCCCGTGCCATGGGCAAAGCCGAATCGACCCCGATCGAAACCGGCGAAACGGCCGTCGAAGTCGCGCTCAACATCGTGTTTGAACTGGGCCGCTAATTCACCGGCGTCATGCAGTCACAAAAAAGCCGCCCTCGGGCGGCTTTTTTAGGCGCGATGATAAGGATGATTGGCCAGCTGCGCGCACGCCCGATAGAGCTGCTCGGTCAGCACCAGGCGCACGAGCATGTGCGGCAAGGTGATGTGACCTAGAGACCAGGACTCGGCGGCGGCGGCCTTGACGGCATCGGAATGGCCTTCGGGACCGCCAATCACAAACACCAGATCGCGGCCCTGCCCGCGCCAGTATTCCATGCGATCGGCCAGCTGCTCGCTGCTCCATTGGCGGCCGGGCACATCCAAGGTCACCACATGACTGCCACGCGGAATCGCGGCCAGCACGCGAGCCCCTTCTTCAATCATGGCTTTTGCAGTATCGCGGCCTTTGCCGCGCAGCCCCGGCTCAATCTCCGCCAGCTCGAGCGGCAGCCAGTACGACAGGCGCTTGCGGTAATCGGCAAAGCCCTCGGCCACCCATTTCGGCGGCCGTTCACCTACGGCGATCAGTTTCGCCTTCATACCGCAAAAAATTACGCGTCGAGGTCGGACTCGTCGTCCGGCGGCTGATCACCTACCGTCCACAGACGTTCGAGTGCGTAGAACTCACGCACGCGCGGCAGCATGACGTGGACCACGACATCGCCCAGATCCACCAGCACCCATTCGGCTTCACGTTCGCCTTCGACACCCAGCGGCATCACTTGCAGACGCTTGACCATCTTGACGACTTCGTCGGCGATGGATTTGACGTGACGGGTTGAGGTACCCGAGGTGATCACCAGGTGATCGGTAACCGAGCTCTTGCCGCGCACATCGATAACGACTGTGTCCTTGGCTTTGAGATTATCAACTGCCTCTTCAACGGCCTTCAGCAGCGCCTCGGGTGCGGGCGGCGGATCGGGAAGTTGCGTCTTAATGACTTGGGCCTGATCGTTGTTCAAAAACGTTCCTTTGCGACGTGGCATTCAATTGCCATTAGTGTATGTCAGCACGAAGGCCTTGCGGGCATCCGTACAGACCGTGCTGTTCGATGTAGCGGGCGACGGCCGGCTTGACGGCTCGGTGCCAGTCACGGCGTCCGTCGGCGATTTGGTGCCGTATGCGCGTGGCCGACAGGTCCATTTCCGATTGCAAAAGGCGCAGCGCCAGCCCGGCCGGTCGGGTCGACAGATCCTCGGCGCGATCCGTAAACCGCTCCGCATACGCCTGCCGCAGCTCGGGTGACTGGCTCGTCTCGCTGTGATGGCCGGGCCGTTCGGCAATGACCAGATGCGCCAGCTCGGCCAGTTCCTGCCAATGATACCAGCCGGGCAAACTCAAAAAGCTATCGGCACCGATCAGGATCGCCAGCGGCCGTTCGGCCCCATTCTGCGCCCGCCACTGCCGCAAGGTCTCCACCGTATACGAAGGCTCATCCCGCTCCAGCTCGCGCGCATCCACGTCCAGCCCGGTCTCGTCCGCGACGGCCAGACGCACCATGGCCAGGCGTTGCATGGCATTGGCACCGGTGGGTTCGCGGTGCGGCGGATCGGCGGCCGGCATCAGCGACACCGTGGCCTGCAGGCGATCGCGCGCGGCCTTCGCAATATGCAAGTGACCAAGATGAATCGGATCAAAGGTGCCGCCATACAGCACCGTGAGCGCGCTACTCATGCGGCTGCAGTGCCGCCACGCAGCAGGCCGATACCGCCCGGCGCCGCAATGGCCACCAGCAGGCGCTGCAGATGCACCCAGGCATCACCGGCCGCACGCCCCTTGGACGCGCGGTCGATATTGCCGGCCTCAACCAGAAAACGTTGCCAGCGCCGATAGGTATGTCGTTCCAGCGCGCGACGGTACATGGCCTGTTTGCCCGGCCACACGCGCCGCTCATTGAATACGCGATCCAAGGAGCCCGACGTCGCCGCCTCGCTGAGCGCGGTGGTGGTTTTCAGTTCACTGACCACCATGCCCATCAGCGCCGGAATGACTTCGCCCTCCTGACGCAAGCCTTCGAGCATGCGCAGCGTTTGCGCGCCCTGCCCGTTCCAGGCGGCTTCCAGCAGACGGAACACGTCAAAGCGCGCCAGATCGGCAACTAGCGCCCGAATCTGATCGGCTGTCAGCGTGGTGTCTGTGGTACCGAGCAGCAGGCTCAGTTTGTCGACTTCCTGCGCCGCCGCGAGCAGATTGCCATCGACCCGATCGGCGATCACACGAATCGCATCGGCATCCATGTTGAGACCGCGCGAGCGCAGTCGCTGCGCCAGCCAACCGGGCAGCTCGTTCGGCTTTTTGGCCCACGCAATGGTGAGCACGCCGTTGGCTTGAATGGCCTTACTCCAGTTGCCGCCATGCTTGCTCGACCACTCATCGGCCAACACCATGACGATGTCACCGCGCGGCGGTTGTTTGGCCAAGCGCTCTAAAAATTTGGCGCCCTCGGTGCCGGGCCGACCGGTGGGCAGACGAATCTCAATAAGACGGCACGGCGAAAACAGACTGGGCGCATTCAATGCGGCCTCAATTTCTGACCAGATCGTGTGCTTGTCTTTGCCTTTGTCTGTATGGCCGGACGCAGCGCTTGCACGGGCATCGCTCGCGGCCACTTCGAAAATCAGTCGCTCGGTGCTACCCGCCTGACGTGCAGCCTTGCGCACCGCGTCGGCCGCCTCGATGACGAGCAGCGATTCGGGACCGGCAATTAGGTACAGCGATGCGGGTGGGTTTGCGGCCAGTTGCGCGACTAGCTTGTCCGGCGGCATTTCCATGCAGGTTACGGCTTGGCTTGGGTCTGCGCGCCTTCGGCCAGAATGCGGCGGTATACGGTATCAATCCGCAACAGGATCGAGTTCACCATCTCGCGTTGAATTTCGCGGACCAGCACTTCGCGCTCGCCCTCGGTACCGATGGCATTGGTCGGCGAGGCCACGTAGTCACGCGACAGTTCAATGGTCTGTTCCGGCAGAGTGACCTTACCTTCGGCGTCACGCACTTCAAACACTACGGCGTAACGCAGCGAGTTTTCCTGCGCGCGGCCCTGACCGTCGAGTGCGATCGGAAGATCACCCCAGCGTTCGGTCTTGATATCCAAAACCGCAGTACCGGTGTAATCGATCGGCTTGCGCGGATCGGGGTTGAGCGGCGAACCGGCCTCGGCATCCTTCAGCGGAATCCCGGCCGCTTGCAGGCGACGCTCGAGGGCATCGGCCAGACGGCTGTTGGGATCTTGTGCTGCGACCACGACCGGACCCAAATCAGCCGGTAAGATCAATGCGCTGCGGGGCTTGAATCCGCAGGCCGACAGCATCAGTGCGACGACGATGGCGGGGACGACGAGCTTGGGCGTGATTTTGGTCATGTGCAACAGTGTCGCCGAGGATCGCATCGGCTTCAAGCAAAAAACGTCGCGGAACTGAACGCCGGTTATTTGGCGACCAGCGACACGATCTTGCTCGGCACCACGATGGCCTTGACCAGGGTCAGGCCGGCCAGCGCCCGCTGGACGCCGGGGTCGGCCAGAGCCAGCGCTTCGATGCTGGCCTTGTCGGCATCCGGAGCCACCTGCACGGTACCGCGGAGCTTGCCGTTGACCTGCACACCCAAGGTCACCGTGGCACGCTGCAATGCGCGCTCATCGGGAACCGGGAATGCCACCGTTTCCAGCGCCTCCGCCGAATGACCCAGACGTTGCCACAGCTCAAGGGCGATGTGCGGAGCGATCGGGCTGATCATCAGCACCATGTCGCGCAGGCATTCGAACTTGACGGCGCGGCCCTGTTCGCTGTCGTCACGAAACTTACTGACGGCGTTGTACAACTCCATCAGCGCCGCAATGGCGGTGTTAAAGCTTAGGCGGCGACCGAAGTCGTCATCGATCTTGCGAATGGTTTCGTGCAACTTGGAACGCAGCTCGAGTTGCGCGGCGTTCAATGCATCCACTTGCAGTTCGGGGGCGGCACCGCCTTCGGCGAACTCAACCACCTCGCGCCAGAAGCGACGCAGGAAGCGGGCCATGCCTTCGACACCGGCCACGCTCCATTCGAGCGACTGCTCCGGCGGTGCGGCAAACATCGAGAACATGCGCACCGTGTCGGCGCCATACTCGCCAATCAGGAATTGCGGATCGACGCCGTTGTTCTTGGACTTCGACATTTTTTCGGTGCCGCCGATCACCACCGGCTGACCGTCGGAGCGCAAGGTCGCAGTAGTGGCCTTGGTGTCGGGGTCCGTATGCACATCGACATCGGCCGGATTAAACCAGTCTTTGCTGCCATCGGGCTGCACGCGATAAAACGTATTGGCGACCACCATGCCTTGGCACAACAGGTTGCGCGCGGGCTCATCGCTGTCGAGCAGGCCTTCGTCACGCAACAGTTTGTGGAAGAAGCGGAAATACAGCAAATGCAGAATGGCGTGTTCGATACCGCCAATGTACTGATCGACGGGCGTCCAGTAACGTGCGCGCTCATCCACCAACTGCTCTGCACCCGGCGAGGTGTAACGCGCGTAGTACCAGCTCGATTCCATAAAGGTGTCGAAAGTATCCGTCTCACGCTCAGCCGCACCACCGCATTGCGGACACGTGGTCTGACGCCATTGCGGATCGGCCTTGATCGGCGACTGCACACCGCTAAACGCGACATTTTCCGGCAGCACGACCGGCAGCTGATCTTCGGGCACAGGCAAGGCACCGCAATCTTTGCAGTAGATCACCGGAATCGGACAACCCCAATAACGCTGACGGCTCACGCCCCAATCGCGCAAACGGTAGTTGACCTGGCGCGAACCGATACCTGCCGCGCTCAAACGTTGCTCCAACGTGTCAAAGGCCTTGCCGAAGTCCAGACCATCCAGCTCGCCGGAATTCACCAGTACGCCCTTGGTGGTATACGCAGAACCTTCGCGAATCGACTGTTCGTGCGCGGCCAAGTCTGTATCGGCGCTCGGTGCAATCACGACCTTGATCGGCAAGCCGTACTTGGCTGCAAACTCATGGTCGCGTTCGTCGTGTGCAGGCACGGCCATAACAGCACCGGTGCCGTAGGTCATCAGCACGAAGTTGGCAACGAACACCGGCACGCGGTCGCCACTGATCGGATGCACCGCGAACAGGCCCGTGGCCATGCCGCGTTTTTCCTGAGTTTCCAGTTCGGCTTCGGCGACACCGCCCTGACGCAACTCGTCAATAAAGGCTTTAAGTTCCGGATTGCTTTGGGCAGCATGCAATGCCAGCGGATGATCACCGGCAACAGACAGGAAGGTCACACCCATCAGCGTATCGGGACGCGTCGTGTAAACGGTCACCGGATCCAATGACTTGCCCGCCGCATCTTCGACAGCGAACTGAATTTGCAGACCTTCACTGCGACCGATCCAGTTGGCTTGCATGGTACGCACGGCCTCGGGCCAGCCCGGCAAGTCCTTGAGACCGTTAAGCAATTCCTCGGCGTAATCGGTAATGCGCAGGAACCACTGCGGAATTTCTTTCTTTTCGACGAGTGCGCCGGTACGCCAGCCGCGGCCATCGATCACTTGCTCATTGGCAAGCACCGTCTGATCAATCGGATCCCAGTTGACGACCGAATTCTTACGGTACGCCAAGCCCTTTTTCATCAGATGCGTAAAAAGGCGTTGCTCATGAACGTAGTACGCCGGCGTGCAGGTTGCAAACTCACGCGTCCAGTCGATGGCCAGACCCATGGCTTTCAGTTGGCCGCGCATCTGTTCGATGTTGGCGTACGTCCAGGTCGCGGGCGAGGTCTGATTCTTGATCGCTGCATTTTCAGCAGGCAGACCGAAGGCATCCCAACCCATCGGTTGCAGGACGTTGTAGCCCTTCATGCGGCGGTAGCGCGAGATCACATCGCCTATCGTGTAATTACGCAAGTGACCGACGTGCAGCGCACCCGACGGATACGGCAGCATCGACAGGCAGAAGTATTTGGGGAGATCCGATTGTTCGTCGACCTCGAACGTCTGATGTTCGGCCCAGTAGGCTTGCGCCTTGGACTCGATGGACTTGGGGTTATAGACGGAATCGTTGACGGCGGAGTCGCTCACGGCTGTACTTCTGGGCTTTGGCGTTGGGTGAACCCCTTAGTGTAGGTGACTCGGACCCATTGGTCCAAACCTAGCGCGAACAGGGGCAGCTGCAGCCAGCCCACCAGCGCCGGGGCGCTCAGGTTCAAAACGCCCGAAATCTGCAGGCCCGCCAACCCCACCGCCGCGACCGCGAGGGCGGTAACGACTCTGTTATGTAGCCCGACGGCGGCAACCACCGCTGCAGCGGTTGCCGGGAGCCACCACAGCGCATATGCAAGCCCTGCCCTGGCATTGACCGGATCCAGCGGGGATTCCAGTCGCAGTGGCCACAACGCCAGGGCCAGACTGCCGAGCGCCGACATCAGCATTAGCAAAGCCGCGATGCGTAGCAGCGACTGCTCGGCCTTCCACCACCAGTAGGCAGACACTAGGCCGGTCAACGCCGCCGGTAGGATCATGGTGCCGGAGCGCCAAAGCAACGCGCCCTCACTCCCCTGCGCGCCAAGAGCACCCGGACCGACACGCAACCAACCCTGCAGGCCAAGTGCGAACAGCGCCAGTAACACGATCAGGCTCAGCACGACAAATTGCAGGCGGGCCAATCGCAGTGTCCAATGCTTGTGTTTTTGAGCCGATGCCACCATCTACAATGCAACTTGATCTTTACGGGAGCCCCATCATGGCACCAAACACGCATGTATTCGACGTCACCGAGGCCGCCTTCGAAACCGAAGTCCTGCAAGCCTCTCTGCAGACGCCGATCCTGCTGGATTTTTGGGCGGAATGGTGCGGTCCGTGCAAGACGCTGGGCCCGGCGCTGGAACAGCTGGCTGCCGAGTTCAACGGCGCGTTCCGACTCGCCAAAGTCGATGTCGAGGCCAATCAGCAGCTCGCCGCCATGTTCGGGATTCAATCCATCCCGACGGTGGTGCTGGTCAAGAACGGGCAACTGGCCGATGGCTTTGCGGGCGCCCTACCCCCGGCGCAAGTTCGTGAGTTTCTGGCCAAGCACGGCATCGAACCTGCGGCACCCGTTGCCGACGAACCCGAAACGCAAGCGGACTCGGAGCCTGCTGTCGATCCGCAGGAAGTGTTGACCGCCGCACGCGAGGCCCTAGCCGCCGAACCGAACAACGACGAGCGCAAGTTGGATCTGGCCGTGGCGTTGCTGATGACCGGCAACGCCGACGAGGCGCGTCCGCTGCTGACCCATCTGCCCGCCAATCTCGCCACCGATGCACGGGCACAGCGCGCGCAATCGCACCTGGAGTTGCTCGACGCCCTGCCAACCGATCGCTCGGTGGCCGATCTATTGAATGGTGCGGCCAGTGGTGAGCCCGCCGATCTGCATGCTGCCGCAGTTGCGCAAATCCTGCACGGCGATATCGAAACCGGCCTGGAAATGCTGATTGACTTGCTGCGTACGCATCGCAGTTTTCAGGATGACCTGGCACGACGCACGCTGATCAATGCCTTCCGCGTCGTACCGGATGCCGATTTGGTCGCCCGTTACCGCCGCAAGATGTCATCTTTGCTGTTCTGATCCGGAGAGCCCCTTATGGCCGATCCAAAGCCCCGCTCGCTGCAATCGCTGTTTATCGCCGGCGTGCTAACCCTGCTGCCGTTGTGGCTGACGTGGATCATGCTGAGCTTTGTGTTCAAATTGCTGTCGCGCATCAGCAGTCCGTTCGTCGGCCCGGCCCTGCAAACGCTGGCGGATAACGATCCGTCGCTGCAATGGCTGACGCAGCGATGGGTGATGGCAGCGGTCGCACTGATTGCCACCGTGGGCTTCATTCTGTTTACCGGCTGGATGGCGCGCCGCATGGTCGGCCAAACGCTCTTACGCTATTTCGAAGGCGTGATCCGCCGCATCCCGCTCGCCAACACGGTGTACGGCAGCGTGCGTCAGCTCTTAAATATCCTGCAGACCAAGCCCGACGGCACACAACGCGTAGTGCTGATTGACTTTCCGAATCGCGACATGAAAACGCTGGGTATGGTCACACGCGTGATGCGCGAACGGGATACCGGACGTGAGTTGGCCGCAGTCTATGTGCCCACCACGCCGAACCCCACCTCGGGCTATCTGGAAATCGTACCGGTGGAATACTTGACTCCAACCGACTGGACTGTCGACCAGGCGATGAGTTTTATTATTTCCGGCGGTGCCGTATCGCCCGAAGAGATTCCGTTTAGCTCGCCGTACGAAGAAAGCCAGCGTCAACCCCAACCTCTGAAAAACGAGTTCTAGACGGTCCGCGTCTCACCGGGCATGGCCAGATCCACATCGGCGTTATAAAGCTCGGCAAGCTTTGCAGCCATCGCTTCACGGGCCTTATCTTCGCCATGAACTAAAACGACCGGAGGACGATTCTTGATTTGTCCGTACCAGTCGGTCAGTCCCTTCTGATCCGCATGTGCAGAAAGCCCGCCCAAGGTGTGGACTTTGGCTTTCACTTCAACATCGCGCCCGTGAATCCGAACCGTCTTGGCGCCATCGACCAATCGTCGACCCAAAGTGCCATATCCCTGATAACCCACGATGCACACCTGTGTCGTCGGATTCGGCAGATGATGGCGCAAGTGATGTAACACCCGACCGGCATTGGCCATGCCACTACCGGCAATGATGATGGCAGGGCCGCGCACGTCGTTAATCGCCTGCGAGTCCTCAACCGATTCACTGAGCGTCAGGTTGGGCATTGTGAAAGGATTGGGCTTCTGCTTCCAGACTTCGCGCGCATGCTCATCGAACAGATCCTGATTGCGCTCGTAGACATCGATCACCTTGATGGCCATCGGGCTGTCAATGAAAATGCGGAACATCCGCAAATTCCACTCGTCGTAGTACTGCGCCAGCCAATACAGCAGTTCCTGCGTGCGCCCCACGGCAAATGCAGGAATGATGACCTTGCCGCCCGTGCGCGCGGCGGTGTCCAGGATCTCGCCCATTTCACTGATGGTCATGGCCTTATCGCGATGCAGGCGATCACCATAGGTGGATTCAAGCAACACGAGATCAGCGGCCGGCGGCGGTGCCGGATCCCGCAGGATGGGTGTGTTGCGCGGACCGAGATCGCCGGAGAACAGCAGCGTCGTGCCGCCATGTCGCAACTCAATACTGCAGGCGCCGAGAATGTGGCCGGCTTCATGCAGATGCATCACCACCCCATTACCGAGATCGATGTCGGTCTGATCCTCGCAGGGTTGCACCAACGGCAGGCATTGCTCGACATCGCGACGGGAATACAGCGGTTCCACGGGCTGTTGGCCACTGCGCAGACGTCGATTAAAGCGCTCGGCATCGCCTTCCTGGATACCGGCGGCGTCCAGCAGCATGATCGGCAACAGATCCGCTGTCGCACGTTGCGCATAGATGGGACCGCGGTAGCCGCGCTTGACCAGCAAAGGCAACCGACCGATGTGATCGATATGCGCATGCGAGATCAGTACAGCATCAATCGATTCGGGATCGAAATCGAAGGGCAGCGTGTTGCGGCGCTCGGCATTCGCATCGCCCTGGATCATGCCGCAATCGAGCAGGAAACGGCGTCCGCCTGCCTCGACAATGTGCAATGACCCCGTGACGTCGCCGCCTGCGCCCCCGCTGAACTGAATCTGCATGTTTTTGCTTCCAAGGCTCTACCTGACTCCATCTTAGAGCCCCACCCATGACTTTTGGAACATTACAGCCATCCCGGCCGTTCTATACTCGAACGTACGCGGCCCGTCTTCCGGGCCATTCATCATTTGGAGTTTCTATGCAATTCCCCAAGACCTTGGCCTTGGCCATAGCAGTTTCCGCTGCACTGGCCGGATGCAACGGCAACGTCGCCGACAGTGACGCAAAATCCGGCGCCGGCGGTTCGGCCAGCACCGGTAAGTACACCATCGATCAGTCCAAGTTGCCGCCGATGAACTCGTTCAAGGTAGACGATCTGGACACCACCAAGAACGCGTGCGATGACTTTGCCGGTTATGCCAACTCCAAGTTCCTGGCCGCGAACCCGGTCCCGGGCGATCGCACCTCCTGGGGTGCCTTCGAAATGCTGGATGAGCGCTCGCAAGCCATTCAAAAGCAATTGGCTGTGCAAGCCGCTGCCAACAAGAGCGCTGCCGGCGTCGACAAGATTGTCGGCGACCTCTACGCCACCGGTATGGACGAAGCCGCAATCAATGCTGCAGGCTTTACGCCGATCAAGGCCGATCTGGATGCCATCAGCGCTCTGAACTCCAAGGAAGCGATTGTCGGCTACCTGCGCAGCTCGGCGCGCAAGGGCGACAACTTCCTGTTCGGTTTCGGTCCGGAAGCCGACTTCAAGGATCCGAAGAACAACATCGCGTACGCCAGCCAAGGTGGCTTGGGCTTGCCTGACAAGACCTACTACACCGACGCTAAAAAGAAGGACAAGCTTGATGCTTACCGCGCTCACGTTGCCAATGTCCTGAAGCTGATCGGCGTGCCGGCTGCTGACGCTGACAAGCAAGCAAGCGATGTCGTCGCGTTCGAAACCCGCTTGGCGAAGGCGTCGTTCTCTTCCGAAGAACTCTCGCGCGATACCGAGCTGTACTACAACCCGGTCGATCTGGCTACCGCTGACAAGCTGACGCCGAACTTCAGCTGGTCGGAATGGTTCAAGTCGCAAGGCGTTGCAGCCCCGGCCAAGTTCTCGCTCGCCATGCCGAAATTCCATCAGGAAGTGAGCGCCATGCTTGCCGACGTGCCGGCGACCACCTGGCAGTCCTATCTGAAATATCACACTGCCGATTCGGCTTCGCCTTATCTGGCCGATGCCTTCGTGCAGGAACATTTCAACTTCTACAACAAGACCCTGCGTGGTCAAGCCGAAATGAAGGAGCGCTCCAAGCGCGTTCTCGACTCGATCGAAAACGGTGCCGGTGAAGCCTTCGGCCAGATGTATGTTGGCGTGGCGTTCTCGCCCGAATCCAAGGCCCGCATGGAAGCCCTGGTCAAGAATCTCAGCACAGCTCTGAAGGCCCGCATCGAGAAACTCGACTGGATGAGCCCGGAAACCAAGGCCAAGGCCATCGAAAAGTGGTCCTCGTTCACACCCAAGATCGGTTACCCCGACAAGTGGCGTTCGTGGGAGGGCCTCAAGACGGGTCGCGAAGGCTATTACGACAATCTGCAGGCTGTGCAGCAGTTCAACTACAACTGGGCACTGGGCAAGATCGGCAAGCCGGTTGACCGTTCCGAATGGGGCATGCCGCCGCAAATGGTCAACGCTTACTACAACCCGCTGATGAACGAAATCGTGTTCCCGGCCGCTATTCTGCAACCGCCGTTCTTTGATCCGAAGGCCGACGATGCTGCCAATTACGGCGGTATCGGTGCCGTCATCGGTCACGAAATGATCCACGGTTACGACGATCAGGGCTCGCGCTTTGATGCGACCGGCAAGTTCAGCAACTGGTGGACCGAACAGGACGCCAAGCAATTTGCTTCGCGTACGGACAAGCTGGTCAGTCAGTTCAATGCGTATGAACTGCTGGGTGAACACGTCAACGGCAAGCTGACCTTGGGTGAAAACATCGCCGACCTCGGCGGTCTGTCCACCGCATACGATGCAATGAAGGCCGCAACGGCCGGCAAGCCCGATCCGATGACGGGTGGTCTCACCAACGATCAGCGCTTCTTCCTGAACTGGGCCACCGTGTGGCGTCGTGCTATGAAGGATGAGGAAGCCAAGGTTCGTCTGACGACGGACCCGCACGCACCGGCAACGTTCCGTGCCATCGGTGCACCTTCGAACCTGCCCGCCTTTGCCGCTGCATTCCAGTGCAAGGCCGGCCAGAAGATGGTGAACGGCGACGACAAGAAAGTGAACATCTGGTAATCACCGGATAGAACTTGCCTCATTAACGGCCCGCACACTCCGGTGTTCGGGTCGTTTTTTTATGGGCAATGGTATGCTGAGCGTTCTGTTCCCGCCGTCCTGCGGAGTGTTACTGAATGCGTTACCACATGTCGAAAATTGCCACCGGAATTGTGTTGGGCCTGTCGCTAATCGCGACGACTGCTCCTGATGCTCAAGCTGCCACCAAAAAGGCGACGCCCAAGAAAACCGCAACTGCTAAAAAGTCGAGCGGCTCTAAAGCCTCCGCCAAGCCTGCAGCGATTCCCGCTCCTACGGCATGCACCAATTTTTATCAGTACACGAATCAGCAATGGTTTAAAGACAATCCGTTGGGTACCGGCGTCAGCTCGTACTCTGCGCTGAATCTGCTCCGCCTGAATGCCGAGAGCCAACAGGCTGCATTGCTCAATTCGTTTATGACGGCGCCGCAGAACAACGTGCAAAAAATTCTCGGTGACTTCTGGGCTTCAGGTCTGGATGAAGCCAGCATCGAGGCCGATGGCGCCAATCCCATCGCACCCCTGCTCAGTCGCGTCAACGGCATCCGCAACGCGCGCGATGTCGCCCCGTCGGTAGCTGCATTGCACCAGATCGGCTTGCCGGTTCTGTTTAATTTTTCTGCGGACTTGGATCTCAAAGATCTCAATCGCAGCATCGGTTACTTTACGCAGGGCGGCATTGGCCTTCCTGATCCGGCCATATATACCAACCGCAGCCCTGAAATCACCAAGCTGATGCAGGAGTATCGCGCCTATGTCAGCCGCATGCTGTTGCTGTCGGGCACCACGCAAGCCAATGTCTCCAAAGAGCTCGGCTGGGTCATGGCTATTGAATCCGAAATGGCTGCGCTGTCCAAGGCCAATGCGGATCTCGACATTCTGCAGTCGCAGTACGCTACGGTCACTACTAAAGGTTTGAACCGTCGTTATCCCCTGCTCCAACTTGAGGACTTCCTCAAGGTGCAAGGCGTCAAGGACGATGTGGTCTCGATTGCCAATGAGCAATACTTTGCCGGCATCAACGGACTCGTCGGCAAATACTCGGCGGAGCAATGGCGCAGCTATCTGCGCTGGCGCATTGCCGATTCGATGGCTCCGTATCTGTCCAAGACCTGGCGCGATGCCGCGTTTGATTTCCGCGGCCGGATTCTGCAAGGCCGTAGCAGTGCAGGTACTCGTGCACAGCAGGCACTCGCTGCCGTCAATGCCGCTGCGGGCCCGATGTTGGGCCGCGAATATGCAGCGCGTTTCATGAGCGCGCAATCGCGCAGCAATGCCGAACGCATCGCGGGCACGATTCGTACCGCCATGGCCGACGCCATCGAACGCGATACCGGTTTGAGTGCCGAGGCCAAGGCCGAAGCACTGGCTAAGGTCCGCAAAACTTCAATTGAAGTCGGTTATCCCAAGCGCGATCTGGACTACACCATTCAACCGATGGGTCGGGGTTCGTTCGGCAGCAACATTCTCATCGCCTCCACCTGGCAACACGCGCAGGAAATGAAGCGTATCGGCAAGGGCAATTCCGATCGCCGCTGGGATGTGTTGCCGCAGACGCCGAGCGTGGCCTATGAGCCCGAGCACAATCGCCTGATTATTACGGCGGCCGCCCTGCAATCGCCGATCTATTCGGAAACTGCAATGCCCGCTCGCTGGTACGGCAGTCTAGGCGCCATGATCGGTCACGAGCTTTCCCGCGGTTTCGATCTGGATGGCCGCATGATCAATTCCGCCGGCCGCATCGGCAACTGGTGGTCGCAGCAGGATCTTGACCGTTACGAGAGCACCGCACGTTCCTTGGCCGCCCAATATCAAGGCAAGCCGTACATGGCGAATACCGCTGCGCGGGTCAACGGCTCGCAGGTACTCAATGTAGCGATGGCCGATCAGACCGGCGTCCAGCTCGCACGCGATGCCTTCGTCAAGGCGTATCCGGGTGCAGACATGAAACCCTTCTTCGAAGGCTGGGCCGGCGTGTGGGCACAACAGCTTTCGTCGGCCGTTGCCTTGGCGGACGCACGCGAAAGTGCCTTTGCTCCCGGCGAATGGCGTACCAACATCCCGCTCAGCAATCTGCCCGAATTTGCCGCTACGTATGCGTGCCCGGCAACGGCACCGATGGTGGTGGCACCGGCATCGCAAGTGCGAGTGTGGCGTTGATTCGCTCGGCGTTCCGTTGTCTGCAAATCAAAACGCCCGGCACAGCCGGGCGTTTCGTTTTAGTGAACCAGCGGATTGGGCCGCAGCCAGAACCGGTTAAGCAGGAAGCCGGTCAACAGACCGCCCAAGTGGGCGAAATGGGCAATGCCGGGCAGCCATCCCATGACACCGAACAGAGTCTCCGCAAGGCCGATCAGAATGACCAATGTGCGCGCCTTCATCGGGATCGGCGGAATTAACAGCATCACTCGACGCTCCGGAAAGTGCATGCCGTAACCGATCAGCAAGCCGAACAATGCACCCGATGCGCCGACCACGGCGGCCACTTGGCCATCGGCCTGCTGCAGAACGTATTCGCTCGCAATCAGTTGCATGACCGCAGCACCGAGGGCGCAAATCATGTAGTAACGCCAGTAACGCTTGGTGCCCCAGTAATGTTCCAGCGCCGAGCCGAACATCACGAGTACGAGCATGTTCATGATCAAATGACCCGCTCCACCGTGAGCAAACGCATAAGTAATCAGCTGCCATGGGCGCAGACGATACGCATCGGGCAACTGATGCGTCAGATCCAGCGGATGCAGTGCCAGGAGCTCGGTCAGGTCATACGGCAACAGCCATTGCGCGAGCGCAACGGCAATACAGAGGATCAGCACCAGGCGAGTAAACGGCGGCATATTTCTAAACATTCGCCGATTGTAGCGACCCAGACGTGATCACGGTGCATAGGTCGGAGCTGACTTAGCCCCAGATCGCCTCGTCCAGCCCGCGCCGTGAGTCTGCCGCTGCACGGCCGTTTCGGACCTCCACGCCCTCGGCCCTCAGACGCTGTACCTGCTCATCAAATTCGGGCGAACCCGGCGGAAACGCGATCGAGCCATCGGAGCGCACAACGCGATGCCACGGTAGACGCTTCGGCCCGGCGCCGGAGGCTAATAGCCGCGCGACCCAACGCGCCCGTCCCGGATAGCCTGCCCGCAACGCAATCTGACCGTAAGAGGCCGTACTGCCCTTAGGGATGGCCTGAATGGCGATCCATACCTGATCTGCGCTAAGTTCCGGCCGCGACGCCATAGTAAGGGGCAAACTGTTAAGATGCAGCGTCTATGGTAGAACTTTTTATTGTCGCCGCTCTGATCCTCTGCAATGGCTTTTTTGCCATGTCGGAGATGGCGCTGATGACATCGCGCAAGCTGCGCCTTCGTCAGATGTCCGAGACCTCGGCCGGCGCCAAGGTCGCGCTGGAACTGTCCGAAAATCCGGACAATCTGCTGTCCACTGTGCAAGTTGGCATCACCGCTATCGGTGTGCTTACCGGTCTGTTCGGTGGTGATGCACTGGGCGCCTGGTTGAGCAGCTGGCTTGGCAGCATGTTCCCCGATGCTGTCCGCTATGCGCGTCCCATCGGTATCACCACGGCCGTGGTTCTGATCACCGCCGCTAACGTTATCTTCGGTGAGTTGATCCCTAAGCGTCTGGCGCTGACCAATCCGGAATCCATCGCCTCCGCGGTGGCCCGTCCGCTGCAGATACTGTCCAACGGTGCCAAGCCGGTGGTCGGCATCCTAGGTGCCATCAATCGTCTGTTCCTGCGCCTGTTCGGCATCCGCGATGATCGCGTCCAAGCCATCAGCGAAGAAGAAATCCGCTTGCTGGTAACGGAGAGCCATGAACAGGGCGTCATTGATGCGGACGAACGCAAGATGATGAATCGCGTGCTGTCGCTTGGCGATCGCACCACCGACTCGGTCATGACACCGCGCAATCGGATCGTCTGGCTGGATCGCGAAGCCGCATACGAAGAAAACCTGCAGATCATGCGCGAACGTCCCTACTCGCGCTACCCGGTTCTGCGCGACGGCAGCGATAACGATATTGCGGGCATTCTTGAAACCAAGATGCTGCCTTCGAGCACTGAAGGTGCGGGAACCGATCGGTTGTTCTCGACCTTGCGCGAGCCTTTGTACGTCGCCGAGTCCACCAGCATTGTCCGACTGCTGGAAATCTTCCGCGAAGAGCACCAGTCGGTCGCGATCGTGGTCGACGAGTACGGTGATGTCGCCGGCTTGGTTACTATCAATGACATTCTCGGTGCCATCGTCGGCCGGATCGAAGATGTGACCGAAGCCGAATCGCAACCGCACGTGGTACAGCGTCAGGACGGCAGCTATCTGCTCGACGGTAAACTCGGCATCGAAGAGTTCAAGGAGCTTCTGCGGACTTCCTCTTTGCCGCAGGAAGACGATCACGACTTCGTTACCGCCGCCGGTTTTCTGATTGCCAATCTGGGACGCATTCCGCATGTCGGCGAACACTTCTCGTGGGGACGTTGGCAGCTCGAAGTCGTCGATCTGGATGGCCCGCGCGTCGACAAGTTACTGCTGACCTACGAACCGCCGACTGAAGAAGAGGTCGGCTAGCTCAAGCCCATGCAGCCGCGCTCGAACGACTCCGGACAAAGTACGGCGCAATTGCTCGCGCAGCTGGCCGATGGCGATCCTGACGGCCGTGTCGAAATCCGTGATCTGCTGGCCGCCTTCGGACGCCGTGCATTTGCCGTGCTGTTTCTGGGTGCCGGCATTCTGGCGATGAATCCCGTCCCCGGTTTAGCGGGTGGTCTCTCCGGCCCGCTGGTGATTCTTGCAGGATTGCAGCTGGTGTTCGGTCGTCGTCGTCCCGTATTGCCCAAGTTTCTGCAGCGCAAAAGCGTGCGGCGCAGTTTCTTTGCGCGTGCACGTGTCCGTGTCGAGCCGTGGATAGGTCGTATTGAGCGACTGATCCGCCCTCGCCTCACGTTTCTGTTTGATCAGTACGGCTGGAATGCGTTTAGCGGCATTCTGCTGACCGTGTTCGGGGTATTGGTCCTGTTGCCGATCCCGTTTACCAATTTCGCATTCGGCGTGCTCTTGCTCTCGTACTGCATCGCCTACATCGAACGCGATGGCGTGCTGCTGGTATTGAACTGGGCCATCACATTTGGGGTGATTCTGGTTTTCGGCATTCTGTCCGGCACACTAATTCGAGCAGCCACCGAATGGAGCACACGACTGCTCGGCTGACGGCCTGTTCAGTCGGTCGATTTCAGTCGCAAGGCACGCTGCATATCGTGCAGCACTCCGCGCAACATGCGCACTTCGCGCTGATCCATCGGCGCACGCAGAAAAGCCCGCCGCAATTTATACAGTGCTGAATTGGCCGAGCGGCCCTTATGGAAATCAATCAGCTCCAGGATTTCGGTCGTCTGCGCAAAAAAGCCTTCCCAATCAGCATGGGTTGCAGGCTGGGAAATAGCCGGCGTAGTCGTCACCGACTCTGCTCCCGAACGGTTCAATTCATAGGCGACAATCTGGACCGCCGCTGCCAAGTTGAGTGAGCTGTAATCCGGATTGGCCGGGATGCACAGGCCGGCATGACAACGTTGCAGCTCATCATTGGTGAGCCCGGTGCGCTCGCGGCCGAACACAATGGCCACCTTGGCTGCCGGAGCCACGCTAATTTGCCCTAGGGCCGCCTGTGCGGCCTGTGGCGGCGTCCACTCCGTCAAGCCGATGCGACGGGTACGTGCGGTGGTACCAATCACCAGCGAGCAGTCAGCCAATGCTTCGGACAATGTTTCGGTGATGGTGGCGGACTGCAGCAGATCCTCGGCGCCGGCCGCCATGGCAATCGCCGTGTCATCGGGACGGCGCGATGGAGCGACCAGCCACAGATCCGAGAACCCCATGGTCTTGAGGGCGCGAGCCGCGGAGCCGGTGTTGCCGGTATGTTGCGTGCCAACCAGCACAAAGCGGATTTGACGGCGCCAGGAGTCCTGCGCCGTATCGATTGGGGAATCTGAGCTCATGACGGTCCATGATAAACTTTCACACGGCCTGAGCGCCGACCGTTCTTACCCATTCTGCCCGCTTGCGATCGTTACGGAGACCTCTGCAATGCAAAAGCCCGCCATCACGCTGATGGTCAAAGCCGCGCGTGCCGCCGGCAATGTCCTGCTGCATCACATGAACCGCCTGGATTCCCTCAAGGTGGAACAAAAGGCCCGTCTGGACTACGCCTCAGAAGTTGACCGCAAAGCCGAGCAGGAAATCATCAAAGAATTCCGCTACGTCACACCCGACTACGGCATCATCGCCGAAGAAAGCGGCATCATGGCGCCGCGCAACGGCAGCAAGTTCAGCTACGTCATCGATCCGCTCGACGGCACCAGCAACTATCTGCACGGTATCGGTCACTTCTGTGTGTCCATCGCACTGTGTGAAGATGGCGAACCGGTCCACGGTCTGATCTTTGATCCGATCCGTAACGAGCTGTTCACCGCCTCCAAGGGCTCCGGCGCCACGCTCAACGACAAGCGCATTCGCGTCAGCGATCGCAAGACGCTTGATGGTGCCATGGTGATCACCGGCTTCCCGCCCCGTGAACGCGACCGCGTCAGTCCCCATCTGCGCACCGTTGAGAACGTGCTCGAAGTCGCCGAAGACATTCGCCGCACCGGTTCGGCCGCACTCGATCTTGCCTACGTCGCCGCCGGCCGTGCCGATGCGTACTTTGAAGCAGGCGTCAAACCCTGGGATATCGCCGCCGGCATTCTGATGGTCCGTGAGGCCGGCGGTAAAGTCAGCGATTTCAAGGGCAATAAGACTGCACCGATGAGTGCTGAACATCTCGAAGGCCGTCCCTTGCTGGCCGGCAATATCAAGTGTGCCGATGCCCTGCTCGCCCGTATCCAAGCAACCGGCTACGACAAAGCATTCTGATCTCGCCTGACGCAGACAATGAAAAGGCCGCCCTAGGGCGGCCTTTTCTGTTGCACGGAATTGCCCGATTACGGACGACGTGCCAGTTCGGCGTCGTACGATTCCTTGGGCATCAGATCCTCTTGCGTCACGCGCAGGAAGCTCATCGTCAGCAGCGGACAGGCGATGAAGATCGACGACAGCGTGCCGATGATAATACCGATCATCTGTGCTTCGGCCATGCCGCGCATGGACTGGCCACCGTACATGTACAGCGCAAAACACGACAGGAACGCCACGAACGAGGTGATCACTGTACGTGACAGGGTCTGATTGATGGACGTATTGAGCACGCGTTCCGGGTCCGCACGCATGGTGCGGAAGTTTTCGCGCACGCGGTCGAACACCACGATCGTATCGTTGATCGAGAAGCCCATCACCGACAGCACACCGGCCAGCACGGTCAGATCGAATTCGTGCTGCGTCCAGGCAAACCAGCCCAGACAGATCAGCACGTCGTGCAACGTGGTGAGCACGGCCGCGATTGCGAACTTCTTCTCAAAGCGGAACGAAATATAGATCAGGAAGCCGACCACCACAAAGACCAGTGCCCACACGCCGTTTTGAGCCAAGTCCTTACCGACCTGCGGGCCGACGAACTCACTACTCAGAATGCGTGCCGGATTCTCGGCCGTGTTCAGCGTCTTAAGCACACGGTCTGCAGTGTGTTGCGTCGCTGCACTTGTTCCTTGATTCTCGCTCGCAGTCTGCATGCGAACCAGAATCTCCTTGCCGTTACCGAAGGTCTGAACTTGCGCACCTTCCATGCCGGCGGCTTCGAGCTTGACACGCGCTTGTTCGACGTCAACCGGCCGGTCGAACACCAGCTCCGTTGCAGTACCACCGGTAAAGTCCAGAGCAAAGTTAAAGCCCTTGACTGCGATACCCACGATGGCCGCCACGGCCAGCAATGCAGCCAGCGTAATGCTGACCCAGCGCAGGCGCATGAAGTTAATGTTGGACCCGTAGGGGAATACGTTAAACGGTTTCATATGCTTCTACTCCGGCCGTCAGATGGCGACCGATTTGATCTTGCGCTTGCCGCCGTAAATCAGCGTGGCCAAGCCGCGCGATACGGTCACAGCGGTAAACATGGAGGTCAGGATGCCGACGATCATCGAAACCGCGAAGCCCTTAACCGGTCCGGTTCCGAAGGCGAACAGTGCGACACCGGCCAGAATTGCGGTCAAGTTGGCATCGGCAATCGTGCCCGAAGCGCGTTCGTAACCTTCAGCAATCGCTTTCTTCGGTGGCAGACCATCGCGAAGTTCCTCTCGGATCCGTTCATTGATCAGCACGTTGGCGTCCACCGACATGCCGACCGTCAGCGCGATACCCGCCAGACCCGGCAACGTCAGAGTGGCACCGAACAGCCCCATCACTGCAATCAGCAGCAGCAGATTCAGCAGCAGCGACAGACAGGTGATGATGCCGAACATGCGGTAGTAGAACAGGAAGAAGATCAGCGCAAAGGCAAACGAGTACACAATCGCCTTCAGTCCGTTTTCCACGTTTTGCTTGCCGAGCGAAGGACCGACGACGCGTTCCTCGACGAAGTCCATCGGCGCCGCCAGCGAACCCGAACGCAGCAGCAGCGCCAGATCCTGGGCTTCCTGCATCGAACCCAAACCCGACGTGATGAAGTCCTTGCCGAACACGCCGTTGACGGTGGCGTTGGAAATCACTTGCTCACTGACGCGCGTGGAGTGCACTTCCTTGCCGTCCACCATCGTCACTTCAGGGATGCGTTCGACGTAGACGACGGCCATGTTCTTGCCGACGTTCTGACTGGTGAAGTCAAACATGCGCTGACCGGCCGCGTCATTGAGCTTGACATTGACCGAAGGCGTACCCGATTGCGGATCGGTCGATGCCGAGGCGCCGACCATCTGGTCACCGGTAGCAATGACGCGCTTGTTGAGCAGCAACGGAATCTGCGGTTGGCCCGGAGCCTGTTGCTTGTAATAGAACACGCGCGCATTGGGCGGCACGATGCCCGATTGCTCAGCAGCGACGGCATCGCCATCGACCGTGGCACGCCATTCAAGCGTCGCGGTTGCACCCAGAATGCGCTTAGCCTGTGCCGTATCCTGCACACCGGCCAGCTGGACCACAATGCGGTCCTTGCCTTGACGTTGGATGATCGGCTCGGCAACACCCAGCGCATTGATCCGGTTACGCAAGGTACCGACGTTCTGTTCGACTGCTTCCGTAGCAAAGCGTTCGAGGGCGGCTGTCGACAGGCTCATGGTGATGGTGTCGGCAGACGAATTGACCTGCATATCCGGCTGCGACAGGCTCAATTGGGTGACTGCTTTATCGAGATCCGTTGCATTGGCCAGCTTGATCACCACCGAGTTGCCCGCGCCGCGATCGACACCGGTCACGGCGATCTTGCGATCGGCCATCAGAGTGCGGACCTCTTCGGACAGGGCTTCCATCCGCTTATCCAGAGCTGCCTTCTGATCCACCTGCATGGTGAAGTGCACACCACCCTGCAAGTCCAGGCCCAGCTGCATCGGACGCGCGCCGAGCTTGCTCAGCCAGTCCGGCACGTTGGAAACCAAGTTCAGTGCAACGACGTAGTCCGAACCCAGCCTGGAACGCAGCAGATCGGCCGCGCGCGACTGGTCGTCGGGATTGCTCAGGCGCACCAGCAGAGACTTGGGATCAATCTCGACAGCCTTGGGCTTAATGCCGGCTGCCGTCACATCGGCTTGAACCCGTTGCTGCAGCTGTGCATTGATCGGAGCGCCGCGTGCGGAGCTGATCTGCACGGAGCTGTCTTGCGGATAGATATTGGGAAGCGCATAGAACAGGCCAAACAAAGTGACCAGAAGAATCAGCGCGTATTTCCAGCGGGGAAACGTCAACATGAGGAGTACTCGGCAGAACGAAGGCGGACCGTTGCCGATCCGCCTTGGGAACGCAGATTAAGCGGCCTTGGCCAGGGTGCCCTTCGGCAGGACCATGGACAGCGCGCCTTTCTGCACGCGGATGACCGTGTTATCGGCAATCTCAACGCTTACGAACTGTTCGCCGATGGCGACAACGCGACCGGCAATGCCGCCGTTGGTCAGGACTTCATCGCCCTTGGCCAATGCATCGAGCATGGCCTTATGTTCTTTCTGCTTCTTCATTTGCGGACGGATCGTCAGGAAGTACATGACGATGAACAGCAAAGGAAACATCAGCAGCATGGAGGTCAGGCCGCCCTGCGGTGCCGCACCGGCGGTCTGCGCATGCGCAGTGGAAATGAAGAAATCAGTCAGACTCATGAATTGGGCTCTCTGCTGGGCATTAAATGACGGGGGAATCCGCCATTATAGCCTTGATTGGGGGCCCAACCCGGCCGTTTCAAGCCGCCGGCGGCACACTCTGACCGCGGCGCTCGTAGAAGCGCTGACGGAAATCGGCCAGTTCACCGCGCTCAATCGCCGCCCGCATATCGGCCATCAGTCGCTGGTAATGACGCAGGTTATGCAGGGTTCCGAGCATCGGGCCCAGCATTTCATTGCAGCGGTCCAGATGGCGCAGATACGAGCGCGAAAAACCGTTAGCGCAGGAATAGCAGTCGCAGCCTTCCTCAATGGGTCGCAGATCGTGTTCGTACCGGGCGTTGCGGACGCGGATCACGCCTTCGGCGGTGAAGAAATGACCATTGCGGGCATTGCGGGTCGGCATGACGCAATCGAACATGTCAACGCCGCGCCAAACGGCCTCGACCAGATCCTCGGGACGACCGACGCCCATCAGATAACGGGGCGCATCGTCGGGCAATTGCGGCACGATGAAATCCAGCACGCGATTGCGCTCTTCCTCAGGTTCGCCGACGGCCAATCCGCCTATCGCATAGCCATCGAATCCGATTTGACACAGAGCACGTGCCGACTCGGTGCGCAGGTCGTCGTACATGGAACCTTGGACAATGCCGAACAGCGCGGCATCGTTCTCCTCGTGTGCGCGCTTTGAGCGCTCGGCCCAACGCAATGACAGCTCCATGCTCTTGCGCGCTGCCGCGTGAGCGATCGGTTCGCCGTTCACCAGATACGGAGTGCACTCGTCAAAAATCATAACGATGTCCGAGTCCAGCACCTTTTGTATGTGCATGCTTTCTTCGGGGCCGATAAAGATCCGACGTCCGTCAGTCGGAGCGGAAAATGCAACGCCCTGCTCCGTGATCTTGCGCTTGTGTGCCAGCGAAAACACCTGGAATCCACCGGAATCCGTAAGGATCGGACCGCTCCACTTACCGAAGCCGTGCAAGCCGCCGTGTTCGGCAATCACATCGAGACCGGGGCGCAAATACAGGTGGAATGTGTTGCCGAGAATGATCTCGGCACCCAGCTCGCGGATCTGATGCGGCAAGACGCCTTTAACGGTTCCGTAAGTGCCGACCGGCATGAAGGCCGGTGTTTCCACGGTACCGCGCGGAAAAGTCAGTCGACCGCGGCGTGCACGTCCGTCGGTTTTTGAAACGGTAAACGACATACGGCTCATGCAGAGAGCTCCTCAGATGGCGCGGCAGACATGGCCGGAAACAGCAACATGGCATCACCGTAAGAAAAGAAACGGTAACGCTGTGCGATGGCGTGACGGTAGGCTTCCATGACGCGGTCGAAACCGGCGAACGCGGAGATCATCATCAGCAACGTACTCTCCGGCAGATGGAAATTGGTGATCATGGCATCGACCGCAGTGATGCGATATCCGGGCACGATGAACAACTGCGATTCGCCCTGAAACGCGTGGACGGCGGCGTTGCCTTCAGCATCACGACGCGTGGCCGATTCCAGTGCGCGAACCACTGTGGTGCCCACCGCGGCGATCCGTCCGCCGGCTGCACGAACTGCGCGAATACGCTCAGCAAGCTCAGCGCTGACCTCGACGCGCTCACGATGCATCACGTGCTCACTCAAGTCTTCGACACGAACCGGCTGAAACGTACCGGCACCTACATGCAAAGTGACATAACCGAACTCGATACCTTGCGACTGCAAAGTCCCCAACAGCCCTTCGTCAAAATGCAGGCCGGCGGTGGGTGCAGCCACAGCACCGATGTGGCGGGCATAGACGGTCTGATACCGTTCCGCGTCATCGGCTTGCGGATCGCGTTCAATATACGGCGGCAGCGGCAACTGACCGACCGCTTGCAGATAAGCGGTCAAATCCGTATCGATTTCAAATTGCAGAGTGAAAAACCCCTCATCGCGCGCCGTCACCGTGGCTTGGCCACCGGCATCCAGTTCGATGAGTCCGCCAACCTTTGGAGTCTTGCTGGCACCGATCTGCGCTAAAGCGGTGCGTTCATCCAGCACCCGCTCGACGAGAATCTCGACATGGCCACCGGTGGGCTTGCGGCCGAACAGGCGTGCGGGAATGACCCGCGTATCGTTAAAGATCAGCAGGTCGCCGGGACGCAGCCACGCGGGCAGATCGCTGAACTGCGCATCGTGCAGGACCTGGGGCACAGGCGGGACGACCAGCAGCCGCGATGCGGAACGGTTCGATAGCGGAGCCTGCGCGATCAGTTCAGGCGGCAGGTCGTAGTGGAAATCGGATTTTTTCACGGCCGCCCATTTTACTGCACCGTCATGGGGGTTACGGCATTCGGGACGCTTTGCTAAACTCGTCGGATTCCCTGAATGCAAACGATTGCAGGAGCGCTTCATGTCCGTTCTCGATACCCTCAAGCCCCTTCGCGACTGCGGCGGTCAGCGTCTAACCACCGGCTTGGACGATGCCACGATCGAACAGTTTGCGCTCACGGACCCCAATCTCGCCCTGGCCATTGAACGTGCCGGCGCTGCGTTTAAGGCTGCATCTGATGAATTCGCCGATCTGCTGCACCTCGATGAACGCGATCAGATTACGCAATTGCAGGCCGATTTCGTCAATTTCTACGCAACGGATGCCGTCAATCCTTACGTGGCATTGGCTGCGGCCGGCCCGTGGATCGTAACCCTTAAGGGCGCCGTGGTGCATGACTCCGGCGGCTACGGCATGCTCGGTTTCGGCCACACTCCGCAAAACGTTCTGGATGCAATGGCCAAGCCGCAAGTCCTGGCCAATGTCATGACCCCTTCGCTGTCGCAAAAGCGCTTCACCGACCGTCTGCGTGGTGCCATTGGCCGCAATCGCGGCGCTTGTCCGTATGCCCGCTTTATCTGCGTCAATTCGGGCAGCGAGGCCGTTACCGTTGCAGCACGCCTGGCCGATGCCAACGCCAAAGTCATGACCGACCCCGATGGCCGCTACCCCGGCGCCAACATCAAGCGTGTCGTGGTTAAGGGCAGCTTCCACGGCCGCACCGATCGCCCTGCCCTGTATTCGGATTCTTCGCGCAAGGGATATATGGCGAATCTCGCCAGCTACCGCGGTGAGGATTCGGTAATCGCCATCGAACCGTATGACGTGCAAGCCCTGCAGCTAGCATTCGAATCGGCTCGCGCCAACAACTGGTTCATTGAGGCCATGTTCCTGGAACCTGTAATGGGCGAAGGCGATCCGGGCCGCAGCGTTCCCGTCGATTTTTATAGCGAAGCGCGTCGCCTGACCGCTGAGCACGGCTCGCTGCTGCTGGTAGACTCGATCCAGGCCGGCTTGCGTGCCCATGGTGTGCTGTCGATTATCGATTACCCCGGTTTCGAACAGTGTGACGCTCCGGATCTGGAAACCTATTCGAAGGCGCTGAATGCCGGCCAGTTCCCGCTGTCGGTGTTGGCCATGACCGAGAGCGCCGCTGCTACTTATCGCTCCGGCCTGTACGGCAATACCATGACCACCAACCCGCGCGCGCTCGATGTGGCCTGCGCCGTAATGGACATGGTGACGGACAACGTTCGCGAAAACATTGCGCTACGCGGTCGCCAATTCATCGAACGGTTTGAAGCGCTGCGCACCGAACGTCCGGATCTGATCACCAAGGTGCAAGGTACCGGTCTGCTGTTCTCGGTCGAACTGCCCTCGCAATTCAAGTGCTACGGCGCCGACTCGACCGAAGAATGGCTGCGCATGCATGGTATCGGCGTGATCCATGGTGGCGTGAATTCGTTACGTTTTACGCCGACCTTTACGATCACCGAGTCCGAGGTCGATATGATTGTGGGCATGGTGCGTCGTGCATTACTCGAGGGCCCCGGCGCTGTAGCGAGTGCAGACAGCGAGCGTCAAGTCGCCTAAGCAATCTGCCGTTTACGGACAGATCAGAAGCCCGCGTTAATCGCGGGCTTTTCTGTTGCGGGCGCGACGAATCAGAATGACACGAGCAGCAATCAGCAGTATCAGCAAGCTGAACGCCGCAAGCGTCCACATACGGCTCAGCAGATCACGCAGTGACCTGCGCTCCTGTGCATCCTGCAATTGCCGATTAAGCGATCGCACCGTAGCTTCATCGAGCTGAACGGTTCCCGGCAGTTGCCACTTGCCATCTGCCAGCACCACCTGACGCTCCAGCGTCGGCACAAACAGTTCGCTCCAGGACAGACGTACATCACCAATTTGCGGATTCAGCGGATTGTCGCTGTCGGAAAGGCCATCGCCATCGGGTTGGAAACGTCGTGACCAGCGATATGGGACACGCGAAAAACCGGGGCGAATGCGAATCCATTGACCCAACGCCATCAGCACGCCCGGGTCGACCCTTTGGCCATCGATATTGGCATCGGAGGCCAACCAGATCGAATTCTGCAGTTTCGGCATTGGCGGATTACGGTGCTGCGCATCAGCGCCATCAATGATGACGGGAGTATCGCGCCAGACTTTAACGTAACGATCGCCTTCGCGCTCCCATTGCAGCATCTCGACCTGGCGACGCAAACCGAGCTTACGCGACTCCACGCGTATTTCAGGATCGCGAAGCGTCTGTCGGCTCTGAATAGTCTTGGGTTCGGCGTTGGTCAGGCGCTCGGCAGTGTCGGTTTCCTCTGCAATCGCATGCCCGACGGATGTTGTCACCAGAAACAGCAATGCCAGCCCTATTGCGGCAACGCGCCGTGGCATGCTCACGCAAGCTCCAGCGCCTGCACTTGCGGCCAACGCTGAGTCAGACCGAATTTGCCCTTCTCATCGCGGCCGACGCGACCCATCGCGGTTTGCGGATCGTGCGTAAAGAACAGACCGATGTCACGTGCCTGCATATCCTCGAGAAACGCACGCTTTTCATCGATCAGCAGTTCCGCATTGCGGTCATAGCCCATCGTGATCGGCACGTGTACCCACGGCTCGCCCGGAATCAGGTCGGCGCAAAACACCACACCGTTCAAGCCGGACTCTGCATCCCCGCCACGGATCTCCGCCAGCAGCAGGCCGGGTGTATGGCCATCGGAATGATGAAAACGAACGCGTTGTCCTAACGTTTCCGAGTAGTCGCCCGTGATTTTTTCCAGACGCCCTGTAGCCTCCAGTAATCCGGCCAGTTCCGGGATAAAACTCGCGCGATCACGCGGATGCGGATGCGTGGCACGCTCCCAATGATCGGCACCTACAACGTAGCTTGCATTCTCAAACACCAATTTCGGAGCCCGGCCTTGCTCATAGGCTTGCAGCAAACCGCCTGCATGGTCGAAATGCAGATGCGACAGGACCACGACATCGATATCGCCCGGCTCCACACCAATCCCCGCCAGCGAATCGAGCAGCACATGCCGATCCTCGACGACGCCATAGCGCTCGCGCAGGGCAGGATCAAAGAACGCGCCGATACCGGCTTCGAAAAGAACGTTACGACCGTCCAAGTCCTGCACCAGCAATGCTCGGCAGGCCAGATCGATACGGTTGGCATCATCAGGATGCGACCAGCGTGACCACAACGCTCGCGGGGCGTTGCCGAACATGGCACCGCCATCGAGCTTCTGAGAATTGCCTATTAGCGAGTACAAGCGCATTAGCGTGACTTCCGGGTTTCCGCGCGGCGCAGAACTTGAACGCTGCCAACGGGATTGCGCGGATCGGTGCCGCCGTCCATCACGCCATCGGTTTTCTGATAGCGGACGGTTTGCAGGTTGCCCCAAGTGTTCTGCACTGTGACTTTGTGGCCGAGCTTTTCGAGATCCGCAATTTCCTGCGGCGAGAACGTGTTGTGCTCCGCATAGATCGTGTCGGGCTGCCACTGATGATGGAATCGCGGGAGCGCAGCCACTTCCTGTGAGCTCAGGCCTTGATCGTAGCCAATGATGCCAAGCAGGACCTCGGTGATGATGCGACTGCCGCCAGGCGCACCGAGCGCAACGACATCGGTCGGCGATTCGATAAAGGTCGGCGTCATGGAACTCAGCATGCGCTTGCCCGGCTTGGGCGCATTGGCCTCAAAACCCATTACGCCGAACGCATTTGGAGTGCCCGGCTTGAGGGCAAAGTCATCCATCTCGTTATTGAGCAGGATGCCGGTGCCGGGTGCGACCATGCCACTGCCATAAAGCAGATTGACGGTCTGCGTTGCGGCGACGCGATTGCCTTCGACATCGATGATCGAGAAATGGGTCGTTTCTTCGTCTTCCAGCGGTGCCGGGCGGCCGATCAGCAAATCAGATGGCGTGGCCTTTTGCGGATGGATCGTTGCCCGTAGCCCGGCAGCGTAGTCCTTGCTTTGCAGACGGGCCATCGGCACTTTGACGAAATCCGGATCGCCCAAGTAAATCGTGCGATCGCGGTAGGCACGCCGCATGGCTTCGGTCAGCAGATGCACCTGCTCCACACGGCTCATGGAATTCAAGTTCCAGCCGCCATCAATGGTCTGTAGAATCTCCTGCATTGCAATGCCACCCGACGACGGCGGTGGGGCTGTCGTCACGCTCCAGTTGCGGTAATTAAAGCGCAGAGGCTCGCGAAACTTGACGGCGTAGCTGCCAAGTTCCTGCGGCGTCCAACGACCGCCTTCATCTGCGACTGCCTTGATCAGCAAGCGGCCGGTCTCGCCTTTGTAGAACCCGTCATAACCACCGGCAGCCAGACGCTCCAGAGTTCCGGCCAAATCCGGTTGCTTAAAGATCTCTCCGACCTCGGGTGCATCACCGTCCTGCCACATCAGCGCCTTGCTCGCGGGGAAGCGATCCATGACGTCTTTGCGTTCCTCGTAACCTTTGACCATGCGCGCGTACAACGGGAACCCTTGACGTGCAATCTGAATCGCAGGAGCCAGACTCACCTTTAGCGGCAAACGTCCGTGACGTTCGGCCAAGTGAACCAAAGCGGCCGGCAATCCGGGAATCCCTGCAGACCATGGACCGTTTTGCGATTTGTTGATGTCCAAATTGCCTTGCGCATCAAGAAACTGCTCGGGCGTTGCAGACTCGGGCGAGGTCTCGCGCGCATCCAAAAAGACATCCTTGTTGGTACGCGCATCGTGCAGCAGAAAAAAACCGCCGCCACCGATACCGGAGCTAATCGGCTCCACCACACTCAAAGTCGAAGACACCGCCACGGCCGCATCGAACGCGTTACCGCCCATTCGCAGCATTTGGATGCCCGCATCTGTAGCGAGTTTGTGTCCCGATGCAATCACCGCGCCTTTGGGTGCCACAACTTGCTGCGCCGTTGCCGGCACCGCAGATGCTTTGACGGGCGTCTTGGCCCATACCGAACCCGTGACAACGCTGCCCATAACCAGTGCGATGCTCAGGCCTAATTGCAGAGGACGGGAACTACGCGTGGAATGAAACGGCGCAATGTTTTGCATGAGCACTCCGGAATTCAGTTAAGCGATGTTGGTAATCTGCAGCTCGGCGGCGATGCCCTGCTCGCGCAAGCGCTCCAATTTGGACAGCAGTTGCTCTTGGGTTTCAACAACGTCGGGATCAGGATCGATGCATTCGACCGGACAGACCATGACGCACTGCGGCTCATCAAAATGGCCGACGCACTCTGTGCAGCGTGCCGGATCAATAATGTAGATCTCCGGGCCCATGGAGATGGCCTGGTTGGGACAGGCGGGCTCGCAGACATCGCAATTGACGCACAGATCGTTGATTTTTAGAGACATCAGTCCGGCACAATGAAAATCGCGGCGAATCAGGGATTCGCCGCGATCCAGTTTAGCAAATGGAGCGAGTTAAGGCTCCGAATCGGCTTACTTAGCTTCGATGAACTTGAAGGTAGCGCCGGCCTTATCAGCAGCAGCCTTAACGACGGCCTGATCTTCGGCCTTACCGACAAACAACACGGTCACGCCGCGCATCGAATTCGGCTCTGCATAGCCCAGAGCATCGGCGGCCATACCGGCAGCCGCCTTGGAATCAGGCGATGCGAAGGCCAGCATGTTGCCCGGCAGCACGCCACGAGCGACGTCGTTCTGCACTTGGGTCAGCAGGCGGTCTTTAGCGCCTTTATAGTCTGCAGAGCTCGGGCCCGGGAGATAGTACACGAAGGGCGTGCCCTCGACGCCTTCCATATTGGCGCGAACAACTGAAGTCAGGTAGTTGCCCCAGGCGGTATCGTCTTCGGTCGTCGGAGCCGAGCCGACTACGGGCGCTGCTGCCTGTTCAGTCTTGGCTGCATCTTCTTTTTTGCATGCAGTCAGTGCAGGAACGGTCAGAACGGCCGCCAGCAGCAGGGGTTTAATCAGTTTCATTAGGGCAATCCTTTGATCGGGGGTGAGTACAGCTTACAGCGAAACTATTGTGCAGAATGCCAATGAGTCCGCAAAGCTTGCAATACGGGCTCGGGGACAAAACCGCTGACGTCCCCGCCAAGGCGGGAAATCTCCCGCACCAGCGACGACGAAATAAAGCTGTACTTCTCGTCCGGCGTCATGAACAGGGTCTGCACTTCGTCAATCAGATGGCGATTCATGGACGCCATCTGGAATTCGTATTCAAAGTCACTGACCGCACGCAGGCCGCGCAAAAGAATGCCGGCTCGTTCAGATCGGACGAAATGCGCGAGGAGCCCATCGAAACCGCGAACCTCGACATTTGCATGATGTTTGAGAGCGTTGTTGGCCAACTCCACGCGCGTCGCGAGCGGCAAGGTCGGGCCTTTTCCGGGACTTTCCGCAACACCGACGATAAGTCGTTCAAATAACGGCGCTGCCCGATCCACCAGATCGATATGGCCGTTGGTGATGGGATCGAAAGTGCCCGGATAAACGGCGACGCGCGGATTGACAGTCATGTCGGAACTAGCTGAATGGCGAATTGGTGCCAGTGTAACAGTCAGTCGGACCGTCGGTACAAGGCGTAGTGCACTTCACGAGTTTGCCCCTGGCGATGCTCCTGCCAGCGCGCCGAAGGACGCGCGCCGCCCCGCAAATCCTGCTCCACATACAGCCAACTGCCAACCTCAGTGACTTCGTCGACGGCCTGTAGCGCAGGTTCGTGCAGATTCAGCCCAAACGGCGGATCCACGAATATCAGGTCGAATCGCGCCGATTGACTGGCCAGATCACGCAGACATTGGACACCATCCGTGCGCCGGAGATCACTTCGAGATTGTGCGCCTAGCGTCTCGATATTGGTTTGCAGCTGCCTTGCGGCATCCGAATCGAGCTCGCAAAAGGTGGCGTGCGTCGCACCACGCGACAATGCCTCGAGAGCCAGCGCCCCGGTACCGGCAAACGGATCGAGCACTCGCATCCCGGGAATCTGAAACTGCAGCCAGTTAAATAGGGTCTCGCGCACACGGTCCGAAGTCGGCCGCAATCCGGGCTTATTCAGGACCGGCAATTTGCGGCCGCCCCACTCGCCGCCAATAATGCGGACCTGCCCCACTGTAGCTTGGCCACGAGGCGATCGGCTTGCATTACGGCTCATTTGGCCCCACCTGTTAAAATGCGTGGGCCAGGCACGCGCCACTGACCTGGTTTAAGGACCAATCCGGACATGCTCAACATTCTACGCAAAAAGACCGAATCCACGCCGGAACCGGAAACGCCCGGCTGGCGTGAACGTCTCGGCAACTCCAACTTCGCACGCAGCGTCGGTGGCCTGTTCTCGGGCAACCCGCGTTTGGACGATGCGCTGTTGGACGAGATTGAAACGGCGCTTTTGACGTCGGACATGGGTGTATCCGCGACGATGCAGGTCATCGACAAACTGCGTCGTGAAATGAAGCAACGCCGATTCCCGGACGTAGCGGCACTGCACGCGCAACTGCGCGAGGACTTGCGCGCCATGCTGCAACCGATCGCGCGCCCGCTGATCATTAACGAATTCGACCGTCCCTTTGTGATTCTCACCGTTGGCGTTAACGGCGTCGGCAAGACGACGACCATCGGAAAACTCGCGATGCGTTTTCGGAATCAGGGCCGAAGTCTGATGTTGGCCGCCGGCGATACCTTCCGCGCGGCCGCTGTGGCGCAACTCCAGGCCTGGGGTGAAAAGAACGGTGTGACCGTGATTGCTCAAGGGCAGGA
Source organism: uncultured Lysobacteraceae bacterium (assembly GCA_936911875.1). Classification (GTDB taxonomy): domain Bacteria; phylum Pseudomonadota; class Gammaproteobacteria; order Xanthomonadales; family Xanthomonadaceae; genus Aquilutibacter. The sequence goes on from CAKZGB010000008.1 coordinate 111,772, forward strand.
TGCGGATTCTGCCTCGGTCACGTTTGACGCCATCCAAGCCTGTAAGGCGCGTGACGTGAACGTGCTGATTGCCGATACTGCCGGACGTCTGCATACACAGACCGGTCTGATGGACGAACTCAGCAAGATCAAGCGCGTCATGAAAAAGATTGATGCCAGCGCACCGCAGGAAGTACTGATGGTGATCGATGGCACGACCGGCCAGAACGCCGTCTCGCAAGTCCGTCAGTTCCATCAGGCGGTTGGCGTAACGGGGCTGGTTGTGACCAAACTCGATGGCACTGCCAAGGGTGGCGTTGTCTTTGCACTGGCCCGCGAATTCGGGATTCCAATTCGCTTTATCGGCGTGGGCGAACATGTCGGTGACTTGCGCGAGTTCAATGCCAATGACTTTGTCGATGCAATTCTGCCGCCGTTAGACTCCGGCGTTGGCAGCAATTGAGCCCACGTTTGCGCAACGTCTGTTGCGCTGGTTCGATACCCACGGCCGCCACGATTTGCCGTGGCAAGTAGAGCGCAGTCCCTATACCACTTGGGTCTCCGAGGTGATGCTGCAGCAGACGCAAGTCAGCGCTGTGATCCCTTATTTTCAGCGGTTTATTGAGCGATTTCCCGACATCAGCGCATTGGCCAATGCCGATGAGGACGCAGTATTTGCACACTGGTCCGGTCTCGGTTACTACTCTCGCGCGCGCCATCTGCATGCGGCTGCCAAGCGCTGTGTCGAACTGCATGATGGCCAAGTCCCCAATGATTTCGACGCATTGCTCGCTCTGCCCGGCATCGGTCGCAGCACCGCGGGGGCGATACTGGCGCAGGCGTATGGCCTTCCCTATCCGATTTTGGATGGTAATGTCCGACGCGTACTGGCGCGCTACCTAGGCATCGAAGAGTGGACCGGCACGTCTACCGCACAACGACGTCTGTGGGAATTCGCACAGGAGCAGGTTCCCGCCGAGCGCACCGCCGATTACACGCAAGCGCAAATGGATCTGGGGTCCATGGTCTGCAAAGCGCGCAAGCCCCGCTGTCCGGAATGTCCGCTGCGATCCGACTGTCAGGCATTGGCAATGGAATGCACGGACCGGATTCCTGTGGCCAAGCCGCGTCGCGAACGACCGACACGTCATGCGGTAGCAGCGATTCTGATGCACGACGATCGGGTGCTGCTGATTAAGCGGCCGCCTGCGGGCATATGGTCTTCGCTATGGACCTTGCCGCAAGCCGATACAACCGAGTCGCTATTGGACTCACTGCCGCGCGTTGCCGCTCAAATCGCTGCGCCTGTTGCACTGGATCCGATTGAGCATGCCTTCTCGCATTATGATTTGCATCTGCAGCCGCTGCATTTCGGCACCATCGAACTAGGTCACAGCATTGCGGACCGTAATGACGTTCGCTGGTTGGCCTACAACGAATTGAATGACGTGGGTATGCCCGCGCCCATCCGCGCCTTGCTCGCCAACACTATTCTCAGGAAACCGCTATGAGCCGTACCGTCTTTTGCCAACTGCTGCAACGCGAAGCAACCGGACTGGATTACGCTCCATGGCCCGGCGAATTAGGTCAGCGCATTTTCAGTTCCATCAGCCGCGAAGGATGGGAACGCTGGCTTGCTCATCAGACGGCACTGATCAACGAAAATCGGCTCTCGCCGATGGATCCGAAACATCGCGCCTATCTGACCGAACAGATGCAGAAATTCCTGTTCGAAGGCGGTGCCGACGCCGTCGCGGGCCTGACGCCGGATGCCTGAGCGGCGCGTTAGGTCTCGGCGTCGCGCGCGGTCTTAATACGGATGCTCTCAATCGGCGGCGCCTTGAGCTCCGGAGCAGTGCTTCCCGGTACCGGCGGCGGAAACCTTGGCGTGCGCTCATTCCAGTCCGTAATGGCCTGCATCAGCTCTTCCTGAGTTTTGGCCACAAAGTTCCACCAGATCAGTGGCGGATCAATCGGCTCACCACCAACCATCAGCATGCGGCTGTCGGCATCCAGACGAATCTGCAGTGCGTCGCCCCCGGGCGCCAGATACAGCAGCTCGCCGGTCTGTAAGGACTGTTTGCCGATTTCGGCATGGCCATACAGCAGCATGAACCCGTACTCGAAATCAGTGCGAAGCTCGATATCGATTGCGCCTGCATCATTACTTGAACTGAAGTCGACACCGACTAGCGGCGAATGAATCTCGGCGGGTGACCGATGCCCTGCAAGCTCACCGGCGAGCACTTTAACGGTCACGCCGTTTTCTGAAAATTCGGGGATATCGGCATAGTTCGCAAATGCAGCGGGACCATGACGTCGCGATTCCGGCAATGCGATCCACAGTTGCGCTGCATGCATTGGCGTGCCGTCGTGGACGCTGTCTTCCGTATGGCAAACACCATTACCTGAGGTCATCAGGTTCACTTGTCCCGGATAGATAATCTGTTCGTTACCGAGCGAATCACGGTGCATGATCTCGCCTTCGATCATCCAGGTAAAGGTCTGCAAACCAATGTGGGGATGCGGGCCGACATGCAATCCTTGCTCGGGCTCGAAATTGACCGGCCCCACATGATCCAGAAAGCACCACGCGCCGACCGAGCGGCGACGGGCATTGGGAAGTGCGCGATGGATGCGGGTGTTGGTACCTACGATCGACTCGCGGGCCGGGTACCGTTCGAATTGCAGTGTCGTCATGCGACCAACATACACTGCCGATTGCGGGACATCAAAAAACCCGCATCGTGCGGGCTAAAGCCGGAAACGAAAAATCCCTGAAAGATCAGGGATTTAAGTGATTCAAGTAATGGTGGCTCGGGACGGAATCGAACCGCCGACACGGGGATTTTCAATCCCCTGCTCTACCAACTGAGCTACCGAGCCATTACGTGAGCCCACCATTTTAGCAAGGCTTTTCACGCCGCGCAAGACAGAAGACGCAATTTAGTTGACTCGAGTAGCTCGCCATTTGGACAGCTCAACGGCCAATAAACGAAATTCTAATGTGGAGCAATATTGGCTGCCATGCATACCGATCTGGTCCATAGTGGAACCGAATCAGGAGACTCCGACATGAAATTCCCGACCTTGCTGATGGCATCCGCCCTCGCCTTTTCCCTGACCGCGTGCGCCACGGCGGGTGGCATACCGCGCGAACAAGCCGAATCCCAAGCGCTGCAGGCCTATCGTGACGCGGCCGGCGAGCCCGTCAGTCAGTTCAACCTGGTCAACCGTTCGCTGCACTCCTGGGTCTCGTTCGGTACCGAGCAGCTCGTCCTCTACACGACACCCTCGCGCGCCTTCCTGGTACAGGTCACGCCCTGCCCGGGACTGGATTATGCTCAGGCCATTCGGGTAACCGACTCACTGGGCCAAGTCCAACGCAATTTCAGCAAGGTCTACGCGCTGGATAACAGTCCGATCTCGGAAATCGGCTGCCCCATCACCTCCATTCAACCGGTCAACATGGAAAAGTTCCGCCAGTTGCAGGCCCCGTTCCGCAACGCGCGCCCGGAATAACATCAACAGCAGCAAGTAATACTTTCTTTAGGAGCATCAAACCATGTCGACTTCAATCAAACTCGCATCGCTCTGCGGCGCCGTGCTGATGGCATCCGTCGCAATGGCATCGCCGCAGAAAACACCGGAACAGCTGGCTAAAGATCTCGTTGCTGTGCAAACCGCAAGCGGCGAACCCGTTGCACAATTCAGCAAGGTTTCGCTGGGCACCACCAAATGGGAACCCATCGATAACACGCATCTGTTGGTGTATACCCGTCAAGCAACGGCCTACCTATTGGATCTCGACGCCCATTGCGAAGGCCTGATCAACGCTCAAGGCGTATCGGTAGGCGGCCTGTCCCGCACGGTCTATTCGGGCACGGATACCGTGCACGTGAGCGGCCCGTCGAACCCGGGCGGCATCAGCTGCCGCATCGTTGAAATCCGACCGGTCGATACGGCCAAGCTCAAGTCGCTGCGTACGGAAAGTCAGTAACCGCAACGCAAAACTCGAGATTGCCGATTCAGTCCCGCCCACACGCAAACTCTGCGTGTGGGCATTTTATTGCTACCAGGCCGGGCAACCGCCACGGGCCGGACACCACCGGCACTGCTTTTCACCGCGGCGCAGAAAACGCGACGCCCACGTTTGGGCGTCCATCTTACCGGCGTGAATCAGCGCATCATGTGCCAACTGCGCGCCACGACGAATCGGCATCACCGCCGAATGCAATTGCGAACGCGTCAGCGCATAGGGTTGTACTTGCGTCGTCACTCGCGGCTGCACAATATGCAGATCGACATGCGAAATTTCGCGACCGACGCTTTCCAATGCGTGAGCAAAACCGACGGCGTAGAGCGTCAGTTGCTTGTTGCGCATGGCGCTGACCGGGCCGCGTCCGAACTTGGCATCAATGATGTGCAGATGAGTGCCATCGAGACGGACCGCATCGCAGGTGCCAAATGCCAGATGATGATCGAGCCCTAAGGGCGTGGCGTAATTGATCTTCTGCTCAATCAGCAGTTGTCCGCCCAGTGAACGCACATGGTCCAGATAGGTCTGAACCCAATCGACATGTTCAGCCGTTACCGCAGAGCCCTGAAATAACACGCCCAATTTGGGATCGGCATCGTTGCGCAGACAATGTTCCGCAAGCGTATGCAGCCGACTGCCCTCTTCGGCGGCGGCTGATTTGCGATCGGGAATGTCCTTGCAGAGATGAATGGTGCCCGGACAGGCGAGCCAACGTTCGGCAGCACTCGCACTGAACAGTGAATGTTCCATCGACACATTGTAGCGAACCGCCACCGATCATGGGATCATCGAAGGCCAGTCCACACCGGAATTGCTGCCATGCGCATCGCCCTACTTGCTGCCACCGCCGCCATCGCCATGCTGACCTCGTGTTCGACCGGTCCGGTCCGTCGCGTCTCGGAGCCGGCAGCGAGCCTGCAGCAACTGCAAGTACGTCCGGATGGCAACTGGTCGGTTGATCTCCGTCTGCACAACTACAGCTCGATTCCGATGCACTTTAATCGCGTGCAGCTGCAAATGTCGGTCGATGGCCAGCCGGCCGCCAACTTCGACGCGGTGGCCAACCTGCAAATCGGCCCCGAGTCCCCTGACCTGATCAAACTCACGGTCACGCCGACACTGGCGGGCAAGATTGCCGTAGCCGACAGCCTGACACGCAAAGTCATCTTCAATTTCAAGCTCGACGGAACAGTGATGGCGGCGCCTGAAAAGTCCGGTGAGCGGGCTTTCAAAATCAAATCGACCGGCTCACTGTCCCCCGCCCCGGGGCTGGACGGCGTTCTGCGCTGATTCGGGTTTCAAACAACTGTTTTATTTCTAGGGCATACTGAAAGGCCATCCCAACACACGGAACTGCGCCCCATGAGTACCTATCGCGTCAACCTTAAAGACATGCAATTCGTCTTGTTTGATGTGCTCAAGGCAGATACCCAATTTGCAGCGCTCGGCCTGACCGATGCCAACCGCGAACTGATCTCTGCAGTACTCGAGGAATCTGCACGGTTCTGCGAAACCCAGTTGGCTCCACTCAATGCAGTCGGTGATCGCGAAGGCTGCACCTTTATTGCGGAAACCAACGATGTACGTACGCCGACCGGCTTTAAACAAGCCTATGAGCAGTACGTTGAGATGGGTTGGCCGAGTCTGGTGTCGCCGCCGGAATACGGTGGTCAAGGTCTGCCTGAAACCGTGGGCATGGCCGTCAAGGACATGATCAACGCATCGAACCTGGCGTGGGGTAATTTCCCCCTGCTCTCGCACGGTGCCACCAATGCCATCGAACATCACGGCAACGACTGGCAGAAACAAGTGGTGCTGCCGCATCTGATCAACGGCTCGTGGACCGGCACGATGTGTCTGACCGAACCGCAATGCGGCACCGATCTGGGGCTGATCAAAACGCGCGCCGTTCCTAATAGCGACGACACTTATTCGATTACCGGCACCAAGATTTTCATTACGGCCGGCGAACACGATCTGGCCGAAAACATTATCCACCTGGTGTTGGCAAAGCTCCCTGATGCGCCCGAAGGCAGCAAGGGCATCTCCCTGTTCCTGGTACCGAAATTCAATATCGATGCCGAAGGCAATCTCGGCGATCGCAACAACGTCAAGTGCGGTTCGATTGAACACAAGATGGGCATCCATGGTTCGGCCACTTGCGTCATGAACTTTGACGACGCCAAGGGTTATCTCGTCGGCCAACCGAATAAAGGCCTGATGGCCATGTTCACCATGATGAACTCAGCTCGCCTGGGCGTCGGTCTGCAAGGTCTCGGCTTGAGTGATCGCGCCACGCAAAACGCGCTGCGTTATGCACGTGAGCGTCTGCAGATGCGTGCCGCCAATCAGCCGACACGTCCGGACAAACCTGCCGATCCGATCATCGTGCACCCCGATGTGCGTCGCATGCTGCTGACCAATAAGGCGCTGGTCGAAGGCGGTCGTATGCTGCTGTACAGCGCCGGCCTGCACGCCGATTCCGCCAGCCACGGTAGCGACGCGACAACCGCCGCCACCGACAATGCCGTCGTCGGTTACCTGACGCCGATCGCCAAAGCCTGCATGACCGAGTGGAGCATCGAGTGCACCTACAACGCCATGCAGTGTCTGGGCGGCCACGGGTACATCGCCGAACATGGCCTTGAACAACTCGCCCGCGACGCACGCATCACCACCTTGTACGAAGGCACCACCGGCATTCAAGCTCTCGACTTGCTAGGACGTAAAGTACTGCAACTCAAGGGCGAAGGCATGCAGGCGTTCGGCGCGCATCTGCTCAAACTGGTCACCGAATGCATGGCCGTGCCGCAATTGGCAGCCCATGCACAAGAGCTCGGCAAGGCAGCGCAGGAACTGCAGGAACTGACCTTGCACCTTGCTCAAGCCGTGCAGAAAGACGGCAACGAAGTGGGCGCCGCCGCGTACGACTACCTGATGTACTCAGGCTATGTTGTGCTGGGTTACTGGTGGTTGCGTGCAGCCAAGACCGTGCTCGATGGTGGCACTTCAGCGGATGCGGAATTTACTGCGGCCAAGCTGGAAACGGCCGACTTCTACTTCGCCCGTCTGTTCCCGCGGACGCGCACCCATGCGGCTGCAATTCGTAGCGGCGCGGCAACCCTGATGACCATGCCCGATGCGCATTTCGATGCCTGATCGGCGTTACACGATTCTGTAAAAAAAGTCGTGCTATAGTCGGCCCATGGAGACCGACTACGCAAGACTGCGTGACGAACCCTCCGGAACGCCGAGTTCGAACTCGGCACCGGACTTCGGTCTCGACGCCGCCGAATTTGGCGAGACTGTCCATCCTTCCAACACTCGTCGTACGCCGCAACTGCTGGCGCTCGATGCTCACGGCCGCGTGTTGAACTGGATCAACTGGCAGGACGCCGCATGCCTTTACTCGCGCGAAGCGATCGCATGGACCTTGGGTGATCCGTGCATTGAACTGCGCGGCGGCATCTCAAGGGAGCATGGCGAACGCAGCACCCTGGCACTGCATCCGATCATTGCCTCGCGCGGTCACGTTCGCGCTAAAGGTTGGGATCCGACTCCTAATCTCACCAACACCGCGCTGTTCGCACGCGACTCGCAGCTGTGCATGTACTGCGGCGAGCACAAGCCTCGCGGCCAGCTCACGCGTGACCATGTGCATCCGGTCTCTAAGGGCGGTCTGGATATCTGGGAGAACGTCGTCGCGGCTTGCATTCACTGCAATTCGCGCAAGGGCAACCGCACGCCGGCGCAAGCCCACATGCCCTTGCTGGCCATTCCGTATCGGCCCTCGTGGGTTGAGCACCTGATCCTGTCCAATCGCAATATTCTGGCCGATCAGATGGAGTTTCTCAGGGCGCAATTGCCCAAGGATGCCCGACTCCGCCAGCTGCTGGCCTGAGGCCCGCACACCGCAAGCGCGGTGGCGTTTCACGCTAAAATGGGTGAGTGAACGCTAACTCCGCACCAATGATCGATTCCGAACTGTTTCCGCGTCTGTCGCGCATCCAAGTACCCTCTGATTTGCGCCAAGTCCCCGAGGACGAATTGCCGGAAGTCGCTGCGGAACTGCGCCGCTATCTGATTCAGGAGGTCTCCAAAGTCGGTGGCCACTTTGGCGCGGGCCTGGGCGTTATTGAATTGACGGTTGCCTTGCATTGGCTGTTCGACACGCCAAATGACCGCCTGGTCTGGGACGTCGGCCATCAGACCTATCCGCACAAGATCCTGACCGGGCGTCGCGATACCATCGCCACGGTCAAGCAGAAAGATGGCGTCGCACCGTTTCCGAAGCGCGAGGAATCCGAGTACGACACCTTTGGCGTCGGCCACTCCTCCACTTCGATCTCCGCAGCGCTGGGCATGGCGATTGCGCTGCAGGCGCAGAACGATCCGCGCCATGTCGTGGCCATCATTGGCGACGGTGCGATGACGGGCGGTATGGCCTTCGAAGCGTTGGCACATGGTGGTGGTTTGGCCGATGATCCCGAACGGCAGGAACCGAACCTGCTGGTGATTCTCAACGACAACCAGATGTCGATCTCCGAGAACGTCGGTGGTGTGACCAAGATGCTGGGCAAGCTCACGAGCTCGGTCACGCTCAACAAGATTCGTGATGGTGCCAAGCAACTGCTCGGTGACAAGCACACGGGGCCGGCCAAGGTTGTCAAACGCTGGGAAGAACATTGGAAGGGCACGTTCCTGCCTTCGACCATGTTTGAACAGATGGGCTTTCATTACACGGGACCGATTGACGGTCACGACCTGCCGGCGCTGCTGAAAGCACTGAAATTACTGAAGGATCGTAAGGGTCCGCAGGTGTTGCACCTGATGACCACCAAGGGCAAGGGCTATGAGCTCGCCGAGGGTGATCAGATCGGTTATCACGCCGTGTCGCCATTTGATCCGGCGCAAGGCATGGTGGCTCAGGTGGGTGCCGTCAAAAAGCCAACGTATACCGATGTGTTCGGCGATTGGATCTGCGACATGGCCAAGGCCGATTCCAAACTGATCGGCATCACGCCGGCGATGCGCGAGGGCTCCGGCCTGGTGCGTTTCAGCAAGGAATATCCGCAACGCTATTACGATGTCGCGATTGCCGAGCAGCACGCGGTGACTTTGGCCGCCGGTATGGCGTGCGAAGGCATGAAGCCTGTCGTCGCGATCTACTCGACCTTCCTGCAACGCGGCTACGATCAGCTCGTGCACGATGTCGCGATTCAGAACCTTGATGTGATGTTTGCGATTGACCGCGCCGGTGTTGTGGGCCCCGATGGGGCGACGCATGCGGGCAATCTCGATATCTCCTTCCTGCGTTGCGTGCCGAACATGGTACTGGCCGTGCCGTCGGACGAGAACGAGTGCCGTCAGTTGCTGACCACCTGTTACCGGTACGAAGGCCCTACCGCCGTGCGTTATCCGCGCGGTACCGGCCCCGGTGTTACGGTATCGGAATCGCTCGATACTTTGCCGGTTGGCAAGGGCGAGATTCGCCGTCAGGGACAGGACATTGCGCTGCTGGTATTCGGCACGCCACTCGCCGCCGCCCTGCAAGTGGCCGAAGAATGTAACGCCACCGTCGCCAACCTGCGCTTCGCCAAGCCGTTAGATCGCGATCTGATTCTGGATCTGGCCGCCAAGCATCGCGTGCTGGTCACGATCGAAGACAACGTCGTGGCCGGCGGTGCCGGTTCCGGTGTGGCCGAACTGCTGAGCGCACAGGGCGTCGGCACGCGCGTCGTGCATCTGGGTCTGCCCGATGCGTTCCAGCATCACGGCACGCGCGAACAGCTCCTTTCCGAAGCCGGCATCGACGCCGACGGCATCCGTAAGGCGCTGACTCCCCTGCTCGCTTAATAGGCGCAGCGTCCGGCCTGCAGTTCTTCGTAGCGGCCGGGGAACACTTCCTTGAGATAACTGCGGCTTCGGTCGTAGTCACTCTCCGCCTGCTCAGCCAGCTGCGGATTGATCGGTTGCGGCTTGTCGATCCGGATGTAGTGAAAGCCCTGATACGGCACGCGCGCCGCGGCCAATGCGTTACGCATGTTGTCGATGTTGGCTTTGCCGTCATCGACCAGTACGACGCGATCAAAACGGTCACGCAAATTCAGACGATCAAGCAGATGAAGCAGCATCACGCCCTTGTCCTGACCCGAAGTCATAAAGACGCCGTGGTAGTAGCTAAGGGTTGCATGTCGCGCGCCATCGGCACTCTTCCATTCCCAGATGCTGCCTTCGGAATTTCCGTTTAGGGCGCTCGGAAAGTTGTAGCCGTTGCGCTGCAGTTCGCGCTCGGTAGCGCCGCGGTAATTGCCACTGCGCGAGGTCAGAAACAGCTTGGGCTGCGAGACGGCGTTGAAGATGGCGGGCGCATCGGCTTGCGTCGGCTTCATAGTCTGCGCTTCGTAACTGAGTGCAATGTAATCGAACTTGCATTTGACCTGTTGCTCGTTCGGCAGGTCTTTCGCCTTTTGCCATTCGTACCAGTAATCGGATCCGAAAAACTGCTCGGCCGTCAGCACGGTGTCATCGATATCAAACACGAACAGGGTTCGCTGATCCTGCTTCGCTGCAAAGTCAGCGACTGCCGTTAGGTCATCGATATCGGTGACCACTGAGACCGGCATCACTGTCGAAGGCTGCACGGGCGCCGTCGGCGCTTGTTGCGGGACGCTGACACACGCCGTCAGCATCAGACCGGCGAGAAGCACAGGCACCAATTGAGAAGGTTTCATTGCAATAGGATAGGCGTACGGAAGCTGCCGATAAAGGGCTCGGCATTGCAATGTTTAAATGGGTGCCCCTGCAACTCCGGTATGGCCTTGATTCGTCGAGTCAGTTGGGCTTTGTGTAACGGAGTCTGAACATCAATATTGGAGCCCGTCACTGTCCTGCGATATTCTGCGCTCTAGGCGGTAACGCCGTCTGCCAAACCCCCTTCCCCCGGGCCTGAGTACCTGGGATCACGTTGGGGGTTTTGCTTTGGCTGAAACAAGTCCTAAGGCAGATTCCCTTGACGATCCTCCGCCATCAATACGCGAACCCTGCTCAACTCGCCTTTGGAGTCGCCCCTGCGGATCCGCGGCGATACGATGCCTTCCGACGCATCTTTTTCATTGCAGCCAAGGCTCAGGCCGTAACGCCCGTAAAATAATAGATGAAACGGGAAATAATAGATGGGGCCGAATCTGAACAGATCGCCGAAACCCTTTGTTTTTCAGTGCTAAATTGGTCGGGACGGCCGGATTTGAACCGACGACCACTTGTCCCCCAGTGTAGCGGAATGATCAGTCGATTCAATCACTTAGCGGCGTGGAATTTATCCACACCCCGCACTGAAACGGCTCAACCAAGCGGCTCTATCAGCGTATTTTATCCACCTTTTCGAGCCTTTCTGACGGCTGAGCGGGCTCAACATAGGCCACGTCGTGATCATAAACAGCGGTCATTGCAGGCGTCCGGTGACCAGCAGCTTGTTGCTTGGCAGCGCGGTCTCCGGGGGTATCTGTAATGCCGCGATGCTTCAGCCCGTGGAGCTTCATGCCTGCCGGTATGACCCCTTGAGCGACAGCAGCGCTGCGGCACTTCTTCCAAGCGTCACTAAGGGCTGCGGACGTCAACGGCTCACCCGATAAATTGACGAAGAGCGGGCGAGACGCGCCAAATATATTGACCTCGTTCTTGTTACGTGCCCGAACGGCCTTGCGATAGTCTTTCAACGCGGCGACAGCGGATTCGAGGCGGGCATTCCAGTGGGTTAAGGTCGGTTCGGATCCCTTTAGCCGCTCAGCATAGAGCCCCAATTCAGGGATACACGAAGCGTCCGTCAGCATGACCAGCTCTGACCGCCGCAGCCGGCACAAGTACGCAATTTCCATGGCCGGCCAAAGGTACCCAGGGAAGGAATGCCGCTCACCCGGCGCTGCCCTGCGCCCCTCGGATCGAGTGCGGGATTTGATCCATGAGATCAGTCGCTCGTGGGCATCGCGGGTGGGCATACCATGTTGCCGCTTCTCCCGCTGGGTCTCAACGCCCTGGGCAATGTTCTGGACCATGTATCCGCGATTAGCAGCCCAACTGAATAGCACGCTTGAGTAGCTCTTGGCCGCGCGTCCCTTCGCCGGCATCGGGACGATTGCGCCCTCGGCGTTTGGCCTCCCGGCCGAGAGCATATCAATTACCCGCTGCCAGAATGGGCGAGTCAATCGTTTGGGATCCAAGCTCCCCAGCCGCGCACCTGACTTCAATACCAGCTCGCAAATGGCCTTCCTGGAATAGCCGTAAGATGCCTGGGTTGCCGCGCCGAGTGAAAGGAAGTGGGGGCTTTTCGTAAATTCGTTGGCAAGCCAGTCGAGATCTCGTTTCGTCGATTCGTGACGCGACTCCGCGATTGCATGGAGCTCAGAAAGCGTCGCTCCAGCCCCGGCAACCGTTAACGTCGAGGCCCTTCCGTCTTTCATGAGGCGAACATACCAATACCTTCGCGATCGCTTCCAGTAGATGCCGTTCGGCAGCTTGGCTTGATCGATGTGCGACGGGATGGTTGGGTCGAATTTGCGTTTGCGTCCGCGAGTCATAGGAGTTCGTCTGGGTCATACGCGTTGCTATCGTTTGCGGCCGACCGCGAGATGCCCAGGGCATAGTTGAATGCTTCGAGCGTCGTTACACAGCCACCATTGCCATCGTATGTAAACGGCACCCGTCTGTCACGCAGCCACGCCTCTACCGTCCGTAGGCGCGGTTTACGGCCGGGGCGGCAAAGTTCCTGCAGGTCAGCGAATTGGAGAATGCCGGCAACCATCGAAAGAGCTACAGCTCCCGTTTGGTCGGCGCGGTCACCACGCCAAACTGAATACGGACCGACTTACCGGACAGGCTGCCTATAAAGATCCGCAGCGCATTCCAAGGGGTGAGCTTGAACTCAACAGCCCACGGTTGAACGGGATCAGGGGGGCCATTACTCACGATTGAGCTCCTTGCCCTGGTGGCCATGGCACGCCGATTCCGATGCAGCACGTTCGCTCGGCTGGCAGTTGCTCACTTCGCCCCCCCCTGCTGCCGTTTGGGTTGAGGCATCGAGATACCGGATATTCCAGGTGGGGTGCATAAGCGAACGATCAGAGGGTTTGGCATCGAACTGGACCCGTAACCATCCAAAGCGCGCCGATCGAATGGTGCCTCGCCATCTGCTCTGATCGTTGGCGAGAAACTCGATCCGAGCGCCGCGCTTGGCCGGCACGCCGTACGTGTCGCGAATGTATTTGAGGCTCATAGCACATCACCGCGGGCGAGAAAGCTCGGCGGTTCGACCTGGAATCGCGGTGGCGGCAGTGGCAGCGGAGCAACCGGGCCAAACAGCTCCTTGAATCGCGTCAGACGGCTTTCGAATGCCAGAAGGCGGTCAAGGTTGCTCTGGTCGTGCAGTTCATCGATGTAGCGCGTGTCGATGATGATTCCGCACCGAACCAGGTCGGGCGGTGTGCTGGGGAATGCGGGGTCGAGTTGCAGGACTCTCATTTGCCAGACTCCAGTGCCGCTTGAACTGCCGGGCTGCGGATCCGCGCAGTGATGCGGGTCAGTTCACGTTGCAGTCGCTCGGACTTGTGCTCGACGGCTGCAAGGCGAGCCATGAACGAGTTGGCGGGCTCAATCGTCGGCAGTCCGCTCTGCTCGGTCGAGCCTGTGCCAGCGGAAGTCAGATCCCGGACCGTCTGCAGGTCCCTCGCCCACTCGTCTGCGCGGCGCTCGTACTCGGCCGCGTTGATGTCATTGCCCAGGGCCCGCTCGGCCTCTGCGATCTTGCGCAGGAAGTCAGGACCTTGCAGCCGAAGTGTGTGCACGGTGGCGACATTGCGGCTCATTTCACAGCCTCCACGTCCGGCCGAGCAACCGGGTCGTTTTTCGCGGTGGGCGCCTGCAGGTCGGCGATTACAAGGCGAGCGGCGGCCAGTTGGGTCTCGAGGTAGGACGCCCTGCCCTTGTAGTGAGCGACGGCGGCGTTCGCAAAACTCAGCTTCGACCGATACCACTCGGCATCCCGCTCAAGCGCATCGACGCGGCTGGCCGGCACGTAGCCGAAGTACGACATCAGATGTTTGATCATCGCGAAGCCTCCCGCAGGATCTTGCGGCCCGCTGCAATGGCGAAGGCGGTCGAGCGGCCTTCAACCTGTAGGGTTCGAAGGGCGGCATGGATGGCCTGATGACGGATGGAGTTGGACACCCCTGCCCTAGTGGCGGCCGTGCGGACCGCTGTGATGGCGGTGCTGGCCTGGGCGAGGTTGATGACGCTGGCAGTGCAGCGTGCCTGAAGCTGTTGAGCGTGACCCATAAAAATGCCCTCGAAAGTGAGGGCATCCGGCGCCAGCCGAGGGGGCGACTAGCGCCGGGTGCCCATCAGGCGGGTGCCTGATGGGTTAATTAAACGTGGTGTTTATTCAAATGTCAACATGTTGTTTACTCCCCGGTCTGAGGATAGTCCCCCGAGTCCTCTAGCCAGGTTCGAAAGTCCTGCTCTTCCTGGCTGGTGATTCGAGGCTTGAGATTGCTAACGCGGTCCCATGCAGCATCAATTCGTTTGGCCTCCTCTGGACTTGCAAGCGCCTTGCGCCGCATGAAAACCCACCAGTTCAGCTCCACCAAATTTGGGATGAAGCTCGCCCGCAATGGATACGGTTCTTCCGGTGGCAACCATCCGTTTACTTTTGGTGACTCCGAGAACTCGAGTTCAATCCTCTGCTCCCATTCTGTGTTCAATGGTCGACGACCACTTCCCATGGCAATAGCGTAGGCAGCAGTTTTGCAACGCATGAGATATCGACCAGGAACAGCAGCCAGAAGGGCTTCATAGCCCTCATTTGATCCGGATTTGTAGTCAGAAATGCTAATTTTCCGGCAGCGGCTTTGGGCCCACTCATGCAACTCTTCATCTGAAACACCGGACATTGCCGATATTTGCTTTGCAAAATGGCACATCTTGGCAACTTCACGATGTCGAAAGCCGCGAATCGTTGCAGTGAAGAATGCCACTGCATCAAATGCCTTTATGCCGTCCCCAAGCTGGTCCTCGATCTTTCGACGTAATTCGAGCCATCGATCGAGACTATTCGGTTCAGATATGAAAGAGCTCATTGAAAGGGACCCCAGTAAACTGTCACGGCAAAATGGAAACGGCTCGCATGCTCGAGCCAAACCTTGGTCTACGCACAGATGTTCATAGACCTAGATCATTCGCTTGATCGACACGTTAACAAGTACACGACCACCGATGATCATCTCTTCCGGCGCAGGAAAGTCAGGATAGGCCTTGTTTGTGCTGACAACGTAGAGCTGGTCTCTTGCTTGCAATATCTTGAACTGGGCGCCGTGACCTGTATTGATCAGGTATACCCCGTCACCATCAAAGTGGGTAATCGAAGTATCAACCCATGCGACTTCCCCGGACTCGAGCACGCCAGGAAGTGAATCCCCTCGACCCGTCATCAACTTCACGCGCCCCGGCGCCGGTAGGAATCCGACCTTCTTTCGTACTTCGTGCTCGCTGACTTCCAAGATGTTTACCACTTCTGGGAAGTCTTGATTAATAACTGGTCCACCCATGCCTGCCACCCCATCGATCTGTTCAAGTCGAACGTAGCCGTCTGGCGTTTCATTGCTTGAGACTGAATCCAGCAGCTCCGTGCCGATGCCTTCAAACACGTAAACCGGATTGATCCCTTTCACGGCAGCAAAGCGTAGAGACGCTTCGGCAGATACGCCGCGGCGCTTCCAATTGTTTGCGCTTTGCGGCGTGGCATCGATCCAGGCTGCGATCTCCGTTTGATTTACATCGGGCTCAATCGCACGGGCCGCGTCCAGCAGCCGCTGAAAACTTGGATGGGTAGTGTTTTCTTCCATGGGTTTAGTGTGAAACATTCCGTTTACTCTTTGTTACACGCACTGTTGACTTTTATATAAACGTGGTGTTTACTTTCTTCCATGAACGAATTAAACGAATCCATGGAGCGACATCCCGACGCCGAACTCATAGATCAACTGGGCGGATCAAAGACCGTCGCGGAACTATGTGGCTTCAACGGCGTCGACGGAATTCGCCGGGTCAGTAACTGGCGCCGCCGCGGGATCCCGGCAGCGATTCGATTGGCGCACTTGCATCTCTTTGGAACGACGGGGAATGCCTGTAAGTCAGAGCGTGAGGACGCAGCGGCATGATTCTCGCAACCCACGTAATGATCCGCACGGCGGTACGTCACGGTTCTCGGCTTGTCGCGTCGAACAAACAGAATGGCAACGGTCACCGTTGGTCGCCCGAATTGGCACGCTCGTACCGGCAACAACTGCAATAACTCATTTAGGTCCACGGCTCGGCTCCATATTGGTGTCGGGCCATCTTTCCACCCCTGGAGGGGAAAACATGGGAACAGGTCTTCCCAACAATTCCCAACTCACTTTGCAGTTGGAACCCGGTCTCTCCCATCGGCACTTGTCGCTGCGGGATTGCTTGGCTGCACAGGTCTACCAGATCGGCCACGGACGTGTCGCTGCACGCCTCGATATCGCTCCGTCCAAGTTGACGGAGAAGCTGGCAGGCTGCGATTCATCCGGCAAGGCCCGTGGGCTGAGCGTCGATGAACTCGAGCGCTACCTCGAACGCTGTGACGATGCCACTCCGATCCTGTATCTGGTGGACAAGTTCTTGAGAGACCCGCGGGCACAGCAGCAAGACGCGCTCTCCAAGTTGGCGACCCTTGCGGAGCAGCTGCCTGCCCTGCTCGCAGCCGCCGGATACCAGGAGAAGAAGAAACGGTGAGCACTATTGCGACCATAGGGGTGCGCTCATGAACCCGAAACCTGCCCCGTGCTACACCGCTGAGCAAATCAACGCGCGGATCCGTGAACTTACCGTTGGCAGATCCCAGCCCACTCTGATGGATTGGGCACTTGCGACGACCTACGCCAGGGTAATGGCCGAAGGCGGTTTTAAGACTCAGGATGAATCCGAGCAGCCACTTCAGCAAGTGCAATCGAAATTAGATCCGGCTTCATGTAACCCGATTCCCCCGGCGGCGGCATCACGCCCGGTCCAATTTCGTTCTGTAGTTCGATGCTTCGCGATTGCAGCGATCGGAATACTGCTGCTTGATCGGGGTGCGAATCGATGAGTGAACGCACCATCGCCTCGAGCACTTTGACGCGACGCTCCAGATCACCAATTGATACAGACATGTCGTCCTCCTTGCGGGCTTTGTTGAGTAGTGTCCTCAAAGCATACCGCAAGGCTGGGCGGCACCTTTTGATCACCCTGCGCAATGACCTGGTGGGAGGCCGCCCATGAAGCCGCATCATCCGCTTGTTACCTGGTGGCGAGTGCCGCTCCGGAATGTCATGCGCAACGGGTGGAGATGGCTCGACACCATGACAGTGCCGGAGGCGGCGGCGAGACATCAGGACGCGGAGCAATTCAAGGAGTCCTTGCGTCAGGCCGTAGCGCCCGGTTTGAAAGTGAACATGACGGACCTCACCCTGAAGCGCCTCTGGCAGTTGGACAACAGTGCCGCGCCTTCTGAACATGATCCTTCCATGTCTGAGTCTGAACGCCTGGAGCTGGTCGCGAAGTACTACTGGCTTGGCATGTCGAAGGAGCAAGTTCGAGAGCTGGTCGAGGCTTGTGGTGTGGAGTTCCTCGATCCCAAATGCTTGCCTTCCACTATCCGTAAGTACTTCGATATCTATCCGGAAGGTGCGCTTGATGCCATCCGTGAGGAGCTGGGCGAGTGCGCGGCAAAGGGTCAGCTCGATCGATCGCGACAACTGATCGAAGGTCTGGGTCTCACGTGGATTGATCCGCGCGGAACGTGCACGACTCCTGATCAGAATTGAAACTGACCGAGAACCCTTGATCATGTGCCCATGCCTTAACGTCATCGTCCCAGTACTCCCCTCGAAACCCGTGGCCATTCACGAGTTGCAACCATGGCACATCGAGCCCTCCATTCTCGCGAATGGTCTTGGCCAAGTGGTCCAAATGATTCCCGAAAGACGTCATATACCGCCCTCCCTGTGGGCTACTTGTGTGGGAGCTTCTAGCCTAACGCAGGGAGGGCAACCCCAATGAAGCACCCATCGCTATTCCGGGTCAGCATGACCGGTCGAACCCGCACCCTCTGGGCCGGCTTCGCGCTCTCCATTTATCACCAAACAACCCCGGCCCCCTATGGGGTTAAGAGCCGCGCGTGCGCACGCGTGCGGGGTTTCAGTCAGGCCCTCGGCCGCCTCGGAGCGGGCTTCGAGCCGGGGAAGGGTCCTCCTGGGGCTTGGGGGAATGAGGGTAGTTCAGACCCCGTTTTTCGTGTAGACAGCGGGGTCAAGAGTCACTGAAATGACCCAGAACTACGTTGACGTCCTCGATCAGCTCCGCTCCGCCGGGCTGATCCTCGATAGCCTCGATACCTCGGGGCGCATGAAGCGTTGCAAGGTCGAAGGCGACCGCGAGCATCGCGGCTGGTATGTGCTGCACGAGATCCGCACCGATGACGGAACCGACCTGATCGTCGGGTCGTACGGGATATGGCGCGGGAACGATGCCGGCACTCAGAAGGTCAAGCTGACAAAGGCCGCCATTACTGCGGAACAGCGGGATGCGATCAGGCAACGCCAGCGGCAAGACCGCCAGCGTGCGGAACGCGAACGCCAGGAGACTGCAACTCGTGCTGCGGACCGGGCGCGTGAAGCATGGCTCAAGATGGTGGAGCAAGGCTCGAGCCAATATCTGGCACGAAAGGGCGTGTCGGGACACGGTGTGCGCTACTCGCCTACCACCGGCGCCCTGGTAATTCCGATGATCGATGTCGGCGGCCACATTCACGGCTTGCAGATCATCCGTGACAACCCGGCGCGTGATCAGCGTGAAAAAGAGTACTGGCCACGCGGCTTGTCCAAGCAAGGCCACTTCCACCTCATGGGCGGCGTGCCATCAACAGTGCTGTTGCTGGCCGAAGGATATGCCACGGCGGCGAGTCTGTTTGAAGCCACCGGGTACCCGGTGGCAGTCGCGTTTGACGCCGGCAACCTGGTGCCCGTGGCCACGGCGCTGCACAAGAAATACCCGTACGCAAAGATTCTGATCTGCGCAGACGACGACCGATTCCAAAAGTGCCGCGGATGCAACTCGCCGGTCGACCTGGTGAGTGACCCCGCCGACTGTCCCACGTGCGGCAGCCAGCACAAAGCGACCAACGCAGGGGTCGGCGCCGCAAGCGCTGCTGCCCTGGCTGCTCATGGTGCGTGGTTGGCGCCACGGTTTGGCGACGAGGAGAAGGTGCGGCAGGACTTCATTGAGCGCGGCCGCAAGCTAACAGACTTCAATGATCTACATGTACGCGAGGGCCTGCAGGCCGTCCGTGCTCGAGTGGAATCCCAACTCACGGAGCTCCAATGGAATGTTCCATCAAGCCACCACGCTACACCGACAATTGAGGGGGGCGGGGTCCGAACTCTGACCCCTATTGATAGCCTTCCCGAGCTGCTTGAGCGCTATGCCGTGATCTACGGCGCCGGGGGCTATGCATTCGACTTCCGCGACCGAATGATCGTCAAGCTCGGCGATGTTCGGGACGCATGCTTGAACAGCCAAACGTACAAGTGGTGGATGGAACGTCCCGACCGGCGCCTGGTCTACCAGAACCAAATTGGATTTGATCCTACCGATCGGGATCCGAACATCGTTTGCAACTTGTGGCACGGCTGGCCGACTGAGCCCAAAGCCGGTTACTGCGCGAATCTGCTGAACCTGCTGAGCTACTTGTGCAGCGCCGATGAAAATGCGGATGAGCTGGCCGACTGGTTGCTTAAGTGGATCGCATATCCGCTGCAGCATCCCGGCGCCAAGATGAAAACCACTGTGGTGATGCATGGCCCGCAAGGCACCGGCAAGAACTTGCTGTGGGAGAGCGTCATGGCGATCTACGGAGCGTACGGCAACGTGATCGGTCAGGACGCGCTCGAAGACAAATTCAATGACTGGGCATCGAAGAAACTCTTTATGGTCGCCGATGAAATCGTCGCGCGGCAGGATCTGTACCACGTCAAGAACAAGCTCAAGACGCTGATCACCGGCGATCAGATCCGGATCAACCCGAAGGGCTCCATGAGCTACGTGGAACGAAACCACGTGAACTTCGTCTTCCTCTCGAATGAAACCGTGCCGACCGTGCTGGAAGAAGACGATCGGCGCCACTGTGTCATCTGGACGCCGCCGCGGCTCGAACCAAGTTATTACCAGGCAGTCCTGGACAACATCGCTAAGGACGGCGTCGCGCATTTGCACGACTATTTGCTCACGGTCGATCTCGAGGACTTCGGCCCGGGCACACTTCCGCCAAAGTCGGAGGCGAAGGGCAAGCTAATCGATCAGTCGATGGATTCAACGGCTCGGTTCGGACATGCGTTCGTGGCCGGCGAGTTTGAGCGTCTACGCCGGCGCCCGTGCCTGGCACAGGACATGTACAACCTCTACCGGTCGTATTGCCGGGCCCAAGGACTGCGTGAGATGCCGCAACCCCGGCTGCTGAATGTGCTCGATCGGCGGTTCGGGTCGCGACCGGCACGCAAGCGGTGGCAGTCCGACTATGACGTGAAGCAATCGTCGGTGCTGATGTGGGACTTTAGCCCACCGGAGGGATCCGACGAACGAACCTGGTTAGGGGCTGAAATCACGGCATTTCACAATGCGGTCAAGGACTACCTGGGGGGACAGAGTGGTTAATGTGTCACCAAAATTCAGTGTTGTGCAGCATGGTGTGCGGCATCTGTGCGGCATGGTGTGCGGTATCTGTGCAGCATCTTGTGCGGCATGCTGTGCGGTATCTGTGCGGCATCTGTGCGGTATGGTGTGCGGTATCAAAACCGCTGCCGGTGCGGCTGTGCAGCATGTGCGGCATCCCGCGCACCTGTGCACACGTGCGCAGGCGCGTGCGTATACCCGCGCGTATGTGCGTGTGCCCGCGCGTACGCATGCCGCACATGGTGCACAGGCCCGTCACTGCGCGGTTTCATGCTGCACAGCATGCTGCACAACGTGCTGCACACCGGCACCTGATGCTGCACAGATCCGCAGGGTCACGCGCGCGAACCCATTTTCTTTTTTGCTGAAAGAAAAAGTGGTGGTGGGATGAGTGAGGAAACCTGCACCCGGAAAGAGTTCGCCGCTCGTCTCGGCTTCCGGCCTTCCTACGTCTCGCAGCTGATCAAAGACGGCCGCGTGGTGCTCACTAACGATGGGGCGCGGGTGTGTGTGCAGGCGTCTATCGACAAGATCCGCGCAACACGTGATCCGTCCAAGATGGCTACGGTCGAACGCCACGCGGCGAAGCGTGCAACTGAAACCGAAGCGGCGCCACCTCCGCCGCCGGCGCCTCCGGATGACCCAGACAGCGAAGGGGAATACCAGTTCTCGGATGCACGCGGCAAGCGCGAGCACTATCTCGCCCTTGCGGCGAAACGGGATTACGAAATCTCAATGGGCGATCTGTTGCGGACCGCTGATGTGCGCAGGGTTCTGCTGGATGCCGGCAACGCGCTCCGGCAGCGGTTCGAGCAACTGCCTACGATCCTGGCGCCGGCCATTGTCGAAGCGGCGCCTCGCGGTGAGTCGGCTGTGCGTGTCGTGATCGATGATGCACTGAACCATGCCTTGGGAGAGTTCAGTCGCGCCCTTGCGAAACTCGGAGGCTCCGATGGAACAGCGGGTTGATGCATTCGTGCAAAGGCATCTGGCGCAGGCGCTGGCGCCGCGCACACGCATGTCGGTCAGTGAGTGGGCGGACCGATACATGGTGCTCAGTAGCAAGGGCTCCGCCGAGCCGGGCCAGTGGCGGACTTCTCGCAACCCGGTGCTGCAAGAGCCGATGGATGCACTGTCTGCGACCAGTAGCGCGTCCGCCGTCGTCCTCAAGTTCCCGATTCAGCTCGGCAAGACTTCGGTGGCCATCAACTGGCTGGGTTACGTCATGGGTCACGCGCCGGGCCCCTTGATGGTGTGCCTGCCCGGCGAGATTTCGATGGTGAAGTGGTCGGCGCAGAAGTTGGAGCCGGCGCTTGCGGAATCACCCGAGATGCGTCGGCCGCTGACGTCGGTTGCTTCACGTGAAACGGCCAATCAGAAGAACTTTAAGGATTTTGCGGGCGGCCAGTTGTACCTGGAACACGCGGGCTCGACGGCACGCCTCAAATCGACAACGGTGCGCTACCTGATCGTGGATGAGGTAGACGAATTTTCGGCCGCTTTGACCAGTGGTGACGATCCACTGGCGTTACTGAAGGGCCGGATCTCGGCATATCCAGGCATCTCGAAAGAGCTGTACATCTCGACACCGACGATCAAAGAAGCCTCGCGCATCGATGAGCTGTACGACGCCGGTTCACGCGCGACGTTTCATGTTCCATGCCCAGAGTGTGGTCACGAGCAACCATTGGCATGGGATGGCCTGCACTGGAATGCTTCGCTCACGGCCGTTTGGTACGTGTGCCGGGAATGCGGCGTCTGCATCGAAGAGCATCACAAGCCGGCGATGATCCGCAAAGGCCGATGGGTGCATGCCGACCCAGACAATCGGGTGCGCAGCTTTACCGTCAGCGGCTTGTACTACCCGATCGGTCTCGGCCCGCGCTGGTTGGATCTGGCCCGGGAGTGGATCGGCGCCCAGGGCGACCCCGCCAAACTGAAAACCTTCGTCAATGACCGTCTTGCAGAGTCGTGGGAAGACCCGGCAAAACGAGCGATACGGCAAGACCAGCTGCGAGACCGCGCGCTACCGTATCCGTTGCGCACCGCGCCCGCCGGCGCCCTTGTCCTGACGGCAGGCGTCGACACGCAGGACGACCGCCTCGAGGTGCAGATCGTCGGCTGGGGCCGCGACTTGCGTTCTTGGACGATCGATTACGTCCGCATCGATGGCGACCCCGCCAACGAATCGACCTGGGTAGCGCTCACCGAACTGCTCAATCGCCCAATCGTGACGGACTCGGGCGCACTGCTGCAGATCCAGGCGACCGCCATCGACGCCGGCGGCCACAGGACTGAATATGTAAAGCACTACGTGCGCAAGATGCTAATCCGCCGACCGTTGGCCATTTTTGGCGCCAAGCCCGCCAATGCGCCGATCCTTTCGCGCGGCAAGCTCGTCGACGTGACCGTCAATGGCCAGCTCGATAAGCGCGGCGTGAAGATCCACCACGTGGGCACGATTGCAGCGAAGAACTGGATCTATGGGCGGATTGGGACAGACGCCGATAAGGATCCGGCAGATCGCCTGATGCACTTTTCGGATCAGTTGCCGGAGGCGTTCTTCCCAGGCGTGGTGTCCGAAGTATGGGACCCGCGCAAGGGCCGGTTCGTCAATCGGCGCGGTGCTCGCAATGAGCCGCTCGACACCCTGGTTTACGCATATGCAGCAGCCCATCATGCCGAGCTACGCCTGCAACATTACACTCGCGCCGACTGGGATCAGGTGGAGCAAGCCGTGCTGAGTCGTCGACTGAAACCAGGCAAGGACCCGGAAGGCTCCGCCGCCAAACCGGCGCCCCCAAAGGTGCCCGCACCTGGTTCGAACCGTCGAGGCCTTGCTGGTGACGATTGGAGCATCCGATGAGCGCGTCCTACCAGGAGATGCTGCGCGAGATGACAACACAAGTCATTGTGGAAACCGGCCTCACGGAGTCCATCGCACACAAGTGCGCTGTGGCCGTGATGACGGTGCTGCAGGAAAAGAAGGCTGCAAATGGTCTTCTGTATGTCAGTGGACCAAGCCGGCATCTTGATTTGCTGCAGATCGAGCAGGATTTCCGCGCCGGGCGTTCGGTGCGATTCGTCTGCCGCAAATACCGCATCTCGCGACAGCGGCTGCTAAGAGAGTATCCACAGGCGTTCCCGGGTAAAAATACCGCGCAGGTGGCGAAAAAATGACCATGGGAATAGTGGTCTGATTAGCGACCAACCACTACATATAGTGATCCGGGGGAATAACAAGAAAATGCTATTGCTTTCCAACTACAGACCCTCTTAGAATTCACGTAAACAAGTGGACCGGGCATTTCCTGGTCGGCGCAAAAGCCTCGATCCTATGGTCGAGGCTTTGGGCTATCTGGGCTCGGATAAATTTTGAGGCCCCATCCATGGTAGCCCTTCCCAACGCGGGACCGTCCGCCTTCGCAATAAAATTTCTTCTTCAGAGCTTCGAAAGCTCGATTCTTGATGGATTGCTCCGGGTTGAAAACCGCAAGCCCGATTGGACGCGCAACTAGGTCCGCTAATTGCAGCCCAGAAGAAAGTGCAGATTTCGTGATGATCTTAATGTCAAACATGTATCGAATGCGGTGTCGGTTCTGACCATCACAGATGCGTCGGAATTCTAACTCCAGACCGTGGTCCATATCTTTTCCTCTCCCTTCCACAACTACATAGGTCAGCTTGTTTTGCTCCGACTTCTCACATAGAAAGTCGTAGAGCGTTTCCATGCAATGTTGGAGCCCAATTCGATACGCATTTGTCGTCTCAGCGTCCCGTGCGTTTACGCGGCGCTTGTCAATGACGCAACTAATGAGGATGAAATTGCAGCGCTTAACAATTGCACCAAGGCTCGCCATGAAGGACTCGTGTTCATCTTTTGACTTAAAAAAGTTGAACGGTGGCTTGCGCTTGCGAATCTCGGACTCGTGCAGATTTACCTGATCATGCCCAAAGTACTTAAATTTAAATCGCTGCAATCGAGGGATCACTTCCCGGCAGTAGTGCCCCTTGTGAAAAACGCAAAAAGCAAGGCAAAAAACCGGGTATCGATCCTCGTACTTTTTTAGAGGGTGGTGCCCAGACTCGTCAACGTAAACTACGTACTGCCCAAACTCGATGCCCTCAGCTCTAGAGACGTCCGATCTTTCGGTGCTCGCTAGCTGCCTGAGGGGCAACGATAGCTGGGTCTCTCGCCGCTGACGATTCTTCCGTCGCGTCATTCTCTTGCCCTGATGAAGTCAAATGTAAGATCAACAAATTACCCGTCAAACCTACAGTGCGCACGTTTTCAAAGAAAAAAGAAACACACCTGTTTTTTTTCTCTTAAGTTTCAATAGGTTACAAGAGGGGGTGCGTTCGTTTTCTGTGTGACTCGGACGCACCACCTCGAAAACAATGGTACTCACGATGAGTACTAATTCCGACCGCCTGCAGCTCTACCTGGACGCCGAACGCAAGATTTTGGCCGGCCAGACGGTGCGATTTGGTGACCGCCTGATCACGTACGCCGAGCTCGGCGATGTGCAGGCAGAGATCACCCGCCTGCAACGTGCGGTAGCCGAGGAGCAAGCCGGCAAGAATGCTGGCGCCCGCGGTCGGTTCTCCCAGGCGGACTTTGGCGGACGCCCTTGCGGCGACTGGAACACGCAATGACCGGTTCCGCCGCCCTGGCCTCGAAGCGGTTGATCCGCGCGATTGCCGCCGACCAATTACACGCCGAACAGTTCTCCAAAACTCCTGAAGCCCGTACCGGGGCTCCTTTGGCTCGAGCGCACGAGGCCGTGCGTCCGTCGCGCTCGCGCCGGCTTTTTGGAGATGAGGGTTCGGGCAACCGGATTGTCTCGAGCGATGCCAAGTCGCTGCGAGATCAGGCACGCGCCTTGGAGCGCGATTACGACGTCGCGGCCAACGCGCTCAACATCCTGGTCCAGAACACCGTTGGCTCGGGTATCGATGTCATGCCGGCCCCGCGGAAGGCGGGCGGCCAAGTAAACCGCGACCTCGCGCAGCAGCTGCGCGATCTGTGGGACGAATGGTGGGACCGGCCGGAAGTTACGGGCATCCATGATTTCGGCAAGTGCCAGCAGCTCATGGCTCGCTCGGCATTTCGCGATGGCGAGGCGTTCTTTCAGCACGTCCGCGGCATGATGAGCTCGCTCGATCATCTGACGATCGTGCCGTACTCGCTGGAGATGCTCGAGGCCGACCTGGTGCCGCTGCACGCCGACGATGCCTCCAGCAATCTTTCGCAAGGCGTCTACCGCAACGCGTGGGGCCGCATCACCGGTTACCAGGTCTACAAATCGCACCCCGGCGACATGATCGGGATCCGCGAAGAAACCAAATTTGTACCTGCTGACCGCCTGCAGAGCGTGGCCTGCATCAACCGTATTGGCCAAGTCCGCGGCTTGTCGATCTTCGCTCCGGTGATGAACCGCTTCCGCGACATCCAGGACTACGAAAACTCTGAGCGCATCGCGGCCAAGGTGGCTGCGAGCTTCTGCGCACAGATCATCAAGGATACGAGCCTGCTACAGACCCCGAGCCTTGGCGGTCTGGATGCAGCCGTTGACCGGACCATTCGCAGCTTCAATATGGTCCCGGGCCTGATCGGCGATGAACTGTTGCCGGGCGAGCGGATCGAAGTGATCGACTCCAAGCGCCCGAATCCGAACATTGAAACCTACCTCAACTCTCAGATGCGCCGTGCGGCCGGCGGGCTTGGAACCAGCTTCAGCTCGCTGTCGATGAACTACAACGGCACCTACTCGGCCCAGCGCCAGGAGCTTGTCGAGAAGTTTGGCTACTACGCCATGCTCGGCGAGTGGTTTGTGGCGAAATTCGTCCGGCCGGTCTGGGAGGAGTTCGTAATAGCTGCTGTGCAGCGCGGGCTCGTACGCATTCCGGCCGGCTGGACGATCCGCAACATACAAGCAGCACACTTCGTCCGGCCGGCCATGCCGTGGATCGACCCGCTCAAGGAAATCCTGGCGCGTCAGCAGGCTGTCGAAGCCGGTTGGCTGGCACCGCAGCAAGCGATCTTGCAATCCGGCAACGATCCCGAGGAGGTCCTACGTCTGCGCGAGGACTGGAAGGCGCAAGCCGGCGACCCGCCCCCAACGCAACCCAACACCGAAGGCCGCGCCGCATTCGTCGCGCTGGCCAGTGGAGATCCCAATGCCTAACCCCCTATCCCCCCCGACGCTTTCGTCCGCGCAGTACGCCACGCTGTCCAAGCTGCGCCCTCTCGCCCGCGCTGCGCACGCGGCGACCATGCCCCCGGTGTTGGCTCTGCAGCCCCGCGCCGAAGGCTCCCGCGAGGCGGAACTGTGGATCTATGGCCCGATCGGCGAAGACTGGTGGGATGACACGTCGCTCTCCGCAAATGACGTCGTTTCGGCGCTCAAGGATATTCGCGTTGATGTGATCACCGTTCGGATCAACTCCTACGGTGGCTCGGTCTCGGACGGCATCGCCATCTACAACGAACTGCGCCGACACGCCGACAACTTCGGCACAAAGATCGTGGTGGAGCTGGGTTCTATTGCGGCCTCGATCGCTTCGCTGATCGCTGCCGCCGGCGACATTGTGCGCATGCCTGCCAATGCACTGCAGATGCTCCACGCGCCCTGGGGCTATCTGTGGGTCGAAGGCAATGCAGTTGAAATGCTGAGCGCTGCCGAGGACATTGCCGCAGCGCTGACTGCATTCGGCAAAGCGATGGCCCCATCGTACGCCCGCAAGTCCGGCAAGCCGGCCAGCTACTACCAAGACATCTGGGACAGCGGCAAGGATCGGTGGCTGACTGCCGAGGAATGTCTTGCCGAGGGACTGATCGACGAGATCATCGGCACTGCACAGACCGATGACACGGAACTGCAAGCCGCATTCCAACCGTTGTACGCCCGCCCGGGCGCCCCTGTGCAACAGATTCAAGCCGCACTTCGCGGCTCGCAACAACCCCCGGTGTTTGCACCGATCTCTACCCCGGCGGCGGGTGCTGCCGCACCTTCCCCCTCCACTCAAGGAACCACTGATATGCCGACCGCAACTCAGCCGGCCACCACGCCGGATTCGACCGTTGACGTTGCTGCACAAGCTGCTGCATCTGTCCGCGCCGCAATCGCCACCCGCAATGCGGAAATTCTTGCCATGACGGAACCGCACCGCGGCAACCCGGAAGTGATGACGATCGTTAACGCCGCCCTGGCCAATCCCGATGATGCCGTCACTGCCCAATCGGTCGGCCACGAAGTGCTGCGTGCACTGGGCGGCCAAACGGAGCCGCTGGGCGGCTTCCAACGCGTCGAGGCTGGCGTCGACGCGCGTGATCGCCGCATTCAGGGCATGACCCTCGCGATCCAAGCTCGCGCCGGTGTCAGGGTTGACGCGGCCGGCAACCAATTCCGCGGTTTGTCGCTGCGTGAAATGGCCCGTGCTTGCGCCGAGGCGGCCGGTGTCGATACCCGCGGCATGGCGCCGTCGCAGTTCATTCAAGCGGCGATTACCCACACTAGCTCCGACTTCCCGGCCATCGCCGGTAATACGGTGCGCAGCGCCGCGCTGCGTGGCTATGCCGACACGCCGGAGAATTTCAGCAGCTTCACTACGGCTGCCTCGGTTCCGGATTTCAAAGTGACATCGCTCGCCGGCCTGGGCACGTTTATCGGAATCACTGAGGTGCCCGAAGGTGCCGAGTACAACTATGGAACCTTCTCCTCGCAAGGTGCAGAAGTCCAAATCGTAAAGCGTGGCGGCATTTTCTCGATCACTGAAGAGGCCATCATCAACGATGACCTTGGCTGGTTCGACAAGGTCCCGTATCGCATGGGCGCAGCGGCCAAGCGTTCGCTGGGTGACGAGGTCTTCGGCATCCTGACCAAGAACGCCAACTTGGCCGATGGCCAACCGCTCTTCCACGCCTCGCACGGCAACCTAGCAACGGGTGCCGCGCTGCTGACCGCCTCGCTCGAGGCCATGTTTGCATCGATGGCCACGATTACCGACAGCAATGGCAACCTGCTCCATCTGCAAGGCCGAGTGCTCGTCGTGCCGGTGGGTCTGGGTGCCACGGCTCGTGCGATTTTGGAATCGCAAGTCGAGATCATCGCCGGCAAGAACG
Organism: uncultured Lysobacteraceae bacterium; assembly: GCA_936911875.1. Taxonomy (GTDB): domain Bacteria; phylum Pseudomonadota; class Gammaproteobacteria; order Xanthomonadales; family Xanthomonadaceae; genus Aquilutibacter. The sequence continues at coordinate 140,694 of CAKZGB010000008.1, forward strand.
CCACCGCACCGAACACGATGCGCGGCCGCTTTGCGGTTGTCGAAGATGCACGTCTCGACGTCGCCGATCCGAAAGCCTGGTACATCATCGCCGACCCGGCGCTGGTGGACACCATCATCGTCGCCTACCGCGACGGCGTTCAAGAACCGACTGTTACCACCAAGCAGGGCTGGAACGTTGAAGGCATCGAAGTGAAGGTCCGCCTGGATGCCAAGCCCGGCCTCGTCGATTACCGCGGCCTGCGCAAGAACCCGGGCGTCTAAGCCCGTACGGATCCCGAGTGCGGTCCACCCCTTCCGCACTCGGGATCCACCTCTTTCATCCCCCATTCCTGCCTTTCCACTCAAGGAACCCCTGATATGGCAACTAACTACAAAGAACGCGGCGAGACGATTACGTTCGTCGCAGAGTCGGCGCTGACCTCGGGCGCCCTCGTCCTGCTCGACGGCCTGGCCGTTGTCAGCCTCAATGACACCGCCGCCGGTGATACGGCCGTCGGTCACGCCGAAGGTGTCTACAACCTGCCAGCTCTGGCGGGCACCGAAGCAGAGATCGGCGCCATCGCTTACGTCACCGCCGGCGGCGACGTCACGGACGTTGCGACTGACAACACCCGTATCGGTCGCTTCTGGAGCGCTGTTGGCGCTTCCGACACCAAGGCTCGCGTCAAACTCAACGCCGCCTAAGCCATGGCCATCCGTCAAACCGCCGCCGTGTTAAAAGCCATCGATTCCGGTCTGCAATTGCTGCCGGAGTCGATGGACTCGCGCGAAGCCCGCTTGCTCATGGGCGCCATCGCCCTGCAGGAATCCAAGGGCAAGCACCGCTGGCAGATCCTCAACGTCCCGGGGTTGAAAGGCCCCGCACGTGGGCTCTGGCAGTTCGAGCGCGGCGGCGGCGTGACCGGTGTGATGCAGCATCCCCGAACTCGGAACTTTGCCAAGGCCGTTTGCGACCAGCATGGCATTCCGTTCGTCCCGCGTTACGTGCACTCGGCGCTGGAAGTCAATGATGTGCTCGCAGCGGTATTTGCCCGCTTGCTTCTTTGGTCGGATCCGCGCCGGCTGCCGCCGATTGGCAATATCTCGGGCGCGTGGGATTGTTACGAGCGCAACTGGCGCCCCGGCAAGGCCAAGCCGATGGCGTGGCCCGAAAACTATGCGGCCGCTGTGGCGGCGCTAGGAGACATCGAATGAGCAACGCACCGGAAACGGTGAGCGTCACGCGGGAGACCGTGCGCCGCGCCTTTAATATCTTCGACAGCGTGATCATCGCCGCGCTGCTGGGTGTCGGCGCATTGCTGGTCAACCTTAATAACGCGGTCATTTCGCTGTCAGCCGATGTGAAATCGTTGACTAACGCGCAGCTGGCGCAGCAGGCGGCCCTTGGCGAGCTGCCGAACGTCCGCGCCAAGATGGCCGAGTTTGACGTCCGCATCAAGCGCAATGCCGAAGACATCGCGGAGATCCGCGACATGCGAGGTCTCAAGTAATGAACGCTCGACACTTCACGATCGCGGGCTTCGCGGCCCTGCTCGCTGCACTCGCTGCCAACGGTAGCGCGGCATTTGAGGCACTGGCCGGACTGCCGGTTGTGCTGCAGACGTTTTCGGCAACGATGCCGCTTGGCCTCGTCTCCGCCTTGATGACGCAAGTCATTTGCATGCTGGCTTGGTATCACCTCAACCGCCGCGGCGCCCGTTTGCACTCGTTGGATGCAGACCTGATCGCGTTGCTCTTGGGTGTCATGTTGGCCATGGCGCAGACCTTGGTCGGCTGGCCGAAAACGGCTGACGACATTCTGCAGTCGCTGCTGGTCGGCATTTTGACGGGTCTCGCCGCACCGATCCTTGCGAAGTTGGTCATGGCCCTGCTGCGCACGGATTCGAAAGAATGAACCCCTTCAACCCCTATGCGCTCGGTAGTGCTGTGTTGATCCTGGTGGTCACCGCCGCCGTGTCCTACAGCTACGGCCGTGCAGCCGGTGTCGATGCCGGACGAACCGCTGCCGCTCGTCAGTACGCTGCCGACATCGATGCGTTGCGCGTCGAACGTAACGATCTGAAATCCGCCAATGAGATCTTGACCGATGCACTGACCCGCGCTCGAGGTGCCCTCGCAATGGTCAATGAGCAGCAGCGGCTGAACGAGGCTACTCGCACCTTGGCTGGCGCCAAGTTCAGCGCCGCCGGCGCTGATGCGATTCGTAGCCGTGCCGAGCTAGAGGCATACATGCGCGACCTCAACGCACGCTGCGCGGCTGGCGATTGTGGGGACCTGAAATGATGCGTCTCCTCTTGCTCTCGATATTGCTGACCGGCTGCGCTGGCAATGCCGTGAAGCCGGACCCGGCGCCGCATACGACCCGCGCCCAGGCCCAGGCTGCAACGCCGACGGTTGTGGAGCGCGTAGTGGAAGTGCCGCTGAAACTCAGCGCGGAGCAGCTCGGCCTGTTTGCCGACTGCTACAACGAGCCCGCGAAGGAAGCAACCTACAACGAAGCCAAGCGCGTGGCCAATTTGCGGGATGCCTCGATCAAAGAATGCAACGGCCGGCTTGCCAAAGGCCGTGCGTTGTTGGGCGGTGGTCAGCGATGAATCAGTTGAAAATCGCATTGAACTTCGACGCCTTTACGCGATCGCTGACCGCGCTCGAGACCCGGCAGTTGCCGTTCGCCATCGTGCGTGCGACCAACGAGACGGCATTCAAGGTCCGGACGGCATGGATGGAAGAGTCCAAGCGAGTCTTTGACCGCCCGACACCGTTGACTCAGCGGGCCGCACAATGGGATCGCGCGACCAAAGCCAAGCCGTACGCAGTTATCAAACTGCGCGACGAAGCATCGAAGGGCACGCCACCGGCGAAGTACCTGCTCGCTGAAGTGCTCGGCGGCAAGCGTGTGGCGAAGGGCTTCGAGTTGCGTCTTCGCGAGGCCGGCATCATGGCCGACAGCGAGTTTGCAGTTCCTGGCAAAGGCGTTCGCCTCGATGGCTACGGCAATATCCGCGGCGGCGATCTCACGGCCATGCTCGCTGCTAGTCGTGCGCTGCGGGATTCGCGCCAGAACAAACCCCGCAATGCATTCCGCGTGGCGGGCGATACGAAGCGCAAGTACGAACGCAACGTCATGCAAACTCGCGCGACGTTCAAGACACGCCGCAAGCGTGCGGCCAAGGTGGACTACTTCGCGATCCACATCGCAGGCAAACGACTCAAGCCGGGTGTCTATCAGCGGATGACGACTGCGTCCGGCTCGACCATTCGGCCCGCGCTCGTGTTTGTTAAACAACCGAGCTACCGCGCTCGGTACGACATCTTCAAGTATGCGGGCAAGACCTACAACCGCTACTTCCCCACCATTTTGCGCAATGAGCTGGGCAAGGCCGTGGCCAGCGCTACCGCGCGGGGTTGGGCATGAGCCAGCGCACCGCACTTCAAGCCATGGACTCCGCCGTGTTCGGTGCATTCTCCGATGCGGGATTTGCCGATGCTGCCACCTACTCGGCGCCTCCGTCTGGCGCCGCCCAGGCATGTACGGTGCTTGTAGATCGCCCTCCCGCAGTGTTCGGGGATGACGAATTGCCGGTGTACACGCGGCAAGTCCTGGTGACCTTTCAGCGTGCGCAGGTGCAACCGGTCGTCGGCGGCACCGTTGCCATCGGCGCCGATACGTTTGAGCTCTGGCGCGTTCTGCGCGAGGACGAAAGCATGGCGCAATGGGTCTGTGCGCCGCGTAGTGCGGGGGCGACACCATGAGTCCGCAACCCACTCCGATCCAGACCCTGCTCGGTTGCGTTCGCACGCTCCTGGCCGACATCGTAGCCGCGAACGGGTATTGGACCGATGCTGGCGCCGATGCGCAGGTCGGCGGCGAACAGATCCTGGACGACAGCAACACCGGCTGCGCAGTGGCCGTGGTCTGGGAAAAATCATCCCGTGCACCGGAGGGTCTGCATCTCTCGCACCGCCAAGTGCAGTTCGGCGTGCTGATCAAGTGCCCTGCGAGCGTGCTCGATGCGCACCAGCAGACGCTGAAAGTCGCCGATGACGTGGAGAAGGCCCTGCGAGATCGCCAACGGTCCTATCCGGCCGGCTTTCGACACCCCGAATTTATTGAGTCCGGACCGATCCGCTCCGAAGATGCCGCCGGCTGGGTCGGCGTCCTTGCGCATTACACCAGCGTCATCCCCATCACCACGAAAGGAACAACACCATGAAAGATGCATCCTACGTCGGCTCCGGCCGTGTGTATTTGAAGGAGCTGGGCGCCAGCACCGGTTACGTGGACATCGGCAACTGTTCGCAGCTGAACATCGCGCCCCAGACCGATTCGCAGCGTCTGGCAGACTACACCCAACCGGGCGGCGGCACTGCCAATCAATTTGAGCGACTGACGTCGGTCAACATGACCATGTCGTTCCACGATTTCAACGCCGCCAACTTGGCACTGGCGTTGCGAGGCGGCACGACGGCCGTGACCGCGGCGACCGTCACCGACGAAGTCGTTGCCGTGATCCCTGGCACCTACTCCCCGACTGCCAAGATCCCGACCGCGATCACCTCGGTCACCAGCGCCGATGGTGTGACCACCTTCGATGTGGGTGACGATTATGAGATCCGCAGCGGCGGCATCTACATCCCGATCGGCAGCGCCATCGTGACCGGCAACGTCAAGGTCAGCTATACGCACGCCGCACAGAAGGTAGTGGAGGCATTCATTTCGGCCGCGAAGAAGTACGAGCTGCTGTTCGAAGGTCTCAACGAAGCACAGAGCGGTGCACCGGTTCGCATCCAGTGCTACCGCGTGAGCACCGGCCTGCTCGGCCAACTGGCCGCCATCAGCACCGACTATGCCGCCGGCGAAGTCTCGGGCGAGCTACTCAAGGACTCCACGCGCACCGGTGCGGGTCTGAGCCAATACCTGACCGTCACGGTGTCGGAATAAAGCCATGACTGATCCGTTCGAGGTACTGACACCGGTCGAAGCGGTCCGCACCTTGACCATCCGTGGCGCCACGATTCCTGTGGCGCCGCTGGTGGCCAAGCAATTTGGACCCGTTGCCAGGCATATGCGTCCGCTGCTCGAAGGCGCATCGAACGCGCTCGACGCGTGGCGCGGCGGTTCGCTTTCCGGCGATGAGATCACGGCCGAAGAACTCTCCCTGTTGACCACGCTGGTCGAGGCCCATTGCGATGATCTGATCGCAGCGGTAGCCGCTGCAACGAATCAGCCGATCGATTGGGTTGGCAACCTTCTGCCCAACGAATTGGCCGCGCTGGCGAGCGAGGTCTGGAGTGTCAACAAGGATTTTTTCGCCAGGACCCTGGGATCGCTCACGGCGATGGTCACCAGGGTGCCGGTGGATCCGACGAACCACTGACCTGGGCCGACCACGTGGCCGTGCTGCTCGCAGCCGGCCATGACCTCGCCTCGATCCTTGGCATGACGTACCGCCAAATCCAGCTCCACCTCGCCGCAGCGCACCGTCTGCACGAAAGCCGCTCCACCGAACTCACCACCATCTTTCAGGCATCCCTACTCCGATGAGCAACAAGGCCATCACTGAACTCGCGGTCAAGCTCTCCGCCGACATCGGCGATCTCAAGCGCGACATGGCGGTGGTACGCAGCGAGTTGCGCCGTACGCAGTCGGAGGCCAACAGGAACGCGCCGATCTTTTCCAGTTGGAATAAGAGCATCGGATCCGTCCGATCCAGTCTGGTCGGGTTGCGCTCCAGCCTGGTGGGATTTGCTGGCGTTTCGGCATCTGCATTTTCGGCGCAAGAGGTGATCGAACTCGCCGACACGTACACGAGCCTGCAGGCCAAATTAGGTTTGGTCACCAGTTCAGAGCAGCAACGGGCCCGGGTCCAGTCCGAGCTCTTCAACATGTCGCAGAACAATCGCACATCGCTGGAGAGTAGCGTCGGGCTGTACGTTCGATTGGCCCAGTCGTCGGACGCGCTTCGCAACAACGAAAGTCTTTTGCTCTCGACAGTCGATCGCGTGTCCAAGTCGCTCATCATCTCCGGTGCCAGTGCATCGGAGTCGGCATCTGCGCAGCAGCAATTCTCGCAAGCGCTGGCCTCCGGCAAGCTCAGAGGAGATGAGTTCAACTCCATCATGGAGAACTCGCCAAGGCTTGCGAAAGCGTTGGCTGATGGTCTCGGTGTTCCGGTGGGCGCGCTTCGGCGTATGGCCGAACAGGGGGAGCTAACGACCGATCGTGTTATTGGAGCGATCCATAGCCAGGGCGATGCCATCGACGAGGAGTTCAGCAAGATCCCCGTCATCGTGAGCGGTGCGTGGCGGCAGTTCAAGAACGCCACGCTCGAGGCCGTCGGGGTCACTGATCAGGCATCGGGTGCCAGCCGTACACTGAGCACCGCCATCACGGAGATGGCGGCGTCCATGAGCTCTCCGGAGACACGTGCGTCGATCGCTGCGTTGATTACAGACCTTGGCCGGGTTGCCCAAGCGGCTGTGACTACCGCGAACTGGCTCAATAAGGTGTTTAACAGGGCCAGCGATGCGTATAACTTTTCGCAGTATCGCCGCTGGGGCGGAAAAATGTTCGAGGGGATGACTCCAGAGCAGGAACGCGCCACCCGCGCATCAATCGCCCGTCAGGGTGCAAAGGGTCTGCAGGGCGGCGGGTTCGGCGTCACGCAGGGAATGATTGATGACGTCAACACGAACACTGCCAGGTTGCGTGAGCTCAACGCCAACAGGACCGCAGAGGATGCGGTGCAGTTGGCAATGTCTCGCATCAAGCGTCCCGGAGGTGCTGGTGTGGCGCCCGTCTCTGTCGCTCCGGCGGGACGCGCCAATTCTGGTGGACGATCTGGTCGTAGCGGCCGGAGTTCGGGCGGTGACTCGCCGGCGGCACTTCTTGCAGCAACGGCTGACGCCACGGAACTTGCGACCGACCAGATTAAGCGCTCGCTCGAAAGCCTTGAAGGCCAGTACAAATCCGGTGCCCTCGGCATCGCGGACTACTTTGGCCAAAAGCTGAAGCTGCAAAAAGAGAGTCTGGATCTGCAGATCGCGGAAGCCGGCGCTGAAATGCGCGGCGCCAAGACGGTGGAGGCGCGGTCCAGAGCAATGACACAGTTGGCCAAGTTGATGCGAGACCGCTCCGACTTGGAACAGCAAGCCAAAGAAGATGCGGAGGCCGCAAACAAAGAGCTCACCCACTCGTACGAAGAGGTCGCAAAGAAGGTTGGAGAGGCCAACGCGGACGCGGTATCCATCACGCGGGCGGAGCTGGAGAAGCAGTACGGCGAATTGATCGCCAAGCTCAACCTCAACGGCCGGACGGTCGAGGCCGCCCTGGTTGGCCGATACATCGACTCGACATCCAAGATCGCCGGTGTGCAGGCCGCCTCGGAACGCGCGGATACCATCGGCTCCGGACTGTCCACGCGAGAAGGCAGCCTGTCCTCGCAAATCGCCGCCGGCACGTTGTCCACCGCGGAGGGCGAGCGACAGATCCTTGCCGCTCGCCAGCAAGCCATCGCGCAATTGAAGGAGCTCCGAGCCGCGCAACTTGCCGCCCTGGCCTCGATGGCGCCTGGCAGTCCCGAGCATACCAAGGCACTCGAGGGCATAGAGAAGCTCTCGGAGCAGATCGCTGATGTCACAGCCTCGACCAAGACTCTGCGGAATGAGATGAAGGATCAAGCGATCAATGACTTGAACAACTTCTTTTCCGTGCTACGAACTGGCGCTATGAGCGGCAAGGAAGCACTGCTGGACATGGTCAGCTCGTTCCTTAATGCGCTGGCAGCGGCAATGCAAAACAAGGTGAGTACGGGGATCGTCGAGGCCGTGTTTGGGCTACTTACTCCAAAGACGCAGCCAGCGGAGGTGTTTCATGGCGGCGGCATCGCCGGGAATGGTGCCAGGTTCCGCAGCATGTTTAACCCGATGCTGTTCGGCGAGGCTCCGCGCTTTCATAGCGGCGGCTTTCCAGGTCTTGCTCCCAACGAGGTTGCGGCCGTTCTGCAGCGCGGCGAAGAAGTCCTGACGTCTAACGATCCGCGTCATTCGCGCAACGGCGGTGGCCTGCGCGGCGGCACCTCGAGTCAAGTCAACACGGTATCCGTCACAGTGAACATCGATCAGAGCGGCAATGCGACGGGTAGCGTCAACGGAAGCGACACCTCCAGTCGTGAGCTGGGCGACCTCGTGGGGCGCAAGGCGAAAGACGTGCTGGTGCAGGAATCCCGACAAGGCGGACTCCTGTGGAAGATGATGAACGGGGCCTCCTGATGGACACTTTTAATCCCGAATGGATGCCACTGATCGGCTGCACAAAAACCCACAAGTTCCGCGTTCGCAGCGTTCAGTTTGGAGACGGCTACCGACAGACAGCTGGAGATGGGCCCAACCCGAAGGCCAGCGAATACCAGTTGCAGTGGGTCGTCGACGGCACGACCGCGCAGTCCATCAAGTCGTTCCTTGACAGCCAAGAAGGCTGGCGCAAGTTCATCTTCACCCCACCCGGCAATGGCGAGCTTTCCCAGTACGTGACCTGCGAAGGCTACGAGGCCGTCGAAGACGGCGAAGGTTGGGAAAAGATTTCAGCAACATTTGTCTCATCGGTGACTCCATGACGATTTCACAAGACGTCCAGGGACTTGAGCCCGGCGCGATCTTTCGCTGCTTTGAACTGGATGCCACGCACATCGGCGCGGGCAAGTTGTTTTTTCACGGGCACGACGGCGTTGGTCGCGTGCGTTGGCAAGGGGTGGACTACGACTACCACCCGGTGGCCGTGGCGGGCATCAAGGTGTCGTCGAGTTCAACGGCACGCCCCACGTTCTCCGTGGCCGACATCAACGGAGCCATTACCGCTATTTGTCAGGTCACGGATGAGCTGTTAGGTGCACGGCTTGTGGTGCGGTCGACCATGGTGAAGTATCTCGATGAACTGGGCGAGACTCCGGATCCGAATCAGCATTTCCCCGATCAGCTATGGTTTGTAGAACGCCGCGCCGATGACGACGGGGATGCCATCGTCTTTGAATTGGCCAGCGGGATGGAGTTCAACGGGCTGCAACTGCCGCGGCGGAAGATCATCGCCTCCCATTGCATTTGGCGCTACCGTGACGCGAACTGCGGATATACCGGCTCCCCGGTGGCCGACGCGGACGGGAACCCGACGGATCAGATGGCACTGGATCGGTGCGGTAAGCGCCTTTCCGATTGCAAGCTCCGTTTCGGTGCGAACGGAGAGCTGAGGACGTCCGCATTCCCCGCTGCCGGACTGGTGCGGATGTAATGGAATTCCCAGTACTTCAATCCAACGCACGAGATGCCGCCTACGCCCACGCCATGGCCTCCTATCCCAACGAGTCCGTAGGCTGGGTGATCCAGCGTCCTGACGGCAACCAGGAGTTCGTACGTGGCGAGAATGTCCATCCCCAGCCGCGCGCGGCGTTTCGTACGCGCCCGCAGGACTGGGCGGATGCCGAAGACGCGGGCGAGATCGTCGCCTTTGTCCACAGTCATCCGGACCAGCCTGGCTTTGCATCCGATGCCGACAGGCTCGGCTGCGGAACGTCCGATCTGCCATGGTGGGTCGTAGTTCTTGGTGCCGACGGCGTGGTTGGTGACTTCTGGATCACACCGGAGCCCTTTGAGGCGCCATTGGTGGGCCGGCAGTACGTGTTTGGCGTATTGGATTGCTACGCCTTGGTGCGCGACTGGTATCGCACCGAGCGCGGCATCACGTTGCCGGACTTTGATCGCGATGACCCGGACTTCTGGAAGCGCGGTGACGACGTGTTCGGCCGAAACATCGAGGCCGCGGGCTTTGCTCCCGCGTCAGGTGCTCCGGTGGTCGGTGACGTCATCTTGTTACGTTCCGGCAGTACGCAAGTGGACAACTGCTGTGGTGTGCTGATCGAGGATGGATTATTCCTTCACCACCCAACCGGGCGCCTGTCCCGCCGGGATCTCTATGGCGGCCCCTGGCGCCGCATGACGTCCCGAATCCTTAGGTATCAAACCCGTGAGTAACTTGCGAACTGTGCGATTCTACGGCCACTTGGGTCGTAAATTTGGCCGCAGCTTTCAGCTCGCGGTAAGCTCGCCCGCCGAAGCAATCGCCGCTTTAGGTGCGCAGCTCCCTGGGCTGCAGCAATATCTCTACCAGAGCAAGTCGAAAGGCGTCGAATACGCGGTATTTGTTGGGGAGACCAACATTACCGCCGATGAACTGGCCCACCCCAGTGCCAATTCGACGATCAAGTTCGCGCCGGTACTGGTGGGCGCCGGGGGCAAGAATGGCGTACTCCAGACGATTGTCGGCGGACTCCTCGTCATCGCGGGCGCTGTGCTGACCGTGTATGGCTTTGGAAATATCGGCGTACCGATGACAAAGTTCGGCTGGTCGATGGTCATTGGTGGCATTGCGCAGATGCTCGCGCCACAGCCAAAGGGCGGACCTGACGACAAGGCCGACGATAGGGCCAGCTATGTGTTTAGCGGGCCCGTTAATACTCTCGCCCAGGGCAATCCGGTCCCGGTGGGTTATGGCCGCATGTACGTCGGCTCGGCGGTTGTCTCTGCCGGTATCGAAACCCGCGACCAGGGCATTGTCCCGGCCGGTTCCAACATCAACAATCCTCCGTCCGATACCCCGCAGCGTAGCGGCGGCGGCTCGCCGGACTGGCAACGCGACTTTACGCCGGAGCAATAATGGCAGATGGTAACCAACTCACCGGGGCCGGTGGCAAGAAGTCCACAGAAGCGAGTGAAGCTCCGGACAGCCTGCACTCGATCGCAACCGCTCGGATTGTCGATGTCATCTCCGAGGGCCCAATTAAGGGCCTCGTCACCGGCGACGCACGCAGCGTCTTCTACGACCGCACCCCGGTGCGCAACGCGGATGGCTCGGACAACTTCGAGAACTTTATCCTCGACATCCGGCATGGGACGGTCGATCAGGCCCATGTTCCTGGCCAACCAGGCGTTGAGAACGAGGTCGCCCTTGCCGGCGGCAGCGGCGTCGAACTCAAGTACAACGAGCCCTTCACCCAGGCCATTACCAACCCGGATCTCTCTGCCGTTCGCGTAAAGATCTATGTGCCGCAGCTGCAACGGGCGGACAGCGCCAATAACCGGCTCGATGGCGATCGTGTGGTGATCCGTTACGAATTGTCGACGGACGATTCCGCGTTCGTCGCGGTCTATGAAGAGGCCATCGACGGCAAGACCCGCAATGGATACGAGCGATCGACGACGATCTATCTGCCCGAAGCCACTACCGGATGGATGCTCCGCGCCACACGCCTAACCCCGGATGCGACGAACAGCACGCAGGTCAATAAGACGTACCTTCGCAGTTACACCGAGCTGATCAACGTCAAGCTCGCGATGCCAAACACAGCTTACGTGGCCAATACCATCGGCGCGGATCAATTTTCGTCCATCCCTACCCGGATCTACCACACCGATCTTCTCCTCGTTGAGATTCCCTCGAACTACGATCCCATCGCGCGGACCTACACCGGGATCTGGGATGGCACCTTTGTGCAGGCATGGACGGACAACCCGGTCTGGTGTACGCGTGATTTCATCGTCAACGATCGCTACGGCTGCGGGCATCTGGTGTCCGCGGAGTTGCCGAATAAGTGGGCGCTCTACAAGCTCTCGATGCATTGTGACGAGCTGGTACCGAACGGCAAAGGTGGCCAAGAGCCTAGGTATCGGTTCTCGGCCTATTTTCAGCAACAGGCCGATGCCTGGAAAGTAATCAACGACATGCTCGGCTCGTTCCGAGCCATGCAATTCTGGATGGGTGGAACGATCAACGTGGTCGGCGATATGGCTGACGACCTGTTCGACATCTACACTCCGGCGGACGTGAAGGACGGCAAGTTCAACACGTCATCCACTGGCCGTGCAGCCCGGCACACCGCAGCGTATGTCACGTACTTCGACGAAGACGACTTTTCCACGCAAAAGATCGCCTACGTTGAGGATGCCGATGCCATCGCGCGGTTTGGGTTCAACGAGACATCCGTCATCAACATCGGGTGCCCGTCCTACTCCCAGGCGATTCGGTTCGGCCGCTCGATCATTGCCAGTGAGCAGTTCGAGACGGAGATGATCAGTTTTGTCGTCGGCCTCGAGGGCAAGCTCGTGCCGCCTGGGGCCATCATCGGCGTAATGCGTCCGCAGTTGATGGGTGAGCGCATGGGCGGACGGGTGTCTGCTGCGACGCTCACATCGATCACCGTCGACCATATGCCGATCACCGCACCAGTAGCCGGTGACATCTTGAACATCGTGACGCCCGCCGGTGAGGTCGAAAAGGCCACCGTGGCGACCGTGTCGGGCCGCACGATCACCGTCGAAGCGGCGTTCTCGGCTGTGCCCCTCGCGGAGTCGACGTGGGTCCTTGAGCGCACTAATCTCCGGATGCGCCAGTACCGGGTACTCGACATCGACGAGTCTGAAGACTCTCTCGAATGGACCATTACGGCCCTCCTGCACGAACCGGCCAAGTACGCGTACATTGACGCGCTCGAGCCCATTGTGCCAGCTCCGACTTACGCACCTCAGGTGCCGGCACGGCCGACCGGCCTCGAGATGGACGTGCGTGTCATTGTTGAGCATGCGACGTCCCAGACGGTCCTGGCGTTCTCCTGGTCGACTGTGTTTGGGGTCCAAAACTATGATGTGGAGTACCAGTTTGGCCAGGGCCCGTGGAATCGCATCGACCGACTCACGGGCACCGCCACCGACGTGTACTCCGCCGTCCCCGGTCCGGTTCGTTTCCGTGTCCGCGCGACCAACGCATCGGGTGTTTCGTCTCCCTGGTCCGACCCGTATGCTGGGACCGTACCTGAAAATATGACCCCGGGCGGTGCGCTTGCGGAGGCACTCGTTGACATCGATGCCGCGGTGTCCGACAACGTCATCAGCCGCTCGGAGAAACTGGCCGAAACCGTGCGCTGGAACGGAGCGATCTCCGCGCTGTCGTCTGACCAGTCCAAGGCGACCGCGGCAGGTGTGGCGCATACCGATTACACTGCCGCCTACACGGCGCTGCAAGCGTACATTGACGGGCTCGATCCTGCACTGACCGATATGGCCCACGACACGCCTGTCGTCGGCTCGACCTACCGCACGGCGTGGAACCTATACCTAACGCAGCGCACTCTGCTGCTGAACGCGATTGCGGACAAGGCACGGACAACCTCGACTTGGAGCGGCGTATCAGGCACGGGCAAGCCGCAGGACAACGCGGACGTGACGGCCACTGCGCCCGCCTTTACAGCGGTCAACGTTCGGATGCCGGGCGGGACGGACGTGCTGGTAACGGCTAACGCCGCAGCCGCAGATGCAACCGCTAAAGCCAATGCCGCCCGCGATGCCGCTGTCCTAGCCGCCGCCAATGCCGCGTCCACCCTCTACGCAACCCAAGCGCGGGCCGCCGCTTTGCAAGCGCAGATCAATGACGTGGTGGGAACTGCCGACGACTGGGTGGATGACAGGGATTACCCGAAAGGCGATTCCGTCCGCAACAACGGAATACTGTACCGCGCCAAACAGCCTGTACCCGCTGGCACTCCGACGAGCGATACGGCGTACTGGGAAAACATCGGCAACTATTCCAGTGTCGGCGAAGCGGTCGCGGCCGCCGTGGATATGTCCACTACGGCTTCAACATGGGTGAGTTCATACGGGGAACAGACGCGGGGCGTGATTGCGCGGGTTCCGTCAGGGACGGGGCAACTGTCCACCGAAGCCTACGCCCTGCAAACCGCACAGGCGCAGGTCTCGCCTGAAAGTGCCGTTGGGCAGTTCATGTCGACAACGGGTGCGCGTCTGCCCGATGGGAACGGCAAGATTGCATCGGCATCGTCGGTTGATTCGGTGCGGTCAACGGTTGAGGTGCTGAAAAGCCCGAAATCCAACGGCATTTCCGATCCATATTTTCAAACGTCTGCGTGGACAAATTCATGGAATCACGGTTATCCCATTGACGGGTACTTTGGCCGCGCCTTACTCCTGCCCGCGTCCAGCGGTTTGAAGTGGTGGGCATACGATGCGCCCGTGAGCGCGGGATGGGGTTACACGGCAAGCATCGACGCGTACAGGGACAACGGCTCGGGACAGGTCTTTATCAATGTCCGGTACCTTGACGCCGACAAGAATCATGTGGCATGGGGCGAGACATTCGGGCTAAGTGCGGTCGCGGAATGGAAGCGCATCTCGCATTACGAAATCGCACCGGCGGGCGCGGTATGGAAGCGCATATTTTGCGAAACCGCAGAGACAACAGGCTCGGCCTACTTTGCAAATCCAGCCAACAAACAAGGGGTGGATGACAGCTTCAGCGATGACACGCTGTTGCGTGCCACAACGGAACGGGTGCAGTCCATTTCCGTTGAGGTCGAGGACAGCAAAGCCCGCATCGGCAACGTGGAAACAGCCATTGCCGATGAAGCGGGTGCGCGTGCGCAGGCGATCAGTAACATCCAAGCGGATTACAACGGCAAACTCGATACAAAGGCATCCCATACGCAACTGTCCGAAGCCGTTGCGGGCGAAGCCAGTGCGCGTTCCATTGCCATTTCCGCATTGCAGGGGCAGGTGGCAGGAAAGGCGGACGCATCCATCGTCAATCAGGCCGTGATTGACATTGGTGTGCTGAAAAGCCCAACGGCAAATGGTGTCCAAGACCCGTACTTCCAAACGTCTGAATGGATTAATGCCACAAATCACGGGCAAATCGTTGAGGGATATTATGGTCGAGCGTTATTGTTGCCAGCATCGGCAGGTCTGAAATGGTGGCATTACGATGTTCCCGTTAATGCGGGTTGGGGCTACACATTAAGCGGTGAAATCTACCGCGACAACACGGCAGGTTCGGCATTTTTCAATGTCGAGTATCTGGACGCTAATAGGAATCACGTTGCATGGGGTGAATCCTTCGGAAATAACACGGCGGCAAGATGGGCCCGAATCTCTCATTTTGAAGTGCCCCCCGCAGGTGCGGCTTACAAAAGAATCTACTGCGAGACGATTGATACAACGGGGACATCGTACTTCAACAAACTGGCGAACAAGCAGGGTTTGGACGATTCGTTTTCCGATGACTCCGCCGTAATGGCCAACCTCCAGCAACTCAACGCCCTGAACTTCGCAATGGGCGGCGTGAACGGTCAGGTCGCGCACTCGCAGTCCATCACGTACAAGCTCGGACAGTTGGAAACAAGTTGGGGCAACTTTGCCACGGCGGAATTGCCCGAACTCGCAACGAAGGCTCAAGCGCAGCAGTATGCGAGTGCCGTGGTCGCGCCCGATTCGGCAATGGCCACGTACATCAACAACCTGAACCTTGCGGTCGGCGGGGTGAATGGGGCGGCAGTAAGCAGCACTAGCTTAACGTACCGCGCAAATACGCTCGAAGCCACTAAGGTCGAATACCAGATCGTCGGCGGCAAGGTCAGCGGCTACCGTGTCGGCAACAACGGCGCGTATTCGACGTTCGAGATCATCGCCGATTCAATCGAAATGGTGACGGGCAGCAATACAGGTGTCGCCATCACCAAGAACAAAATGGACCGCGTTTTCGGCAATGCCGCGTTTTATGAGGGCGACCCGTTTGGCGCGGATAATCTAGTGTTCTGGATCGGCCCGAAGTCCATCGCAAAAGCGAGCGCTACAAAAGCCAACGGCACGTTCTGGATTAGCTCTTCGGGTGATCGTGGCGGCGGCGCGATGATCGGCTCGTTCAGCACGTCACGCGCAAGTGCTACGTCATCCACGCCAAATGGGACCGTTGAGGTCTCTACAGGCAGCTTCGAGCGCAGTTCGAGCAATGCGCAGATCACAGTGTCTGTCGGCATGTTTGCGTTCCGCACGTCATCGGGATCAGGCACCAACTCAACGGCGGCGCAATCTGTATCTGGCGTGATTGAGAAATCCGTTGACGGCGGCGCATGGACTCAGGTGGGTGGATGGTCTGCGCGAGGAAGCTACAACGTCGAGTACGATTCAGGCATCAAGTCCGAGGTATCCGAAGTATCAGGCGGCGGCTATGCGGCGGACACAACGTCAGGCACGAATATCGCATATCGGGCGAGGCGAACGGGCGGCGGTGTCAATCTCGTCTCTAGTGTCGCAAACAACATGACAATCAGCATCACAGTGGAGCAAGTCTAATGAGCTACAAATCCATCGCGCTGATGGCGCAAGATCAAGACCTTCGCGCACGAATCCGCGCAGCAATCGCAATGGAGGGCAACTCGACCGCCAACTGGCAGCTAGAGGAGACCTACTGGAAAATGGCCGCCGCTTCGGATTGGGACGATGCCTATGACTATGCGCAGGCAACGAATGTGGAAAGGCCGGGATGGAACGAATCCGTCATCACTGACCAGATGATCCTGTCGCGCCTGCAAGCCCTGTATCCGCCGTATGTGGCACCGGGAATGCCCTAAGCAGGTACGGCCATAGCAGCACACTCAGTCTGCCATACCCACACGACAGGGGAGCGCGATTGCATCAAACTCCCCTCATGGACATTCAAACAATCAAAGCACTGCTCGCCACGCTGCGGCAGGCCCTGTACCAATACGACGATCACCTAGCGGCGACCGTACTCCATATCGAGACTCTGCTGGATCAGTTGGAGCCGTAACCCCTCGGCTGGCGGGGTCATCCGCCTCAGATCAGCCCGCGAAACTCGATCAGACACTCAAAATAAGGGTAAGGGCGGGTTTCACGGGTGATTTTCGGGCGGGAATTGAATCTTTGACCGTGTCAGAATATTCTTGATATCGTGTCGATAAACAAGGGGATTCTGGGTGCTGGATCAAAAATCAGTCGATGACCTAATCGATGCGGATTCAGATCGCGATTTTATAGTTATTAGCGATCGCATTTCCCGCGAACTCCACTATCGACTTAGCAGAGCATTAGAGAAACAATCCTCAAATAGTCGCTGCACCGTTTTCCTCACAACGTGGGGAGGTGATCCGGATGGAGGCTATCGAATAGCGCGCTGCCTGCGCCACTACTACAAGGATGGCATTCGTCTGGTAATCCCTAGCTGGTGTAAAAGTGCCGGCACTCTCATCGCTATGGGTGCTGACGAGTTGGCCATAGGAGATCTCGGAGAGTTAGGTCCCGTAGATATTCAGGTTCTAAAGGGCTCGGAACTGGAGGAGCGTAGTAGCGGTCTTGATATTCAAGAGGCTGTCGCGGTAATCGAGAAAGAAGCAAAGGACATGTTCGTCGCCGCGTTACATGAGATTAAAGGTATGGGTCTTTCTACCAAACTTTCCGGCGAATTTGCTGCCCAAGTTACTGCTGCGCTAGTCGCACCGATCGCTTCACAGATCGACCCGATCCGTCTCGGAGAAATGAACCGCGCTACAAGGATCGCGCATGAATATGGTGCGCGACTCAGCGGTAGATCGGGTAACCTTAAGCCTGGGGCGATTGCATATCTGATCACAAAATACCCAACTCACAGTTTTGTGATTGATCGCCTTGAAGCCAAAATACTGTTCAATCGAGTCAGCAACATGAACAGCCCCGAGACGGTTTTCTGTGACAAGAATTGGGGTATCATTGGCGAGCCAAATGATACAGTGCTTGTATTGACGCGGTCTCAGCCCAACATCGCCGCGGTTCCGACGCAAGCAGTATCCACTACGACGAGCGCATGACCATGAAAAAAAATAAAAGACTGACGGTCATTGAGTGTAAGAATGTGACCCCTGAACAGTGCCAGGATCAACCGTCTTCCTTGGCACAGTTTTCTGGATCGTCTGAAGATAGCTACATTCGAACTGCATTTGAAATGACTGAGCGTATGGAGAATGAATCGGAATTGATTGCGGAACAACTTTTATTCCGCTGATCGGTTATTCCGCCGGCTTGGCCTTGGTCAGCGCGTGGTCGTTACAGACTGTCATGACTGGGGATTTTCAATCCCCTGCGCTACCAACGAGAACGGCCGGGCAGAAGCCCGGCCGTTCCGTTTGGTTTTGCTTAGCAGCGGACCAAGAACCGCCATGCCTCATATCCGTAATCGTGCGCGTCGAGGACGCGATCCGAATTACGAACACGGCGGTACCGGCAATAAATCCACCGGAATCCGCGCGGCGCAGGGTCATGAATCATCATGACAGTGCTCCTCGGAGCCAACCAAAGCTGAACAGCTCTGGGTGTGGCCTTACTCAAACTCCCGAACCCTCTGAAAGAGTTACCAATGGCACTTGTGCCGCGGGCCTCCAGGTCCTATAGTTCGGGTTGCTATCGAAGCAAGGACTCGACGCTGGCTCCTACCACGTCGAATTCATCAAAGCACCACTTTCGCGAGTGGTGCTTTTTTATTTCAATGCGCGCATTAACTCGGCCCTCTTCTTGTTGAAGTTCGTGTGGTAATAGTTTGCAGCTTCGTAGCTCATTCCGTACTGCTCGCTGATTGTGATCGCGCAATCTACAACAAGCGCCCGCTCGATCGGGGCAAGTAAGCCCGCAGCGAATGTATTGGCTTGCCACTCAGGATCCTGATACCGCGGAACTGACTCTGCCGGCATTGCGAGACGGTGGTACCCCTCCCTGCAGTGCATTGCCAAGTGGCCAAACTCGTGCGCTACAGTGAATCTCGATCGACCATCAGAACGTTCAGCGCCTTCGTACGTCGAGCGACTTAACACAATTCCACTCCCATCAGGCCGCGTAAAGCCTAACGATCCCGCCATCTCATAGTCTTCATACACTTCGAGATTAAACACTCTGCCGTCGGGTGAAATTCTGTGTTCGAGCACATCAATCAAATCAATTTGCTGATTGTCCTCGACGTAAGCTCGACGAATGCTCTGCGCCAACAAGTAGATTTGCACCGTACTCAACGGCGGAACTACATAATTCGCATTTCCTAAAGCGAAATTGCTCATTACTACTCCTTTGGCGTTGTTAGTTGATTCAAAAGTGCGGAAATGTCTGCAGACTCAAGCTGCTCGTATCGGCGTGCAAAGGCAACTGCCAGCTCGCGTGCGCGAGCGTCCGGATTAGTTCGAACAGAAATTGAAACCTCTTTTACGGTTTCAATTGCAAGTCGATCGAGCTCTGCCGCTGTAGCATGATCAAGTTGCAGTTGTTCGGTCAACCGCGAGACAAAGTCCGGCGGCACTGGCTTGCGGCCTGTTTCCAATGCTGAGATGTACGCCACGCTGAGTCCGAGCTTCTTTGCCAGCTCCCCGAGCGTCATCCGATCACGTTCGAAGCGAACCCTTTTTAGGGCGCTACCAAACTTGTTCAACATGCGTATTCCTCCGTAGGGGATTGATTCAGCCTGCCCCCGTTTCGCCAGGCTGCCAACCGGCTCAAATGCCGATTTGAACCAATCCTACACCCAATGGGAGAACATTTCAACCAACGGGAAGAAAAGACGAAAACTGGCGTCGAAATTTATCCCGACTTTTATCCAGCCCGATATTTCTGAACGAAATCGCAAGCCAACAAAAAAGCCTTTCCCAATGATATCAATCACTTAGAAAAGGCTTGATTGGTCGGGACGGCCGGATTTGAACCGACGACCACTTGTCCCCCAGACAAGTGCGCTACCAGGCTGCGCTACGCCCCGATCACTGAAAAGCCCGCACATCGGCGGGCTTGTAATTATAGCGCAAATTGCCGAATCGGTCAGCGGCGCAGCATGTGCAAAACGTCTTCGAGCTCCATGCGGACTTGCTTGATGATCTGTGCGCTCATGGCGGACTCGTCCTTGCCGGCATCGCCTTCGAGACGCAGGCGGGCACCACCGATGGTGTAGCCCTGCTCGTATAGCAGGCCGCGGATCTGGCGCACCATCAGCACCTCGTGGCGCTGATAGTAGCGACGGTTGCCGCGACGCTTGACG
The DNA here is from genome assembly GCA_936911875.1 of uncultured Lysobacteraceae bacterium. Classification (GTDB taxonomy): domain Bacteria; phylum Pseudomonadota; class Gammaproteobacteria; order Xanthomonadales; family Xanthomonadaceae; genus Aquilutibacter. The sequence goes on from CAKZGB010000008.1 coordinate 160,593, forward strand.
GGCGACAGCGACGGAAATTCCGTTTCCCAGTAGCGCAGAACGTGCGGTTTGACATCGCACAGTTCCGAGACCTCACCAATGGTGAAGTAGCGCTTGGCCGGAATCGGTGGCAGTTCTTTATTGCTGCTGGGATCCAACATAAGCCTCTACGCGCTCCTTGAGTTTCTGGCCCGGACGGAAGGTGACCACCGTACGTGCAGTAATTGGGATTTCTTCGCCGGTCTTGGGGTTGCGACCGGGACGCTGGCTCTTACGGCGCAGATCGAAATTGCCGAAACCCGACAGTTTCACCTGGCGTCCGTCTTCGAGCGCAGCGCGCAGCACGTCAAAAAACGCATCGACAAATTCCTTTGCCTCGCGCTTGTTGAGTCCGACTTCATCGAACAGACGTTCAGCCATTTCGGCCTTGGTCAGTGCCACTGTATGCCTCCGCAACTACCTGAGAATTTATCTGCCGTTCAGATTGAAGACCGGGCAACAATCCTTCAGGGGTTGTTTAGATTGCTTGATTCCTTTTTAAAAATCAAGCATCTACGGGACATTCTCAACCCGAAAAGTGGCGAATGTGCTGCAAGCGGCCCGCAGCGCAGGGAGTTCTTTACTCGAATTCGGGGTCCAGCCGCACCATGGGTCGGGCGAGCCGGTCACCGATCCAGGCCATGGGGATGTAGGCGAACAGAAAATCAACCGCCATGAACCAGCCCGGAAACGGAATAGCAGAATAGATATGGATGGCCATCGCAAGAAACAGGAGCGCGACGTTCATCGCTGCCATCAGGTGATAGCGCCCTGCGATCTTGGCTGCAGCAAACGCGCCTATCAGCGAGGAAAAGACATCTGCAAGGAACGGAAAGATGAAGTGCTGCGGCTGCATCAGGTGCACCGATGCACGCACCCCTTCGGTGGTCGTCATGTCGGAGCCGGCGGGTGAGCCGATCAGTACTGTACCGAGCCATTCGAATGTCGAATTAACAACGCCACCAATAACAAGTCCAACGATTACAGCAAGAATGGCGCGCAGAAACGGCATGCAGACACAGAACGGTTAAGAAGAGTTCTCTACTCTACGCCATTCTCGGACTGCATACCTATGTCAAAAGTCCCGCCATGGTGCAACAAACGATCACGCCATAGTGGAATTCGGACTTTATGCGCGAATCGACGCGCCAAGTGTGTCGTGCATCGCATCGACAACAGCAGTCACCACGCCTTCGACATCGGAATCGGTCAGAGTACGCTGCGCATCCTGCAGAATCAGACCAATGGCCAGACTCTTATGCCCTTCGGCAATGCCCTTGCCTGCGTACTGATCGAACAGTACCAGCTCCTTGAGCAACGGACCCGCGGCCTTCTTCATCGTTTGAGCGACGACGCCCCACTGCACTGATTGCGGCAGTACAAACGCCAGGTCGCGTCGCACCGAGGGGAACTTGGACAGTGCCTGTACAGACTTACCGACGCGTTGAGTCAGCGGCGCCAGATCCAGCTCGAAGCCGTAAACCGGCACATCGACACCGAAAGCAGCAGCGAGTTGCGGATGCAGCTGACCGATCCAGCCCACGATCTCGCCATCGACACGCACCATTGCCGAACGACCCGGATGCGCAAACGTCGGAGCACCGGTTTCGAACGACAAGGTTACGCCGGCCAAGGCAGCGAGCGATTCCAGATCGCCCTTGATGGCGTAGAAATCAACCGGCGTCGAATTGCCGGCCCATTGCTCGCCTTGCGCAGAACCGACGGCCACAGCGGCGACACGTTGCGTATGCACAGGCGCCGAGTCCGAAACGTCAGAAGGCTTAGACGTCAGCCAAGCTTCTTGGCCCGCCGGCGTGAATGCGTTGCCCAGCTCGAACAGGCGAACACGCGTTTGCTGACGTGCGAGGTTGCGTGCAGCTGCGCTCAGCAGACCCGGCAGAAGACCCGGACGCATCACCGCCAATTCGGCACTCAACGGATTCGCCAGTTCAACGCGCAATGCGTCTTCGACTTGCCAGTGCGTCAGATCGGCTGCATCAACAAACGCATAGTTGATCGTTTCACGATAATCGCGCGCAGCCAACTGACGACGTACGGAACCTTCCGGCACCACAGATTCACTTGCAGTTTTCAGCGGCGCATCGCCGTTAGGCAAGGTCATCGGCAAAGCATCGTAGCCGTAGATGCGCGCAATCTCTTCGATCAGATCTTCTTCAATCTCCAGATCGAAGCGACGGGTCGGCGCGGTCACCGACCAGCCTTCGGCAGAAGTCACCGGCTGCAGACCCAGCGATTCGAGAATCTGTGCCACGCGTTCATCGGGAACTTGCATGCCAAGCAACGAGGCCAGACGATCACGACGCAACGCAATCGTGCGTGCGACAGGCAACTGATCCGAAAGCGTTACCGCCGTCACCGGACCAGCTTCACCGCCGCCGTTTTCCATGATCAGACGCGTTGCGTATTCGATGGCGGTGCCCGGCAATTCCGGATCCACGCCGCGTTCAAAGCGGTGCGATGCATCGGTGTGCAGACCGAGCTTACGGGCCTGCCCCATAATCGATGCCGGCGCAAAATGCGCAGCCTCAAGGAACAGATTGACCGTAGTCTCAATAACCTTGCTTGATTCGCCGCCCATAATGCCGGCCAAGGCGATCGGCGCATCGTTATCGGTAATCACCAGGAACGAATCATCGAGCTTATGCTCACGACCGTCGAGCAGCATCAGCGTTTCGCCGGCACGCGACTTGCGCACACCTACTTCGCCTTGCAGACGATCATTGTCGAAGGCATGCATCGGCTGACCGAGTTCCATCATCACGTAAGCCGTGACATCGACGTACAGATTGATCGGCTTGATACCGCTGCGACGCAGACGTTCCTGCATCCAGATCGGCGCTTGCGCATTCGCGCGCACACCGCGAATCACACGACCGACATAATGCGGCGCATCGGCACCCGCCTGCAGATTAATCGCGCGCTGATCTGTAATCGAAGCGACCACCGGCTTGTCATTCAACGGGCTCACGGCACCACCGGTCGCGGCAGCCACATCGTAAGCAATGCCGCGAATACCGAAACAGTCAGCGCGGTTCGGCGTCAGTTTGATTTCGATCGAGGCATCAGGCAACGACAGGTAATCACGCAGCGGCGTGCCCACCGGTGCATCGGCAGGCAGTTCCATGATGCCGGCAGCGCCGTCATCAATCGCCAGCTCTTTGCCGGAGCACAACATGCCGAACGATTCGACCCCGCGCAGCTTGGCCGGCTTGATCGTAAAATCACCCGGCAACACGGCACCTACAGTCGCCAATGCGGTTTTCAGACCTGCGCGCGCATTCGGAGCACCGCAGACAATCTGCACAGGCTCTGCGCCACCAAAGGCGACGGAGCACACTTGCAGACGATCTGCTTGCGGATGCCGCTCGGCCGACAGAATTTCGGCCACGACCACGCCTTCGAGCGATTCACCTAAGGGCGTTACGTCTTCGACTTCGAGACCGATCGCCGTCAGCGTGGAAACCAGATCGGCGCGCGTGAGTCCAGAAGGAACCTGATCACGCAACCAGTTTTCAGAAAATTTCATGCGGGTCAGACCTTATTCGTAGCTTTGCAGGAAGCGCGTGTCGCTCTCAAAGAACTTGCGCAAATCATCAACGCCATAACGCAGCATGGCAAAGCGTTCTACACCGAGACCGAATGCGAATCCGCGATATTGCTCGGGATCAAGACCGACGTTGCGCAGTACATTGGGATGCACCATGCCGCAACCGAGTACCTCGAGCCACTTGGACGAACCGTCGGGTTGCTTCCAGGCGATATCGACTTCGGCCGACGGCTCCGTGAACGGAAAATACGAAGGCCGGAACCGCATCTCAAAATCTTTCTCAAAAAAAGCACGCACAAAAGCAGCCAGCGTTCCCTTTAGATCAGCGAACGAGGACTTGTCGTCGATGAGCAGGCCTTCGACCTGATGGAACATAGGCGTGTGCGTCTGATCGCTATCGCTGCGATACACCTTGCCCGCAGCGATCATGCGCAGAGGCGGCTTGTTTTGCAGCATGTAACGGATCTGCACGCCCGAGGTATGGGTACGCAGCAGACGGCCGTCGGGGAAATAGAACGTGTCATGCATGGCACGCGCCGGGTGATGCGGCGGGAAATTCAACGCTTCGAAGTTGTGCCAGTCGTCTTCGATCTCCGGACCGTCGGCGAGTTCATAACCCATGCGGCCAAAGATGTCGGCAATGCGTTCGAGCGTGCGCGACACCGGATGCATCGAACCCAAAGTGGGATTCAAACCGGGCAAGGTCACGTCCACGGTCTCAGCAGCGAGCTGTGCCTGCATGCGTTCCGCATCCAGCGTCAGCTTGCGATCGTTCAAGGCGGTGGAGACCGCATCGCGTGCACGGTTGATGGCCTCACCGGCGGCCTTGCGCTCATCGGCAGGCAACGTGCCTAGCGTCTTGAGCAGACCGGAAATGCTGCCTTGTTTACCGACCAGCGAGACGCGCAGGGCATCCAGTGATTCGGGGGATTCCGCGGCCGCAATCCGGGCCAGCGCATCTTGTTGAATGGATTCGATCGTGCTCATGACTGTATTGTCGTTGCCGTGTTCGCAAAAGAAAATGGGGAAGGACTTGCGCCCTTCCCCATTTGAATCGGGTGTCGGCGCGTCACCGCGAAGGCGGCGCACCGGATACCTGTGCGGGTATTACAGCGCTGCCTTAGCTTTTTCGGCCAGGGCTGCAAAACCGGCGGCATCGTGCACGGCGATATCGGCCAGGACCTTACGGTCCAGCGTGATACCGGCCTTGCCCAGACCGTTGATGAAACGGCTGTAGCTCATGCCATTGATGCGGGCAGCCGCATTGATGCGGGTGATCCACAGCGAACGGAAGTTGCGCTTCTTTTGCTTACGGCCGATGTAGGCATATTGCAGTGCCTTGGTAACCGCTTGCTTAGCAACGCGGAAGACCTTACGGCGGCCATTGTAGTAACCCTTGGCTTGGGCCAGGATCTTCTTGTGACGACGTCGTGCTTGGACGCCACGCTTAACTCGTGCCATTGTTGTTCTCCTCTACCTGGCTTATGCGTACGGAAGCATGCGATCGATGCGGCCTGCGTCTTCCGCACGGACGTGATTCGTCTGACGGAGGTTACGCTTACGCTTGGTCGCCTTCTTGGTGAGGATGTGGCTGCGGTTAGCATGACCGCACTTGTACTTGCCGCTAGCGGTCTTGAAGAATCGCTTGCCGGCCGAACGGCTGGACTTAATCTTGGGCATTTTCAAATGTCCTTATGACTGTTGATGACTGACTCAGGCGACGGCGTACTACAGCTACCGTTCTTTCCAATCCTTGCCCGAAGCCGGTGAAAGGCCCCTAATCGCGTGCGCGACCAGAGACGGGTCCGTGATCCTGCAGCGGTGATTTGCCACAGGAAGCTGGCCATTATGTCAGGATTCGCCGCCCTCCGCAAGCCAATTTGTCACTAAATTCAATCACTTGCACGGCTACTGGCACTATTTTATCCATCTCGAAGGCCAATCGGGCACATCCTTGTCCAATTTTCGGTAGCCAGCACGGTGCCACAGCCCCAAAATGGGCCCATGGAGACCCGCATGCAGCTGAGTTTTGACACCATGTACCGCGCCCTGTGCGACAAGGATGCCGCGTACGAGGGCCTGTTCCTGACGGGCGTCAAGACCACCGGCATTTTCTGCCGCACCACCTGCACGGCCCGCAAACCCAAGCCCGAGAACGTCGAGTTCTTCCCCGATGCCGCCGCGGCCATGGCCAAGGGCTATCGCGCCTGCAAAGTCTGCCGCCCGCTGGAATACCCCGACGCCACCCCGCCCTACATCCGCAGCCTGCTCGACGAGCTGGCCGCCGACCCTTCGCTCAAATTACGTGCGCAGGATTTGCGCAACCGCGGCCTGGAGCCCGCCACGGTTACCCGCTGGTTCCGCAAGCACCACGGCACCACGTTCGTGGCCTACCAGCGCCTGCAGCGCATCAACTACGCATTCAAACGTCTCGACAAAGGACACGCAGTGACCGATACCGCCCTCGAATCCGGATTTGAATCGCTAAGTGGCTTCAACGACTCGTTTAAGGCCGTGTTCGGCACCCCGCCCTCGCGTCGCGGTGAGGTGTCGGTGGTCGACCTGCAACGCATCGAGACCCGCCTCGGCACCATGATCGCCTGCGCCACCGCCAAGGGCATCTGCCTGCTCGAGTTCAGCGAGCGCAAAATGCTCGAGACCGAGTTCCGCCAGATCAGCCGTCATTTCGGCGCGGTGATAGCCGTCGGTGAGAACCCGCACATCGCGTTGCTTGAACGCGAGCTCCACTCCTATTTCGAAGGCACTCTGCGCGACTTCACCGTCCCCCTGGATCCGGTTGGAACCGAGTTCCAGCGCAAAGTCTGGGACGTGCTGCGTGGCATTCCTTACGGTCAGACTCGCTCGTATGCGGAGCAGGCTCAGTTGATTGGCCAGCCTACCGCCGTGCGCGCCGTTGCCACCGCCAACGGAATGAACAAGATTGCGATTGTCATTCCGTGCCATCGCGTAATCGGCAAGGACGGTAAGCTGGTCGGTTACGCCGGCGGTTTGCATCGCAAGCAGTACCTGCTCGACCTGGAGCGCGGCATCACGCCTCTACTCGCCGATCGTTAAGCGGGGAACACGGATCGGTGGCAGTAACCGCCGCACAAACACCGGATCGCGATAGTAGACGATCTTGCGCGCCGCAATCGGGTCGGGCATCCCCTCGATCATCAGCACGCATCGGTCTTTGCCCATCGCTTTTAACTCCTGCGGAAGCATCAGCGGGCGCCGCTCCTCAGACGTACTCACCGAACGATCCCGCCCGCGGTTGATGGTCGCCTTGGACACCGAGCGGTCGCCCAGCATCTCCGAATACTCCTTCGCGTCCTGATGCTCGCGTGGCGCAAACAGAATCTGCGCCGCATGATTGGTAATCAGCGTGCGCGCCACCTCCTTGCCGTAGACCGCATCCAGCTGCGCCACACTCTGGATAATCGGCAGCAACCGCAAGTTGTACCCCGCCATGTACGCCACCGCGCTGGCGAGAATCTCGATCTTGCCGACCGCCGTGAACTCATCCATCAGCAGCAGACATGGAATCTGTAACCCGTTCTCTGCCGAAGGCAGTTCGCGCGTATTGAGGTTAATCAGCTGCGAGAACAGCACGTTGATCAGCAGACGCGCCTCGGCCAGGCGGTGCGGCGGTATCACGACATAAATCGTCATGGGGAGGCGACGCACATCGCGCAGGTCAAAGTCATTGCAGGCCGTTGCGGCTGCGAGCTGCGGATCGACCCACGGATTCAGCGGCTCCAGCAAACTGCCGATGATCGAGGCAAAGGTGTCTCCCGCCTGCGACAGCAGACCATCCAGTGCGCGACGCGTCTCATCACGGACAAACGGATCCGCTCGCAGCTGCCGCAGATAGTCGGCGATCGGACGGCCATCGCCTAAGGCTAAACGATGAATGCCGGCCAGCGATGGTTGCTGTACTGCTGTGTCGCCGAACTCGGCCCAGTAATCCTTGCGGTCAAACGCATACAGCGTCAGGGCCAAAAACGCATTGCGTGCCTGTCCGACCCAGAACCGATGCTGCGGATCGGCCTCCGGATACAGGAGGGCTGCCAGCGCCGTCAGGTCCGCAACGCGCCTATGCGCATCGTCGGACACATAGGCCAACGGATTCCATCGATGGGTCTCACCATGTTGCGAATACGGGTCGAACTTGTAGACGGAATGGCCGCGACTTTGACGCCAGCCACCGGTGAGCTGAAAGTTCTCACCCTTGATATCCAGTACGACGACCGAGCCTTCGTAATGGAGCAAGTTCGGTACGACGATGCCCACGCCCTTGCCGGATCGTGTCGGTGCTGCCAGTAGCACGAACTGCTGCCCCGGTAGGCCCAGCAGTCCGCTGCCGGCACGCCCAAGCAGAATGCTATTGGGCCCAATGAGAGTGAGACCTAGGCGCTTACAGTCAGCAGGTCCGGCAAATCGTGAACGGCCGTAGAGCCCGCGCTCTGCCGAGCGATTCGCGACTCCAATGAGCATTGCGCCCGGCAACACCAGAGCCGCCAAGGTGATCACCAACACCCAGGGGTCTATGGCCGCGAAACTCGGGACACTCACTGCATCAGGCGCTTATGGGCCTGCGGCAACATCGCCTCGGCAAACTCACGGCCGACGTTGCGCGTGTAGCGACCCAAATCATGCATGTTGGTGACACTCGCATCGGCCGGCATGGCCATCGCCTCTTTGACTGCAACATAGGCCAACAACGCACCTGGTCCGGCCGGATTCCCGCGAATGATCGCGATCTTCACCAGATCTTTGGACACCTCAACGGCATCGGCCTTATCAATGCCGGCAGCTTTCGCTGCATATCCCAGCGCCGCACTGACATTGTCACCCAGCGGTCCCCAGACCTTTTTGACGTCCGTTCCTAGCTGTTCGACTTTGGAGCGGATCGAATGTACGAGATTCAGATCCGTCTCCTTGATTTCCTTCCAATGCGCCTTAAGCGCCGCACCCACCTGTGCCGTTATACGCCCCGTGATTGGAAGCCCCTGCTCGCGTTGAAATGACTCGACCGCAGCTTTGGTGCAGGGTCCGACGATTCCATCGACGGCAAGGCGATTGCCTTGCCGATCGCGCATTCCTAATGCATTGAGAATGCGTTGCGCATCGGAGATAGACACGGAATCGCCTTCGGTTTGCTTAGCTTTTATGCGAATCGGTTCCGCAGTTGGTGACAGACAGCGTACCATCAGCTGATCGATTCGACCCTCCCATGCGCGGGAGTAGGACACGCAACGTTGCGCTGCTTTGATCGAATCCGGCTGGCTCTTAATTACACCGTTCACGACGCGACGTGCGCCAAACGGATCATCGACGCCATCGCCAATGAATCGAGCTAAAGGTTTGCCGGTGAACATGCCATCGCGCATACCAACTACGAGGATCCTGGCGGCAATGTCCGGACGCGAAGCCAGTGCAGGATTTCGGATGAGCTCGCCATCCAATCCAAGTGCCTCGTCCATTTTGCGGTAGTTGGATTTGTGGGTGAGCTGAACATAGCCGCGCCCGCTGTAGGACGCCCCGCCCTCGTATCGCAGACGCCGTGCCTGCTGATCGCCGTTAATTTCACGAGTCCTGGTAAAGTTGGCCGTCTCGTGCTGGGCAGTGCCGAGGATATACGCAATCTGCTTAGGATCTTTGACATTGTTCTTCAGGCACTCGCGTACAATCAGCTGTACGGACTCGTCTTTTGAGATGCCAAATTCATTGGTTCCGTTTCTTGCTTTCATCACACTCTCCCCGCAGTCGGAATTGAAGATCGATAGATGGAGTTCCTGCCTTGGCCGAATGCCGTATGCGGCATGAAGTGGCCGAGCGACCCCTGGAAGAACATGGCAGCCATTGGCGGCGCTGAGATAATCAATACAGTCAACAGGAGGCCCAGGCCGCCCTGCTGCAGGGCTTGGCTGGTGATGCCCTCATCAAAATTCAGGCCGGTACCGATCTCAATAAACCGCGATGCCCAGAAAGCCTCCGCAACTGCGATCGAGAGTCGCAGTGCGACATCGGCAACAAAGCTGAATACTGCTAAGGAAAACAGCGTACCGACGCCATATTGCAGCCACTTGTGAAATAACGGCGCTGTACTGCGAAACAGAAGTGCCATCACAAACAGCGGGCCGAATCCCACAAACAGTGCCATTGCCATCTCAAACATCAGCAGCATGGCGGCGGCGCTAATTGCCGGTCCGGCGCTACCCAGCCCGGCCATCCACAGAGCCCGCACCTTGCGCGTCTCCAGCTCGCCATCGCCTTCCGTCTCCAGCGCATCAATCCCTGCTGTTGCGATCTGCATGTACGCCAGACTCCGGTCCACGGACTTCGCTGCGGTCCCTTCCTCGCCCGTCACAACTTCGTGGATTTCTGCATTGAGGTTTGTGGTGAAGAACCGATGCAAGGAGACCCCGCCAACTGACATCGCCGTTGCCACCGCAACAATCAACGTGGCCCGCATGGATCTGAAAATCAGTCCGCTCAGACTCTCGCGCAACTGCCCCATCGCGATGAGATAACCCTGCAGCAGTACCCAAAGGGTCAGAAGACTCAATGAGAGCCCGCCGATCCACGCCATCATTCGCCCCATCATGGCCAGGCCAAAGTCACGAATCTCGTCACGCAGGAACCCGTAAATCAGCTGGTAGAAGCTGAACTCGCCAATTGATGGCACCTCCAGCAGCGGAATACTCATCTGCGGGATGCCTTTTCCAGCGCCAACTTTAATGCAGCCGACTGAACCAGACCGCCAATGATCGGATTGCGCCCTTGCAGCTCTCTGCGGGTCGCTATCTTCTGCAGATCAGCCAGATCCTGCAGGTAGAGATCATAGGCTGACATCGTGGCTTGCCACTCCTGCAAATCCTGCGATGTCGCCGCCATGAAACGGGCAATGTCATTGTCGTTACCGGCCAAATCGCCGGGGCGATCGTCGACATCATCGCGCGCTTCCTGCAGTTGCTCCAACTGAGCACTTCGCTCCTTCAGACGGCGCAGAAGCGACACCGTCGCGTTGAATCTCAGGTTCTGCGCCATCACCCGGCGCACGCACAACTCCGTTTGCCACTCCTTGCTGCTCGCAGTGCCGCTCATTCGTCCCATGACACCGGCAATGACTCCTGAGACTCCCGATCGGGCAGAACCGCAGCGGGATTCAATATCCGTATCGATGGCACGTTCTTCAAATTCCGGCCTGGACTGCGCTTCAAGATTCCCGAAGCGCCGTACTCCAATGAGCTGTTTAACGATATGTTGCAGCTGACTGGTGTTGTATGCGCTTTGCTCCGCCCATCGCAATGCCTGCTGCTGAAATTCGGCAAGATTCAGCGAGCCGTTGTGCAGCTGCGTCAGAACGTTTTGCATGGTATGGACGCTATCCCACACCGGCAAACCCGACGCTCGAACGGGGGTCGCGATCAGCCCCATGGCAAGACAGCATGCTGCCAGCGGCGCCATCGGTTGCAAATACGATTTGTCTTTCATCTTCATCACTCCTTGGATACGCCCGATAACACATCCAGCAATTCGGATTGACCGTAGAGATCCAACCTGCAAACTGCACTAAGTCCACGTTGTTTGATCAGAAAATGGCGACTGGTCTCGCCCAGACTCCTGACTCGCTCAAACTCCTCCCGGCTGAGCTTGAGACCGTTGCAGTACTCGTCCGGATTGGCGCTAGGGTTTGGCAGCAACAGCAGTGTCGCTGTCTGCCCGATCAGTGAGGATGCAATCGGGCTGGCCAGCGCATCGTCCGGACTTTGGGTTGCAAACAATCCCAGACCGTTCTGCTTTCGAATCGTCTTTTGCTTGTTGCGAATGAATGCAGTCAGCTCTTCGTGTCCATCCAGAACTCGCCAGAACTCATCGATGGCGTAGATCAGACGATGCCCGTCTAGGAGCTGCTCCAGCCGGAACAGCAGGTAGCTCACTAACGGCACACGAATCGACGGATCGTTGAGCAGGTCGGTGCAGTCGACGCCAATAATCGGAGCCTTTTCGCCTTCGAAATAATCCTGAGCCCGGTCGAATACCCAACCCAGAGACTGACCTTGCGTCCACCGATGCAGCGCAGCGTACAGGGATTGATCGCCGCGATTCGGGAGCAGCACGCGCAGGTTTGTCAGGGTCCGATGTTCCGGCTCCGCCATTGCGATCTGATCGAGCGCAATACGCAGCTCCTGTTCCTCGACCTGCGACCACTCGGATCGATGCGTTAGAACGGCAAGCCATTGCAGCAGGAAGCCACGATATTCAGGGTTACCCGCCAGCACCAGTGGATTGAGACCGGGTGACTGGCCATAGCGCAATTCGAGATACTTGCCGCCCACTCGCTCAATAAATGCACGTGACGCCCGGTCCTTGTCGAACAGGAATAGCCGAGGTCGCGGTTCGAGCAGTAATGCGTTGGCCAACAGATAGTTCATCAGAACCGTCTTTCCCACGCCTGATTTGCCGATGATCAGCGTGTTGCCCAAGACCAGTTCGCCAATGGAACTACGTCCGGGTTCGCTCGGATGAAAACTGAAGTGATGCAGCTGTCCTTGCCTTGTCCGAAATGCACAAACTGCGGGGCCCCACGGATTGCCTTCGGACTTGCCCAGATATTCACCGTGAGGCGCCGTCAATGCCGATGCGTTCTGCGAGCTGATGACAGCGACTCGAGGCCGATAGCGCCAGTTGCCCGGGAATTGCGCGAGGTATGCGGGAAGCGCTCCATGGGTCTCCCGCACGGATACCAGTCCGTTGCGCGTTAGCTCCGCACGTGCATCCGCCAGAACCGTCTCCAATGCCTGACGGTTCGCAGCACGTACCGCCAGCGAATAGTGGTACTCACCGAACACCAGCCCACCGCCGCTCAATGCGTCCATGGCCTGATCCAGTTCGGCGATCTGCGAGACGGCGCGATCCCCCGCTGCCCACAGTCGGGACTTGGCACGATCCAACGTTCTCAGTGCCTGCTGTCGACCCAACGGTGAAAAGGACTGCGATTGCACATATTCGATCGGCAGGTCCGCCAGAGACGACAACAGGCCGGGCCTCGTTTGCGTCGGATATTCGCGAACCTGCAGCATGGCACCGCATCCCGTAGGCATCGTCTCATCCGTCCACGACCAGGTCGCCGATTGGCCATCGAACGTCCAGTCCGACTCCAGCAGATGATTGCGAATCGGGCCCGCGGGGAGAAGGCCAACATGTTGGTGGTGACCGAGCAAAATGGCCAGAAATCGCATCGGTATCGAAGTCAGATGTCCGTGTTCGTCACACACGCGTAATCGCCTTGGCCGATACGCGAGCAAGCCGGATTCCAAAGCCGCCAGATGCTCCATGTGCGTCACTAACGCGGAGTCGATGGCTTGCGCGCAATCTGCAGCATTTTGCAGCTTGGTCGCCTTGGGCATTTGTGGTCGATGCAGAAGTGTCAGATAGTTGCGCACCCTAAAGGCGCCCTGCGCTTGCGCGCCTCGCGCGCGGTAAAGACTGCGCTCCCATATCGATGGACTGCCGACCGGGGCTGTCAAATTCGGGCTTTCCCGGCGCTTGATCTGATGCGCCCACAACGCGAAATGCCCGTGATCCGGACCCTTAAGTGAGCGAACTGTGCGCTCGAATTCATCATGGTGACGGCGTAACTCCTCGGCCGACATCCCCTCGGCGGGTAAGCCGTCGAGCTCCAGCACCGTCATCAGTTCCCCGCCGGTCAGACGAATCACGCCTGCCTCCACATGAGATGAGTACGGGAGTACGTCAGCGATGGATGCCATCCTACCCACGCTGTGCCTCGACGCTTGTTGCACTTAATACCCACTGGCGCGAAGCGGTCCACTCACTGCGACGGAACTGCCATGCCAGTTGCTGACCAAGCCACAGAATGTCCAGTACCGCTTCGTCATGCGCACAGGCAATTCGCAATGCAGCCAGGACCGGAATCGCACACAGTCCCAGCGGTATCGAAACGGAAACGCCAATCAGGGCTCCGATCCCCATCACGATCAGCGCAGGAATCAGTGGCACACCCCAAATCAGGGGTTTCCGGGCACAGCCTTTGAATAGCGGATCCGTCTGCATGACATTCAACCCAGTCCGCACGAAACCTGATTGCCGACCAGCATTTTTGCAATTTGAGCAGCCGCGCCAATCAGTAGTCCACCTACCAGCAGCGGCGCCACGTCATTAAATCGTTTCTGCGCGAAGGCAATCTGGTACCCGGAGACAATGATTGCAATCGTCACAATGGCGATAGAGCCCAGGTTGAGCAAGGTTGTGATGTTGTCCAGGAACCCGCACAGTTTTGTGCGGGTTTCGTCCAAGCCTCCATTACTCTGAGCTCGTGTAGCTGCCACGTAAAGCAACGGAAATGTGCCGACAATCAATTGAAAGTGCTTACGGCGTTTCATTGCATGTTCTCTCTGTGGTAATGACATGCGCAGACTGCCATGCGAGCAGCGCATTAACGCGCTAACCCATCCACATCAGCGACGAGTGCGGCAGCTCATCTGATTAACGCAACCCCATGTGTAGAGGCTCATCCGTCACTCTGAGGTGGATGCATCTCCGACAAACCCGCACGCAGATTTCCGATGGCACTCACAGCAATCCGACCCGATGATTCCAAGATGGATATCCGATGCCTAGACGACGAGTCCGGTCTGACGCTGCTGGAACTGACAGCAACACTGCTGGTACTGGCACTTGTTGCCGCTTTTAGCGTGCCGTCATTGAAGATCTGGAAGGATCGACTACTACTCGATCAGACCGTGAATGGTGCCGTTGCAGCCATCCGCTGGACTCGTGCACTCGCGATCGTAGAGGGGCGGCGAATGCGACTGTGCGCACTCGACAGCTCCGATGAATGCGGTCCGTTTGTCGCCGACCGGTCACGCTGGACCGTGGCGCCGGAGGTGACTCCGTCCGACGTCAGATACCGTTTTACGCAGCCGGCGGGTTATAGCATTCTGGGTCCGGACAGTCGCCCGGGCATCCTGTTTCAGACGGACGGATTCACGCCCGGTAGCAATCTGACGCTAAAGGTGTGCGATGCGTCGAAGGCATGGCGTCGGACCATCGTGATCAGCAATTCGGGCAGAATCCGCTTGGAGACACCCTCGGTTGGTGCGGTTTGCTAAATTTTCGGATTTGGGTGTTGACTGGCCAGAAAAACAAGATAAAATGGTCAGCCTTACCCCGCCCGAATAGCTCAGCCGGTTAGAGCACTTGACTGTTAATCAGGGGGTCGTTGGTTCGAGTCCAACTTCGGGCGCCAAGTATTTGAAGAAACCCGCAGAAATGCGGGTTTTTTTCGTTTGGAGCAGACGAATTTCTTCGCTGAAACCCTGGCTCCCTTCAGTGCTTTTCGTGACGAAGGGCACCTGGCGGATCGACTTGCACGGTCACATGATCGATAGAGTACTGCTCCTGCAGCCACGTCGCCGCGATACCTGGCAACGTGAGCGGATCCGCACCCGGGGCCGGTGTCACGTGCACGGTGGCGATACTGGATTCGTCGGTCAGGGTCCAAGCATGGAAATGGCCTGCCTCGGCGATGCCCGGCAAGCTCGCCAAACCGGCCTGCGCTGCCTCGATATCCAGTCCTTGCGGGACTGCCTGCAACAGTACGCGCACAGAGTCGGATACCAGCCTCCAGGCCGAGCGTACTACCAGTAACGACACGAAGACGGACAGCAGCGGATCCAATAGTGTCCACCTGGTAAAGAGAATGCCGATGGCTGCTGCGATGGCACCGACGGAGCCTAGCAGGTCTCCCATGATGTGCAGGTAGGCGCCGTGAAGATTGCCATCGTTACGCTGCCCTTTGGCGAGAATGTAGGCGGCAAGTACATTGACCAGCAAGCCAATCACCGCCACTGTGAGCATCGATCCGGCCATGACCGGGGCCGGCTCACGGATACGCCGGATGGCCTCCCAAATAATCCAGGCGACCAGCAACAGCAAACTGGCACCGTTGGCTAATGCAGCCAGTACACGGACGCGATGAAATCCGTAGGTCCGGTGCTTGTCCGCCGGTTTTGCAGCAATTCTGTAGGCCACCAAAGCGAGTAAGAGGGCTGCTGCATCCGACACCATGTGTCCGGCATCGGCGATTAGCGCCAGCGAGCCTGCAATCCATCCGCCGACGGCTTGGACCACTGCATAACCAAGCGTCAGCCCAAACACCCATTGCATGCGACGGGCGTTATCAACCGTGACTACCGGTGCGTGGTGACCATGGCCATGATCATGGCCATGGTCACCGTCGTGGTCGTGATCGTGCTTGTCGGAGTGCGTTTCAGCAGTCATCAATAAGGGCGCCGGCGGCCGGCCTGTTGTGTGTGTACGGATTTATCTACTGTAGCCGACCGGTGCGTGTCTTTGGTCTAAAGTTGACTTTACGGGCAGCCCGATCCGTCATCCGGAGAGGCGGTCACATCACCAAGTCCGTCCACCTGCAGGGTTGAGCAGGCGCGAGCAGATATGCGCGCTACCTTAGGCACGGCCTTGTACACTGTCGCTCCGGAAACCGTCAACTTGCGGAACTGATACCAGGACGACTGCTGATTCACGCAGGTCGGCATCGTAGCTGTCGTCTGGCCTGCCTGAGGATTCAGTGGCTGATCGGCCAGCGCATACCGCAACACACAGGCCTTAGCTGCCGTGATCCGCCCCCTATCCACATGTCGCGTGTATCCGACCACAGCAAAACTTGCTATCGCCACCATCAGCGCCATAGCGACCATCAACTCCAGTAACGTGAAACCGGATTGGTCAGTCTTCATAACGTCGCCCGTAATATTTCCGACTACCGGCGGCATCAATACGGATCCAACCTACGGTCCGATCGGTGCGGGTTTCCCTACGGCGAACAGACGTGATCCACCACCAACGACCGCTAGCGTTCTCACCGAGATATTCCGCAAGGCCACGCACCTCAGGGTCGAAACCCAAATCGCGTGCAGCAGTCCACGACTGATTAAGGGTCATTGAACGGGCCGACATACCGGCATTCAGACCACATAGTCCACCGGAGCAGATTCCTGCCACACCGGTATCGCTAAAACCGATAGCATCTGCAGTGGCCAACCATCCGATGCGCAATGAATTGTCTGCGGTTAATGCCGCAATCTCGGCCCGGGTGAGTCTTGCCAGCAAGGTCGCGCTCTGAATGCACTGCAGCGACAGCAGCGAGGCCAGCGCCAGCAGCATTAGCACGGCCGGTAACGCAAATCCACGAGCGTCACTCATAAATCCCCCGTACGTAACTGATATTGCTTCCCGTCGATATCGACTCGTACGTGCCGAACCCAACGCGGATTGGTCGCATCCCAAAATCTCAGAAATTTCAGGTCGGTAATACCATCAACAATCTCAACGGGACTATTTGATGAAATGAAACTCGAACCCATACCACTGCGAAACAATGCGGGACGCCACTGGTGGTTATATCCGATATACCAGCGAAAGCCTTTCATCGAATACATCTGACCGCGAAGAGAAGTTCCGGCCGCACAGCTCCCGCCGGAACCGGCCGGAGCCGGTGCAATGCAAAAAGTGCCACCAACACAGTACGGAAGCAGGTAGAACGAATCATGGCAGTTAATTCCGGCGTCCATAATGTAGAAACCACGATGGCCAATCTGATTGCTGAAGACACTCGTAACCAGCCATGTCGTCAGATCCGACGGAATGCAGTGCACCGCCACCGAACCTTCCTCTATGCCCGCCGGCCCATCCAGCACCACATCGGAATGCGAATGCAGCTGTGACTGCACCTGCCCTTGCGTCGGGGCAACAAAGGCGATATCAAGAAGCTCCCCCATCCCCGTATACATTCCCGGAAGCCCTACGGTCTCGACCCTCGGAAAGTCATTGACCGCCCACTGACCGGTGCCGCTTTCGAAGAACCGGAGTGGTGTGCCCGATCCGTGTATTCGCTGCTCGTGCCAAACCGTCGAATCGCCACACAACCCGGCCACCGCGCGCGACAGGTCCCGACTCATGCGTTCAATTGCCGCGTGCTGATCGAGCATCGTGATGGTGGTATTGCGCACTTGTCCGTTCGCCACTTCGATGTCGCGCACCAGAGCGAGTGCGATAAGCAAGGTCAATGAACTCAGTGCCAGACCGATGAAAAGCTCCAACATCGCAAAGCCAGACTCCCGACTCATTACTCTGCCTTAATTAGCTGATCAGGCTCTGTGCCCCAACGAGCACTGCCGGTGCAGATGCGCCGCTCGCAATGGACGGTTACGCAGACTTGCGTATCGACAGATTCCGTCAGGTTGAGCGCAGTTTGGAGTGCCGAGCCGCACGTCATGCCGGCAATATCATCGCCAATGGCCAGGCCCGATCGCAGATGACGAATCGCCGTGCCCGCGCGCTGCGTCTCCTGTATCGAAGCGTTGGCCTGCAGCTGAGAGCCAATCAGCGCAACCGCACCCAGCGACAGCAGGACCATCGCGACCAGTGTCTCGATTAGCGTAAAGCCCGATTCGATGGCGGACTCGGCAGGCAACGTTACGTGTTTCATGCCGCCAGTCTGCCCGCGAAACCGACTCCACCACGGCCAAAACAAAAGAGCGCACCGACCGGCGCGCTCTCTTGGCTGACCAAAGGTACAGCGGGCTAATGCATTAACGCACGACCTCGTAGCAGGGCGTGTACTCGCCCGAGATCTTCATGCGGCGCTGGTCCACAAAGCTGCGCAGCAACGCATCGAGCGCGGCCATCATCTGCGGATCGCCGTGGATCTTAAACGGACCGTGCTTCTCAACCTCACGCAAGCCCTCTTCCTTGACGTTACCGGCCACGATGCCCGAGAACGCACGACGCAGATCGGCAGCCAGATCGGACGGCTTGCGACCATAGTGCAGATCGAGCGAGGCCATGTTGGCATGCGTCGGCGCAAACGGCTTTTGCAGATCCAACGGAATATCCAGCGACCAGTTAAAGAAGAAGCTGTCCTTGCTCTGGATGCGCGATTCACGAACTTTACGCACGCCGGTCTTCATGTACTTGGCCACAGCGGCCGGATCATCAACGATGATGCGATAGTGCTTGGTCGCGTCCTCGCCCAAGGTCGCACGAATGAACTGATCGATCTGCTCAAAGTACGCGGCGCTATCCTTCGGACCCGTAAAGACCAGCGGGAACGACAGATCGGCATTTTCTTCGCGCGTCAGAATGCCGAGCAGATACAGAATTTCCTCGGCCGTACCGGCACCGCCCGGGAACACGATAATGCCGTGTGCCATGCGGACGAAGGCCTCAAGACGCTTTTCGATATCCGGCAGGATGACCAGCTGGTTGACGATCGGGTTTGGCGATTCGGCGGCAATGATGCCCGGCTCTGTCAGACCGATATAACGCGGACGCTGACGACGCTGTTTGGCGTGGGCAATGGTGGCGCCCTTCATCGGACCCTTCATTGCACCCGGACCGCAGCCGGTACAGATGTCCAGGCCACGCAGGCCCAGCTCATAACCGACTTGCTTGGTGTAGATGTATTCCTCGCGCGAGATCGAGTGACCGCCCCAGCAGACAATCAGATTCGGATCCAGCGGCACCAGCGAACGTGCATTACGCAGGATATCGAACACGCTATCGGTCAAACCGGCAGTGGTATTCAGATCGCGACGGGTGTCGGCGCCCAGCTCGGTAGCGGCATAGGCCAGATCGCGCACTACGGCATAGACCAGCTCGGCCACACCGCGAATGATCTCACCATCTACGAAGGCCTGAGCCGGCGCGTGGTGCAAATCGATGCGCAGGCCACGATCCTGTTGCGTAACCTCAATGTCGAAGCGGTTGAAGAGCTCGGCAGCGGCACGCGGGTCATCGGATGTGGAGCCGGTGGTGAGCACTGCGAGCGCGCAGCGCTTGAGCAGCTCGTGCATACCGCTGGCGGAAGCGTCACGCAGACGCGCGACTTCATCGCGCGAGAGAATGTCGAGCCCACCCTTGGGATACAGATGGGTGGAAACCGTCTCATGCGATGTCAGAAATGGCGCTTTTTCATCATGCGCGTCTTCATCGGCAGCGGCGGCGGGATCGGGTGTTGCATTTTGATTGGTCATGAAAGCCCTCTTTCGTGTTTTTCGTCTTCTATTCAGGTCATCTACCTTAGCAAACCGGACGCCAAAACAGAAACGGCCGGGTTGCCCCGGCCGTTCTGTGCATTGCTGCGGATCCTTACAGGTTCGATTAGAACTTGTAGCGGAAACCGGCTTGTGCGCTCCACTGCGACACACCGACGTTGAAGCCGTCGGCGTCGGCGTTAGCCGGCGAAGGAGCTTGCGGCGACGTGAAGTTGTACACGTACTTGCCGCCATCGATACCGACGATGGACGCAACGCCCGTGTCAGCAAAGAAGCCGTAGTCCATGATGTGACCCCAGTCCTTGTTCAGCAGGTTGCCGATGTTCTGGATGTCCAGCCAGATCTCAGACTTGTGACCCTTGAACAGACCCGGCAGCTCTTGCGAGAAGCGGACGTCGAAGGTGTGAACGAAGCCGGCACGGCCCGAATTTTGCGGAGCGTAGCGACCCTTCCACTTGGCCAGATCCTTTTCGCCGTCCAGCCACTGGAAGAACGCGGTTTCCATTGCGGCATTGGCAACGAACTTGCCACCGGTGATGGTGCCGAACTTGACGTCGCCAGGTGCGGCCGGAACGTAGAACAGGTCGTTGAAGGAACGGGTGTCGCCGTTCACGTCATTGAAGTAGACATAGCTGAACGGACGGCCGGTACGGCCTTCGTAAACCAGGCCAACGCTGGTGTTGTAGTCACCGAAGAACTTATGACGCCAGTTCAGCTGACCCGAGAAGCGGTGCTTGATTTCGTAACGGGCAGTCGACAGGACTTCTTCGTTGGCATCGAACAGGTAGTTGTAGTTCCAACCCGAGCTCGCGGTGGAGCTGGTCAGACCCGAAACTTCCTTAGCGTCGGTGTAGGTATAGCCTGCGTACCACGACCAGTCGCTCTTGCTCGAGAACGGCTTGTTCAGGCTGAAGGTCATTTGGTTCGAGTAACCCTTGTCCGTGCTGTCCAGCAGGTACACGGTGTCGAACGAACGGTTACGCAAGCAACGGTTGCTGCTCGAGCCCCAGCCCGACAGCTGAGCGGTACAGTTCGCACCGGTACCCCAGAACATGTCGCGGCCGTCCGGACCTTGATAGACCGGCTTGCCCAGGTTCAGGTTCTTGTAAACCAGAGCCGACTTGACCTTGGTCATCAGCAGTTCGGTCGAACCGATGATGCCGTACCACGGCAGCGTGGTTTCGAATGCCAGGTTAGCCTTCCAGACGGCCGGCTGTTCAAAGTCAGGCGAAACGAAGTTCACGTTCTGCAGCGCGTTGGTTGCCGATGCAGGAATCGGTTGCTTGGTGCCGTCTCCATTGAACGGCAGCGCTGGGTTGTACGTGGTTTGCGTGTACTGGACGTAGTTCAGACCGGTGGTGTTATACGAGTTGCTGAGCCACACTTGCGGCGCATCACCCGAGAACAGACCGATACCACCGCGGATTTGCGAAGGCAGTTCGGTTTCCAGACGGTAGTTGAAGCCGAAACGCGGTTGGAACAGACCGGCCATCGGGATGTTGCTGTTGTCCAGACCGAACGCGGTTTGGGCGGCAGCGTTGTAGGTCGGCTTGGTGTTAACCTCAGCCTTGTCGAAACGGAAACCGTAGTTGACGGTCAGGTTCGGGGTGACCGACCAGGTGTCCATAGCGTAGAAGCCAAGCGAGTTGTACTTGTACTTGGCAGCCATGTCGTCAACGCTCGGGCCCGGCTTGGGCGTACGCAGGTTGTACGAGTACCACTTACCGGCTTCGAAATCGTTCAAGTTGCGGAACGTGTACAGACCGAAGATTTGCGGAGCGTAGATGTTGTAGATATCGTTCGAGCTGAAGTCGATACCGGCCTTGATCTTGTGCTCGCCCAGATCCCACTTACCGGTCAGGTTAGCGTTCCAGGTCTTGGTGTAGAGCTGGTTGGCCTGCGAGTTGGTTTCGGTACCCAGCCAGATCGAGTCGCCGCTCAGCGCCGTTGCGGTGCTGGCCACGTTGTAGATCTGAACGCTCGGAGCGTTGGTCGGGATGTTACGGATGGCGGCGTAGTCACGATACGAAACCTTGGCTTCGGTCGAGAACGTATCGGTCCAATCCGAGAACAGCTGACCGACATAAGTGTCGATCGACTTGTCGTGCTGGTACCAGTACGAGCTCAGCGAAACCGAGTTGCTGCCCATGCCGTTGATGCGCAGCTTGCTTTGATCCAGGTGCGAATAACGGAACGAAGCGCGATGGTTGTCGTTGACATTCCAGTCGATCTTGGCAGCGTATTCTTCGAGATCCATGTCACCGGTGGACTCGAGCGTACCGGCGTCAATACCCCAAGTGTTCTTGGCGATGTTGGCGGCACGGGTCAGCATGTCGGTGGTGATGGTGGGGTTGGCCTTGCCGATGGCGGTGCTGCTCAGGTCAGCGCCCGGAGCGCCTTGGTGGAACTTTTCATAGTTCACGAAGAAGAACAGCTTGTCCTGGACCAGCGGACCACCGAGGGTTGCACCGTAGGTGTATTCCTTGGTGAAACCGTTGAAGTCCTTGTCCATCGGGTCCTTACCGAACCAGTCGCCGTCGCGGAAGCTGCCGTACAGCGAACCGTGGAATTGGTTGGTACCCGACTTGGTCACGGCGTTGACGACTGCACCGGTGGCACCGGTGATTTGTGCGTCATACGACGACACTTCGACGTTCATGGCTTCGATGGCATCCATCGAGACCGGCTGACGACGGGTGGCCATGTTGTTGCCTTCGAGACCGAAGGTATCCGAGGACGAAATACCGTCAACTTGGATGGAGTTGTAACGCGGGTTTTGACCGCCGGCCGAGATCACGCCCGAAGCGCGGTCAACGAAGGCGATGCGCGGGTCAAGACGCATGTAGTCCTGGATGTTGCCGCCGATCGAAGGCAGAGCTTCGATGGTGCGACGGTTCACGGCAGTGCCCGAACCCATCTTGGTGTTGTTGAAGATTTGGCGACCGGCGCCCGACACGCGGACGGTACCGACGCTCACGGCGCTCGGCGTACCGCCACCGGCCGTGGTGATGTTCACGGTGTTTTCATTCGAGACCGACAGGTAGATGCCGGTTTCGGAACCGCCCGTAGTGGACACCGTGTACGGACCGCCAACGCGCAGACCCGAAGCCGCATAACGGCCGCTGGAGTCCGTCGTAACCGTGGTCGACGTATTGGTTTCGGTGTGAGTAATGGTGACTACTTGGTTGGCAACCGGACGACCATCAGTACCAACGATGACACCGTTGACACCTGCGGAGGTGGTTTGAGCAAACGCAGGTGCGGCAGCGAGGGCCATCACCAGAGCGAGCGACAGCTTCGACACGTGCATACGCTTCGAATGAGACATTTGAGTGAACCTCAGAGGGGAGTGGTAATGAAACGGGGGACAACGCAAAGCGGGCCGGGGGCCGCGCAGTTAAATATAGGTTAACATTTTATGGGTGTTTTGTTGCGGTTCAGTGACAAAAAAGTCACGAATTATGAACAACTTAGGTCCGCTCAGGACAGCGGAATGGCCCAGTAGGAGCGGATGCCGTCGACCAGCATCTGCACGGACAGGGCGACCAGCAACATACCCATCAGGCGCTCTACGGCCGTCAGAACGCGCTCACCCAGGATCTTGTACAGGTAAGTGGCGCAGAACAGGATGATGGCAGTCGCCAGCCAGGCAATGCCCAGGGCCAGGCTCCACTCCCACATTCGGGTCTTATCATCGCTGCCCAGCAGCATCACGGCTGCCATACCCGAGGGTCCGGCCACCATCGGGATGGCCATCGGCACGATAAAGGGCTCCCCTGCCTCACCGTTGCCCCCGCCCATGACCCCTTCCGGTGGGGGAAAGATCATGCGGACACCGATCAGGAACAGGATGATGCCGCCGGCAATGGACACGGACTCCTGCCGCAGGTGCATGGCTTCGAGCAGATAGCGGCCGCCCCACAGGAACACCATCAGCACGCCCAGCGCGATCAGCAGCTCACGGGCAATGATGTACCGCTGACGGCTCGGCGAGATGCCCTTGAGCAGACTCATGAACACCGGGATGTTGCCCAGCGGGTCGAGAATCAGGAACAACATCAGTGCCGCGGAGAAAATGGTCACAGCGGCGCTCCGATGATCTGCCCGTGGTGGTTGTCGCTATTGAGCACCTTTACCAGCGCGGGGGCGACATCGGCGGGGTTGCGGGTTTGCGGATTGGTGTCATCGGCATAGGCACGCGAACGCAGCATGGTGCGCATCGGACCGGGCATAAAGCCCATGACATGAATCGGCGATTTCTCACCCAACTCACGCGCCTGCATCTGTACGAACTGACGGCGCGACAGTTGCGCCATGCCGTATCCGCCCCAGAACGGATTGCTGACGCGCTCGGCATCATCAACCACAATCATCACCTTCGAAGGCACTCCGGTCCGCTCAGCCGTCTCGCGCAGTAAGGGTTGCGCGGCTTGGGTCAGCCAGGCCATCGACGTGAAATTGACATGCAGCGCACGAGCCAGCTTGGCCGGGTCGAGCTGATTGAGCGGCGTGAGGCCTTCGAAATTGGCGGCGGCATGCACGACGGCATCCAATCGGCCCAGTTGCGAACCGATGGCTTGCATCAGCTCGAAATAATCGTCGGGCGAGGCGCCTTCGAGATCTAGCGGATACAACACCGGCTCGGTACCGCGTTTGTTCACGGCATCGTACACGCGCTCCAGCTGACGCACTTTACGGCCCAGCAGGACAACGGTTACACCCTGCTCGGCCAGTTCGCCGGCAACGGCTGCACCCAAACCGCCATAGGCGCCGGTCACAAGAACAACCGGATTGCTCGCGGTCGCATCCGCTACTTGCTGTTGCTCAGTCATGGAATCTCACGCGGCCTTATCGAGTTCGGCAACGATACGCTGCAGTTCACCGCTGTCAAGCAGTTCGGCCAGAATGTCGGCGCCGCCCAGCAGTTCGCCGTGCAGAAAAAATTGCGGGAAGGTCGGCCAGTTACTGAGTCGCGGCAAATTAGCGCGCAATTCGGCATCGGCCATGATGTTGACGTATCGGATGTGACCGTGGCCGGCCTTATTCAGGGCATTGACGGCCTGTGCGGAGTAGCCGCACATGGGGAACTCAGGCGTCCCTTTAAGGAACAGGATCGCATCATGCTCATCAATCATGTGACGAATGCGGTCCAAACTGGATTTCACTGCCATCTCCCTCACAAACGTTCACTCTGCCGGATTGACGCGGCGGCAACGTGGTGCCGTTACAATGGTGTCATTGTACTACTTCGACCAAGGAGCTTACGCATGGCCATCGAACTACCCGCACTGCCCTACGCCCAGGACGCCCTGGAACCGCATATCTCCAAGGAAACTCTGGAATATCACTACGGCAAGCATCACAAGACCTACGTCGATAATCTGAACAAGATGATCGAAGGCACTGAATTCGCCGACAAATCGCTGGAAGACATCGTGCGCAGCTCGCAAGGCGGCATGTTCAACAATGCTGCGCAAGTCTGGAATCACACGTTCTACTGGAACTGCCTGTCGCCCAACGGTGGCGGTGAGCCGACCGGCAAGGTGGCCGATGCCATCAACGCTGCTTTCGGTGACTTTGACAAGTTCAAGGAAGAGTTCACCAAGACCTCGGTCGGTACTTTCGGTTCCGCTTGGGGCTGGCTCGTGCAAAAGGCCGACGGTTCGGTCGCACTGGTCTCGACCTCGAACGCTGCAACGCCGCTCACCGGCGACGACACGCCGCTGCTGACCTGCGACGTGTGGGAACACGCTTACTACATCGACTACCGCAACGCCCGTCCGAAGTATCTGGAAGCGTTCTGGAACCTCGTCAACTGGGATTTCGTCGCTTCGCAAATGCGTTGAGATGAATTCTCCGGCGCTGCCTCGGTAGCGCCATGAAACACAAAAGCCCCGGCATTCAGTCCGGGGCTTTTTTATATACCGCGTTGGCGTGGAACGGCCTCAGTAGTCTTTACGCAAGCGCTCGACGACCGGTGCGACCTGCTCGACGCGACCGAGTTGATTGCCTACCGTTTCCAGCACGCTCGCGAGTTGTTCCGGCGTATCCGCGCGTAGCGTGGCGTGCCCTACTTTGCGGCCGGCACGTGCGGACTTGCCATAGTCATGCCAATGACCGCCCGGCGCTTCAAGGATTGGCGTCGGGTCCGGCATTTCACCGATCCAGTTGAGCATGCACGACACACCGCGCGCATCGGTTGCGCCCAAAGGCAAATCGAGCACTGCACGCAAGTGGTTTTCAAATTGCGAAGTCTCGGCGCCCTCAATCGTCCAGTGACCGGAGTTATGCACGCGCGGCGCCAACTCATTGGCGAGCAGGCGATCACCGATATTGAACAGCTCGAGCGCAAACACGCCGACATAATCCAGCGCATCGGCCAGTTGTCGCGCATAAGCCAAAGCCTGTTCGTAGACCGAAGGCGTCACCGGCGCCGGGGCGAGCGACGCGGAGAGCACGCCTTCGACATGCCAGTTCTCGGTAACCGGCCACGCGCGGAATGCGCCCGACGGCGTCCGCACAGCGATGACGGAGAGTTCGCGATCAAAATGCACGAAACCCTCGAGAATCAGACCGGTGCGTTCGACTTGCGCGCCGAGCGTGTCCCATGCGGTTTGGATGTCGGCATCGGTGCGAATGCGGAACTGGCCCTTGCCGTCATAGCCGAGACGCCGTGTCTTGAGAATGCACGGCATGCCGAAATCGCTGACGGCACCGCGCAGATCATCGAGCGATTGAATGTCGCGATACGGCGGCACATCGATGCCCAGCTCGGTGAATAACGATTTTTCGGCAAGTCGGTCTTGCGCAACGGCTAATGCACGCGGCTTGGGATACACCGGCTTGCGTTCGGCCAACCACGCCGCACTGGATGCCGGTACGTTTTCAAAATCAAACGTCGCCACATCAATGCGTTGCATGAAATCGCCCAACACTTGCATGTCGGTGTAATCGCCCAGCAGCATCGGCGCAAACTGACCGGCGCAAGCGTCTTTAACGTTATCCAGCACGAGAAAACGAAGGCCCAGCGAGGCACCGGCTAAGGCCATCATGCGAGCCAGCTGGCCGCCGCCGAGAATACCGACTGTGGTGGTCATATCAGTTCGACAGCTCGATGCGCGGATCGTCGTTCGCCATCACATCTTGCGTCTGGCGATCACGGAATGCCTGCAGCGCGGCTGCAACTTGCGGATACTCGGGTGCCAGCATGGCCGCGGCAAACAGACCGGCGTTGGCAGCACCCGCGGCACCGATGGCAAACGTGGCCACAGGTATACCGGCCGGCATCTGCACGATGGACAGCAGCGAATCGAGTCCGTTGAGCGCCTTGCTCTGCACCGGTACGCCGAGCACGGGCACGGCAGTCTTGGCCGCGAGCATGCCCGGCAGATGTGCAGCCCCACCGGCACCGGCAATGATCACGCGCAGACCGCGCTCTTGCGCTGTGGCGGCATAGTCAAACAGCACATCGGGGGTGCGGTGAGCGGAGACGACGCGCACTTCGTACCGAACGCCCAGCTGATCCAAGCGGTCGGCCGCAGGTTTCATGGTGTCCCAATCGGAACGGGAACCCATTACGATCCCGACCGGCGGTGCAGTGTTAGAGGTCACAAACGGCGAAGTCATGGCCAGCCCTGTCACTAAAACGGTATTCTACTATCAACCGATTGGAGAGACATCATGGACCGTAAACTGCTCGATTTGCTGGTGTGCCCGGCAACCCGCCAGCCCCTGCTCAAAGCCAGTGCCGAGCAACTGCAACGTCTGAACGCCGCCATTGGTGCCGGCACCGTCACAGATCTCGATGGCCAAGCCGTCGCCGGCCCGCAAGCCGAGGCGCTGGTGACCAAAGACGGCAAAACGGTTTATCGCGTTGACGATGGCATTCCGGTGCTGCTGCCCGAGTCGGGCATTGCCACCGCCACGATCTCCGGTTGGGCCGCATGACCGAACGCACGGCGCGAATCCCGCTGCCGCCGCAGGCAGAAATCGATCAGGACGTCCGCGAGGCTCTGCGCGAGGACATCGGCAGTGGCGATGTCACCGCTGCC
Organism: uncultured Lysobacteraceae bacterium; assembly: GCA_936911875.1. GTDB lineage: Bacteria > Pseudomonadota > Gammaproteobacteria > Xanthomonadales > Xanthomonadaceae > Aquilutibacter. The sequence goes on from CAKZGB010000008.1 coordinate 188,336, forward strand.
CTGCTCCCCGATGGTCCCGACACGGCATACTTGCTGTGCAAGGAAGATGGCGTCCTCGCCGGCAGCGCCTGGTTCGAGGCATGCCACATCGCGCTCGACCCTAGCGTGAAATTCGATTGGTACGCGCAAGATGGCGATCGCATTCGTAGCGGCACCGTGCTGGCGATCCTCACCGGTCACTCGCGCCCCCTGGTCTCGGCTGAGCGTTCGTCGCTGAATTTTCTGCAGACCTTGAGCGGTACTGCCACCGAGGTCCGCCGATATGTGGATCGGCTCGAAGGCACTTCGACACGCGTTTTAGATACCCGCAAAACCCTGCCCGGTCTGCGCATCGCGCAAAAATATGCGGTGCTATGTGGTGGCGGTTTGAATCATCGTTTCGGTCTGTACGACACGGTGATGCTCAAAGAAAATCACATTCGCGCCGCGGGTGGCATGGGACCAGCGGTCGAACAAGCTCGCGCGCAATTCCCCGGCATTCCGTTAGTGATCGAGGTGGAAACCTTGGATCAGTTGCGTGAGGCCCTGGAAACGGATTGCACGCGTATCCTGATTGATGACTTTCCGGCCGACATGCGTCGCGAGGCCGTGCGCATTGCAGCCGGTCGCATTCCGCTCGAAGTCTCCGGTGGCGTCAGCTATGAGAATCTTGCAGAGATCGCCGCCGATGGCGTGGACTACGTTTCCGTTGGCGGCCTGACCAAACACGTGCACGCGTTGGATCTGAGTCTGAAACTCGGTCCGCCGCCCGCCCAATTCCCGAAGGCCGGCTGATGCTGCAAATCATTCTGCTCATGATCGCGGCTGCCGCTTTCGTTTCGTTCTGGAACGGCAATCGCGCGGCGGCCGAGTACGCGTACACCCTGGGGCGTCGCGCGTGCAGCGCTGCGGGCGTGCAATTTCTCGACGATTCCGTGCACGCCAACGGCTATGCCCTACGACGCGATGACCGCGGTCGCCTCGGCTTTGATCGCAAGTTCCGCTTCGAATTCTCGACCAATGGCGCCGACCGTCATGCCGGTGCGCTTATCGTGCGCGACGGCAAGCTCGTGTTTTTCCAGGGACCGGAACGCGTGGCCCCGGTCGTCGTCCCGCTGCGCCGCGATTCTATTTAACGACGCGCAAAAAGCCCTTGCCGCGCGGCGGTGTGGGCGGCGCATCCGGGTCCGGATTGCCTTCGCCATTGGCATCCTCATTGCTGAGCACGGTTAGCGGCACACGTGCCGGTGGCTCGGCGCGATCGGTCGCCAATTCAACCTCGGACAGCAAGTCGTTCTGCAGCGACTCGTCGTAAATGTCTTCATCGGCATCGGCGGGTTCCGGCGTAGCGAGCGGATCCTCGGGGATCATCATGCCCTGCCCGTTCTCACGGGCGTAGATGGCCAGCACAGCGTGAATCGGCACCCAGATCTCGTGCGACACACCGGCAAATCGTGCAGAAAAATGCACGAAATCCTGATCGATACTGAAACCCATCACGGCTCGCGGCGCCACGTTGAGCACCACGCGTCCGTCTTGCACCGCCGAAGGCGGTACTGACACACCGGGTGCCTCGGCATCGACCAGCAAATGCGGCGTCAGTCCGTTGTCGCAAATCCACTCGTGCAGAGCACGAATCAGGTAAGGCCGATAACTGTTCACGGGTTGCTTGCTACCAAATTCATCACTACTAAACTCTACCCGATTCCGCCCGAATACACCGTTAAAAAAAAACGGCCCTTACGGGCCGTCTTTAATTTTGCGCTCAGATGTTGGGCACTTCGCGCAGGCGCTTTTCCTGATCGGTCAGCGATCGGATAAAGCCCGGATTGCGGAAGATGCGGTTACCGTATTCTTCGATCACTTGACCGTCCTTGGGCAAAGACACACCCAGAGATTCGAGACGCCAAATGATCGGCGCCATCGCACAGTCGGCCAGGGACATTTCCTGATTGACGAAGAACTTGGTCGCCTTGAACAGCGGCACCGAAGCGGCCAGCAGTTCGCGCAGACGCTTACGTCCGGCTTCCTGCTGCGTCTTATTACCGGTCAGGATGGCATTGACGTGCGGCAGCCATTCCAACTCGATACGCAGCATGGCCAGACGCAGTCGCGCACGCGACGGCGGATCAACCGGCATCAGCGGCGGATGCGGATAACGCTCATCCAGATATTCCGAGATCACCGTAGCGGGATACAGAACCATATCCCGTTCCACCAAGGTCGGAACCGAGTGGAACGGATTGAGATGGATCAGATCCTCGGGCGGGTCATTCGGATCGACAGGAAAATAGTCGAACGCGACGCCTTTTGCCGCCAGCACCAAACGGACTTGGTGGCATTGCACGTCATTCGGAGCGGAGAACAGCGTCAGCACGTTCCGCAACCGATTGGTAAGGTTCATCATTTCCTGTGCCATAGAGGTCCTTTATCCGGGATCAATGTTCGACGTCGCGCCAGTATTCCTTCTTGAGCAGATAAGTCAGGAAGGTCAGCGCCGCGAGGAACAGGATTACCCACACGCCCAGGCTTTCACGCTTGATGCCGGCAGGCTCACCTGCGTACTGCAGGAACGCCGTGACGTCACGAACGGTTTGGTTGAATTGCGCTTCGGTCTGCGTGCCCGGCGTGGTGATCTTAAGGCCGGTCACCGGCTTGTCGCCGGTAGCCTTGTCAGCCTCACCAAAGATGGCGTGCTGCATGCCCTGCTCCTGAAACAGCGGGTTGGGCATCGAAGCGTTAGGGAACAAGCTGTTGTTCCAGCCCAACGGCCGCGATTCGTCGAGATAGAACGACTTGAGGTAGGTGTATACCCAGTCCGAACCGCGGCTGCGCGAGACCAGCGACAAATCCGGCGGGGTCTTGCCGAACCAGCGCTCACCGGCCTTGGCCGGCATGGCCGTACCGATGCTCTCACCGAACTTGGCGCCGGTCAGGTTGAGGTTGGCTTGCACTTCCTCCTCGGACAGACCCAGATCCTGGGCCATGCGCGAGTAACGTAGGTACTTGAGCGAGTGGCAGCCGGAGCAGTTGTTCATGAAGATCTGGGCGCCGCGTTGCAGGGAGCCCTTATCGGTCAAGTCCACGCCTGCCTGCTGCAGAGCACCCTCGGTCGATGCGGCAGCCGTACCGGCCAACAGCATGCCGGCCACGCCCAAAGCAAAGGATTTCAGGAATTTCTTAGTCATGCATCGTCACTCGCTCAGGGACCGGCTTGGTCTTGTCCAGCTTGGTCCAGATGGGCATCGTCAGGAAGAACAGGAAGTACAGCACCGTCAGTACACGGCCAATGATGGTTTCGACCGGATCGGTACCCGGGCCGGCGCCGATCTTGCCCAGCCACACGAAAGCGATGGCAAGGACAGCCAGTGCAACCTTGGTGATCCAGCCTCGGTAACGCACGGACTTGACCGGCGAACGGTCGAGCCACGGCACCAGGAACAGGATGGCGATGGCACCGAACATGACCATGACGCCGCCGAGCTTATCCGGCACCACGCGCAGCATGGCGTAGAACGGGGTGTAGTACCACACCGGCTTGATGTGCGCAGGCGTGACCAGACGGTTGGCTTCGACAAAGTTGTCGTGTTCAAGGAACCAGCCACCGAAGGCCGGAGCAAAGAACACAATGAACGCGCCGATCATCAGGAAGAACGAGGCACCGAACAGATCCTTGACCGTGTAATACGGGTGGAACGGAATGCCGTCCTTCGGAGCGGTCGGCGACCAGCGGTTGCCCTTAGGACCCTTCTTGATTTCAACGCCGTCGGGGTTGTTCGAACCCACTTCGTGCAGTGCGCCCAAGTGCAGGACCACCAGCAGCAACAGCACCAGCGGCAGCGCGATGACGTGCAGCGCAAAGAAGCGGTTGAGCGTGGCGTCGCCCGGCAGGTAGTCACCCATGATCCATTCGACCAGCGAACCGCCGATAACCGGCAGCGCACCGAACAGCGAGATGATCACCTTGGCGCCCCAGAAGGACATTTGTCCCCACGGCAGCACGTAGCCCATAAAGGCTTCGGCCATCAGGACCAGATAGATCACCATACCGATCAGCCACACCAGTTCACGCGGCTTTTGGTAGGAACCGTACATCAGCCCGCGGAACATGTGCAGGTACACCACGATGAAGAACAGCGAGGCACCGGTGGAGTGCATGTAGCGGATCAGCCAGCCCCAGTCGACATCACGCATGATGTATTCGACGCTGCTGAAGGCCTCGGCAGCCGACGGCTTGTAATGCATCGTCAGGAAGATACCGGTCAGGATCTGATTGACGAGCACCAGCATGGCCAGTGAGCCGAAGAAGTACCACACGTTAAAGTTCTTCGGAGCGAAGTACTCGGACATGTGCTTGCGGTAGAACGGACCGAAACCCTTGGCGCGATAATCGAACCAGTCCTGCAATTTCTGGATGGTATTAGCCATGGATTACGCAGCTCCCTTAGGATCGACACCGATGATGATGGTGTTGTCGTCTTGGTAATGATGCGGCGGCACGACCAGATTGGTTGGCGCAGGCACGCCCTTGAAGACGCGACCCGACATGTCGAAACGCGACTTGTGGCACGGACAGAAGTAACCGCCCTTCCATTCCGGATCGAACGGTTCCGGACGGATCTCCGCCTTCATCTCCGGTGAGCAGCCCAAGTGGGTGCACAGACCGACCAGCACCGAAATTTCGGGCTTGATCGAACGCAGTTCACCGGTGATGTATGTCGGTTGCTGGTCCTTGTTGTCGGACTTGGGATCACTCAGTCGGCTGTCGAGCATCGGCAACGTCTTGAGGACGTCAGGCGAACGCTTGACGATCCAGATCGGTTGACCGCGCCATTCATTGACCAGGCGGGCACCGGTCTCAAGACCGGAAATGTCGACCGTGACCGGAGCACCGGCAAGCTGAGCTCGCGCACTCGGGTTCCACGATTTGATGAAAGGAACTGCTGCACAACCGGCACCAACCGCACCCACCACTGCTGTGGTGGCGGTCAGGAACCGACGCCGTCCTTTATTAATGGGCTGTTCGCCCTCGTAATTAGCCATCCGGCACTCCGCAAAGCACTTGATTTTCAAAGGATTTTTATGAGAACCACCACCCGAAGGCAGCTTGCGCACCATAAAAGACAGTCAAGTGTAGCGAAAAGGTGAACAAATAGACAATACGCCAAACCCAATCCGGGCCAAAATAGTGCGTTATGGCGTCGCAGCGACCCGATAGGACTGCGAAAGACGCCACACTTTTTCGACATAGTGCCGAGTTTCGGGAAATGGTGGCACACCCCGGTACCGGTCGACGGCGCCCTCTCCGGCATTGTAGCCCGCCAGCGCTAACCGCCAGTCCCCTCCGTAACGGCGTAACAGCCACGCCAGATACTGCACGCCCGCCCGAATATTCTCACTCGGGTCGAAGGCACTGCGGACCCCGAACCGTCGCGCGGTCGCCGGCATCAGCTGCATCAGTCCCATAGCGCCCTTGGGACTCACCGCTGCGGGATTAAAGGTACTTTCGGTGTGGATTACAGCCTTGACCATGGCCTCCTCGATGCCCCAGTGCTGTGCTTGCGTACGAATCACATCGGCATAAGCCGTAGGAAACAGGCGGCGCGTGGCAAAGGCCGATCCTGGCCGCTGCTGACCCGGCGCCGATGGCCCGGATCCCGGCAGGACCGGAAACTCCACTCGAGCGGGATCGGCGACCGTGGCGGTCGGGCCTTCGTCGGTGTTTAATGCGGGAGACCATTGCGCGACCTGACGGCAGCCGGGGCCCGCTTGAGCGGTCAGGACGGCACCCTGCTTACCCGTGCAGCGATACAGTGTCGCTGGCGCTGCCGCCAGACTCGGGGCCACAACCAGCAGCCACCACAGACCGAACCGCCACCATTTTTGCATTGCGCTAATTCCTGTGGGATTGGTCTTCTACCCTGCGGCGGATTTGGTCGCAGCGAAGCGCAAACCGGCGAAAACGCCGACAGATGGCTGCCAATCCACGATAAAATGGTCGGTTCAGGCCCGGATTAAGCGCCGGCACCCAGGAGAGCCCAATGACTGACACCGATCTCGCGACCCCCAAGGGCGTCGCCGCCAAAGGCAAGCTGTTCATCGAAACGCACGGCTGCCAAATGAACGAATACGACTCGCAGAAGATGGCCGACGTCCTCAGTGACGCGCATGGCCTGGAGTTGACCACCGACGTCAACGAAGCCGACGTCATCCTCGTCAATACTTGCTCGATTCGTGAGAAGGCACAGGAAAAAGTCTTTAGCCAACTGGGCCGCTGGAAGCAGCTGAAAAAAGACAAGCCGGTGCTGATCGGTGTCGGTGGCTGCGTCGCGTCGCAAGAGGGTGATGCCATCGTCAAGCGCGCGCCGTACGTGGATCTGGTATTCGGGCCGCAGACGCTGCATCGTCTGCCGGAACTGATTGAGCGTCAGCGCGAAACCGGTACGCCGCAGGTCGATATCAGTTTCCCGGAAATTGAAAAGTTCGATAAGTTGCCCGAGCCGCGTGCCGAGGGTCCGAGCGCCTTCGTCTCGATTATGGAAGGCTGCAGCAAGTACTGTTCGTTCTGCGTGGTGCCGTATACGCGTGGAACTGAAATTAGCCGCCCGTTTGAGGACGTGCTGATCGAAGTCGCCGAGCTGGCCGCGCAAGGCGTCAAGGAAATCAATCTGCTGGGCCAGAACGTCAATGCGTATCGCGGTCCGCTGCCTGCTGAGGATGGCGTTGAACCCGAGACCGCCGATCTCGCCTTGCTGATTCGTGCCATTGCAGAGATCGAAGGCATTGGTCGCATTCGTTTCACGACTTCGCACCCGTTGGAATTTAGCGACAGCCTGATCGAGGCGTATCGCGATGTACCCAAGCTCGCCAACTATCTGCATTTGCCGGTGCAAGCCGGTAGCGATCGCGTGCTGGCTGCAATGAAGCGCGGCTACACCGCACTCGAATTCAAGAGCAAAATCCGCAAGCTGCGCGCCGTGCGTCCGGACATCAGTGTCGCGTCGGATTTCATTGTGGGCTTCCCGGGCGAGACCGATGGCGACTTTGAAAAGACCATGAAACTGATCGAGGACGTCGGCTTTGACCAGTCCTACAGCTTCATCTACTCGCGTCGCCCCGGCACACCTGCCGCTGACTTGCACGATGACGTCTCCGAGGTCGACAAGCACGCCCGCCTGTCGCGCCTTCAACAGCACATCAATCAGCACAGCCTGAGCATCTCGCAGAGCATGGTCGGCAGCGCGCAACGCATCTTGGTCACGGGCCGGAGCCGCAAGAACCCGAACGAGCTGACCGGCAAGACCGAGAACATGCGCCAAGTCAATTTCGAAGGCCCTGCCCGCCTCGTCGGCGAATTCGTGGACGTGGTGATCACCGAGGCGTTCAGTAACTCCCTGCGCGGCCGTGTGATTACGAGCTGAAGGGGTAGGCGGCCGATGCGTTCGCTGTCGCGCCGGCGCGCTATGCTATGCCTATGAAGCAACACGAAACTCAGTTTTCGCTGCAGCCCGCCGATGCGGCCCGCCTGGCCAATCTGACCGGCCCGCTGGACGCGCACTTGCGCCAGATCGAGTCGCGCATGGGCGTCGCGATTGCCAATCGCGCCGAACAGTTTGAGGTCACCGGTTCGTCGCAAGCCGCGGTCGAAGCGACCGAGGATCTGCTGCAATCTCTGTATCAGGAGACTGCCGACGAAACCCTCGACGAACATGCCATCAACGTGCGCATGGCGGCAGCGGCTGCCAATGCCGCAAGCGGTAAAGGCAAACGTCGCGATGCGGACTACGAACCGCAGCAAGTCGCGATCAAAGCCAAACGCGGCACTATTCGCGGTCGCGGTGACAACCAGGCCAAGTACCTGCACGCCATCGCCACCCACGATATTAATTTCGGCATCGGCCCGGCCGGTACCGGCAAAACATTCCTGGCCGTTGCCTCTGCAGTCGATGCCATGAACGAAGGCCGGGTCCAGCGTCTGGTACTGGTTCGTCCTGCGGTAGAAGCCGGTGAAAAACTCGGCTTTCTGCCCGGTGATCTGACGCAAAAGGTCGATCCGTATCTGCGCCCGTTGTATGACGCGCTGTACGAAATGTTCGGTGTCGAAAAAACGCTGAAACTGCTGGAAAAAAACATCATTGAGATCGCACCGCTGGCCTACATGCGCGGCCGGACGCTCAACGATGCCTTCGTCATTCTCGATGAAGCGCAGAACACCACCGTCGAACAGATGAAGATGTTCCTGACGCGGATCGGTTACGGCTCCACTGCAGTCGTGACCGGCGATCTGACGCAAACCGATTTGCCGCGCCATCAGAAGTCCGGTCTGCGCGATGCGCTCGAAGTGCTGCGCGGCGTTGATGGCATCAGCTTTACGTTCTTTGAAGCCAAGGACGTCGTGCGCCATCCGCTGGTGGCACGAATTGTCAACGCGTACGAAGCTCGCGACGCCCGCAACGGTGAGAGTGCTGTGCCATGACCCAAGGCCCCGTCGATCTGCAAGTCAGTCTGAGCTACGGCCTGCCGCGCAAAGGCATTCCGGCACCGAGCTCGTTCCGTCGCTGGGTCGCTGCGGCCCTGGATCGGCGCTGCAAGGCCGCGGATATCGGCATCCGCATCGTCGATACCGAGGAAGGCCAACACTTCAATCGGCATTATCGCGGCAAGGATTACGCCACCAACGTGCTGAGTTTTGAGGCCGACCGCCCCGAGGGCTTGCCGGACGATGTGCACATCCCGCTGATCGGCGATCTGATTCTGTGTGCCCCGGTGGTGGAACGCGAGGCGCAGGAGCAGAACAAACCGCTGGCCGCTCACTACGCGCATCTGACCGTGCACGGCACCTTGCATCTGCTGGGCTGGGATCATCAGGACGATCGCGAGGCCAATGCCATGGAACAGCTGGAACGGGAAATTCTGGCCACCTTCGGCATTAACGACCCCTACCTGTAAGTCCCGTTTGAGCGACTTCTGACCCGATTTCGTCACGTGACGTTGCGGGCAAAATGGTATAAATAACCTTTCTAACTTACGGACGCACCCGCATCTACCGTCATGGCAGAGGACGACAGTAGTCACTCCCATTCCGAAAAGCGCTCATGGCTTGAGCGTATCGGTGACGCCCTTTCCGGCGAACCCTCCACCCGCGAAGACTTAGTGGAAATCCTGCGCGATGCTCAGGAAAATTCCCTCATCGAGGCCGACACATTACGCATGATGGAAGGCGCTATCGCCGTCTCCGACCTGACCGTCGGTGAGGTGATGGTTGCGCGTTCGCAGATGGTCTCGCTCGATATTGACGAGCCCTTCCTGTCCCTAATGAAACAAGTGGTCGAGTCCGGCCATTCGCGTTTCCCGGTGCACAGCGAAAACAAAGACAGCATTGTCGGCATTCTGCTGGCCAAGGATCTGTTGCGTGGCGTCGTTGCGGACAACGGTCCCGGCACCGTGCATTCGCTGCTTCGCCCCGCGGTGCTGATCCCCGAATCCAAACGTCTCGATGTGCTGCTGCGTGAGTTCCGTCAATCGCGCAACCACATGGCCATCGTCATCGATGAGCATGGTGGCGTGGCCGGTCTGGTCACCATCGAGGACGTGCTGGAACAGATCGTGGGCGATATCGATGACGAGCACGATGACGCGGCCGGCAGCAACACGCTAATCGCCGCGCAGGCCGACGGTATTTTCATTGTCGAAGCGTTGACCCCCATCGGTGACTTTAACGAACGGTTCGGCTCTACCTTTGCCGATGATGACTACGACACGATCGGCGGTCTGGTCACCGATGCCATTGGCCACATCCCCGAAGCGGGCGAAGAACTGGCACTGGGACGCTTTATGTTCCGCGTCGCACAGGCCGATGCGCGTCGCGTCCATACATTCCACGTCTCCGTTCTGCCGCATGACTAAGCAGGGTTTGCATCGGCTGGTCTTCCGGCTGGTGTTGTGCTGTGCTGCCCTGCTGTTCGCGTCCGTCGGTTTTGCCGCCGAACCGATTAGCACCGCGAAGGCACCGCCGGCCGCAGCGCCTTCGTCTGCACCGCGCATTGGCGTCATGACCATGCGTCCCGGCAATATTTTCTGGGAGCGGTTCGGACACGATGCGCTGGTAGTCCAGGATCCCGTCACCGGCGAATCCTTGAACTACAACTTCGGATTCTTTGATCCGACGGCGCCGGATTTCGTGAGCCGCTTTGCCCGTGGTGAAATGCGCTACCAGCTGGCGGTACTGACTACGGAACAGGATCTGTCGATTTATCGGGCCGAAGGCCGCGGCGTGCAGATGCAGTGGCTCAATCTGTCGCCCGAACGCGCGCGTGCATTGGATCAGGCGTTGCGCCTCAATGCTCAGCCGCAGAATGCGTTTTACGACTACCGTTATTTCACGGACAACTGTGCAACCCGTGTCCGCGACGCCGTTGACCGTGCCTTTGGTGGCGCGCTGCGCTCGCAGCTGGAATCCCGTTCGCAAGGACTGACCTACCGCTCCGAGGCGGTGCGACTGGCCGACGATGCGCTGTGGATGCGCTATCTGTTCGACTTGGGCCTCGGCCCGCAAGCCGATCGCCCCATGTCCCGCTGGGACGAGAGCTTTATTCCCGGCCGCTTCGCCGCTGCACTCACCGATCTGCAAGTCGATGGCAAGCCGGTCGTGGCGAGCACGCAGACGCTGCTTGAACATCAGCTCCGTCCGGATGCCGTCGATGCCAGCTTCCGGTGGATGTACTGGCTGCTGGCCGGTGCCGCCCTCGGTGCGATGCTGCTGTGGCTGCGCCGACTTACGCTGCGTGGGTTTGGTATCACCGCCACCATCATTTGGCTTCTGTTGTCCGCGTTTGGCGCCACCTTGCTCTACTTGTGGCTGTTCACGGCGCACAACTTCGCCTTCGCCAATCGCAATCTGTGGCTGATGAATCCGCTCGCACTGCTGCCACTACTGGCCTGGTGGCGTAAGCATCCGCGTGTGTTGCAGTGGTCTGCACTGCCGGTGCATGTGATCTTGCCGGTCATCGCTGTATTCGAATACTGGTCGTTGCTGCCGCAACGCAATGCTCATTGGATTGCGCTATTGCTGCCGATCCATGTGGCCCTTTATCTGGCATGCCGTCCCGTACAATGGCCCGATGAACCAGCAGACCACTGAATTCAATACCAAATGCGTCATTGCCTGCCATCACTACGATGGCAAGGGCAGCGTTGAGGCCATCACGCTCGAAGCGATCAGTGACGTCCTTGCTGTAGACGATGGCGGTTATGTCTGGCTGGCGCTATACGAGCCTGACGAAACCGTGCTAGCCAAAGTGCAGGAAGAATTTAACCTGCACGACCTCGCCGTCGAAGATGCCCAGGTTGCGCACCAACGGCCGAAGATTGAGTCTTACGGCGATTCGCTGTTTATCGCCGTCAAGACGGCGCAGACCGTTGATCAGCGCGTCCGTTTCGGCGAGACGCATCTGTTCCTCGGAAAACGGTTTCTGGTCACCGTACGCCACGGCAGCTCACTGTCGTACCGCACGGCGCGTGCACGCTTTGAGCGCGAACCGCAGCTCATGGCCCAAGGTACCGCCGGCGGACTCTACGTGGTGATGGATCTGATCGTCGACAACTTCCAGCCGTTACTGGATGAGTTCAGCGCACAGCTTTCGCAACTCGAGCGCGACATTCTGTCCGAAGACTTTAAGCCCAAAACGATCCGCGAGCTGTATACGCTAAAGCAGGATTTGACGCGACTGCGCATTGCCGCCTCACCGATCGCGGACATCATTTCGCAGCTGACACGCCTTCGTAAAGAACTGATTACGGACGAAATTCAGCTCTACCTGCGCGATGTGCAGGACCATGCGATTCGCCTGAACGATGGCATTGATACCCTGCGTGAGATGCTGTCGGCCGCCATGTCCACCAACTTGTCCCTGGTCACTGTGCATCAGGGTGAAGTGGTCAAGCGACTCGGTGCATGGGCTGCCCTGCTCGGCGTGCCGACGCTAGTCGCGTCGTGGTACGGCATGAACTTCAAGTTCATGCCCGAACTCGAGGGCAAGTGGAGCTACGCCGTTCTGATCGGCTTTGTCGCTCTGATCTGCATCGTGCTGTATCGGCGGTTCCGCAAGGCGCAGTGGCTATAACGGCTTCATCGCAACGGCAACGAAAAAGGGTCGCTCCAATGAGCGACCCTTTTGCTTTCACGCATGGAAACAGGCGTTATTTTGCGGCGTTTGTCGCATCGGATCCGCTACCGATGTACTGACGCAGCCAGTCGTTAACCGTGCGATGCCAGTGGATGGAATTGGCAGGCTTCAGCACCCAGTGGTTTTCATCGGGGAAATACAGGAACTTGGATGGAATGTTCTTGAGCTGCAGTGCGGTAAAGACGGCAATGCCCTGCTCTGCCGGAATGCGGAAATCCTGCTGACCTTGAATCACCAGCATCGGCACGCGCCACTTGGACGTGTGATTGACCGGATTGTATTTTTCATAACCTGCGGGATTGTTGATGACCGATCCGCCGTTTTCCCATTCAGTGAACCAGAGCTCTTCGGTGGCATAACCCATCATGCGCTGATCGAAGACACCGTCGTGCGAGACCAGGCACTTGAACGGCGAGTTCCAGTTACCGGCAATCCAGTTGACCATGTAACCGCCGTACGACGCACCCAGGGCACAGGTCTTGTCACCATCCAGGAAGTCGTACTTGGAGAGCGCAGCGGCCCAACCCTTTCGCAGATCTTCGAGCGGACGGTCACCCCAATGTTGTGAAATCGCATCGGTGAAGGCCTGACCGTAGCCGGTCGAACCGTGGAAATCGATCATCACTGCGGCATAGCCCTGACCCGTATAGGTTTGCGGATTCCAGCGATACGACCAGCCATCGCCAAACGAACCCTGCGGACCGCCGTGAATCAGGAATGCGACCGGATATTTTTTACCGGGCTGATAGTTCCACGGTTTGACCACATAGCCGTAAACCGTTTCGTTGTTCCAGCCTTTGAACGAGAACTGTTCTGCATCTCCGAACTTGACGCCCGGCAACAGCTGCGAAGCCGATGGCGTCAATGCACGCGCAGTACCGGTGGAATGCGTGGCCGCCATGATCTGATCGCCGGATTGCAGCGAATTCAGTGTGTAAACCATTGTGTTACCGGCGACGCTGACATTACCGACCGCGCCGGCTTTGGTCAGCGGGCGCACGTTTCCGTTGGCCACGTCGACGCTGAACAATTTTTGCGTACCGATGTCGCCTGCCGTTACAAACAGGTTGCGGCCATCAGCCGTCAGAGTCAGACTATCGGCCGAGCGGTCCCAATTGGCTGCAATGTCGCGCACCGCGCCGGTGGCCAAATCCATTGCACGAATCTGCCAGCGATCGGCTTCGAAACCCGGACGCTTCATCGCGCGGTAATACAGCGTCTTGCCGTCAGCCGAGAACACCGGGCCGGTATCCCAGGCCGGGTTGGAGGCTGTGAGATTGCGAGGCTCCGCATTGCCTTCGACAGCGACCTGATACAGATCGAAGTTGGTGGAACGCGGCTCATCGGCATTGGCCAGACGTGCGCTGTACACAATGCTGCGGCTATCGGGCGACCAGGCCATTTCGGACAGATCACCGAACGGACGCGAGGGCGTATCGGCCTTGACCGATGCACCAATCATGCGCGCATCGGTAATGGAATCGGACAGCGGTGCGACGTACAGGCGGTTGAGTTTGCCCTCGTTCCAGGCATCCCAGTGGCGAATGAACATGCGGTCAAACACTTTGCCCGTCGACTTGCGCTCGCCGTTGGTCTTGTCACGATCAACCGTGCATTGCAGATCAACGGTGCAGTCGGCGTAGGCCTCCATGGTCAGCGCGATCTGCTTGCCGTCCGGCGCAATGGAGAAACCGCCGACGTCCAAAGGCAATTTGGAAATTTGTTTGGGTACGCCGCCGCTCATGGGCAGGGAATACAGTTGCATGCTGCCGTTCTTGGCCGACAGGAAATACAGGGTCTTGCCATCGGACGACAGGGCCGGCGAATTCACGTTCCAATCCGACGGCGTCAGTTGACGCACTGCACCACCCTTAGTCGAAACCGTCCACAGGCTGCTGCTTGCTTTAAGCGTTTCCTTATTCACAATCCGCTTGCTGAACACGACGGTCAAGCCATCGGCACTCAAAACCGGCGATGAATAGCGGTCCATGGTCGCCATTTCCTCGATCTGCAGACCGTGGGGCGCCGTTTCAGCAACAGCCGCAAATGGAAAGGACAGACCGGCCAGTAAAGCCGCATGCAGCAAAGATCGATTCATGGTGGGACTCATGAGAGCAGACAGAAACTTCAATGATAGTCCCAAATCCGTACTTGAATAGCCCGTTTGCTCTGACCTCTGGCTATACTCGACGGATCCGAATCAAATAGTTTTCATGAACACAATCGCACCCCCTCGCGCCAACGCGGCCGATGAACTGTTCGGCGTTCCTAAGGGCGTCTACGTCTGCTTTTTTACTGAAATGTGGGAGCGATTCTCATTCTACGGAATGAAAGCACTGCTGCTGCTGTTCCTCATTGAGCACCACAAATTCGGCGACAAGATCGGTCTCGATGTGCTCGGTGCCTACGGCGGTCTCGTTTACTGCATCCCGGTCATCGGCGGCGTTCTGGCTGACCGGTATCTCGGCATGCGTCGGGCGGTAATCTTCGGTGGCTTGCTGTTGGTGTTAGGCCATGCGGGCATGGCCATCGAGGGTGCGCCTGCAAGCGTCGTCAACGGCGTTGTGACTCGTGACGAAGGCGCCCTGCGCTTCTTCTATGTATCGCTCGCACTGATCATCATGGGTGTCGGCTTCTTAAAGCCCAACATCTCGACCATCGTCGGCAAACTCTACGCTGACAACGATCCGCGTCGCGATAGCGGCTTCAGTCTGTTCTATGCCGGCATCAATCTGGGTGCCCTGTTCGCATCGATCATCTGCGGCTATCTCGGTCAGACGCTGGGTTGGTCTTACGGTTTCGGCGCTGCCGGTATCGGCATGCTGCTTGGTTTGCTGCAGTTCCTGTGGGGTCAAAAGTACCTGCACGGTCATGCCGAATCCCCCAATCCGCAAACGCTGCGCGAGCGCGTGCTCGGCCTTCCGCGCGAATGGCTGATCTATCTCACGACTCTGGTAGGTCTGGTGCCGATCGCGTTGCTGCTCTATGCCGTTGCCAATCAGCGCTTTGCAATTGGCGGTGAAGTCTCGCTGGCTCAAGTCCTGATGATCGTTGTAATGGTCGTGGTGCTTGCCTGGTATCTGTGGTTCATTTTCACGCGCTGCACGCCGGTGCAACGCCAGCAGATGATTGCACTGATGGCCCTGATCGCCATGACGCTGGTGTTCTTTACGCTATACGAGCAAACCTACGGCTCGTGGGTGACGTTCACCGATCGCATGCTGACCAAGGATCTTGTGCCCTCTCTGGTTCAGACCAGCACCGAGGAGATCCGGATGACCGGTTCGTTTACGCAGCAACTGACAACTTTCTTTGCGCATGCACCGTGGTCGATTGCATCGTTGCTGCTGGCTCCGTTGGCCTTCATAATTTCAGCGCAAGTGTCGGACCGTGATCCCAACTCCAAACTGCCGATCCTGCTGTTCGGCGGCGCTTCGGTGCTGATGATTGTCTTCCTGCTGCGCGATGTGCTGACCTTGCCGCAAACTGCCGGCTCGCTGACCTTCCTCGGCGCCCTGTTCATCATCCTGCTGGCCCCGATATTCACCGGTCTGTGGGGATGGCTCGACAAGCGCAACCTGAACCCCTCCAAGCCGGTTAAGGCCTCGCTGGGACTGCTGTTCGCCGGCCTGTCCTTCGTCCCGCTAATTTATGCCGCCAATATTGCCGGTGCCTCCGGCGAGCTGAGCAGTGTGTGGGTGCTGGCGCTGGCGTACCTGATTCTCGAAGCCGGCGAAATGTGTCTCTCGCCCGTGGGTCTGTCGGCAGTGACACAGCTGTCGGTTCCCACCGTGGTCTCGCTGATGATGGGCACCTGGTTCCTGGCCACTGCCTTCTCGGAAATGCTGGCCGCCCAGTTCGGCAAGATCGCTGCCCTGGATATTCCCGATGGCCAGGCCGTCAACATGGTCGAAGCCGGTGCCAAATACAGCGAGCTGTTCACGCTAATGCTGTGGATCGGTGTGGGTTGCGCCATCGTCGCCCTGCTGCTCGCACCGCTGCTCCGCCGCATGATGCACGGGGTCAAGTAAGTCACTTGCATCCCGCCATCGGGTTCGCTAAAATAGCGGGCTCACCTCCAGGGGAGGTGGCAGAGTGGTTGAATGTACCTGATTCGAAATCAGGCATACGTTAATAGCGTATCGGGGGTTCGAATCCCCCCCTCCCCGCCAGATCCAAAACAAAAGGCCACCCGCAAGGGTGGCTTTTTGTTTTGGACGCGGAGGGGGATGACGAACTCCCGATGAGGGGGTTCGACGCCCGCACACGGATGTGCGGGCGGGACAACCGTCAGGTTGCGCGAGCACTCTCGTGCGAGCGGGCGGTGCACGATGCACCGCATCCAATCCCCGTGCCTCCCCGCCAGATCCAAAACAAAAGGCCACCCGCAAGGGTGGCTTTTTGTTTTGGACGCGGAGGGG